>DASPGM010000028.1:0-22219 GCA_035620615.1 Nitrosopumilaceae archaeon | reverse complement strand
CCATTGTGATTGTTCAAATGAGCTCCTTAATTGACGAGCTTCATCTGATGTAGTGCCAACTTTTCCTTCATACAGATCCACTGCAAGAACTACGTAACCATGAGATGCAAGTTTTTTAGCCATTTCCTTGATGTTATCATTTAGTCCCCAAAACTCATGAATCATTATTACTCCTGGATATTTTCCATCAACGGATGGTTTTGCAAGATAGCCTTTTGAATTTTGGAAATAGCTAACATCCATAGCATCTACTTGAAGTTCTCCAAGGGAAAAGATAGCTGAATTATTGTTATCATTTTTTTGATACTCTGGTAAAATATGAATTGCCCATCCACGTTCTATTAGCTTTGATACAGAACTTGGTTTAATACACGCAGGTTTACCATTTGAAAATTTCAGAACAAGCTGTAGTCCTTCAGTACAAGTAACTTGTGATGGTTCTATACCATTTTGTATTTGTTTTAGAGGCGGAGGGAAATAGGCTAGTCCCATCTCCTCTGCGAATATTTGAGAAGATGAAATCACAATAAATAAAAAAAGAATTGTGGAAATAATTGTAATCTGCATCATATCTATAACGAATTTATATAATATATGACTTTATCAAACGGTAAATCTAGATTCAAACCGGATGTGGTTCACGCTAATATCATTTCATTTTTAGGTTTCATAAAATATTGATTAAGTTACTGTGTCCAATTTTCTTTTTTGGAACACTAGAATTGCTATAGTTATAGCAACAAATGCTATCTGAAATACTTCAACTAGAATTCCACTATCGCTAACTCTTCCACCTCTTCCAGTTATTGGGTTGTCAGGCATCCTAGTAATAACCCAAATTGCAATAAACACAACTGTTCCACCTATGCCAATCAGGTACCAAGGTATTCCCCATTTTTTGATCATTGGGATTACCCAAAATATCTGAGCTGCCCCTCCAACTAGAAAAAGAATTTGGGAGTTGAGATTGCTAGAATCAATTCCCAGTATTACATGAATTATTCCTGCAATTGCAGTAGTTGCTGCTGCTGTATAAAATAAAATATCTTTAGTGAAATTCATTCTTATTCAATAGAAAAAATATTATGCTTTTTCAGAGGTTGTAGTTGTTTTTGATTTGTCCTTGTCACCGCAACTGCCACCTTCTTTGACCATAGTGGTTAGAAGATTCCCTGTTCCGGCATCTAATGCATATACGGTAAATGTCTTAGTGTCAGAGTTTTCATCATCAACACTGACTATTTTCCATATAAGATAATATTCTCCAGAATCATTTACTGCCTTTCCAAGACGAGCCTTTACAATATTTTCATATCCTTTAGTTGCTTCATCAACGGAGATTGCCTGTGTTTTTAGTTGTTCTTTATCAGAAGATTCTGTAATTTGTATAGTACCTACCTGCTCCCCTATAGAAATAGCCCAATGTCCCTTGTAAGATTTTGTGCCATCCCCAGAATCTGCCATAGCAGAAGGTGCCACTGTAATAATTAGTGTAAATGCAATAACTGATGCAAAGATAATTGGTAATGAAGGTTTTAATTTCACTAGAACAAATAATGTAAAACTGTATTTAAAGAATATGCATATTTTCTACATACTACAACATATGATCAGAGAAAAAATGTCCGATATGTGAATTTAAGAGAGGTCCAGTGAATTTTTCAATTTTTTATTCAATCGTCTGAAGGAAGAACAACAAATTCTCCTCTCATCGTAGGTTGATGAAAAGTACAGAGATATTCATAGACTCCACTCGTTGATGCTGTAAACTCTATTAGAGTATCTTCTCCTGCGTTAATATCGTTATGAGTTTTGTATGCAGGATCATTTATAGTAAAAGTATGATGCTCTTGAGATTCAATTGGTTCCAAGTTGTAAAAATGAATTTTTACTTTATCACCTTGTTTTACAACTATAGTATCCTGCGAGAACATATCTGGAAAAATTCCTTATGCTTCCTCGTCTATGTGTTCGTCAACCTGAGAAAACAAGTATACCTCTCTTGTTTGAGGAACATAGGTTTCTTTGGCTTCCATAAAATCATCTGAATCATTCATTGAAGTTATGGCAATAACAATTCCAATAGACGCAATAACTATTGCGGCTATACTTATTCCCAAGGTAGCAGAAGTATTTGCCAATAATTCTGAATAGGGTGTATGGATTTAAGATAGTATGGTGATTATCAGCTTTTGTTCTATGATCAGAAATTAGAATTTGCGGTTAAGGCATAAAATGTTGTTACTGAAAATAGGTTTAGGTTTGTTTAGAGATTGTTTATGACACTATAACAGCGCCTTTCATCCAAGGATGAATGCTGCAGAAGTAATAGTAGGTATCATTTGAATCAAATGTATATTGCCATGTTTCTGCTGGTTGAATAAATCCAGAATCAAACTTGCCTCCAAGATCAGTAACTGTGTGAATTATTTGGTCTGCATTTTTCCATGTTACTGTTGTGCCAGATGATACTTTGATTACCGACGGCGAATACGCCTTGGTGGCCATGTATTGCCAAGTATCTGCAAGTATGGAAACTGTGTTTGTTTTAACTGCAGAACTCTCAAGGTTTGTCTGTTGTGCATATTGGCTTCTCAGATTTTGCATAAACTGTGGATCTCTCATCATCATCCATGGTCCCATATACTGTTGTTGAAAATTGAGATCATTCATCATTTGGCCCATCCATTTATTCATGAATTGTGGATTGTTCATCATTGAGTGATACCACTGTTGCATTGTCTGAGGATCTGACATCATTGTATTCATCCAATTATTGAAAACTTGAGGATTTTGCATCATTTGTTGATGCCATTGGGTCATTAATTGAGGATCATTCATCATGTTTCCCGTCCATTGATTCCACATTTGTGGGTCAGACATCATAGAATTCATTAAACTATTCATGGTTTGAGGATTATTTCGCATCATCTCGGTCATTTTTTGTATATGCTTTGGATCATTCATCATTTTCTGCATATGTTCTGGATCATTCATCATCATGGAATGAAATTGGTCCATAGTTTGTGGATCATTCATCATTTTTTTCATATGCTGAGGATCATTCATCATAGCGGAGGGATTATCAGATTGCAATAATGCATATCCTATTCCCAATCCTGCAATAAATACACCAACGGTAATACCTACCCAAATTGCTTGGCTTATCATAAAAAAATTAAAGTGATTTTTCTAATATACCCATGAGATGATTTTCAATTTTGATTATTAAAAATGAACAGGTAAGATATGTTGGAAGAGCGACTTAACGCAACCGTTCAGGGCTGCATATGTTTAGTTCATGTCCACGGGGTCTTAAACCTATAGCGGTGCGTTTTTTGGATTCACAACTTGCATTTACAGTGTTTTTGTCGTAAATTTTTAATTTGATCTGGTATAGAATCAACAAAAAGGTCTTGTTTAGACAGACCTACGGCTAATTTTTGATTAAGAGGACTTTGATGGTTGTAACCTCTTTGGTTCATCTCTTTAACAAGTTCTTCGTGTCTCATGTACAATGCTTTAAGCTTCCCTCTCCATCTGATGGTTTCTGGATGTAGTGAATATCCTTTCTTGTCTTGAGTTAGTATAGACCAAATTGCATGCAGTTCTCTATGTTCTCCAAGTAAATGTAATCTACAAAGTTTAGTTGGAGATAAATCCCAAATTCTCATATTATTTCAAAAATCATCGAGGAATGTAGTTTTCAATATTTGTTTTAGAGATTGCAACTCCGCTAAAGATTTCTTGTATTTTTTTAGTCAAGATTCCCATTGCAGTTTTAACTCCTTCAGTTTTTTCAGGATCAGTTCCTGGATACAATCTAACAGTGGTTTTTCCTTCTCTAGAGGTGATTTCAATTAAAAATTGTTGATTTTTCTCGTCTATAACTACAGTAGGTATCAGTGCACATCTTTTTTCTCTATCTAAAAAGATATTTTGAATTTTAATTAGAAAAGGTTCTTTTTGAAATATTTCTTGAAATTTTGTAGAAAGACTGTCAAGATCTATTTTTTTATTTAATACAACATGCGGCATTTTTATCCTCGTAATTCATTTTTTATTGTCTTTGAAATCTCATCTAGTGATTGTTCTTTTATTATGGTTCCATCAAAAGCTGTGTTGCCTACAAAAAGTGCTTGTCCACCAATAAAGATTGGTGAGTCATATTGTTCTCTAATTTTTTTTACTAATCTTTGAGCAACTTTGATGTTATCTTGAAGAGTAATTGATACTAAAACTGCATCAGGTTTTATTTTTTTAATTGATTCTAATATTGATTCAGATGGAGCAGATGGGGATAAATTCGAAACATTGTATCCTTTACATGATAGATATGATTCTAAAATTTGGCATCCTAAATGATGTTGTTCACCATTAGGTGTACAAATGAGAATTTTTTGTTTTGTTCTTGGTACAGAGTTTTTTTCCATTATTACATTTACAATGCTATGTGCTATGTTACTACAAACATGTTCAGTTGAAATACTAATTTTGTTTTTTTCCCAAAGGTCTCCAACTTGATACATTACAGGAGTTAAAATACAATCAAAAAAATCAGTTGTTCCCATATTTTTTTGGTATATTTTGTATAAATTAAGAGATGCTTGAAAGTCTCCATTGCTAAGATGGTTGTAAAGCTCTTTTCGAAATTTCACAATTAATTTTTCTTTTTTCTTGATTCCTTCGCCAGTTTTTGATGTCAAAAATGAAACAATTTTTGGATCATTTCTATAATTTTCAGGAATATCGTTAGTTGTTACTGTAGATGCATTTCCCAGATACTTTACAATTTTTTGTCGTGAGGTGCTTTGCTTTGAATCCCACTCACTCTTGACTAGATATAGATAATTCTCTCCCTTTACCTTCTTGCTTCTAATGTAAACCATTTTTGAGTACATTTTTGCTTTTTTTGCTTCGTGGTTTTGTTCTTAGGGCCGCCTGACAACATGGACATCTAGGTTCTTGTATAGAAAAGAAAATCCCACAAAAAGAACATAGTTTTTGTCCTATTTTGTATCTAAGACTATTTGGCACAGATTCAGCTTTTTTGTATTCACAAATACCTCTACATGTTCTTGCCATTATAGTTGCCACCTCAAATTTTTCAGATAATCAAATGATTGTAAAAAAAAGATAGTAAACATACTACTTTAGCTCCAATGGAATCTCAGCGCTTCCCCAAGGTTCAGAAATTCTAAAGTAATAGTCTTTTGTGGAATCGTACTCAAATGTGGTACCACCATATCCAATGTTTGGTCCAAAGAATATGCTGATCTCTTTTGCAACACCTGGTTTTAGGGCTATTTGACCGGAAGTAAAGTCTGTAGAAGAATACTTGAATGCTTTTTCACCATTCCAAACATCATAATTACATACTGAGGGTCCAGTGCACATAAGTACAACATTGTCATTTGAACCAGTGTTTTCAGCAAGTATTTGAATATTCAAATTTGCCTGACCAGAAGACATGGTTTCAACCTCAGCACCTGGATAGTAGAATGTAATTGGGCCAACTTGATAAATTTTTGAATTTACCTTATACTCGGCTATTTTGATTTTCAATTCGATTGCATCTTCACATTTTAATCTATCATATGCTTTAGTAATTTCTTGGCAGGCTTGTAGTTCTGCTTCTAATGAGGCATCACCTTTTGCTGATTTCTCCATTGAAACATTTGAAGTTGAATCTGAACTCTGTACGGTAATTAATCCAATTTTTATCAAATATTGTACACTGTTAACAAATTCGGTATCAGTTACTTTTCCTTCAGCCCACCATGCTGCATTATTTTTTACCCAATCAGGAATTTGATCAGTGATGTTTTCACTTGTTTGAGTAGCAGGAACTTGTAAGATGTTTTTTTGAATTAGAAATTCTAGTCCTGAAACAAAATCTGTTTGAGTTATTGATCCTTCTGACCACCATAATGCATTGTTTCTAATCCAATCAGGGATAGTTTCTGCAGTTGCGTATTGTGCAAATAATCCTGCTAGTACGATTGCCGCGATTGCTGTTATTGATGTGTTCATTAGGCATTATTTGCGTTCATTGCATATAAACTAGTGGTAACTTATTATCCTAGTGCTAACTTTTTCATATAGGTATTCCTTTTTGCTGATATTTTCTAACCTTATGAAAAACATTATGAGATGCTATTACGCCAATTGATGCAATTATAATTCCAATAAAATTTCTAACAGTCATCAACAAGTTTGGTTCACCTGCGATCAATGAAGATTGGAAAGCTATGTGGAAATTATCAAATAGCCAAAATCCTAATGTAGTCCACGAAAGTAGTCCAGCTATTAGATATCCTAGTCTTGTTTTATTTCTAACAAAAATAAAAGCAAATGCTATTGCAGTATACCAAAATACTGAAGCTATTAACCATGTATGCTGATAAACATCAATACGATCATCCAACCAATAGTAAGTTGTACCACAAATTGCAAATGCAATTAATGTACCTAAAAGTATTTTTTGATTTAGTATAAAATTTGTTTTTTCTTCGTTAGATTTTGCGATAGGATTTTGTTTAGAAGTTTCCTTTGTTGCAATATCAATTGATTCACGTACAGATTTTAATCTGAGAGGAATTATTTTTGTAATTGAATCGTCACTTACTATCGTATCATGTACTAGACTATCAATTAGAGGTCTAGCAAGTGAAGCTTTGACGGGCGTGATTAAATCTACCCAGTAAGATGAGAGTCTAGTTGTGAGAAAAGGAATTTCAATTATGAATAAGTTTTTGTTCAAATATGCAGCATATTGCCTCATCAATTCTTCGTAGGTTAATTTTTCTGGCCCTCCAATATCATAGATTTTTCCACTGGTCTGAGGTTTTTCCATACATCCAACCAAATAATCGATTACATCATCTAATGCAATAGGTTGGGCAAGTGATTTTACCCAACTAGGACATACCATTACTCTTAATCGTTCTACCAAATATCGTAACATTGCATAAGAGCCACCTTGTGCTCCAATAATCAAAGATGCTTGAAGTTGTGTAACTGGAATACTACCAGATGATAATATTTCTCCTACCTCTTTTCTGCTTTTCATGTGAGGTGATAAATCAAGACTTTCATTTACGAGTCCGCCAAGATAGATTATTCTTTTTACTCCTGCATTAGTTGCTGCTTTTAGAAAATTCTTAGCCTGAGTTTTCTCTCTAGAGGCAAATTCCTTCCAATTTTTCTTATCGCCTTCCATTGAGTGAAGTAAATAAAATGCAATTTCTACGCCTTCTAAGCAAGTTTGTAATTCATCAGGATTGAATACGTCTGCTTTTACGAATTTTACTCCTGATTTATCTTGAATTTTCTGTCTAGACATTCCCTTAACCGAATATCCTTTTTGGGATAGTTTTTCGACAAGTTTTGATCCAATAAAACCAGTTGCCCCTGTTACTAGAATGCTGTAGGGTTTTGTTTGAATGAATTTTGTAATTTCCATATTCTGTTTCATTTTAACCATTATTTGTTAAATAAAAAAGAAGAGTTCTAAATCAATCCAGTAAATAGGACTAGCCCTGCAACTACAGCAGTAATCATAACGCCTGCTACAAGTGCAAAGATCTTTTTTGAACTTTCTGTTTTCTGTACGCTCATTGAGACAAGTTGATTCATTTTTGTATATAACTGAGGATCAAGAATATTTCCTAGTGCCAACTTGTAAATAATTGTAAAAAAACAGCATATAGAACTCTCAGTTGTTTGGAAAACAACTATAATGAAGTTGTAAAAATATTTGGATATGTTTAAAAATATAGCAGTTGCAATAATTACGCCTTCCCATTCCAAAAAATCATTTGATGTAGGACTCCAACTTGCTAAAAAATTTGACTCGGCCTTGACCGTAATAGAATGCGTTTACAAGATTCAACCAATTTTTCATTTCTTTGAAACAAAGGCTGATAAGAAAATTACTCAGTCTCAGATTGCTAAAATGAAGGCAGAATTGAATAAATGGGAAAAAATTGCTCAAAAAGAAGGTATCAAAATAAAAACAAAATTTGCATTAACTGATTCTATCGCAAACTGGGTAATTGACTATGTAAAAGAGAATAAAAATGATTTACTAGTTGTTGATTATCCCAAACTTTCAATGGTTGAAGCAACACTTTATGATGACATCATAAATACAATTCATCACGAATCCCATTGTCATCTTTTAACAATGAAGGCACAGTAGAAAAAGTTCTAGACTTGAATCCATGCTTCTGGTAAAAACGTAGTAAAACTATGTATAAATAATTATAGATAATTAATCAGACTCTCAGCAGATAAGATAGTCAAAAGTTATTTTCAAAACGTTAGAGTATGATGGAACTAAATTGATGCAATTCAGTTGTTGATCTTCGTCCATTAGCAATCATGATATATTTGAAGAAAGTAAATTAAAAGAGGAATTAAATGGCTGATTTTTCTAAAATTGAACCCTCATACATCTCAAAAGATGGCTGTAGAGTAATCTGGGAAGGAATGGATGAAGATGATCAGCATGCTATAATTCTAAATAAAGATGAATTGGAGGATTTAACTGAATTATTATCAAAAGATTCTACTGGAAAAGTGGAGTTAGAAGATGAATTTAGTTCTATTTTGGTTAACACAGATACAACTCAATTTCAATTAAAAGAAAACAAAACACTTGAAGTAAAAACCCCCATTCTTAGAAAAAGCATTCTTGAATATCAAAAAGTTCCCCATGAACCAAAACCTATCAAGATTTATCCAAAGGAGTTTTTGCCTTCAATAGAAATAGAGGACAATACTGAAAAAAAACAAAATACGCTCCTTAATGCAGTTCTTACTTCAAAAAATCAAGGCAAAGTTGCTGAAGATCAGCTTTTCAGAGTCATGGCTACTAGAAGATCCACTAGAAATTTTGACACAACACATTTGGTAGAACAATGGAAGATTGACAAAATTTTGGCAGCTGCAGATACTGCTCCAACCGCAGGGAACTTTCAGGGTTTTGAGGTTGTTTATGTAAAAAATAATGAAATTAAAAAGAGATTAGTGGAGGCAGCAAACAATCAACCATATGTCAATGCCCCTGTGGTTCTTGTCTTTTGTGTAGACCCATCAAGAGTTAAAATGAATTTTCCTCCTGAAATTCTTTTAAAATTTTCATTACAAGATGCAACACTCGCAGCTGGTTATTCGCAGTTAGCAGCTTCAGCATTGGGATTAAGTTCAATTTGGATTGGGATGATTGATGAAGAAAAGGTAAAAGAAATTATTGAAACTGATCTCAGGCCCTCTTCGATTTTGTGTATTGGATATCCTCATAAGAAAAGACCACCAAAATCTAGAAGGAAACTAAAAGAGCTTATACGAGTTATTGAATAAATTTTTTAATTAAAATTTCCCAAGTGGTAACATTTTTTCATTTATCGAAAATATAAGTATGAAATCCAGGCGCCGGGAGAGAGATTTGAACTCTCGAACCCTTGCGAGTACGCGCTTTATGGTTTTTTAATTTCCAGGCGCGCGCCCTACCAGGCTAGGCGACCCCGGCATTTTATTCGCCAAAATAACTGCTACTAGTCTGATTATATAATAGGTTATACTGAAGCAAAAATTTAACGAATTATTTGTGGATGTTTATTGTAATTGATTTTTTGACAGTTAAGTCATCGTATTTTCCACTAGAAGTAATCTTGTAAGTTCCTGCCGATGCTAGATCGCCATCATTTTTAGTCTGATTCCAAAGGAAAATTTTTTCTTGATTCGGCTCTAGAAGAGACATTTCTGGAAAAGAAATTGGAGTATAAAGGATTCTACCATCTAAACCGGTAATTTTCAAGCCATAAGATGAATCATTAAAGGTTAATGGACTTGTTCCTGAATTGATAATTTTTATTTTAATTTCTTCAGCTCGATTAAAATCGATTTTATCAGTGACTAGAGAAAGAGAAGCACCGTCTACAAAAATTAATTGTTCTGCATTTTTTTGAGTAACTAAAAACACACCAACTAAAGCACCGGCCGAAATTCCAACCACCACTGCTATTATCAAACCTCGAGGAAACATATTTTAAAATTTTATCATAAATTACTATTATTTGTTAGTAGATTTAGAGTGCCACCGTTTTGGATAGGTACCTGGAGCCATTATGATGCGTTTAGTTTCAAATGCATATCCTCTGGTATTTTCCTTAATATCGTCAACAGATAAGAGTGATCTTGCAAGAGCAACTACTTCTCCTTTTTGAGTATAGATTGCCACAAGATCATCTTTTTTTAAACTAGGTGAAACTCTTAAAATTCCAGGAATTGCTAGCTGAGCTCCATGACATAATGCATCTATAGCAGAATCACGAATAACAACTGATTTTAGCTCACTTAATACATGTTCTATTGGTCTAATTAATTTCAAAAGTTTAGAGTCATCTTGTTTTTCAGTCCATAAAGAATATGCATTTGCAAGCTCATGAAGAGTAACAAGTGTCGAATTTTCTGTAAATTGGTGAACTCTGGTACGACGAAGCTCAATCATTGTAGCACCTGGTCCTAAGACTTCGCCAATATCATAGATTAGTTTTCTTACATATGTTCCAGCTTCACATAAAATTCGTAAAACCAATAGGCGTTCTTTTTGCTCTAGTAATTCAAGCTCGTAAATAGTTCGAGTTCTTGTTTGCCTTAGAACGGCAGAACGCTGTGGTGGTTTTTGAAAAATTTCCCCGGTAAATTCTTCTAAAACTTTTTTTAGTTTTTCTTTTGAAGGCAGCGAATGCAATCTACCTATTGCATGATACTCCTTTGGACCATAAAGTAAAACCTCTAGTGCTTTAGTTCCTTCTCCTAATCCCATAGGTAAAACACCAGATACTTGGGGATCCAGCGTCCCACTATGACCTGCTTTAGGAATTTTTAAGATTCTTTTTAGCCATGCTACTGTTTCATGACTCGTCGGTCCAGGTGGCTTGTCAAGTAAAATAAATCCATATTTTAGGAGCTGCTCTAAGCTTCGTTTGTCATAATAGGTACCATAAGCGTCATCAGTGATATCTTGATCAATTTCAGTAAGATTTTCTAATTGTTTTAGAGTCAAAGCAGTTCTTTTACAGTTGATTTTGCAATTTCTAATACCTTACTGGCATCAAGTTCATCTGTATCAATTATTTTATCAAAGATGCTTAGGTTTTCACCAAAATCAAAATTATATAATTTCTTGTATAGTTTTTTGTTTTCGTCATATCTTTTTTTTACAATTGAAAGGGCCTCTTTTGCATCCATATCATCTCTTTTTTGCATTCTTTTTGCACTATTTTCAAGTGTTCCTGCAAGCCAGATTTTAATCCCATCTTCTACGAGCCACGGCAAGGTATAACTTGTAATTACAATGTTTCCTTTCAAAAAAAGTTCTCGCAATTTGTTATCAACTTTTTTATCAAATTCTGGATTTTTACTTCGTTGATTAAGAAACTTCATTCCATCATCAGTATCCCACCAGTCATCACCGCCTGTTTGAAAACCCTGCTCCTTTGCAATATCCTTTAGAATATCACCGCCTCCAAGGTAAGTTAAATTAAATTCCTTTGCTAGTCCCTTTGCGACGGTGGTTTTTCCAATCGCAGGAGGACCTGAAATTATTACTGATTTTTTCAACCTATATCCATTGAGGTTTTTGTAAGCTTCATTATTATTCCGCTAAACGCAATTGATGTCAAAAAGTACCATGCCCAAAAATAAAGCTCGTTTTCTTGCATACATATTTCACCATCTACCTTTTCTGGAGTACATGTTAGTTGAAAAAAATCACCAGGTATTACGTTTAAGGGAATAGGAGAAATAGCTACAGTATAAGAAAACAATTGCGGTAATACGAAATAAAATATCAACAATAGAGGAATAATTGTAATCATCATCGGTCTCATGTTCATTTGCATCATTTCCATGCTCATCTTGTTCATGTATGCAGATTTTTTGTTCAAGTTGGCAATTTTCTCTTTATCCTTTGAGCGAAATGCTGCCATGCGCTCCTTCTGCCATGCTCTTGTTTCTCTCATTATTCTTTTTAGCTTGACACGATCAACTAGCTTTCTTCTCACTCCGGCATTAAAGAGATTAAGCAGTATGGAAATTCCTAAAATTCCCAGAGCAGAAGGAAGCATTCCTTTGACAATAGGATCCGCGCTTCCCAGTGGACCTTGATGAATTCCAAACAAGTCTCCTTGTAGAAAGATGGAATCAAAAAAATGCAATAAAAAGCCAAATTCTGGAATCATATCTCTATTGCAGATATTACAGTGTTTGCGGCTTCTTCAACCTTTCCTTCGGTATTTAGTATTGGTTTCATCGGGGATCCTGAAAATACTGAACAGCTAGAAAGCATTGCATCATGAATTGCCATTTCTTTTTTTATGCTATCAATTGATACAATATCCCGATTTCGAGTAGTATCTTTCATTCTCCGATTATAGATTTCTTCAGGTCTTGCATAAACTGAGATAAAATTAGAAGGATTAATTATTTGCAAAACATGGTATGGTAACCCAGGATAGAATCCTGCATTTGTGGCAATAAACGCATGTGTATCAATGATTACTAGATCATCAGTAAGTTTTGAAATTTTTTCTGCAGCTAATCTTTGAAGTTCTTTTTGTTGGTCCATTGAAAGTTTTCTTAGCTCATCTCTATCTTTTAGTCCAATTTTTTTAGCCTCTTCAAACATTACTGTTCCAAAACTTTGTACACTAACACTTTTTTGTCTGTTGTTTAGTATTTCCACAATTTTTGCTACTAGTGTAGATTTCCCAACGCCAGGAATTCCTACCATTACAACTTTTTTACTTTCTGCCAAGCAACGCACCAAGCCGTGGCATAACTACTTCTACTTGTTCTTTGATAAGTTGGTTGTAATAATTAATCAAGATATCAACCATCAGAAGGATTCCAATTCCAGTTCCAAATACCCCTAGTACATCAGAAACTCCTGCTAACAATCCTAGTATTGCAGAGCCAATTATTGTAACTGATGGAATGTATTTGTTAAGTAAGACCTCTATTGGTTCATTTGAGCGTCTAAATCCTGGAACTTGGACATCTGCATCAAGAAGATTCTTTGCAGCACTTTTTGGAGAAAGTCCTCCAAGCTCAACCCAGAGTTTTCCAAATATCACAACTATAACAATCATGAAAATTACATAACCTACTGCTCTTAATGGATCCAAGGCAACTACATCAAGTCCTCTGGGTGGAGTAACATAGTAAATCAATCCTCCAATTGGCGTGGACGGACTTGTAGGATCAAATTGCGCTAAAATATTCATAAATGTATTATTGTTCTGGGGGTTTACATTTGCCCAAAGCATTTGCCCTATAAAGACGGCATTAGCTGTAAGTGCAGATGCTAAGATTACAGGAATGTTTGAAACGTACATTAGTTTGATTGGATAAACGGCAGAAAATCCTCTGTACTTTGTTGAAACAATTGGAATCTCTATCTTCATTCCTTGAGTATATACTAGAATAAGTAAAATTCCTGCAGTAAGGCACAGCCCAAATATACTTGGCAGCTGGTTATACCTAAACAGAATATTTGAAACATCTCCTGCCCATGCAGACTCTGCAATAAATGGAAATATTCCTATGGAAAATCCATCACCTGCTGGAAGGGGACTAAACATGCTCCAAAGAATTTGCTGGGCAACTCCAGCCATAATGAAAAGACTAATTCCACTACCTAAGCCCCATCCTTTTTGAACAGTTTCATCCAAAAACATGATAATAATTGATGCACCCATCAGCTGTCCTATGAGAACATAAAGATGGGTTGGGTCTGTCATACCTGGACCATATACTGCAATTCCATAAACTATTGATTCTGCAATTATTACAATGTAGGTGACAAGCTTTGTAGCTGTTTGAAACACACCTCGCTCCTCTGGCTTTTTAAAATCAAATTTTAAAATTTCAGAGCCTCTCAATAGCTGCATCAGCAATCCTGCAGTAACTATTGGTCCAATTCCAAGCTCAACAAGTGTTCCTTGTTGTGATGCAAAAATTACTCTTGCAAATGCAAGAAAGTCAAACTCTGGTGTTGTTGCACCAAAAAGTGGTGTTTGACCCATTATCATGTAAATTAATAAAATTCCTCCACACCACAAAAGACGTTTTTGAAGTGAGAGTTTCTTTTTTGGTTTTGGTACCTGAGGAAGGTACGGTTCTGCCTTTGCTACAACTTTTCGAATAAACGCAGTAGCGCTACCCTCAGCCATTGTTTGGTAGCACCTCGCCTCCTGCTTGCTTTACCTTTTCTTGTGCTGATGGAGTTGACTGATTAATCTTTACGGTGTATGCATTTTTTACCTGGCCACCGCCTAAAAGTTTGTCATATCCCAAACTGTTTAAATCAATAATATTTTTTTCTCCTTCCTTTTTTCCATGTTTTGCAAACAGATCATCAAGATCGCGAATGCTTGCCCATTTTTTAATAATATTTGGATGTGGTGGATGAGTTGATTCATGACCAAAATGATCTGGCATATCCTTTAACATGGTGCTAAAATGGTGTTTTAGTAATCCTGACTGACCAAGTCCACCCTTATGGCCACTTGCTCTGTGTTGTCCAACTTGTCCCCATCCATGAGTTCTTGAGCCTCTAAGTCTGCGAGTTTTTCTAAAGCGAGAAGGCAATTACATCATTCTCCTGATGAGGGTGTTTAATTCTTTATTGTGGCCTAAAACTCCTTTTTGACCATACAATCTTTTGGTACTTCTTTTAAATCCGTGTTTAGGAGGTGCCATGGCAAACCATGGTTTTAATGGACTAAGTTTTGATAATGCAGATTTTCCTTCAGTTAACGAAGAGGCAAGCTCATCAAGTGTCTTAAATCCAATTGCGGCAAGATCTTCTGGAGAGATTTTCTTGTATCCTTCTTTTCTTCCCTTCTTATCTAGTAATTCCTTTGTAGTTGAGGCATCAATTTCTTGCCAGGAGATATAGTGCTGGATTTTTTTTAGCATTCCTAATGTATTATCTTTAGCAGGAATAATTGTGGCTCTGTATTTTTTATCTAATTTTAATAGTTTTAGAGTATTTGTTGCCCAGTGTGGGACGTCTGCTTGACCTGTAATTCTTAAAACTAAAAAAGCCTTTGTCATGTTAATCTATCCTTGACTAAATGTTTGGGTAAGACATTGCAGTATAGCCTTTGATGTTGAATTCATTGTATTAGTAGAACCCTTTGCAGTAGTCCATGCATCCTTTAGACCTGCAAGCCTCAAAAGATTTCTAATTTTTCCACCTGCAACTAATCCCAATCCCCTTGGTGCAGGTAAAATTTCAATTGTAACACTTCCACCCCGACCACGTACTTTGAATGGAACAGAGTGCAGTTGATCACATCTACATTCCCAACTTCCGCATCCTAATTTGATAGGACTAACACTAAGATATGCAGCGTTTGTTGCTTTTTCAATTGCAATTCTCATTTGTTTTGATTTTCCTCGCCCAACACCTAACCATCCATTTTCATTACCTGCAGCTACTAGTGCCTTAAATCTAGTCGATTGGCCGTTTGGTGTCATTTTTTGAATAATACCAACATCAATAACTTCTGTTTTTAAATCTGGCAAGAGTTTTTTCATTATTCCTGCTTCTTGAATTCTATAACCATTTTCTAAAATTTCTTCCATTGAATTAATTTCACCTGAAGCAACTTTTTTGCCAAGATTTGTTTTTGGAATCCAAACCTCTTCTTCTCTTGGCTTGCGTTCTCTTCTTGGACGTGAAGAACGTTGTTGTCTTTGTGAAGTTTGACTCATTATACTTTAACCTCAGAATCAATAGTTGCTTTTACTTTGTCAACATCATTTTTTACTTTCAAATGCTGACCTTTAAGTCGCTCTTCTGCAGGAAAAGCTTCTGGAGATGCCGGAATTTTCAAGCCAGCATCTACTATACCTTTTAGTGCAGCTGCCATTCTTGTAGTATACTTGTCAGTACCTCGGTAAAGAATTGCATCCTTGCCACCTTTTTGAATGGCTTTTTTTCCAGCAAAATAACCTGTAAGATATGCGGCTGGAATATTTTTCCTAGAGCCGGTCCATCCCTTTTTGATTAAAAATCTAGAATGTGCTGAAGCAATTACCTTATCACCTAAAATTTCAGGCTTGTGTAATTGGACTTGGATATTTTCATTTGAAATTTTTACTGTAACAAAGTCTCTTTTACTTTTAAGTAGGGCAGTCCTTCGTTTATAATTGGTTTTTTCATCTCTTAATCTACGCAATATTTTTGAATATGCCATCTATAGGCACAAAATTTGAAGCTGCTCTTATAAACGTAAATCTATTGTTCTTTGTAACTTAATAGCCACATTTACTAATTTTAGGTGTGATAGAACAAATTTCTCCATATCAACGATTTTCTAGAGTCAGGGACTTGTCCGATGAAGAATTTGTAAAAAGCCTGAAATGGTTAATTGTAAATGGATTTATCAAAATTTAATAAAAAATTCTTTATGCAATGAGTTTTCCTTTCTGAAAGTAGTAGAAATTTCCAACCAGACCCATCCCAATAGGTAGAAAACTTGATACAGGTTCTGTCCATACCAACAAATATCCTTCCTTTGTTAATTTATCAAAAACTGCTAGAAAGTCATCCAAACCTCCTAATTTTCTAAGCACAACTGCCAAAGCATCAGTTTTTAAATATATTAGATCCTTTTTTGCAAGAGCTTTTCTAATGTCTTCTCCTTCCTTTTTCACATTGAGAAGATGAAATTTTGATAACACCTTTATTCCCTTTGATGTTTGTTCAATTTTTTCACCGACATCTGTTAATCCAGATTCTATAGTTTCACCTGTTTCACTAATTTTGTCTGTTACTTTGTGCATATCAGTATCAATTTCTCTCTTGAGTTTTTTGAAAAATCCTTTCCTGTTTTTCATATAAGAATTCCTTCCAACTTATAATATCTTTTTTGAATCAGGAAAAAAATCATGGAAAATTAAATACCTGCTTTAAGAGTCCAGCATATATCCCCATCATTACAAAAATAATTACGGCCACAATTCCACCAAAAATAATAATTCTTTTTGTTATCATCTATGATCTTGGCATAGAGCGTTTATGGCCAGTAATACCAGAAATTATGCTACCTATTCCATTGAAGAGTAGTCCTATTGAGAGATACATTACCATCAAAACAAGAGTCAAACTTGGTAATGCAAACAAAATCATTGAAAAAGCAATTACAATTCCTCCGATGATTACATTTGCAATACGTGAAGCCTTGTTCTCAGTTCTTGATGCAATTCCATTTCCAATTAGCCCAAATCCATGGATTAAAATGAAAATGGTAATTACCATTACTAGTGTCAAGAGAGTAGCGATTGGATGTGCTATTGAAAAGAATCCACCGCCAATGGAGATAATACCGATAATAATACTGATAATGCGAGAGCCTTTTGATAATTGTTTAACTAAAACACCTTCAATAATTTTTGAGATACCTACCATTATCAAAGAAATTCCAATTAATGTTACAAAAAATAAACTAGTAGTATCTGGATTGGCTAAAACTGCTCCTGATAGTGCTATTGTAATTGCCCCAAGTACAATCTGGGCTATTCTTAACCAGGTTGGAGACTTTTCAAGGCTCAAAGACATGCTTGAGAGTAACTGAGGAACCATATAATCCTAGTTCAGATTTTTGAATATGATAACACGAACATCGTTTATCTAAGCTAATGATCAACATACTAGCAATATCTCTTCCATCTTTCATGTAATCTATTTGATATTTACTAGATAATACATAGTATTTTGATTATACAGTATGGCGTTATCAAAAGCTGCACGGGTTGCAGCTGCAAAAAAAGCTGCCCGTACTAGAAAACGAAATGCTCAACTTTTACTTGCTGCACGTAGAAGAAGACTAAGACGTCTTGCATTGGCTATGGTTATTGCTGAGGGGAGAAGATCTGGAGGAAGAACTCGATCATCTACTAGGAAAACTGCAAGAAGAACCGCTCGACGAACCGCAAGGCGAACTGCTAGAAGAACTGCTAGACGAACTGCTAGACGAACAGTTAGAAGAACAACAAGGAAAACTGTAAGAAGAGCATCCAGAAGGCGCAGATAACCTCTTTTTTTATTTTTTATTAATCTTATACAATTATACCAAAAAAGTTTCTTCTCAAGTATAAAAATTTCATATTATTTTATACGCACTTTAATTTTTCTTTTTTATTTTTTGAATTGCTTTGAACAATGTTTTTGCTATTTTTGTTTTTTTTAAAAGTTTCGTAGTGATTTTTAGAATTTTGAATCCACTAAAAACAGGCATCAATACAAGCATGATTATTTCCAACCAATATTTTTTAAAAAATTCACGGGAATTTCGTATCTTAAGATAAGCTGTTAGTAATTCCAGTGCAAGGCAAACTATAACTATCCAATAAATTATGTCAATAATCATTTGTGTTTGATCAGAGATTGGAAAAAAGGGATGAGGAATACCCAAAACTTTGTGCTCAAAATTAATCAAGCCAACAAGGAAGATTATGATTAAAGCAAACGTAATAGAGCTTAATACTTTTTTAAAAGATGGAGATTGTAAGATATTCATATTATTGAAGGGAATCTGCAACATAATAAACTGGGACCTAAAAAGAGCTATCTGTTGGATTCTGGAAATTTAGAATCTATCATAACAAAACAACTGTTAATTTTTCCAGTATAAGGAGTTGAAACTTCAAAATGTCTAAACTCCTTTGGAACAACATCTACAATCTTTGAGAGACCAGTTGATACTACGTTATCAAGCTCATCAATTACAAGCAACTTGAAAAATATTTCATCATAGTATGCATCATTATTTGTGTAATCCGCAGATAAAGTCACAATATTGTTTTGCTTTTTGCATAAAACTCCACTAAAATCATCACTGTATTTTGATTCGTAAAAATTCATTGCACTTACATAAAGATTATTTTGCTGAGCCAAAGAAAGTCTTGCTTGATATTCTTTTAATTGTAAATTCTTTTCATTCATAGTTGCCTGCTGTATCTTCTCGTTTTCTATAGAAATAATGCCTCTCGTAACAAGATACTGTATTGAATTTTCAAACTCTTGTTCTGAAATAATTCCTTGTTTGTGCCACTCAAAGAGGTTTTGAACCCATCTAGGAGTGGAGTATTTAGTGGATGGAATAGATGTTTCAGACAAGGGAATCTTCTTGCAATTAGGACATGAAGAGGCATATTGATTATCCATCATTACAATATAGTATTTCTTTTGACCATCTATGGTTAGAATTTCGTTATCCCATATTCTCAATACATTAAAACAAATTGTAAAAACCTTTGATTGTCCAATTTTTACTGTCTCATGTATGTGGTCACATTCATCAAAGAGTTCACGTGATTCTAAATTCTCATATATGACTTCAAGTTCATCGTCATAAATTGGAGAATAATTGTCAACAAGCTCAAGAACCTCATTGTCAGGGGTGCTTTTTCTATAATCTGATTCCATTGCCCAAAGTAGTAGCATTTTATTATCTAAGAGAAGATAATCAAGCCCATTGTTTGTAACGTTAATTGTTATTTTTATAAGATCTGCATCATCGAGATATTCCCAAGGTGTGTCATCCATTGAGAGAATCTGAAGGTCTACTACTTTTAGATCAACTAAATTCATATCGTTTTCTATGGATGGCAGATTAATGGCAAAGACAGACGGAACTACAATTATCCATA
This sequence comes from Nitrosopumilaceae archaeon, assembly GCA_035620615.1. GTDB lineage: Archaea > Thermoproteota > Nitrososphaeria > Nitrososphaerales > Nitrosopumilaceae > CSP1-1. The sequence continues at coordinate 2,485 of DASPGM010000028.1, read as the reverse complement.
GCAGAACTATCAGGATAAGGCTAAAATTCAATTTCAACTATATTGCTTTATGAGTTATTTGCTTTTAATTCTAATCATCCTAATATCGCTAGGATTAACAACCAGTTCAGTTGTTGGGGGCACAAACATATTTGAATTTAAGAAAAAATATGTGACAAATTCACCTGATGTTTGTGGCGATAAGTTATGTGATGAAGAATCAGAAGATACATCGGCATCTGTAAGAAAAAATCGACACACACCTATGGCACAATATAATCTTGGCATCCCTTTATACCAAATAACATGTAAAAGTCACCTTGCATTTGTTTTGAAAATATCTAATTGGCATCCAGCATGTGTAAAACCAGAAAATGTACAACTACTTGTGGATAAGGGTTGGGCTACAACTCTTGAAGAGAAAAACAATATCTTTGTTGCAATGAGTGAAAAAAAACCTTTCATGTTAAAACCATTAGAAGAATATAGAAAAGAATTTCCTCTATATGAGGGATTAGGCTTGAGTATTACTCATGACAAAATAACAGGAGAATCATATCTTATTTTTGATGGATACGGTTGGCATGGTTTTCATAATGTTGAAATTACAATTTCCGATGATTCTGAAGAAATTGAGTTTATGATGAGTCAAACAGATTCACGTGGAAATCTCTACCTGCCTTGGAAAGTTCCGGATTCAATTAAAAGCGGATTGTATCACGTGTATGCCACTGATGGAATTCATGAATACAAAATAGATATTCCAATTAGGGGTTTTGAAAATTAATACATTATTTTAAGTGAAATTTTGTGAGTCTAAAAACAGGAATTTGAATTTTTAATATTCGTTATTCATATACTGATTCATTTAAATTTAATTTCAGCGTCTGCTGTGCATATGAAATATGAAATGTTTCTTTCGATCGTTTTTTTGATCATATTTTGTGGGATACCTTATGTTTTTGCGGAATCTAATTTTTCTATATATGAACTAGATTCCTCATATGGAAATGTTGGCGGTAGATATACTGTGGAAGAGTTTGAAGGTGAACAAATTGTTCCAACTGATCTTGGAAATTTTGATATTTTGTTAGCTCCTAGTCCTTCGGTTCCCCAACCAAAACAATCTACTAATTTACATATTGTTTTTTTAAACCCCAATACACGAACCCCAATTAATGAAATTGATTACAAAGTAGTAATTTCGAAAAATGGTAAGGAAGTATATGCTACACGTGGTAGCATTTTTACTTATTCAGGTTATGATGATACTGTTTCAAACTATTTTGACACCAATGGAAAATACCTTGTTCGCGTTTCCATAGTGGGAGTTTCTTCTGAAACCATTCCTGTCGAGACGGCTAACTTTACGTTGATTGTTGGAAAGGTTGATGAAGAAAAAACTTCAGAAACAAGTAGTTCATCTCAAAAAACTGATAGTAAATATCCTACAACAAAAATTCCTGACTGGATTCGGAACAATGCCAAATGGTGGTCACTGACACAAATCTCTGATCAAGACTTTGCACAAGGATTAGAGTATCTTATCAAAGAAGGAATCATCAATGTTCCAACAGATACAGCATCTGAAGGACAATCAGAAGCACAAATCCCATCTTGGCTACGAAAAAATGCTGGCTGGTGGAGTCAAGGACTGCTAAAAGATGAAGAATTTCTAAAAAGTATCCAATGGATGATAAATAATGGATTTATCAAAATTTAATTAAAATTCGACTATGCAATTAACTTTCCTTTTTGAAAATAGAAAAGATGTCCAATAACAATATTTATTTTTGGAATAGGATAGTTATTTGTTCTTGTGATTTTAGATTCCAATCCATATGGCTCTGAATGGTTGCGTTCGGTTAGATCTCCCAGATTTAACATTCATAACAAATGTAAATTCTACACCTACGTGTTTGATAGTCAATAAAAGTTGTTTTCTAAACGTTAGATGCCTAATAGCGATACCAAAATAGCTTTTTGAGTATGCAATCTATTTTCTGCTTGATCCCACACAACAGATTGTGGACCATCAATTACAGAACCTGTGACCTCGTGTCCTCGTTTAGCAGGAAGACAGTGCATGAATATTGCATTTGGTTTTGCTTTTTTTAACAATGATGGATTGATCTGAAATTTTGGTAGAAATTTTTTTTCTCTTTTTGTATCCTTGTTATGAATTGAAGTAAATGTATCAGTCATTACAACATCTGCATTTTTTATTGCAAGTTCTGGGTTGTCAGTTAATTGAATTTCAATATTTTTTTTAGATTTTTTAATTACTTGGGAATCTGGTTCAAATCCTTTTGGAGTTGCAATTGATAGGTTAATTCCTGATTTTGAGCAGCCATAGATTAGTGAATTGCATACATTATTTCCATCACCAATCCAGGCAACCTTTAGTCCTTGAAGTTTTTTCTTTTTTTCTTTTATTGTCATAAGATCTGCCAGAGTCTGACACGGATGAAATGAATCAGAAAGCCCATTAATCACGGGAACAGTT
>DASPGM010000027.1:0-15884 GCA_035620615.1 Nitrosopumilaceae archaeon | reverse complement strand
TACGCCCCATCTAGTCCTCTTTTATGTCCCATTAGTTTTTCAGCAACATTAGAGTTTACATCGTTGTTTAGCTTCAAAATTGTGTTGAATCGCTTTCTAAATCCCATGTCCAGCTGGACATCATACGCGTTTCCAATCTTGTTTCGCTTTATTCTTGCATGATGCAATACTCGATAGATAATATTTTTCGAGCCTGCAACAGTGAGAGATTTTGGCTTGATTATTCCATCCGAATATGTAGTTCTAAATACTGGTGATTCTGGATTAAGTTTCTCGCCGTCATCTTTTCGTTCGTCAAGATACTCATCCATGGCTTTGCTAGCCTCTGGAGTCAAAAACCCAAAGTACTCTTCCTTAGAACCCTCATACATTAGAACAGACTTGCATCCATTTTTCATGTCTTCAATGTGTTTTAATTTTAGGTCTTCAATTACTCCAACTCTAGAACCTGTAGATGCCAAAAACAAAATGAATGCTTTATCTCTTTTGTATCTTGAAACACTTAACATCTTTTCAATATCATCAGTTGTATACGGTTTATCGCCAGTTCTCTTTACCTTTGATGGAAACATTCGTCTTAGCTTTTTATAATTCAGCGTAATGTCATTCATAGAAAAGAACAGCTCTATTCCATAATACATTGTAGGAATTGAATTGGGAGATTTTGTCTCCTTTAGATCCATAATCCAATCCTCAATTAGTCGGTGTATTTTGGCAGGATCTTGCGATAAAAGATCCTCATAATTTTCTAATTTACAAAATCTCAGGAATTTTCTAAGATTATACATGTATGTCTTGAATGTAGCCTCTGTTTTTGTGGCATTTCGAAGTATTTTGATGCATCGAGGTTCCATTGATAGTATATGGAATTTCTAAGTAATAAATTACAAAAGTGAGCTCATTAATCTACTTATGATTTAAATTATCTTTGTATGCCCATTTAACGATCTTAATGTCTAGTTTAATTCCAAAAAAAATTGGAAATCTGACTTATAAAATTGAAAAAGACGAAGCACTGGGAATGAAAGTTCCCGTAATTATCTACGCAAATGAGCAACTTCTTGAAAAAATGATGAGTGATAGAACCATTAAACAGGCAATCAATGTTTCAACTATTCCTGGTATCTTGCAAAATGTAGTTGTATTGCCAGATGGTCATGAGGGTTATGGTTTTCCAGTAGGAGGCGTAGCTGCTATGGATGCAGAGGAAGGAATGATTAGTCCTGGGGGTGTTGGATATGACATTAATTGTGGTGTAAGACTTTTGAGAACAAATCTAAAAGAAAATGATGTTCGACCTAAATTAAAAGAACTTGTAAATGATCTTTTCCATTCCATTCCTTCAGGTGTAGGGTCAAAAGGTGCATTCAAACTAAGTAATTCTCAACTTGATGAAGTTTTGGTCAAAGGAGTTAAGTGGGCAGTAGATAATGGATATGGAGTTAAAGATGATGCAGAGGTTTGCGAAGAAAATGGTCAAATGGATAAAGCAGATCCAAACAAAGTTTCAGATAGAGCACGCAAACGTGGTGCACCACAGCTTGGAAGTTTAGGTTCTGGAAATCATTTTCTTGAAATACAAAAGGTTGCAGAAGTTCATGACGAGGAAGCAGCTAAAAGAATGGGAATAGAACAAGGACAGGTTACTGTTCTAACACATTGCGGTTCACGTGGATTTGGCCATCAAATTTGTAGTGATTATCTTAGGATTTCTGAACAAGCGCTCAAAAAATATGGTATAACTTTGCCTGATAGGGAGCTTGCATGTGTTCCAAATTCCTCAGAAGAAGGTGAATCATACAGACAAGCAATGTTTGCAGCTCTAAATTTTGCATGGAGTAATAGGCAAATGATTACTCACTGGACTAGAAAATCCTTTGAACGCGTTTTTAAAAAAACTGAAGCAGATCTTGAAATGAATTTAGTTTATGATGTATCTCATAATATTGCAAAGGTAGAAAAACACAATCTAGATGGAGAGCAAAAATCTGTAGTTGTTCATAGAAAAGGTGCAACAAGAGCATTTCCGGCCAATAGAGACGAAGTTCCGAAAAAATATCGAGATTTGGGTCAACCAGTTTTTATTCCAGGCTCTATGGGCACTGGAAGCTGGATTTTACTAGGAAAACCAAATTCCATGAATCTTACCTTTGGTTCAACTGCACATGGAGCTGGAAGAACCATGTCTAGAACAAAAGCTAGACATAACTATACGGAATCACAAGTAAAAAAATTTCTTTCTGATAAAGGAATTGAGGTAAAAGCATTAACAAGAGATGGTCTTGTAGAAGAAACTCCCCAAGCATACAAAGATGTTGATTCTATAGTTAATGTCTCCCATGAGCTTGGAATTGCTACTAAAGTTGCAAAATTAGTTCCTATAGGAGTGATTAAAGGATGAACGAAGTTGATAAAGAACTTGAACAATTAAAGAAAAAACGTCTAGCAGAAATGGAAAAAAACATTGCTCTAAAAAAAAGACTAGAAGAAGCCTCAACTTCAAAAAAAATACCTGTGTCTCCAAGAGAGATTCTTATAAAAAATTTAGGCTATCGAGGTAATGAGGTTTTAGAAAATGCAGAATCACAATTTCCTTCTGAAACTAAAATTGTAGTTGAAAAACTTGGAGAGCTACTTTCTTCTGGTGAAATCAATGAAGAAATAGATGGTGGAAAGCTTTTAGCTTTATTTCGTTCAGTTGGAATTAATGTTCGTATGCAAACAAAAATCAACGTCGAACAGGATGGTGAATTTGTTTCTCTTTCCGATAAACTTTCTAAAAAATCATCTAATGCAAAAATTTCAATTGAAGATGATATAGATCTCAAATGAAAACTATTTTTGAAGTAAGTACTACCAAATATGATGATGATAAGCTTCAAATGATTAAAGCTTTAAGCCATCTTCAAACTCAATGTGAACTTACTGATGCCTATATTCTTGGAAAACCCGTCTCAAGATTTGGATGGACATTTTTTTCATTGCTTTTAACACCAGCTCTACTTACAAAAATAGAAGAAAAATTTTCAGATATGATAAAAAAATCTAAAGGTAGAAAACGTGAAGAAAAACTAACTAATTTTATGATTGATTTTTTTGAATCACGTGGTTGTAAGATAAAATTAAAACTAGTAGACTCAGACTAAACTCTTCTTCCTCGCTTTCCACCCTTCTTTCTAGTGGTATCATGAGGTATTGGTGTTACATCGTCAATTCTTCCTATTCTAAAACCACCTCGTGCAAGCGCTCTGATGGCTGCTTGTGCACCAGGACCAGGAACTCTGGATCCAACTCCACCAACGGCTCTTACTCTTATGTGTAATCCGGTAAACCCCTTTGTTTTTGCTACTTCAACTGCTGCATTAGATGCCTTCATAGCTGCAAAAGGAGATGACTCGTATCTGTCAGCATTAACATGCACTCCACCTGAGCTAAGTGCTACCGTTTCAGCACCAGTAAGGTCTGTTATGTGAACAATGGTATTATTGTAACTACTAAAAATATGTGCAATTCCCCATTTTTCTTTAGCACCTTCTGATGATTCTTCCCTTTGTTGTTTTTTTTCTTCTGTTTTGACTTTTTCTTTATCTTGGTCTTTTTTTCCTGATTTCATTTCAGCCTTAATTTTTTCAGCTTCAGCTTTGATTTCTTCTATTTTTTCAGCTTTTATTGCTTCAGCTTCTAATTCAGACAATGTCTACCCACAACATTAAGGGTTTAAAAAACATTAACTTCCCAAATGTAGCCAACCTTTATTTTTAATTTGTATAGTTTTTGTGCCCGTTTTATACATAACACCGGCTCCACTTGTAACGTAACCGATTTCAAATAATGGTATTTTTTGAACTTTGGTATTCTTTCTTACCTTAGAAATATTTGATGGATTAACAGTTCCGACTATCTCGTACTCTTCACCACCATTAAATATCAAATCTAGTGGATCCATTCTATTGGTTTTGGCAAACTCAAAAATTTCTTTATTTGTAGGAAGTTTTGTTAAAATGAATTTTTTTTTGCTTTGACCTGCCATTTCATTTAAACATGTAGATAAGCCATCACTCGAATCCATTGAGGATGAAAAAAATTTAATATTTTTCATACCGAATTTCAATCTAGATTTAGGTCTAATGACTGATCTTTTTGCTTTTATTGCAAATTTAGGAGTTGCTTTTTTCTTATGCATTAATATTTCTAAACCAGCTGGTGGGTATCCGAATGGTCCTGTAGTTACTATGACATCGTTTGTTTTTGCTCCTTTTCTTGGTACAATTTTTTTGGTAAAACCAAAAAGAGAAATATGAATTACTAACTCTTTTCCCTCATTTGTATCTCCACCAATAAATCTTAGATCAAACTCTTTAGCTGCATTTCCAATTCCAGTAGCTAACTCTGTGATTTTTGTTTTAGAAAATTTTTTTGGTATGGTGACTGATACCATGCCGTAATGTGGTTTTACTCCCTTTGATGCAAAGTCGCTTACACATGCAACTACACTTTTTCTAGCTACATCCTTTAGTTTCATGCCAGGCGAAATATCTGTACTTTCAACTAGAGTATCCACTTTTACTACACAATTTGTTTTTCCGATACTAAACATTTGGACATCTTCGGAAATAAATCTACAATTTTTTAATTTTTTTTGAAAAATTGAAATGATTTCTTTTTCATTTAACTTTTTCATAACTCTGTTTCACTAAATCTTTTACTTCTTGTAAAATCCTCTTTGCTTTTTCAATATTATTTGACTCAACTGAGATTCTAATAATATCTTCGGTATTTGATTTACGAACTAGAACCCAGCTATCCTCATCAATTATTGATTTAATTCCATCCATTGCAATTATTTTTTCATATTTCTTTGAAAAGCTTTCATGTAACATCTCTAATGTTTTATCATGCAAATTTGAATCAATTTTTATTTTATCTCTTACTTGATGGTATCCTCCCATGAAATTAAGTATCTCTTCAAAGATTTTTGTTCCAAGCATTGAGGCAATTAGTCCACTGGTAAGAATCCCATCACGACAATAATTGAATTCAGGAAGAATGAAGCCTCCACTACTTCCTTCACCGCCTGCTTGAGATTGAGTTTGTAGCATAAGTTCAATTACATTTGCCTCTCCCACTTTGGATCGTTGTACCTTGCCTCCTTTTTTAATAATAAATTTTTCAACTGCCACACTAGAATCAATACTTAAAACAAATTTCTTATATCCAAGCTCTAAAGATTTTGCTACTCCTAATCCCAGTGTTATATCGGGTGAGAGTTTTTTTCCATCTTTGACAACTACTAAACGATCTCCATCTAAATCAAAGGCAAACCCTATAGCTCCTTTACTGTTTGCTATTAATTCATTCAAATCATCTGCAGTTGGATCTGGACCACGGGAACATCCCTCCAAATTCTCATTAATGATTTTTACCTGACACCCAATTTTTTTTAATAATTCTGGAGCAACATTTCTTGCACCCCCACCGCCTACATCTACAATCACTTTAGGCGCTCCTTCAACTTTACCAATTATTTTTGCAGCTTCATCAATGTAAGAGGATTCAATTTTTGTTTCAATACCGATATTTGGTGATGAATTATTCTGATCAGTTGTAAGCGTATTTAGTTCTCCCTCATTTATTCCTCTTCCATCTAAAATGAATTTTAGACCATTCCATTCCTGTGGATTATGAGAGGCCGTTACAATAATTCCTGCATTATATTTTCTAGATTCTCTAAATATTACCGGGGTTGGAGCCATTCCCAGATTAAAGACATCAATTCCACATTGTAATAAAGCAGCTATGGCTGTTTCATGTATCATTTCACTTGATGGTCTTGTATCGTGCCCAATTACACATTTTTTTGATTTAATAACTGAGGAAAAATTGTTGCAAAATCTTAAAACATCCTTTAATGTTAAATCGTTTCCAAAAATTCCCCTTATTCCGGAGACAGATATTTTCACTGAATCCAAACCAAAAAGGCTTTTTATAAACTCTAACAGGAAACTTGTGTGCCTCGATAGCTCAGCCTGGTAGAGCGAACGCCTCGTAAGCGTTAGGCCGTGGGATCGAATCCCACTCGAGGCTTTTTAATTTAAAATCTTAATTAGAATTTTTTTATTTGTTTAATTATTCTTCAAGGGATTCGATATCATCTTCTAATTCCCTAGCTAAGCCTTTCCACCATTTTGATGCCTCGTTTGTCATACTCCCCTCGATATTACCCGAATAACCATCCTTTATAGATCTGTCGATTGTTTAATTTTTGATCAAACATGTCAACAATTTTCATTAATTTGCCTACCAACAGTGTATTGATCAAGCATTACTTGGGGAAGATTTCTTTTTCATAAATTTTCTGTAAATAATTATTGCCAAGGCCCCTGAAGCACAGCTCCAAAAGACCGGCCATCTCAAATCATTTCCAATCATCCCAAGATAAGAGTAAATTGTTCCTCCAATCAATACAAAACCGATCATTTCTAGTATTTTTATCAATATATCTAACTATGATGTAGTTTATTCAAAAAGATATATTATTTTGTAATTTAGGGGAGTGGTGGACAAATATCTTCTAATAATTTTGATGTTTCTGGTTGCTGGAATGATCATATCTGTTACTAGAGAGCCATTTGTTCCTGGTCTCTTTTACGCAATGCTCGCAGGTTCTATAGTTATAATCATTTATGGAGCTATGAAAAACCGGAGAGAGCAAAATGTGAAAAGACGTGAAAATAGAAGGTCTAAATAATAATCTTAAAGTTCTAATCCAAAAGATCCAGCAATATCTGAAAATGTTTTGTATGATTCAAGGTACTGTCTTCCTTTTGGTGTAATGACAAAAGTATGTTTTCCATCATAATCAATTTTATTGATTAATTCTGCACCAGTCAAATTTTCAAGGAATTTAGAAAGTCTAGAATGTGATAAATTAGCTTTTGTTAGAAGGGACGTAGTTTTAATTCCCTCATGCCCTGATTGATCAGTCGCAGTTAGCAAATCTGCTACAATCTGCATACTAGTTCTATATCCTACCATATGATAGGCATCATTAATCAGTAATATAAGAATATTACCCATAATTTTGCACATATTAAATACAATTTCCTTCTCTTACAGATATGTCAAAAGAGGCATCGATCCAATGGTTTAGTGATTTTTTGGGAGTGGCTTATCGATATTACGATTTGAGAATGAATGTGATCCCATTATTTTCAGAACGAAAACATGCAATTAATCTCTGGCATGACACAATTCATTGGTGGAACGATCATTCAATTAAAATTCGTTTTGTTGAAACTAATGATCAGTATTGGTTTGTTATGGGGAGTGATTCATCAAAACCTCAAACTAACAAATCTTTTTTTAAAATTTTAGAAAAATCCCCAAACTATGAACGTTTTAAAAAAGGTCATGAAGGAGAAGCCTATCTAAGACTAGGGACATATACAAAAAAATTTAAAAACGAAGTAAAAGACGACGCAGTGTGTAATTGTGGTCATATTAAAGAAGATCATGAATTTGATCGCGAGCAAGATTCCTGTCTTGTCGAGGAATGTAATTGTAAAAAATTTGAAACTTTTCAAGTGAATTTATTAAAAAAGAAAAAAACAATTACAGACATTAAATTTTTACAAGAAGATGAAGTAAAAAATGATCCTTTAACTTGGAATTGTCTTTATATCAACAAATATAGCAAAACGAATTGAGTGAACTTTGCCTTACTAGATTAATCATCGGATAAATTTACTCTTACATGTTGTCCAGGATAGAACTCAAAAATTTTTTTAGAATAGCATTTACTACATAAGATTCCATCAATTTTCCATTCCTTCATAGGATTATACTTTACCTGTACTGGTTTATTGCATAAAATGCATTTTTCTTCTTTTTTCAAACCAATTTTGTTTTTTTGTTCTATATAAAAATCATATTAGATGTTTACCAATAATTTAATGGAAGAAATCATGTTAAATATTACTATTCTGTAGAAAATATACGGTAGAAAGTCTGACCAATGTAAACCTCCTGCAAATTTTTACTTGGTTAGGCATCTACCGTTTAAGGTAAATCATTGATTATGCCAAATTACCAATCAATTTTTTAATACTCTCAATTTCATCTTCTTCTTGAATTATTTTTTTATCTACTACCCTTAGCATTGCATCATTCCAAACATGATGCGAGAAGAAATTATGTTTTGTATTTGCTATTTCCATTTCATCATCCACTACAGTATCTTCAAGGAATTTTGTTACTACTGTATCGGCTAATTTTAAAATTCTACTATTTAGCTTAAAACTCCTAAAAATTGGCTCTAATTTTGTAATGTCCACTTTAAAATCATCTTTAGTTTCTAGGATATTTTTATGTAGGATACGAAAATATACGGCAACAAAAAATAATGTAGCATAACGTTTTGTTTTATGCCCTCCTCTTTTTCCATACTTTAAGCTGTTTTTGGCAAATTCTTTTACAAGATATGGATATAACAAAAGTCTATAATCGTCTTCAAGTTTTTCATTGAATACATCATCATACTTACTTCCACGTGGTAAAAATTGTGCAGGCGAGCTATATGACTCAGTTGGTCTTTGTTCAATTCCAGCAACTAGGGCTTGAATGGCATCTTTAGCAACAATTACTTTTTTGTGATTTTCTGGTAGATATTTATTGTAAATTCCATCTCCTTTTAATTCCGATTGTTGCGATTTAGTTTTTGAATCAAAAGAACCGGCTTGAATTTCATAAAAGTATCCAGAGTTTTGTAACTGTGATTTAATTGATTTATGAAAATCCATTAATGATACAAGGTCTTTGCCCCTGACAGAATTTTGTGAATTTCTATATTTTGTAATATTATTTTGATCTTCTTCATCATCAGCACGAATTATTGTAACTGTTATACTGCCTTCCAAGTTATGTGTTCGTTTAGCTCGATCAACAATTGAATTTGACGTTTGCGCTCCATTAACTATTTGCGGAGCATGTAATAGTATAGTATTATCTCCTATTTCTTCAAAATTACTAACTACTATTGTAATCCCATTATTATAATAAAAGAACTTGTCAGGGACGTTTTGTAAGGTTTCCCTAATTCCTTTGTTAACTGTAGTTTTAAACTGCATCCATTGTCTAATGTTAGATTCAAAAACATAGTCTCGATTTTTCGAGATAAATTCAGTTAATTCTCTAAGCTTCAATATTCCTACAATTGTATTTTCATGTCCTAGCATTTTTTCTAATTTTATTGATGATTTTTTTCCAGCTGCAGGTTTTTTTATTCTACTCCACAATCTTTGAATAATTTCGTCAATATCTATTATCTCAAAATATTTCTCATTTTCATAGTCCACCTCCTGATCAGTTACATAGCAGCACTCTACTTTCAAATTTTTATCACGTATCTTTGTAACTAAATGAGCCAACTCTGGGCGCATTTTAGTAACATCGCTTTGAAGTAAGCGTTTAACATCTTCCCTGAATTTTGCAATAGCTTCTATTGAATGAGATGTTCCATACTTGGACTGGAAAAGTCTTATTTTATTATCAGAAAAATCAACTGGAAGATAAGCATCAATTCCCAAATCGTTGGCTCCATCAACTATTGCATCAGCCGCATCGTCTTCTGTTGCTTCAAATACTCTAGTTAGAACCCAATGTAGAAAATTATGTCCTTTTTCAACTTCATTTTTAGAGCACTCTGCATTTTCTTTAATACTCTCGCGGATATTTTTTGAAAATCCTTCTAATGGCTGATTGCTATTTTCCTGAACTAGGATTGAACTTGATCCAGGGATATATCTAAGTAATCCTTTATTGTAATTTTGTGTCAAACTATTATTCTAAAATTCTCTATATTTAGAAAAGCAGGTAATTACACAATAACTCAAAGCATTGGAGGTGAGGAAGGGATTCGAACCCCTATCGATAGGCTTTGCAGGCCCACGCATAACCACTCTGCCACCTCACCGTATTCACAGAAACGAGCTATTCACAATTAAACTCTTTAGATTAGAATTTTGTAAAAGGTTTGGCTGCAAGTTTGATATCCTCACCTCGGACAGTTTTTCTTCCAGCATGAGATGACATATCAACTGCACTTTTAGCAATAGAAAGAGCTATTTCTTCTATAATTCTCCTTAACTCATCAGCTGATTCATCACTCACTCTGTGGGCTCCTGATTTTTTTAAAATCCTATACATGGCAGATAATCCAAGCTCTGATGATTTCATTACCTGCATTTTTCAAGTAATCGATTAAAGACTTTGTGTGAAAAAATCCTACTAAGGAATCGATTTATGCAGACTATTTTAGGAAGCATCCATTTGGTGTAATTATGAACTGGTTAATTGATTCACACATACATCTATCTGATCCTGAATATGATTCAGATATTCCATTTATTGTAAAATTAATGGAAGTTTTGCATATTAAGGCATGCTGTGTGTCTGAGGATCTTTTATCCTCAAAAAAATCATTAGAACTTTCAAAAAAATCCGAACTAATTTTTCCTTTTGTTGGTATACATCCAGGAAAATCCACTGAAACCTTTGAACCTATGCAGGAATTAATAAATAAAAATAATTCTAAAATTGCAGGAATAGGCGAGATAGGACTAGATTCAACATATGTTTCGTCACCTTCAGAATTTCAAAGACAAGAGGAACTTTTTAAAGAGCAGTTAGGACTTGCCGAGAAGTTACAAAAACCCATTTCGATTCATTCTAGAAAAACCCTTGACAAAATTTATGAAATTATTCCCTCGTATTCGCTTAAAGGAAAGGTTCTACATTGGTTTGATGGAAACAAGCAACAACTATCAAAAGCCATGGATTTGGGATTTTATGTTTCCTTTGGACCACTATTAGTTTATGCAAATGATAAACAGGCTTTATTATCAAAAACCGAATTAGATAGAATTCTAGTAGAGACTGACGGGCCAGTTAAATTTTCTAGATGTTTTTCATTAAAGACTGCACAAGTAAGTTTTATCCCTAGCGTCATATTTTGTGCCTCAAAGACATTAAAGAAAACATATGATGAAATGTCAATCATATTAGAAAATAACTCTAATGCATTTCTGGGTATATAGGTATAAAAAACCCCAACTAATAATGGGATAAGTGAATAGAATCAAAAAACTTTCAATGGAAATCTTAGAAAGTAATAAAGCGAAATTTGGAATTGATTTTCAAAACAATAAAAAAATATTAAATGAAATTTCTATCGTTCGCTCAAAAGGATTAAAAAATGAGTTAGCAGGATATATTACTAAATTCATCAAGCGGGAAATTAGAGAAAAAGAAGAACAATTGTTAAAAGAAAGTCAAGCAGCAAAAGACGTAACTGCAACTGACGATGAATCTACAATTACTGATGATACTGATTCAGATGATTTACAAAACTCTCCAAAAGATGAGCTTGAAGAGTCATCCTAGTCTCTAGATTAAAGATTAATTTTACCTCAATGAATAATTTTACACTATGCTTAAAGTAAAATTTTTAGGTGGAGCAAAAAAATCATTTTCTGTTGATAAAATAGACATCGACAAAAATGACATCACCTTACAACAACTACTTGATTTTTTAATCAAGAATAAACCTCAAAACAATTATGACTTTGATATAAATAATCTATTAATTGCTATAAACGGAATTGATTCTTCTGCGTTAGATGGTACATTAACTAATCTAAAAAATGGAGATATTATTAGCATTATTCCAATAATACATGGTGGTACCTCTAAAATAATTAAATTTAATATTTCAAATTCAAATATTGAATTATTCTATATACAAGCAAATCCCAAATTTAACATTAATTTTTTAGAAGAACTTCGAATAAAATTCCCAAATCTGATCCTTCAAGCAATATCCTCCAAATATATTCTAGGTAAATCCCATGCAAAAAAAATTATTAGTATATCGCTACTGGCTAAGCTAAATAATATTCTACTTTCCAAAAAAATTGAAACAGATATTTTATTGAGATTTGCTGGTACTACCCAAATTAATGATGCCATAAAAAGAGTAGGGATTAACCCAGAAGGGGATTTTGTCCTTATTGCCATAGGTAAAAAAAATCATTTTCCTAGACTATACATTGAACTAGATTCATTAATATCTTCAATGCCAATTCTAAAAAATAATCATATTTTTTTGAAATCAAAATTTAACATTAGTACTGAGCAATTGAATGCAATTAATTCTGAATCAAAATTAGAAGATTTACTTGTTGAAAAAGCAGCAATTTTAATCTGATAAGGAACGTTTTGTTTTTTCCACACTAAGTACATCGTTAGATTGAATAAATGAAATGCCAGTTATTTCCCCAATTATCTCAATTAAAATGATCCAATCTGGTTTTTCAAGGGAAACCTTATTTGTAAAATTTTTTGCAATTTTTGATATCAATTCTTCAGAAGAAATCTTTGAATTTCTTTTTTCAATTGTGATTCTATATTTGTTTTCGGGTTTGATAATCTCAGCCTTTTTTAAAATCTCTCCTTCAATTTCCTCAATACTTGTTTTACAAACTGCTTGAATTGGAATTATTCGAAGACAGTATCTGATAAACCAGGGTTCATCCAGAATTTTTTCCCTTATTTTTTTTATTGATTTAATTGGTTCAAGACTTGTAAACCCAGTCAAAATTCCTGGCATATTTGATATCGTAATTTTAGGTGTTTTGTCTCCTAAATCAGTGAGAATTTCCGTTACTTCATTACTTGCTTCTTCTTCAAAATGCCTTGGACATGTAATAATTAAATTCAAAATAACTATCCTACTGTAATTAATTTCTGCATCTTAAAACAATTCTATCTCTTAGGTGATATTAAGATAATTTCAAATATATGTATTAATAATTACTTTTCAAGGATTTAAGAAACTTTATGGAAAGTAAACCAACTGATTTTGAAGATAACGAATTTGAAGATGATTTTGAAGATGATGATTTAGATAACTCTGAAGATAACGACTAAATTAACAAACCAAAATTTTCTGCAAATCTACTAAAGGTTTGATATGCTACAAGAAATTCTCTTCCGTTTGGACTAATTTTATATCTAAACGCTCCCTGTGAGTCTACTTGTTCAAGTAATCCTTGCGAAACTAAATTGTTTAGAATTTTTGAAATTCTTACATGTGAAACATTAGCCTTTCTAATCAGATAAGTGACTGTTGCCCCATCCTCTGAATCTAAATCATCTCTAGCTGTGGATAAAATATCTCCAATAATTTTCATATGAGGTCTGTATGAGCTCACCATTTTTGCCTCCATATTTGATTTAGTCATGGAATATGATAGTAACACCATATTGTTCAATATACTATGAAGATAAAAGAAATTGACAATATAATTTGCCCAATTTTCCTTTTTCTGAATAGAGTTTTTCTATGAATTTAACCCTGTTTAGATCTCAGGATCAAATTTAATTTTAATAAATGGAATTTTACTTACGGGAATAAAGAGAGAAATTAATCCCGCAATTTTAATGGAAATAGAAAGATAATATAATATTGATTCAGGAAAAACAAAAGAATACCATCCTAGAAATTCTCCTAACGCAAGAAATGATAATCCCATTGCAACAAAAACAGTTCCTTTCTTTTTACCTTCAAAATAAGAAAGAATAGTTTCGATAGCACCATATATCAATAAAATAAAAGATACTGCTCGAAAAATATGTTCAATATGAATTGTAGATACAATGAACAGTGGCATTATTCCAATTGATCTTAGATATCTTGATTTTGGTAAAAACGATTTAATACTATGTGAGAATGCAATAAAAAAATATCCTACTGTTTGAATTATAATTCCTAAAGTTTGAATCCAACGCTCTATATGCCCTTGTTGTAAAATAAAATCCTCTATCATATATCCAGACCAAACAACAAAAAATCCAACGCTAATTGACAAAAATGCTATTGATAATCTAAATAGAGTTGCACTTCCAGTATTTTTGTAACCAATGCATGCAATAATGCCTATAGTAAGACCTACAATAAAACCAATTAAATTTAGAACATTTTCAAGTAAGAATTCCAATTATGCAAATTATTCATTCAACTTAATTATTTTAACTTGATGAATCATTTAACTAAATGACTAATCCCATTCATCTAGAGTTCCAGCAGTTTCTCCTTCTGTACTACCTGCATAATCTCCTAATATATCAGAATATTTAGAAACATTATGTGCAACAAATTTTACATATTCTCCATAACTCATATCTAATTTACAATGCTCACATCTGACTACAGAAAAATCGGATGCAAGTTCAGCCCCCTGATTACATTTTGGGCACTTTATCTTCACATCTAATTTAGTACAAATTAATTATTATTGGTTTAGTTTCAATAAAAGATAAAAGGAGTTTAGATAAGCTTCTATAACATGAGTAAAACCTGTACTAAATGCAAAAATCCAATTCCAGAAGATACTACTTTAGACCCTAAAGCAGCCATTTATCCCTGCTGTAATCAATGCTGGGAAGGATGGAAAGAATATCGAATAATGGTTATGAATGAAATGAGACTAGATATGTCCCTTCCAGATCATAGAAAATTACTTAAAAAAAATGAGCAAATTTTTGTGGGAGTTAGAACTCCAGAAGGAGATGTAGTAGATTTTTCTGATGAAAAAAATCGTAATCCTGAAGATCCTCAAAACCCTAAATGATTTTTAATATTATCAGGAATAATCAAAAATATCTTCTTTTTTCTATCTTCTTCCAAATTAGAAAATACTCTATTAATAGAACTTGCAAGAATCTCTTTTTTTGAATTATCAAGTGATAAGAATATCTCAAAAATTCCATCTAAATTAAATGAAATTAATTTTTGAGGAGCAGCACTAATCTCATCAATATATTTAGAAAACATTATTTCCCTTTGTTTTTCAGTTACACTTGTTAGAACCTCAAGCCAAGTTTTAAATAATTTTGAAAAATTTGAAAACGGAATAGTGGGACCTGCCTCAAGAGCATTATTAATTATCTCTCGTTGATCGGTTTCTGTCATTGAAAAAAATTCTAGCATTCTCTTTTTTAAGATCGGTGTTCTAAGAAAATCTGGTAAATTTGCTAAAATTATAATTATATTTCCAGCATAGTTTGGTTCAGACAATATTACACTTGTAAAAAAAGGATATTAAAATGGTGGGCAATAATTTAGCTTAAATACAACATCTCAACGCTTTGTCATGTATGCCTTCGACAGTGGTAGTTGGTGGATTTTTTGGAGATGAGGGAAAAGGAAAAATAATTTCTTATCTTGCTATGAAAGATAATCCTTCAATTGTAGTAAGAGGGGGGGCAGGCCCTAATGCAGGTCACACTGTTACTGATGGTAATAAAACTTACAAAATTCGAATGTTACCAAGTGGATTTTTAAATAAAAATTCTAAAGTAATGATCGGACCAGGAGTAGTAATTAATCCCGAAGTCTTACTCAAAGAAATAAATGATTTTCAGGTTTCGAATAGAACTATAGTGGACAATAATTGTGGAATTATAGAACAACACCATCTCGATGAAGATTCAAAAGGAAGATTAAAAGAAACAATTGGAAGTACAGGTTCTGGAACCGGTCCTGCTAATGCTGAGCGAGCTATGCGCACTCTAAAACTTGCCAAAGATATCCCGTCACTATCTTCTTACTTGGGTGATATACCAACTGAAGTAAATGCAGCTCTTGATTCTCAAGAAAATGTTCTAGTTGAAGGTACCCAAGGAACTCATCTTTCTTTATGGCATGGTACTTATCCATATGTTACCTCAAAAGATGTTACTGCTTCAGCGATATGCTCTGATATTGGATTGGGGCCAAAGAGAGTAGATGAGGTTTTGGTCATATTCAAGTCATACGTGACTAGAGT
>DASPGM010000026.1:0-38490 GCA_035620615.1 Nitrosopumilaceae archaeon | reverse complement strand
ACAAAAATATATTTAATTGATTTTTATTAAATTAATTGTTAATTGGCTAGATTGAGAAATATTTTGAATACTCACAAGCTATTTTCGGGTTAGAGCAGTGAAGCTCGTCATTCAGATCCGAATCATTGGTTCTTTGATGCCAATTGACTATAATTTCATAGTAAATTTTTAATAATACGTATATTTTTTTCATTTTTTCAAATAAACTAATTTGTTCTAGCTCTAAACTTTTTACACAAGCACTATTTTTATTCAAAGCCTCGATGCCCCTAGTATGGCTTCACGAAGAAGAGGTTCAAGAAGATCTGCACGCAGATCTTCAAGAAGTAGATCCAGAAGCAGATCAAGAAGTAGAGCAAGAAGATCTGCAGGACGAAGTTCTGGCGGTAAAGCCGCAAGACGAGCACTAATAGTTGCTAACAAACGAAAAAGCGAACTAAAGCGAGCTCAGAACAAAGTCCAAAGTGTAAAGAGAGCACTACGAATTGCAGAAAGATCAGCTGGCAAGAGGAGAGCTGCTTTTAGGCAAGCTTTATCCCGTGCAAAAAGAGCACGATAAGCCACACATCCTCCTTTTTTATTTTTTAACTTCCCACAGGGTACACCGTATCCGGAAGGAAATTCATATAATTTCTACCATATGCTTTTTAATAATTACACATATCCCAAAACATGGATATCCGTTCCCGTACAATCACACTTAAAATAAATCGCAAAACCGCTGAAACTTTTGATGCAATTTTAAACATCCCGCCAAAAATGATGCCAGATGCCAAAAAAAATAGCGATGGGTGGTGGTCTTTTACAGGACTTCATGGCCCTGCTAAACTAAAATTTAATGAAAATAAACAACTTGGTTTACTGGATTATCAATTTGTAGATGAGGAGGCCAAATGGAATGTACCTATGAGGGTAATTTCTAACGGCAATGACTCCACAGTAATCACAACTATAATAAAACCTGATGAAATTAGTGATAAATCATTTGACGAGCGTATGGTAGAAATTGAAAAAATTATGCAATCAATGAAACAAATCATAGAATCCCCCTGAGATATTATTTTTAAAACAAATAGAAATATACTCCATATAAAAAATTCTAACCATGTCTACTGTATCACTTAAACGTGATCATGATTTGATTGACAAAGTCATAAAATCTATGGAGATAACAATCCAACTTTTAGAATCTGGTAAAAAAATACCAGAATCAATTTTACTTCCAGTAATTGATTTTTCTAAAAATTTTACTGATGTTTGTCATCATGGAAAAGAAGAAAAATCGTTATTTCCGGCATTAGAAAGAGCAGGCATGCCGACTCATATGGGACCAATTGCCAAGATGCTAATGGAGCATGAGATTACAAGGAAAATTGGAAATAAAATGGAGCAATCCGCACAAAATTACTTTAAGAACTCTGATGCAACTGAACTTATCTCTGATCTCAAAGAATATGTTGAACACGTTACACAACATCTATGGAAAGAAAATAATCGCTTGTTCATGATGGCTGAATCAC
The DNA here is from genome assembly GCA_035620615.1 of Nitrosopumilaceae archaeon. Taxonomy (GTDB): domain Archaea; phylum Thermoproteota; class Nitrososphaeria; order Nitrososphaerales; family Nitrosopumilaceae; genus CSP1-1. Next base: position 36,970 of record DASPGM010000026.1, on the reverse strand, counting down.
GACTACAAAATGTTTCTCAACAAGTAGATGAAGAGCTAAATGAAATTGAAAAAATTAAACTTGATGAAATCGGAAAAACAAGAAAAGACTATGAACAACTTGCAGAAGATCTTCAACAAAAAATATCTAATGAAGTTTCTTAGATTAGCCTGACATTAATGAAAAATAAAGAAAAATTTCTTTACTGGAATAATTTCCATAACGAAAATAATGTTAAAAAATTACATGATAAAAACCATATATTGTTCCTGATTTAGATGATAACAAATCCTAAATTAACTAAACGTTTTATCTTAACAAATTATATGGAATTAATCTATGAAAAAAATTAATTTACTTGACGTTTTTTTCTGGACATTTCGTCGAAATGAAAAGGACGTGGTAAATCTCTATGACTCACTTTCTGATCTAATGCAATTGGCAACAGGAGGTTTCATGTTAAATTTTGGATTTTGGGATAAAACTACGAAAACCCCTCTTGATGCTCAAAATAACATGTGTAAAATATTTGGTAAAATTGCAAAATTTGCCCCAAATCAACACATAGTAGATGTGGGAAGTGGACTGAGTTCTCCAGCAATCCAGTGGTTCTCTGATTACCAGCCTGCTGAAATAACTTGTGTAAATATTAACTTCAAGCAATTAAAAAAATCAATAAAAAATGTCAGTACTTTACTTGAACTACAAAATACCCAAAATGGTAATTTTACGTTTTTAAACTCTACAGCCACCATGCTTCCTTTTGAAAAAGAATCCGTTGATCGCGTGGTATCGCTGGAATCTGCTCAACATTTTAAACCACTGCAAAATTTTATTTCAGAATCTTATAGAATATTAAAAAAAAATGGGATATTGGCAATGGCTATCCCAGTAATGCTTGAAAAACACATTTCACCTATAATGAAATTAGGATTACTCTCAATGACTTGGTCTTCTGAACATTATAGTATTGATTTTGTTAAATCACTAATAAAACAAGAAGGATTTTATGATATAGATATCCAGAAAATTGGTCCAAATGTCTATGAGCAATTGGCAAGATTTTATTTTGAAAATAGAGATTCCATTAAATCTAAAATCTCTACTAAATATCCCCCCTATGTTGAAAATATTCTTTTCAAATCTATTAACAAAATGAATGAAGTGTCTCAGAACAAAATAATTGATTATGTCCTTATTTCATGTCAAAAATAAACAATACTACAGAACAGTTTTTAATCCCTGAAATAGAAAAACAGACATGAAGAGAATAGTGGCAATGACTCCAACAATAAGACGCAAAGCAGTAACTGATGCAATAATTAAAGCAGGTGCGGGTGGAGTTACTATTTCAGAAGATCGAGGAAAAGGTGCAGGTGAAAGACCTTCTTTTACTGGAGCAAAAGGGACAGCACGCTATGTTGCCGAATATAGTAGAATAGATACAGTCACTACAATTGTTACAGACTCGCTGGTCGATTCAATCGTTAAAGCAATAATGAATACTGTTCATACGGGAGCAAAAGGAGATGGGAAAATCTTTGTTTCTACAATTGATGAATCTTATGACATAACTACAGGAAAAAAAGGAATAGCATAATGTCTGGCTGGCAAAACAAACCATTTGTAATTAATGCAAAAACTGGTGAGACTATCGCTTTTTGTATGTGTGGTAAATCAAAAAATGGTCCTTATTGTGATGGCTCACATAAAGGATCTGGAATATCCCCTAAAGTGATTACCTTTGATAAAGACACATCTGTTCATGCATGTGGTTGTCAACAATCAAAGAATAGACCAATGTGTGATGGAACTCATAAATCTATAAAAGAATAATATCTTCAAAAAACCAAGATCATCCATAAATTATACAGTATTCGCAATCACAATTAGGTTCTTGCTTTGTTTTTGCAAGACATTTTTTATGTTGACCTGCCTGACATTGCACGCAAATTTTTTCTAAATTTTCAACCTTGGAATACTTTTTGGACTGATCAAAACCAAATCCTCCATCTTTTGGGCCTACCATGTCTTTGTTACAATATACTGCTATTTTAGCTAATCAGAGATAAAAAAACTCTAGATGCCAAATTAAGGATTTTTTGAATTATCTTCATCAAACGGTTTACTTTTATCTTTATTTTTGTCCCACATTCGCATTGTTCCCCTTAACATAAAAAAACCAACTGCAATAGCTATTATCCCTCCAACAATAAATGAAAATACATTCATAATTTTTTTAATAACTGTCATACTCTTGATTATCTTTCTTTGAGTTAAGTTTACAGCTTTTGATTTTTCAAGTATGATGAATGGTTAACTTTTAAATTAAATTACCCTGATAATTCTTTCAAAATTATGTTAACTAAGAAAAATATAGCAATTTGGATCGGAATTATAGGTGGGGGAATTGGTTTTTTCTTTTTTTATGGCTATGCTGCAGAACTAATGCGTTAGATTTTCAGAAACATCTGTGTTTATTCAAAATGAAAAGCTATTACTTTTTAATAAAAAAAGTTGATTTATGCCTAGAACAATGACATTATCACAAAAATCGCTTGCAAATGTTTGTCTTTTTTGCGGAGAAGGCTTGAAATCTCCTTCCATGTGTACATATTGCGGATTCAAATTTTGTAATGAACACAAATCAACAGAAGGACATCAGTGCATAAAAACAAGATACTCTGAATACATTAGAAAAAGCATAGGCACTCATCCCAACGTTGCACGGGGAAAATTCATAATTTCTTGTGAGATGTGTGGGTTTAAAACAAAAAAAGGTGTTCCAATTGAATATGCGGGAGAAGAATTAATTCATCATACTCAACTTGTTGGGTGTTCTGAAAAGGTATTTCTTGATGAAGTAGTTGATCTAGATGGAAATACTACAATTGAATCAGTTTCAGGTAATGAAAATCATAATGAACCTGTTCAGACAAATAAAACTATTCCTGCAAACAACTCTCAACCTAACCAAGTATCAGTCATTGATGAAATAATCAAGCTTTCCGCCCTAAAAGAAAAAGGAATGATTTCAGAGCAGGAATTTTTGTACATCAAAAATGAACTTATTAAAAAAATAAAATAAATCTAATTTTACTTTATCTAACCTTTTTTTGCTTCAATCATCCTGTCTGCATAAAATTACAAACACAAAGATAACTTTTCTGTTGGCACTTATTCAATAGGTATCCTCGCATTGATTTTGCTGGGTGACATTCCCACACTATTGATGTGAGGGTGCCTTCCTATTCTAATTACTCTCCTCTGGCATTTCGTTCTTCTTCTAAAGTCTTTTTTGTAGATTCTAGTTCTAGCTGTGTCTTACGTAATTCTGCTTTAATTGCCGCCATCATTGAACTTGCTGCCTCTATGATGCTTTTAGGTGAATCTCTATGGCCAGCAGTATAAGTTTGTGATTCTGTAAATTTTAATTCCTTTTTTGCTGCTTCAACTTTTTCTTTAATTTCTTCATATTCAATCTCAAGTTTAGCAATTTCCCCTAATTTTGTTTTACCAACTTCAATTTTTGCTTGAATTTCAGCAAATTCTGATTTAGCTTTTTCAATTTCTGTTTTAAAGGACTCTAATTCTGATTTAGCTTTTTCAAATTTCTCAAAATCAGTTTTTATTTCTTCATGTTGTTTTTTTATAATTTCTAACTGACTATTTGCAGAGGCTATTTTAGATGATATTTCACCATATTCTTCATTCATTACCTCTATCTCTGCTGTTTTCTCCTGTACCTCTCTCTTTGCAGACATTACCTTAGCAATGACTGAATCATATTCTTCTTTTACAGTTGTTAATTTTTTAAAAATAGAGTCATACGATTCTGTTTTGTCTTTAATTTCCTTTTTTAAATAGTCAAGCTCTGTCTCAATTTGCTCTTTTTCAATCTCTGCTGGTTTTTTGACTGGGGGTGCTTCTGAGATTATTTCTTCCTCATCTTTTTTAAATCGATTAAAGAGTCCCAAATTAATCACTTGATTTTTTTGATCTGGGTAAGATGAACATTTCGTTTAACTTGCACTATGTTTTTTTATAAACCGTAAGTAAAATCCTATTCCCCCAATAATAAAACCTGCCACAAACGCCATGATGCCAAGACTTGAATCCATTGGGTATATGGTTGGTGCAATAATTAACAATAAGGCTCCAAATATTACTAGAAAAAAACCTCCGCTTTTTTTTGGTCTATTATGATCAGCATGAACCAAAAATAGTCATTCCCTAAAGATAATTTGTTAATGTTTTTGCTACTTTTTTTCTGCCAATATCTAAAATAAAAGGTCCGATTTTTGGACCTCTATTTGTAGAAAGGATGATTTGATAAAGAATTTTAAAAAAATCTTTTGGCTGTATATTATTTTTCTTTGCAATTTGATAAATTGCGTTTTGTAGATCTTCTGGTTCATCATCTTTTTCAAGCAGTTCTGCTAGCTCTCCTAACGCATTTTTCGTAATACTGTCAATTTGAACATCTACCTTTTCTTGTAATTCAAAGTCATCTGCAAAATTTCCTGCCATTGTAATAAGTTTTTCAATTTGAGGCTCAGGATTCTTAATAACTCCATATTCAATTAGTTTCTTCATAACAAGTTCAGTTCTGTTTTCTTTGAATAATCTGGCTAACTCTATTAGCAATCTATAGCTGACATAGGGGGACAATGCCTTTGGGGTATTTAACAAATTAACATATTCATAAAGTCCCTTCATCTTTGTTTCCTTTGCAGGGTTATCGATTTTTATTTTCCCAAAGAAAATATTTTCAAGCTCATTGTACTCATCCATGAGGGATGGTATGTCATCAAATCCTAGCTCGCGTGCCCCAGAAATTCTTTTGTAAAGAAGAAGCAAAATACTTTTAGGACTACCATATTTTAACCATGTCTGAGATGTAACAACATTTCCTAATGATTTGGAAATTTTTTTTCCTCCCTTATCTAAAAACATTTCATATTTTATATGATGAGGGTGAGGAAAATTTAGAATTTCATCTGCAACCCAGTCATTTACCTTAACTGAATCCATAATATCTTTGCCATATGCTTCAAATCGTATATCAAATGCTTGCCATCTAGCAGCAAACTCCACTTTCCAAGCTAGCTTGCCTAGATCTTTTGTAATATCAGCCTCCCCCTCATTCCCACATCCCTTGATATTATGAGAACCAATTGTTGCGTCCTTACATCGATATTTTACCTTTTTTTCATCAGAAATATATTCAAAAGATTCAGTTGTGTAAAGTTTCTTACAATTAGGGCATTCAGGAAAATATGGAAGATACTGTTGAAATTTATCTTGTCCTGTTAGTTCTGCAATTTTTTCACCAATTTTTTTACGGTTTACTAAAATAGTATGTATTTGATCTTTTAGTAATCCCTTTTCATATGTGTCCTTAGCCCGTCTAAAATCATATTTTATTCCCAGTTTATCAAGACCATCTAGTAAAAGGCTACTCATATGCATCCCATACGAATCATGACAATCAAATGGGTCTGGAATATTTGAGACACTTTTTCCTAAATGCTCTTTTAACGAATCTGGAAATCCCTCTGGGATTTTTCTTAGACCATCTAAATCATCTGAATAAGCAATAAGCTCAGATTTGTAACCAAAATTTTCCAGCGCTAGTTTTACTCCGTATGCTCTTACAGCATCTCCAAGGCTACCAATATGGGGTACCCCAGATGCTCCTAGTCCACTCTCTACGCGTAATAGTTCGGTATTTCTACCCAGAGTTTTTTCTCTTTCAATTAACTCATGGGCAAGCTTATCAATCCAAGTTCCTTTGCCAATTACACTTTGCTCAGACATTTTACTAATCCAACTCTTTGGCCATATATGGTCCAAACCTAGAATATCCTAATTTTTGATAGTATTCCCTGGTTCCTACCCCGCTAATTACCAATAATTTTTTAGCATTAAATTCCTCTTTAGAAATTTTTTCAGCTTCATGCATCAAACCTTTGCCTAATCCTGAATGCTGGATGTCGTTTTTATTTTTCTCGCCTATTTTTAGTGATTTGCCATAAACATGTAATTCCCTAACAATACAGGTATCCTGTGAAATTTCTTTTCTATGTGCCATTATGCTTGGATGTCTTAATCTCAAAAAACCATAGATTGCATCATTTGAATCCACATATGACAAAAAGACTTCGCTTCCTCCAGATGATAAATAATCTTCCCGCATTAATCTTAACTTGGAAGAAAAATCAAAATTCTTTGATAATCCTGCCTCTCTACATCTAATACATTTGCAGGAGAGATTCTGCTCCTTAAGATTTTTCTGAACTATTTGACGTAGATTTCCAAGTTTTGGACCTGCAATTATTTCACTTGATGAAATCTCCCTTTGTACTCTCATTATTCTAACCCATGAAGGAACCATTTTTTTAATTTCGGTCAAAACTCTAATCATTTCTTGATCCGAATATGGTTTGTATTTTCCATCTTTGAATTCCTTAAACAGTGGGGTTCCTTCTAAAACTAAAGAAGGATAAATTTTTAACATATCTGGTTTAAAACGCGGATCTTCAAAGAGAGTTTTAAAATCATTAATATCTTCCTCAGGTGTCATTGAAGGTAATCCGGGCATCATATGTGCCACGATTTTATATCCTGCATCCTTTGCTATTTGAAAAGATTCTACTACATCAGAAAAATTATGTCCTCTGTTTACAATATCATAAACTTGTTCATGTAAGCTTTGAACTCCTATCTCAACTCTGGTGACACCATAATGTAACATAAGATCAACATGTTCTTGTTTACAATAGTCAGGTTTAGTTTCTATAGTAAATCCTACATTTCTAATATCAGCATGTTCATTTTTTAGCTTGGCTTCTTCTAAAGTTAAAGAGTCAGAACTATTTAATGCATCATAACATAACTTGATAAAATTTTCCTGATAATCTTTTGGCATAAAAAGAAACGTCCCTCCTACAATTACCAGCTCAAGTTTTGAAAGATCATGGCCATACGCAAATAATTTTTTTAATTTTGTTACAATTTGCTTTTTTGCATCATATTCATTTTCTATTGCATTTATTGTCGATGGTTCTTTTCCTGTATAGCTATTGGGGGTGTTAATACTCACTCCACCAGGACAATAAGTGCACCTTCCATGAGGACACGCAAAAGGTTTTGGCATTAGCGCAACTACTGCAACTCCTGACGCAGTCTTTACTGGTTTTCTTAGTAACATTTTTTGTAATTTTAAATAATCTGAATTACTAACTGTAGATAATATTTCATAATTTCTTGGAATTCTTCCAAGAGAATATTTAGTACAAATTTTTTTGATTTGTTTTTTAACCTCATTTTTAGTTGGGGAGGTCACTGCTAAAAGGTTCTGAGAGATTTCAAAACATGCCTTTGAGAATAGTGATTCTGATTTTTGCATTATTATTGTGATTAAACTCGCTCATAAATTCTTTAAACACATAAAAGGTCTTTTCCATTATCTCCTAGTTTTTTTTCTTTTTGAAATACGTCTTTTTGTTCTTCGTGTATTCTTTTTAGAAGATTTTGCCCCTTTACGTGATGTCTTTTTCTTAGATGTTCGCTTTTTCGTAGGTTTTTTCCGGTTAGGTATTCGTTTATTTTTTCTCTGTTTTTTGATCTTACGCTTTGTTTTTTTCTTTGTTTTTGGCCGTGATACTATGTTTGGTTTAGGTGCTCCAGTCATTCTAATCTTTAAATTTTTTAACTGAACTAATTCAACTTTGGCATTAGTACTTTGAGAAAGAAGATCTTGATTTACTGCTGGAAAATTTTTTCCAAATTTCTCAAAACATTCTTTATGAAAAGCCTTACCCTTTTCATATAGCATATCCTCAGTAATTATTCCTTTGTTACATGCAACACAAAATGTCACAAAAGGTTTTGCAGGAACTTCACTGACAAAACCTTCCATCAAATCAGAAATCAAGATTTTATCTTTAGATGACATGTCACTTATCCAATTCTAATTATCGTTGAATTTAAGATTTTTAGATTCAAACAATCCTTAATCGTAAATAATTGTTATAAAATAAATTTGGAACAAGCTATTTTGCATCGTTTTTATTTTCTACAGATGTATTGCCTGATGAGCTCTAATCTGGCTTGGTTCCCTTTACTTCTTTTCTATAATCCATCTTTAGCCAGATAGGTGTAATTATTGTAGTAGCTGCAACCATTAGTACAATGGTTGAATAAACACTAGAAGTTAAAACTCCAGCAGATAACCCAACTCCTGCAACAATTAGACCAACTTCACCACGTGAAATCATTCCTATACCTACTCTCATTCCCTGAGTTTTATTTTTGAGAAAAAGCCAAGCTGGCAGTCCACATCCAAATAATTTTGTAAATACTGCAATCACAATTATAATTCCACTCAGCATTAATATCTGCAAATCAATCCCTCTAAAGTCTACTTGGGCTCCAATTATTGCAAAGAATAGAGGAGCAAAAATTAATCCAATCTTTTCTATGAAGTGCTCTACTTTCTCAAAAACCTTGGTTGTTGAAAGTGCCATACCAACTGCAAATGCGCCTACAATTGGAGACAATCCAATTGAGCCAGCTAGTGCAGCGGCTCCAAAGAAAGATGCAGTGGCTATCCCTTCAACACTTCCCTTTGCATGCCATAATCTGGGAGTAATGATTTTTGGAAAAACAATAATTGATACTATTAGGATTACTGCAAAAAATCCGAGTATTTTTAGAATTGTAAATGTGACATCAAGAACCTGAATATTTGTAACATCTCCTCCAATTGATGTAACAACTGAAAGAATGGCAATTGCTAGAATATCGTCTACTATCGCAGCACCAATAATTAATCGAGCTTCTGGCGACTTTATTTTACCAAATTCAGATAAAACTTGAATAGATATTGCAATACTTGTTGCGGTAAGTGCAGTGGCAATTAATAATGACTGAAATACATCAAATCCAAACATTTGAAAAGCAACAAGTCCTGCAAAGAATGGGACAATTACTCCTAAAGTTCCAACAGTAAATGCTGCCTTGCCTCCTCTAAGAAATTCTTTTGGGGTCATTTCTAGTCCTGCCATAAATAAAATTACTAGTGCACCAATTTCTCCAAGTACTTTAATTTCACTCCCTATGTGAAGCAGTGGCATGTCATCTACCACTAGGTATGATCCTAGAGCAAATGGTCCGATAATCATTCCAGCTAAAAGTTCCCCTAAAACAATTGGAAGTTTTAGTCTTAGGAAAAGCTCTGCCATTACTTTGGCGGCAAATAACAAAATTCCTACTCCAATTATGATTTCAATTAAGTGAGTTTCAGCTGCCAATCCATCCCCTATTTTAGAAGTTAAAAGTGGTCCATATAAGGTAGTTATTAGTTAAAAATTATCTCAAATTTGTCTAATACATTATGCAATTTTTTTGGAATTTATAAAAACTCCTTTTTTATTAATAATATTTCCAATTTCTTGATTCTCGATTTTATGTTTTCTAAAAATTGCTTTAATTTTAGTTTCTTGATCTTTAGGAGCAATTACACAAAAACCTATTCCCATATTAAACGTCTTATACATTTCATCTAATTTTACACCCTGCTCCCCTATTAGTCCAAATATTGGAGGAGGATTAGGCATATCATACAAATTAAAACCAATTTTTTTTAATCGTAATAGTTTAGTGAATGCCCCTCCAGTAATGTGTGCTAGGCCATTTATTTTACATTTATCTAGTATCTCTAAAACTGGCTTTACATAAATTTCAGTTGGTGATAAAAGCAAATCTCCTAAAATCCCTACTCCCTTAATTTTATCTTTAATTGAATATTTTGAAAACAAAACTTTTCTTGCCAGTGAATATCCATTTGAATGTAAACCAGAACTTTTTGCACCAATAATTACATCCCCAACTTTAATTGAATTTCCTAAAACTCTCTGTTTTTTTGAAAGAAGCCCAACCACCATTCCAGCAAGATCAAATCCAAAACCCTTTCCAGCTATTAGGTCTGGCATAATGGCAGTTTCACCTCCAACTATTGGGACTTCAGCTTTTTTTGCTCCTTTTGCTAAACCCTCCACAATTTTTTTTAATATTTTTTGCTCATTTTTATTTGCAGCAATATAATCAACAAAAGAAATTGGGGTTGCACCGACGCAAATAATATCATTAACATTCATTGCCACACAATCAATACCTACTGTATCATATTTTTTCATCATGTTTGCAATTATTACCTTTGTCCCAACTCCATCGGTGTGAGTTGCTAATAGTTTTCCTCCAGAAATCTCAACAATTCCAGCATAATGACCAAATCCATGAGAAATTTTTACTATTTTTGAGAGTCTATGGGTTGAAGAAATAATTTTACCTATTTCTCTCTGACTATGTTTAATTTTTGATACATCTACTCCTGCACTTTTGTAAGTTATCGCCATAAATTATTCCTGCCTAGAATGGAATTTAGATTTTGGTAATATGAATTCAAGCCCATCAAAAATATTACATGTACATCCCGGTGTCTGTTTTTCTATCCTCTGAATATTTTTCAGAGAGTTCTTTTAAAACGATACCAAGTTCTTCCGTTTGTTTTTTTAGGTCTTCAACATCAATATCCGTTTCATATGCTCTGTTTACAGCATCAATTAGTGTTGCAGCAGCTAGAGGATCCGGCTTTTTGTGATCAGCTTTTACAAGAAATGACACCCCCTTAATTTTACGCATCATGCACTCATTTAGAATCCCACCTGGCATTCCTGTAATGAAGCCCTGTCTAATCATACTAATTCCCTTATCTTGCATTACTCTGCAAAGGTCTTCTTCTGCTGCACAATATGCTTTATCATCATGACTTTCGCTTGCAACCCCATCTAGGATAACTATTTCATGTGAGCCTTTTTGTTCTGCCCAATCTAGTATTGCTGATACCAACGTGTAAAGCCCCTCCATTCTTAACGTGATTTCACAAATTATAGCACAAATTGTTCCGTCCTTATTTGAGTAAAAACGAAATGGATGTCTTAACATTCCTTGAAAAAAAACTGTTGAAGGCGGGAGGTATTTTGATCTCATAAATGCAATTTCTTCCATTTTTAGTTTTTCAATAATATAGCCAACAGAAATTGGGCCTGCAAGGCCTGCACCTACAAATCCAGCAAAAATGATTGGCGAGTTATAATTTACTTTTTTTATCTCATAAACTTCGGCTTCTGGAAATGCTTCTTGTTGCATTCATTACGTCAAATTCTTGGGTCTAATTACTTTTCTAAATGTTATAATTCCACATATATCAATAGAATTTTCTTTCTTTAATTATACTAGTTTTGAAAATTCTCTATACTCCCCAATCTTAGAATTACATTGGTGACAAGTGTATTGTCCTTTTTCTTTTAAAATCATTCCTGGCGCAACCTCCTCATTTGGGTTTTCGAATTCAATTTTTGGCGGTTTTCCAAATTCCGCATCGCATTTTTTACAATAATACTTTGAAATTTTTTCTTGTTCCAGTCTTCCCAAAGGGGCTAGAAACAATTCCCCAACTCCCAAATCTGCTTTTTTTGCTTGCTCATCATTTATTTCTGCAACTATTGAACCTCCTGATCCTTTCAGCTTTATCATTGCCAAATCAAACTACTACTATATCTTGGGCTTAAAATGTCATTGTTTGTCTAGTTTTACATATTATTTTTAATTTAATTTTTTTATTGTTTTTGCTCTAATTATTACTGTTCTAAGATAATCTTTTGCTGTTGCATCTGATACTCCCAAATTCTTTGCTCTTTGATATAACGCGTGTTCATCTCGCTGTCTAAGATATATTTGTAAAAGTTGATTTAGCCTATGCGATCGTCTTTCATCTGCATTCATACGGGTTCATCTTTTACAATTGTTTTTTGCATAAACAAATTCAACATCGTCATGCCTTTCTCAGTGATTGAATAGATCATATTTTGCCCAACTGATTTTTTTTCGATAAAATTATAGTCCACACAAAGGTGTAGGTAGTTAAGAAACGATCTTTTCATTCGTATTTTGGATTTTGAATATAGATCCGAAAATGTCATGGATTCTCCTCGTACCTGATATAGGAGCTTTAAAAGCGACAAGGTGCTAAAATCACGCGTTCGTGCTCTTACTGCATCTAAGATCTGCTCATCCCGCTTTATGATAAAATCCCCAAATTGATCTGCAACATCTACTGGGATGTAAGTTAATCGCGCTCTCATCATACGGTATAGTACCGTACTTTACCTTATTAACTTTGAGATGAAGCTTTGTTGGACTATCTGGATTCCTTTTTTCAACTAACGTGTATGATATTTGATCGCAGATAGTATTCTATGATTATTAATGGATAAAATATCTAAAAAAATTATTTGGTTTTGGTCTTGTCTTCTACTCCAAACATAGGATTACGTGATAATATCTTATACATCACGAATACTAGCATGGCGATAATTGCAAAGTCAATAATATTAGCAATTAGATCACCGTAGGCAAATGTTGATGTTGCACCAGTTATAGAATTTGTTACATTATAGGATAATTCTTTCAAATTTCCTGAGGGTAAGGCTAGGCCTACTAACGGATTGATCAAATCGTTAACAAATGCTGTTATTAATTTTGAGGATGCAGCGCCTATTACAAATGCAATAGCCAAACCAATGATGCCAAATGTCTTAAGAAATCCCATGAACTGCTCTATCAGAGATTGTGGTTTTGGCGGAGGCTGGGTGTCAGACAATAAAAAATCAAAGAACATGAACTCTATTTAAACTAATTAAAAATCAAATGATCTAGTTATCAAAAATTCAGATTTTGTTCGCTAACAATATTTCATTTTTAATTAGTTTTTAGCACGGAATTAAATTGGAATTATTTTAATTCTCTCTGCTTTTATAGTTGGTGTAATTGAGGGTAATGACGCCCACTGTAAAACATTTTTTGAATCATTACCTATCGCTGAAATGTTTTGTAACATTAATGGCAAGTTGTGCACAATTCTAAACGATGCTCCGGGATATTTTATTTCCCCATTTTCAATAATTTGAATTCCACTTCTTGCAGTACAAGAAAAATCTCCTCGTGTTGGATTAACTGCATATGTATACCAGAGTCTTCCAACTAACAATCCTTTTTTGGTTTCTTTAATAATTTCATCTCTATTCATTTTACCACCAATGATTCGCATATTGTGCGGAGTCGGAGTAGGGATAGGGTCTGCACTTCGACCCATAGGAGAGCCTATTCTAGTTGCATTTCCTGAGGACTCTTTTCCTTCTTTATAGGCATTAAACAAATCAGAATAAAGGCCTTGAAATACTCCATTTTCAATAAATGGTTTAGGTTTAGTTGTAATTCCTTCATCATCAAAAATTTTGCTCCCAATTCCATCAGGAAAATGGGCATCATCAATTAGATTAAACTCATCTACAGCAATTTTAGAACCAATCTTATCTGAAAAACAGCTTTTCTTATCGCAGTATGTTTTTAAACTAAAATTTGATGCAAAAACAAATGACAATAACTCCCCAACAGAATAAGGATCAAAAATAATACTATATTCTCCAGACTCTGGTTTATGTGGATTAATTGAATTTACACACATCTCAGCGGAATCTGCTCCAATTGAATTTGCAGAAAAGGAATCTAATGTCCTACAACTAGCTTGTCCGATTCCAGAAACTGGAGAATTTCCAACTTTGGAATCTGTATTAATTGTTCCAGAAATGAATGTTGCATCATCCACACAGTTTAGGCCATTTGTATTTGAGATTTCTACATTTTCTGAAACAATATTTAGAGATCCTGTGATTGAATCTACTTTAGCATGTGATGCAGCATTAATCATCGTTATGGCAATATCTGCTGCCTTGGAATCAGATATATCAACTAATTTTTTATCATATAGTTTTTTGATCTGAGTTGTTGTCTTGAATTCACTTGGTAATCCTCTCCAAAACTCCTTTGGCTTTTGTATTGCAGATGTGCTCAAAGCAATCTCTATCATTTTTTCTAAATTATCCAAATTACTTGTACTGGCAGAAGAAATTTTTTTTTGATTAATTACACGTACTCCTAGATTGTTATCATAATTTTGTTTTATTTCTGCAATTTCAGAATCCGTAATTCGAATAGTCAGAATTTTTTTTTGAACAGAGATGATTTCACATTCTTCAATGTGTAACTTTTTTGCATGAGAGAGTGCCCTTTCACAGGCATTCAATTAGGATCGCCTTGGATTCTTGTATTTGTATTTGTCTATTTTTATTAGTTCAAAATAAGAACCAAATCTTTTTTCATCCACAGTATCAATTTCATCTTCATAATCACTCTCATTTTCAAAGGTCTTTAAGATTTGATAGTCAGTGCTTCGTTGAGCAGGAATTCGCTTTATTTCGCGAACCATGCGTCTAATTTCCTTTGGTTTTAGAAGCTGACCATGTTGAGCCCCAGCTGAAGTTGAAATACTTTCGTTAATCAAAGTCCCACCAAAATCATTTGCCCCCCACATAAGCATTAGTTGTGACATCCTCTGCCCTTCTTTTACCCAAGACATTTGAATATTTTTGATATAGTTATTGAGCATAATTCTGGAAATGGCATGAGTCAATAATGTATCATTTGCGCTTGCTCCATGTCTGATTCCTTTATGCAAAGAATGTTTGTACATTGGGGCTTCCTGATAAATGAAATTTAATGGTACAAATTCAGTAAAACCTCCTGTCTCTTTTTGAATTTCACGAATTTTTGCAATATGTTCAACACGATCATGATGACTCTCAATATGACCAAACATCATAGTTGATGTAGTTCCGATTCCTAGCTTGTGAGCAGTTTTTATAATCTCAATCCAATCTTTAACACTAATTCTTCCAGGAGATATTTTATCTCTCATGGGCTGGTCTAAAATCTCTGCTGCAGTTCCAGGAAGTGTGTTGACTCCTGCCTCCTTTAATCTTACAAGATATTCTTTTACTGAAACGTTTGACCTAGTTGCACCATGCAAAACTTCCTCTGGAGAAAATCCATGTATATGAATATCTGGGATTTCAGTCTTTATAGAACGACATATGCTTTCATATAATCCTCCATCCATATCTGGAGGAATGCCTGCTTGGATGCATACTTCGGTTGCTCCAAGTTGATGTGCTTCTTTTGCTCGCCTAACAATTTCCTCAGTTGGTAAAAAATATCCTTCCTCTTCTCTAAAATCTCTACTAAATGCACAAAATCCACATTGCTTGATGCATACATTTGTAAAGTTAATGTTGCGATTAATTACATATGTTACAATATCTCCTACAGCTTTTTTTCGTAGTACATCTGCAACTGCCCCAACTAAATGAAAGTCAACTCCTTTTGCATCATACAATTTTTCCGCTTCTGAGGCAGTAATTTCTTTTTCGGAAAGTGCACGGTCTAGTGTAGACGCAATTTCTGGTTCTGCGTTTTTAAAAAATTTATCAAAATTAATTAGCGCCAATAGTCTTCTCCAACTAAATTAGTTCCATCGTTTATTTTAGACATTTTTTCTACGAGGGATTTTTCCACCATTGAAAAAAATTCTGGGTAAACTGGATACCTGCATTTTAGATCATATCCGACATTCAGTGAATTAATCTCAATGTTTTTAATTTGAGGCCAGGAAAACTCGGGATTTACATAGTCTGGAGTTAAAGGCGATATTCCTCCCCAATCGTTAATTCCTACCGATAGAAATTGCTCATATGATGCAGGCGAAAGATTTGGGGGAATTTGTAAATTCATTTCTGGCATTATGATTCGAGTTAATGCAACCATAGTTTTAAAGTAGTTTTCCTCAGCCGAAGGATGCTCTTTCATAATGGTATCATGTTTTGGTTGAAAATTCTGTAAAATTATTTCTTGAATGTTTCCATATTTTTTATGAAGTTCCTTTATTGCATAAATTGAATCAATTACTTCAAAAGGTGTTTCTCCTATTCCGACCAGTATTCCAGTGGTCATAGGAATTCCTAATTTCCCTGCGTTTTCTAGTACTTTTAATCTCTCTTTTGGGTTTTTACTTGGGGCCATATGATGAGGCATTCCTTTTTCTGTTAAGCGCTCACTAACATTTTCAATCATTAATCCCATACTAACATTTGATTTTTTTAGTTCTCGTAGTTCATCCTTTGTTAGATTTCCAGCGTTTGTGTGAGGGAATAATCCTTCGGCTAAAGCAATCTCTGATGCAAAAATTAGATATTCAGCTGTACTTGAAAACCCATTTTCTTTGAGCCAGACTCTTGCTATCTCAAAGCGTTCTTCTGGACGTTCTCCTGTAACAAATAATGCTTCAACACAATGATATTTTTTTGCTAGCTTTGCAAGATTCTGTACCTCCTTTATAGACATCATTGAAAGTTTTGATTCTCCAGGATCTGCTTTGTAGGTACAATATGTACAGGTGTCTTGACAAAGATTTACTAAATTAAAAAACGCTTTTTTTGAAAATGTTACAATATTTCCATGATTTTTATTTCGTAGGATTTTTGCAGTTTCAAATATTTCTTTTGGGTTTGAAATATTCAAAATTTCTTTTGCTTCATTTTTCTGGATTTCTCTTCCACCTAAAACCTTGTTTAGTGCATCACAATTTAGAGTAAGATTACTCAACACCTCAAATACCTTGGATTCAAGTATTTATTCTTGTATCGTATCATTGTATAATGCCCCTTTAGTAGGTCATTATGTAACTCCAAATATCAAAACATCTCTGAAAATTCTTAATTCCCATGCTGATTTAGAAAAAGAATGCGAGTATTTTACAAAAAAGAAATATTACAAGATCCTGAAAAAGAAGGAAAGACATATACAAATCATACAATATTACGTGAGACCGAGTTTTGTTGTGAATTATTCAAAGAATACTGTAAAAAATTTACTGGATGGAGCTATGAACATGGTAGATTCTCTATCGTCGATCAAATAACATATGATGGGCATTCGGTAAGTCCAATTAATTTTTGTCCTTACTGTGGCGAGAAAATTGACTATGAAGATAAAGACTCAAAGGCAACAAGAAAGAAGGCAAAATCACGTATTAATCATGATTGATATTTTATTATTAAATTCTTAAAATAATTTTGGTGAAGGGTCATTCAATGAACTCTATTAGGACTGACAGCAACCCTTCAACCTTTTTTTGAACTTTTTGTATATTTTGTTATCATCCACTGCTAGTTTTGTTCTAATTTTTTAATTAAGAAAGCCGATTGATTTGTGGTATGCCTTAACACATTCATTCCTTCTTGACGATAAATTATATAATGTAAAAAATTTTAATTTTTTTCTATTGCAAACTAGAGTCTGGTCTTTCTTCAAGCTTTACAACAATATTAGTAACTCTTCCATCTCTTAGAATTTCTAATACCATTTCATCTCCAACTGATTTGTAGCGCTGAAGATGAATTAGTATATCATCAATTTTTCTTACAACGTTTCCATCAACTGCTAAAACCACATCTCCACCAATGAGGTACTCTATTCCATCAACCTCTTTTGTTTCTGACGAACCCTTTAGCCCTGCTTTGTCTGCAGGACTACCCTCTACAATATTAACAATAAGAAAACCTCGTGCATCAGTTAAATGAAGTATATTTGCAAGATCAGGGTTAATATCTCGTCCTGCAATCCCAACCCAAGGATGATGATATGTTCCATCTGAAATTAGCTTAGGAACAATCTTTGCAATTGTATTTGAAGGGATTGCAAATCCTACACCAGTAAATTCCCCTGTTGCAGATTGGATTGCAGTGTTTATTCCAACAACTTCCCCTCTAGAATTAAGAAGTGGACCCCCAGAGTTTCCAGGATTAATTGCAGCATCTGTTTGAATTACATCTGGAATCGAAAAACCTGATTCTTGTGGTAATAATCTACCTAACGCACTTACAATTCCAGATGTCATTGAACCAGAAAGACCAAATGGGTTTCCAATTGCTGAAACCCTCATTCCGACCTTAAGATTTGATGAATCTCCAATTAAAAGTGGTTTTAATAAAGTAGGATCTGCATCCACCTTGATAACTGAAATATCGGTAGCTGGATCGGTACCAATTACTTCTGCATTGTATGAACGTCCATCAAGAAATGTAACAACAAGCTTATCGGAATTTTCAACTACGTGGGTATTTGTAATTACATGTCCACTCTTATCAAAAACAAAACCCGAACCCACCCCATTTCTAGACAACACTTCTTCGGATCTTTGAACGTTAACACGTACTACTCCAGTCTCTGCTCTTTCAAAAATCTCTATTAAAGAAAGCTCTTTTCCAAGAGAAACTGGGGTCTGTTCTCCAACAGTACTTGGACCATGACCGTTTGAAACTATGATCTCAGGGGGACTAATTGTTGGAGGAGGGATCATTACAAAAGCAAAGGCCAATAATACTAATGTTGCCCCTAGCATGCTGCCAACAATGATTCCTGATTTTTCCATGGACTCTGATTAACTTTAGTTTTATCTATAACCCTTACTAACCAATGTTATCTGAACCCATAATTTCATTTTTGTTGTAAAATATGATAAACAAGAAGTATTATTCTTAAATTCTCATAAAACATTCCTAGCTTGTTAAAAAAACAAACATTTTCTTAATCATTTCTTAAAGTTGGAATTGAAAAAGAATACGGTGTACCGCTAGCAGATAAGTAATTATCCCTCAAAACTCAGATACATTTTTGCTCAAACTAAACACTAATTGAGTTTGTAATGTGCTCTTTCATAGAATATTTTCTGCCTCTCCAAGATACGGCAGTTTTACTTTTTGCCTGCAACATGCCAAACAAAAATCCAGATACAGTGATAAAACTCCCAACGGGAGCAAATATAGAGTAAATCCATTTAATTTGTAATCCTTTTGTAGCATCTACCATGCCTGCCAAATAAACAAAACAAGAAGCAATTATTGAAGAAAAAAGTAATACTGTAAACGAAATACTTTCATTAAAAAAAAGTATGGAATAAAACAAAATAGGAAATGGCATAAATAGTAAAAATAAGACAGTAAAGAAAACTCCGATTGCTACAAAATTGTTTTGAAGAAATAGCGGAACCATTAATCTCTTTAAACCATTCCATAAAGTTGACCAATTTCTAGCCCATACTGCTTCGAGTAAGTGTTCTCCACGTACCATTTTTAGTTTGAACCCAAATTCTTTTACTTTTTTTCCCAATGCTCCATCTTCAATTATTTCGTGTTTAACTCCTTCATGTGTTCCAATAGCCTCATACACAGTCTTTTTGATTATGAAAAAACTTCCAAAAAAGTAACCTGTTTTTTTAGATGGATTGTTTACTCTAATGGCTGAAAAACGTGTGTGTAAAAATGTAGAAAGCATGGGAAGAGTAATTCTTGTTAAGTTATCAAGGCAGAGCATTTTAGGAATTACTGTAAGTGCATCAATTTTTTCTGATTCTAAATGAGCTACAGCAAGTGAAATTATTTTGTTTGAATGTTTTGTATCAGAATCAGTACATAGTAATAGTTCTCCAGTAGATTTTTTATATCCTTCCATACATGCCCAATTTTTCCCCATCCAATCTTCTGGTTTTGGTCTTGCACTAACATGAATAATTTTGGAATATTTTTCAGAATATTTTTTTATTATTTGACCTGTTGAATCATCTGAGGAATCATCAATTACAACAATCTCATAATTTGGATAATCTTGAATTAGTAGTGAATCTAGGCATCTTGAAATGAAATCTTCTTCATTTCTTGCAGGAACTATGACAGAGACTTTAGGATTTGAATGAACTTTTTGTTCAAATTTATCCAAAAACGGTGTGTCTCTAAATGAAATTAGCATTGATTTTATTAAAATAATCCATGCAGCTGATACACCAATTAAAATGGCGGCAATAATATAATTGAAAATTTCAATAATTTGTTCCATGAATTATTTCTCTGCTTCGTTTTTAATGGCTTGGAGAGCTAGTTCTGTGCCACTTTGAACATGTTTTTTAATCATACTTGTAAACATCCCCATCATTCCTGATAATTTCATATCCCATATTGCCTCAAGTAATACTCTCTCTTTCAATGGCTTCAGGCTGATGATCTTTTTTCCTTTGATAATTCCTTCAGTAAAGTTTGCTTCAATTCTTTCTTTTGGAATTAACAACACTTCCTGTAAACATTTTGAATCTCTAAATGCTATAATTACTTCGCGCCTGACTCTGTTCCCTTCTTTAGATATATTATGAATTTCTTTAGTACCCTTCCAAAATTTTGGTTCATTATCCAAATCTGAAATAATTTCCCATACCTTATCTACGGATGAATTAATTTCGGTTGAAACTTTAATTTGAGTCATGGTCATCATCAAAAATAATGAAATATTAGTCTTCATTTTAGAAATTAATTTTAACTGGTCACAAAAACAAGAACTATGACAATATCATATGAGGATTTTACAAAATTAGATCTTAGAGTAGCTAAAATAGAATCCATTGAACCAATTCCTGGGAAATCTAGAATTGTAAAAGGAATAGTTGAGATAGGTTCTGAAAAAAGAAATGTAATAATTGGTGGTGCAGAATTTTATCAACCAGAAGATCTTGTCGGAAAAATAGTGATTGTTGTGGCTAACCTTGAACCAAAAAAACTTGCAGGAATTGAATCAAATGCAATGTTGTTAGCAGCAGATGTAAATGATAAGCCTTATTGGCTCACAGTAAATGAAGAAGTCCCAACTGGAACAAAAATAAAATAATTATCCAATTCCTGGACCATCCTTTTTAACTTCTGCTGTTTTTTCTACAATTTTTTCATCCAGTTCTTTAGTGTCAATCTTTATCTGTACAATTTTTTCTATTATTTTTAAAATATTGCTTGCAGCCTTGTATTGTGGAGATTCTGCATCAATAATTTCTCCAAAAAGTCCTAGCCCATCAATGTTTCTGTCTTTTGCAATTCCTAAAATTATTCCATTGAACCATGTTATGCTTTTAACTTCAGAGGAAAGCGGCTTGACACTATTTGCTTTTAGAATTTCAGCTGAATTTGAATTATTTGCAACACCATATACTAAATTTCCTTTTCCTCCTTCACTTGGTAAATAGCCACCTGCAGATATTGCCAGTTTTATGTTTCCCATTTTACTGACTACATCCAAAATTGTATTTGCGATTTCAAAAACCGTTCCAGGTTCTTGAGGTTGATTTTCTCCGGTAAAAACTACAATGCTATTTTTTTCATCAACCACTAAACTATATTCATCCTGAGGAAGTTCTACAAATCCATTTTTTAGATTTACCCAAGGTTTATCAGATAAAATTATTTGAACAGCCTTTTTGGTATCTAATTTTTTTGTAAGATGTTGAGTGACTAATCCACCTACTTTTCCCATATCTGGTAATGAACTAATTAGAACAATGTCTTTGAGTTTAAAATCTTGAATTCTATTTATTTTCATAATACCTCAGTTTTTTTATACTATATCGACTTTACTTTTAATTCCATTAATGTTTGGAACTAATCTACTCGTATATCATTAGTTTTTTTTCTTCTAATAAAGCATGTAGATTATTTACTGACCTGTAAACATCTGGTTCTTTTTTTGCTCCAGTACACACTAATTTTCCTGATGAAAATAAAAGAATCACAGTTTTTGGATCAAGCATTCTATGAATCAAACCAGGAAATTGTTCTGGTTCGTACATACTTCTTGGCAAAGTCCTAGCCGCTTGTTCCAAGTGAATTCTTCCGCCAAGATTAATTGAAGCAACAATATTTTGGATTTGTACTTCTGCTTCTTTTTTTACTTTAATTCCACCTTTTCGTAAACGTTGAACAACTGTTTTTACTGCTTTTCGTGACATCTCTTCGGATTTTGCTCCAGTACAAACCATCTTTCCTGATGTGAAAATTAATGTGGCAGTCTTTGGGGTCTTTAATCTAAAAACTAATCCTGGGAACTGATCTGGATGATATTCAACATCCGGAAAATTTCTTGTAATTTCATTAAGATCCATCTTCTGGTCTACGGAAGCAGATGCTACTACATTTTCTATACTCACAATTGGTTTTGTTTGAGGCATGTTACAGGATTTTTGTATCAGAACTATAATAAAAGCAATCACTAATTTTTTACCTTGCAGTACATTATTTTTGAAACTATTGCCTGTTTTTCCTGACTTTTAGTAACGAATGATTTAATTGAGAAAAACAGATCGCCTTGATATTGAATTTTACAAATTTTAACCTTGAAGAATTTATGGGGTTTGGGGATGACTCCAATCCAATATTATGGGCCATATGGATAATCCCGATTGTACTTTTTGTTTTTTATGGTCAGAGAATACAACTTCAGATAACATCAAATGAAATAAAAAAAAATATTAGTAAACTTTCTCGATTCAAAGAAGATTCAAGGGAAGAATTACTCAAGTATATAAAAAATAATCTAAATCCAACAAAAGACCCTACACTAAAGATAGACAGACTAGTTGATTATTTTACAATTATGCCAGTTGATATGGATCCTGGAGGAATAATTCCAAAGGTTAGACATGTAGTTCGCTCTAGAGAAGATAATACTAGAGAACAAATCAAAGCAATGTTTTCTGATATTTCTGAACTAGAACGAACCAAAGTCCAAACATTAATTGAAATAGTTACTTCCCTTCAAATGCTCTACAAAATTGTTAACCATCTATACCTAACGGCAAAAAAACAAAATAACTATCCATTAATTTTACCTCTACAAATGATGATGCCTTTTATCATGGAAGAAGCAAATGCATTAAATGAAGCAGTTCCAGTATTCAAAAAGGGACAACCAATTGGTGATGGTATTGGACCAATGGTAGTTGGAAAAATGATGCTTGGAACAAAAAAACAACTTCCAACTTTTGAAACAGTTTGCAGTGAAACTACATACGAAGGCAGAAAACTTTTTTTAATTAAAGCTAATGGCCCCTCTGCAACTGTCGGTAGACCTGCAGAAGCCATTGAGATACTTGTAGCTCAAAATAAACCCCAAATAGTAATTATGGTTGATGCATCACTTAAGCTTGAAGGGGAAGACTCTGCATCAGTTTCACAAGGTTTTGGAGCAGCAATTGGTGGAATCGGTACTGAAAGATTTCAAATTGAAGAAATTGCTACAAAACACAGTATTCAAGTTTTTGCAATTGTAATAAAACAATCAGTTAAAGAAGCAATTAATTTGATGACTAAAGAAGTTGCTGATAGGGCAGAAGAGGTAAGATCCCAGATTTATGAAATCATAAATGATAATACTAGTGCAGGCCAGACTGTTTTTGTAGTTGGAGTTGGAAATACTCTGGGAGTTTCCCAATAATGTTTTCAAAAAAAGAAGAAAAAAGAGAATCTTTTTCTGTAGAGCAATGCGAATCATGTGGGAAAGAGTTGAAAAGAAAATTTTTAGATGGAGATTATGTCTTTAAAGAAATGTCTGAATGTGCATCCTGTAAAGGTAAATTAAGAATTATGAAAATTTTTGGTGAAATTATTAAAACGTAGTTGTTACCTTAACGCCTTCTTTAGTTGGGATAAATGTGTGCTCTGCTTGAGCCACCCGTTGTCCGTTTGCTTCAACTAAGATAGGGTATGCATGTACTACCTTCTTTTTTATTAAAACTTCTAAAAGCTCTCTAGCTTTTTTCTCCTCCCAGTCTTTGACTAACCATCTCAAAGCAAATGGCAACATATTGAAATTTGACCAAATGTATTCCTGAAGTTTATCTGCTTCTTCATTTTTTGTTCTTTTTCTTGAGCCCAAGGCAAAAATATTCTTAATTTTTCCTTCTCGCACAAAACCTAATCCTTTTTCCGTTGTAACAAAGGGTTCACATGCATATGCAGTATCTCCCTTAAACGCAAAGGAACCTATGGACCAAATATTTGGAATTGATTTTCCAGCATGAATAGTATATTGCGCTAGTGAATGTCCGCTTAGATTTGCAATTGGTTTGAATCCTAACTGCTTTACTGTTTTTTCTATTGTTCTTCCCACATCACTTGATTTTGTATCAATTTTTATAATTGAAATGGCATTTTGCAATGCATCTTCAGCTGCCTGTACTAGACTATCGTACTGTGGATCGTAACAAACAGTAACAGCTGTGTCTGCAATGTATCCATTTATCTGAGCACCAAGATCAATTTTTATTAAATCAGTATCTTTTACAATTTTTTGATCATTAGGTTCTGCAGTATAATGTGCTGCAACCTCATTTAAGCTGGTATTAACTGGAAAAGCTAGCTTTGCTCCTCGTTTAATAATTTCAGTTTCAACTTCTGTACAAACATCCTCTAGGGTTATTCCGATCCAATTTTTCTTCCTAACATTTTCTCTTACCTCAGCTGCAATTTTTCCAGCTTTGATATAATCTTCTATCTGCATCGGTTTTGGTGTTTTCTTGTTATTTAAAATCGTATCATCTGTGAAGCTTAAATTGGGGAGACATAGGTGAAACTCAAAGGGATTGTGGTCTAGCTTGGTATGATTCGGGTTTTGGGTACCTGAGGTCGCAGGTTCAAATCCTGTCAATCCCACTTTTTATTTTCTAGTTCAATATTGTAGTAAATCCATTATGCATGATAGGAGAATTCATATCTTTCAATGATTTATTATTAATGCCAGACAATGAAGAAGAGTTAGAGTAATGATTTAAGATGATGGAATATTTTGTCTCACGAGCTGAGTTCTGGCATACGTTTTTATCAAATTCTAAATTATTTAATATAATTGAATTTTGAAAAAAGAGACATCATTTTAATTTTGGGAATTTTATTTTTTATGATAGGTCTGCTTGGTGTAGGATTAAACGTAGTTGAGTCTGTTGGAATATCAATTGCAATTTATTTTGGAATAAAGATATTTGTTGGGAGAAGAAAAAAATTCTTAGATAAAAAAATCGGTGAAGGATTTTGTGCTGAATGTGGAGAAAAAATTATTGATAAAAAATGTCCTAACTGTGATTTGCCTAAAAAATAACCCTGACGAGCTTAGAATAAATTCTTCGTTGACCTTATATCAGATAGAGCCTAATTATACCGATGACCTGCCTAGCATATTGTACTTTTACAACTAGCTCAACTTTTACTCAATTCTTACCTAAAATTGCATTTTTTGGCGGAAATATTTAGGGAGATAGTAAATGCAAACTAGAGTTATAATTGGATTCATTGGATTCTTTCTTTTAGCTGGCTCTATATTTCCAGCTTTAGGACAAAGTCTAACTATTGCAGATAATGTTGTTATTAATGAAATTGACATAAACCCACCTGGTGACGATTCAAAATCTGTTACCGAATGGATTGAGATCTATAATCCAACTGATAAATCAGTGGATATTGGTGGATGGGAGATAGCTTCAACTACTGTTCTAAAAAAGACAATGAAAATTCCCGTTGGAACAATTATTCAACCTAACAAATTTTTGACTTATTCATATCAGAGTGTTTGGTTTACCGATGTTTCTGAAATTGTACAATTACGTAATAGCGATGGGGTAGTAATTGATCAGACTCCAAGTATTTCTGATTTAAAAGATGATTTTTCATCTTGGCAGAGAATATACGATGGAGTCGATACGGATTCTTCTAGCGACTGGAAATTTTCATTTTCAAATGCCGGTTCGTCAAATGGGAAACTTACAACTACAATCACAACCGATAAAACATCTGTCACTATTTCAACTGATAAAAGTAACTACGCTTTCCAAGAAACAGCTCAAATTAGTGGGGAAGTTTCTAAACAGCTATTTGTTGAAAAACCTTTTTTCCAAGCTACCCCAATTTTAATAAAAATTTATGGTCCTAATGGATTTGAAAAAAATCTTAGCCTCTTTCCAGATCTTAAATTAAAATATCAAACTAACCTTAGCCTTCAAAAAGTTCTTGGAATCACCCAAGGGATTTATTATGTTGTTGTTGACTATGGTGGTGCAATAGCATCCACCCAATTTGAAGTAGATGACAAACTTGTATCCATAGGAGAATCTGAATCTAGTCAATTAACCATATCCACAGATAAAGAATCATACATTCCTGGGGAGACAGCAACCATTATTGCAAATACAAATAACATTGTACCATTAGCTGGATTAAAATTCAAAGTAACTGATCCTGCAGGAAAGCAAGTTTTTGATGGGGCATTATACCCTGATAAAAATGGCAAATTTTCTACTACACTATACATGAATACAGTTCAACCTGTATATGGATTTTATAAAATAGTTGCCGATTATTCTAAATATTCAACTGTAAGCTCTTTTGAGTTAATCAAAGATGCTAAAGAAAATAAAATAATTTCTTTGACAACCGATAAAAAGGCATATGGTTTAGGGGACACAGTAATAATTTCTGGAAGACTAAATAATCTATGGATTTTTTCATTAGACCTTGAAATTCTACAAACAGGTTTTGGTGCCCTGCAGCAAGATGCTCTCAACAGACTAAAGATTCAGGATTCTGTAAAACTCGCTGGGGATAGCACATTCAAATATGAATTTAAAATTCCAAATAATTCAATACGTTACGGAGATTATAGAGTGACAGTTTCAAAAGATGTTGGTACAGAATCTGTAGTCTTTCATGTGGTAGAAAACCCATCAGAGTTTGTGGAATCATCACTTCCATTTACTGTTTTGACTGATAAATCAATTTATGATTTAGGAGATCCTATTATTATCTCTGGTAAAGTAAATAATCCGAAAATTAGTAGTACTTATCAGACTCCTGTAGTTGAAATTGTAATAAAAAATTCTGAAGGAGGTCAAACCTCATATTCTGTATTCAAACCTTCAGGGTCAAAATCTAAAACATTTGATTATTCATTAACAGCAGTTCCTGATCAAGTAGGAAATTATAAAGTTCAAGATACAGTTCATAGTTCAAAGTATGATCCTGGTACATACTCTATTAAAGCATCTTATGGAAATGGCCTTCTCACTTCATCAACAACTTTCACTGTAATTGATCCATTAAACATAGAGTTCCCAATTATTACTCTTGACAAAGATGTTTATGGACTAGGAGAAGAAGTTCATCTAACAGCAATAGTTCCACGCGTAGGTGCATCTAAACCAGATATTTCCATTATTCTAACTAAACCTGATGGCACCACAAACACCTTTGGAACCACTGCTGAAAATGGTAAATTTTCATGGACTTGGAAAACACCATTATCAGAAAAAATAAACGTGGTGCAAAATGAACGAACAAAATTTTCAAGTAACTACGGAGTCTATAAACTTAGTATTTCTCAATCTAATACTGCGCCTGTAGTTGTTTTCTTTAAAGTATCCCCCAATCCAGAAAGTGATATTCTAAATATTGAGCCATTGACTGTTACATCAGAATTTCCAGTCTACAACGTTGCCCAAAATCAAAAACTGACAATATTAGGTACTGCAATAAAAAGAATTCAGGGAACCCAAGGGCTAGTTGTGCCTGATAGAGTAGATTTAGTAATAAAATCATCTTCAAATAAAATAATTTCTGAATCATCTGTAAACTTGGATGCAGGAGGAAATTTCAAAGGAAGTTTTGATATGCCTGTTACTGTCTTTAAAGAAGGGAATTATAAAATAACTGCCATTTACCAAGGAATTAGAGCTGAAAACTTTTTCCAAGTAGACAATGATTTTATTTTTGGTGGTGATGAAGTTCTTTCGTTGTTGATTGCAACTGACAAAGAAGAATATAGTCCAGGAGATACTGCGCGTATTACTGCCAGACCTTCCAAAATGATCTTTTTAGAAACTATTGAAATTGGAATCCCAACAGAAGAGCAAACCAAATTAAATTGTGGATCATTTGTTTGTGGGCCAGGTGTTGCAACTAAAACTCTAAGACAAGACCCTACTGGAACTTTCGCTCATACCTATACATTTCCAGCCAATGCTAAACTTGGTACCTATATCGTTACTTTTAATACTGAATTTGGAACATTTTCCAAATCCATTAAACTCGTTGAAAAGATCCCAGAACCTGAAACCATACCTGAATCAAAGATATCTGGTGATAGAGTAATTGAAAAAGTCAATCGAATTACAGATTCCAAAATTGAAATTTCAGTAAATAAAAAAATAATTAATGAAAAAGAAATGTCTCCTAGATCTATTCAGGGTTCACTTTTTACTATTTCAAAGGGCGATGAATCTAATGTTAACCTCAAAGTTAGCACTTCAGATGGGACGTGCGTTATTGGGCAAGATTCGGACTGTATGATTCAAAATTCTACCAGAGTTCCTGGCGCAATTTTCAAAGTAATCAAAATTGGTGATATTGATTATAATGTTCGATATAGTGGGCATGACGTAATGCTAGAAAAGTTTACGATTTTACCCTTGATTCAGGATACCCCAATTCCAGATTCTACATGGGATGTTGAAGTAGTAAAAGGTGATCAAATCTCAAGGCTCTACTACCAAATAACTTACGTTAATTTAGAATAAACTCAAATAAGTATAATTTTTAGCATTTTATTATGCAGATTCAAATTGTGATGTTAAAACAAGATGATCCAAAAAAATGTACAGCAGCCAAACTTGTAAAATTTGGACTGGCAAAAAATATTAAAAAAACATCAGATAAAACTCTAATTTTAGACCCCTTTGCAAAAAAAACACTATTGGCATCAGATAAGAAACTTGTAAGTTCTGTTACAGCAATTGATTGCTCCTGGAATCTTGCCGATAACGCATTTGCAACAACTTTTTCTGGAATTCATAGAAAGCTTCCTCCTCTTTTTGCAGGAAATCCAGTGAATTATTCAAAACTCGATAAGCTAACTACTGTTGAAGCAATATCTTCAACTTTATTTATTTTAGGGTATGATACTTTGGCATCCGAGCTACTTGATAAATTCAAATGGGGCCATACTTTTCTTGAACTAAATAAAAATCTATTAGAAGATTATTCAAAAATTGAATCCGAAGATGAAATTATTCCACTTTTAAAAGAATACAAAATTCCTTTTTAACCAATATCTCTAATTACATAATAGCCCCAAAAATAAAATGAGAGAAAAATCAAGAGATATTGAAAAACTTCGAATAAAATCCGGCAGAAGTAGACGTTGTTATGAATGTAGAAAACATAGATGCATTATTAATTCCTGTCTTTGTGAATGTCATAAACTTGTTTCAAAGTAATACAAGAAAATCTTAAAATAGAAAATTCATCTTTATTATTTCAAGTGCGAGCTGGTGGACGAGATGCTGCTACGGCAGAGGAAACTCCTCCCTCCATGCAGGAAATGTGTTCCGGCGACGGATAGTCAGAGATGACTGGCAACAGAATAGAAATAAATCCAATCTAGCGTACAATGATGGCAAAACCTGAGATTTCTAGAAAAGGAATGAAAAAGCTGCCCCACATGGAGCAAGGCCAAACAGAACCTTAGGATCCTGCACTTGGTTCAGGTAGGCTGCAAAGCGAAATATCGTTAAAACAGAAGGAGGGTTATGGCCAGCACGCACAATTTAAGATGGTTTCCATCCTTTTGGCATTGAGCCTCTAGGACTTTCATTACTTGATGGTTCATCTTTCTTTTCTTGTTCATATACACTTCTGGTTTGCTCATAAGACTGATCACCTTTTAGCTGTGCTTCGCCTCGAACAGTCTGGTAACCTCCAGCCGCAGCACTTGTAGCATAGCTTTGTAATTGTGATGGATCAATGCCTCGTTGACCTTGTCCTTCTTCGGCCTTTAACTTTCTACTACTAAATAACAAAACTGCTACTGCACCTATTCCGGCCATCGCAGCCATTCCATAAATTATCATTATTGGAAATCCTCCACCAGTTGTATCGCCATAATCTTTAGGTGCTGTTGGTGATACTCCAAGTACTTCTGAGCCCCCTAGCTTATCAATTGAAGCAAAACCAATTACAGCAATAGTTGCAGAATCTGCAGATTCTACTGCTCTAATCGTATATTCAGAATCTTTAGTAAAAGTTACTTCAAATTTTTTCTCCACTTGTCTTCCTTCTCTTATACTACTTTCACCCATTGTAAAAGTATGTACAACAAAACCTGAAATCGATTCATGTAATCCAAATGTATTTGCATCCACATTAATTCCGGTTGGATCAAACAAATCGTGCCAGTTTTCAAGTGGTTGGTCTCTAATTCCATCAGCATTCATTATGTTTTGTGAAAGAAGAGCCTCACCCTCTGTTCCAGATATGATCTCAAATGCTGCTGGGTTTTTAGATTTTATAACAGACATTGGTAGATTGATTTCTACTCCGTCAATTGTTATTGGTCCTGGAACAGTTAGGCCTCTCCAGGCAATATCGACTAATGATGGATTGTTAGCAGAATATTTTCTAATATTGTAATGAGATAAGGTAGGTGTTAAAACAATCTTATAGTCAATTGATGCGTTAGAATCTCTACCAATTAATTCTGCATTAAATTCTATATCTAAATCAGTAATTTGGGCAGAACTTCCATCATTTTTTATTTTTTGATTTAATTTATTAATCAAATCCTGAACTCCAGGGGTAGTAGAATCTGCTAAAACATTGACGCTCCATGTTGTAGATTTTAATTCATCTGCTAGGGCTCCGCCGTTTTTATAATCAATGAAAATATTTCTTTGGAAAATTATCTTTACATTAGTAGCATCCGCATCAGGCACAATTTTTGCATCAAGTTGAGCCCCAAAAGCCGATGTGTTACTGCCAATTATTAGAAGTCCCATAAAAAAAACGATTAAAATTGGTACTCTCTTCACGAAATGAGATCGCTATACCTACAATAAATAACTTATCTTAATTCTTGTTTTTGGAGCCTCATTGAAAAAGTAATATTGAGCCATTGTTTCCAAGAGTACTAGTTTTAGAGCTGAAAAATATGATAACAATACTTGCTGGAGGAACAGGATCGGTCAAATTAGTACGAGGTATAGTTTCACAATCAACCGATGTGAATGTGATTAGTAATGTTGGTGATAATTATTGGTTATATGGTATGTACCTATGCCCTGATATTGACACAATAATTTACGGGTTAGCTGATCTCTTGGACTTTGATAGGGGTTGGGGAATCATGAAAGATACATTTGGATTCTTAAGGCAAATGGAGATTTTTGGGGAAGAAACCTGGTTTAGAATTGGGGATAGAGATGCTGCAACCCACCTTATGAGAACTAATATGCTAAAAAATGGAAAAAATCTAAGTGATATCACTAAATGGATGTGTGAAAAATTTGCAGTTGAAGCAAAAGTAATACCTGTTACTGACAATAGTCTTGAAACAAGAATTACAACTGATAAAGGCGAAGTTCATCTTCAAGAATTTTGGGTTAAATATCGTGGAAAAGATGAAGTGAAAGGAATTCAATACATTGGGGCTGACAAAGCACGTCCTAATCCAGAAGCTATTAACGCAATGCATGATTCAGAACGAGTAATTATTGCTCCAGGTAACCCTCTGACAAGCATTGGTCCAATGTTATCGATTAAGGGAGTTAGAAAAGAATTATCAAAAATCAAAAAGAAAGTCATTGCAGTCAGTCCTTTAATTGGTGACAAAGCATTTAGTGGTCCAGCTGCCAAATACATGCAAGCTGCAGGAATTGAAGTTTCTTCATATGGATTAGCAAAAATGTACTCTGACGTTTGTTCGAATATTGTTATAGACACTAAAGACAAAGGCCTTGTAAAACAAATTGAAAACTTGGGAATGAAAGTTTATGATGCAAAATTAAAAATGACAAATAAAAATGATGAGCAAGCATTAGCTTCATTTGTATTAAAACAAATTCACATATGATTTGAAAATCGCTGCTATTATCCCAGTAAAAACATTTTCTAAAGCAAAAACAAGATTAAATCTACCCTCTGGACAAAAAGAGGATCTCTGTAGAATCATGTTGCAAGAAGTAGTTGAGACAATCACTAACTCAAAAATTTTTGAAAAAATTATAATTGTTTCAAAAGATGAAACTGCTCTATCTCTTACTAAAAAATATGACACTCTTGAAATTTTTGATCATGAAGAGTCTGGAGTGAATCATGCAGTATCTCTTGCAGATAAATATCTTGAACAAAATGGATATGATGCGTCCATTGTTTTTCCACAAGATATACCATTTATGCAGACCGAAGATATTGAACATCTAATTAGTTTTCAAAAATTTCCAAAATCTGTTTTAGTTGTTCCCTCTAGGAGATTTGATGGAACTAACGCATTACTAAGAACTCCTGTTAATTTAATGGAAACCCATTATGACGAGGATAGCTACAAAATTCATCTCGAGGTTGGAAAAACTCTTACTCAACATACCTCGCTTGTTCTTTTGAGGCGAATAATGTTGGATGTAGACAATCTTGAGGATCTCAAATTCTTACTCTCACAAAAGGAAAAACCAACAATTAATTATAAAATAAATAAAATTTCATAACTTATTAGTAAACTCATCTATAAGTATATAAACAACCAGACAGCAATGGTTATATACGAGAATTTCTCGAAACCGCGAGTTGTTATTGAAATGGTAAAAAGTGTTAACCCAAAAGATAGATGTCCCAGATGTGCAAAAGGAACTTTAGTAACTGATACTAATACAGGTGAGAATTTTTGTGGAAAGTGTGGTTATGTAATAACGGATCAATCTGTTGAAGCAGGTCCAGAGTGGCGTTCCTTTTCTAAAGAAGAGCACGAAGGTAGAAGTCGTGCTGGTGTTCCAACCTCTCTTGCTATGCATGATATGGGGCTTGCAACAATTATCGGACCAACCGATAGGGATGCTACCGGTAAACCTCTTTCTGCTTCAATGCGAAGTACAATAGAGCGTCTTAGAACCTGGGATAGTAGAAGCCAAGTTCATGAACCAATTGATAGAAACTTTAGACAAGCTTTTAGCGAGCTTGATCGACTTAAAGATAAATTATCAGTTGGCGATGCTGTAGTTGAAAAAGCTGCTTATATTTACAGAAAGGCATTAGAAAAAGGACTTGTTCGTGGAAGATCAATTTCTGCTTTAATAGCAGCTTCACTTTATGCCGCATGCCGTGATACCGAAACTCCAAGAACCCTAAAGGATATCGGACATTCGAGTAATATTAAAAGAAAAGATATTGCAAGATGTTATAGACTATTACTGAGGGAGCTTAGCCTAAAGATGCCAGTTGTGGATCCAATAAAATGTATTGCAAGAATTGCAAGTAAAGCAGGTTTGTCAGAAAAAACAAAACGAGAGGCAACTAAAATTCTTCAAACGGCTGAAGAAATTAAAATCTCGGCAGGGAAGGATCCTATGGGTCTTGCTGCCGCTGCTTTATATGTTGCATGTGTGACAAATGGCGAAAATAAAACACAACGGGATGTAGCCGAAGCTGCAGGTGTTACTGAAGTAACAATAAGAAATAGATACAAAGGACTAAAAATATCTCTAAATCTCTAAAGGTTTTTTGTTTTTCACATTTAGATAATTAACAATAATTAATGCCAGAGATAATATTCCTGACATTACAAATAATATCTCCAAACTATTAGTTAGTGAATGTGAAAAAGCATTTTTTACTGTTATGTCATTTATTTCAGCTAGAAAATTTACATATGAAAAAATAAAATAATTTGTTGCCCAATGAACCAAAATTGCAGAAATTAATCCATGTTTGAAATAAACCCATCCTATAATTATTCCACTTGCAGTTGCTTGAGCAAATTTACCAAGGCTCCATGGTTCCCCAGAAATGATATGAGCTGCCCCAAAAAAAATACCAACCAGGGTAATCAAAATCAGAGTTTTTTTTATTTGATATATGTGTAATGTTTGTGTTGGGTGCCAGAGTGTTTTGAAAAATAAAATTATTGAACCTCTATTTGAATACATTAAAAACAAAGGAATTCCAATTAACATTACTCTAAATCCTATTTCTTCACTAATCGGAGCTACTGTAATTTCAAAGAATTGGATTAAACTATCAGGTTGCACTGGTGGCAATGTGGTTATCCCAATGCTTTCTTGAATCAAATTAATTATTCCAGAAATTACAATTAAAATAGAGAACCACTTTATAATAGACACCAAATAATTTGATTTTGACTCATATTTCCCTTCTGACATTATTGGTGACAAAGCTTTTAGAAAATTTACTTTGGGGCCAAACATGGCAATTGAAAATAAAACAATGTACAGACCCCATAAACCAATAAACGCATCACCTATCTCAATTTCAATTGGAATCTCGATACCTATCCCTGCTGGAAAAAAATTAAACCCGTTGATTGGAAAATCATATCTCACCCCATCCTCTATATTTGAATTAAAAACAACATATGCTCCTAATGGAAAAGAAAGAATCATCAAACCAAAAATTACAGAAACTAATGCAGAGAAAGGAATCCCCAATGTTTTCAATAACTTGTTTTGGTCTAACAAGTCTAATCTAATGAAGCTCTATAGAAGATTCAGCAAATCCAAGCTTTACCAAAGTTTCTTTAATAGTGTCGCGATGATCACCTTGTAAAAATATGTACCCGTCTTTTGCCGTTCCTCCACATGCATATTTAGCTTTTAATTCCTTGGCTACGCTTTCTAAATCATTAATTTTTGGATCAAGGCCTTCGATCATAGTTCCTTTTTTTCTAAAACGTCTAGTTTCTAATCTAATGATAATATGGGTACTATCTTTTTCGAGTTCACCACAGGCGCATAAATCTTCAGGAAGACCACAAGTGCTACAAATTACCGCCATTAATCAAAAAATAGTTCTTCCCACACACTATTAAGCCTTCGCTGAATCAGAGATATCCGTTTTTCCACAACTAACTATGACTAAGTTTTTTAGAAATTAATTCTAATAATTATTAATGTCAACTGACCTTACAAAAAAGGCAATTGAAATGTTACTTAAAGGGGCCACTCTGGTTAGTGAACCATGCCCATACTGTAAGGGTGTACGAGTTATAAAAGATGGGCATGCCTTGTGTATCAATTGTGGTAAAGAACCTGAAATTAAAGAAAATAAAAAGAGTTCAAATTCATCAAAAGATGAGATCCAAACAAAGCGCTCATCCCTTGATGTTTTAGAAAAAAAACTTGAAAATCTCTCCAAAGAACTAGAAGAAGAAAGAAATCATGAACAACAACAACATATTTTAAAATCAATAAATTCACTCGTAGAAATTATCACAAAATTAAAGAAACAAGAATAAAGTTTTTATTTAAACCTACTATTTTTAGTTTAATCATGGCTGGAAAAAAAGGCGCTCCTTTACCTGCATCAAGTGCGGGTCTTTTAAGATTCTTTGAAGACGAAACCAAAGGATTCAAAGTTGATCCAAGAATTGTAGTTACTGTTCCAAGCAGCCTTATTGTAATTTCGTGGTTAATGGATATTTTTCTAGTATCGTGACCAATTATGACAGAGTCTTATAGTGATGTATCGAAGATTCATAAACGATATTCTCTAACTTTACTAAACCCTTCTTCATATTATCATTCATTAATTATCTCAATTATTATTGCATCAGTTCTTGTAACCCTAACTGTATCGGTATATCTGGAAAGCGAAGATATTATTTTTAGATTGCTAGCTGTCTTGGGGGCTCTACTAGTCACTCAACTTATTGACTCGCGTTTTACCAGAAATAAAGAATATTCTAAGGCATTACATATGTCACTTTTTGGAAATAGCTTATGGTTACTTACTGCAGTATCTGGCATCTTAGCATCTCTAATTATATCTAGACAAGAAGTTCCGTTTCTTTTCATTACTGTAGGAATGTTTTTGTTTGCAAGCTTTAGGATTGGTATTTTTACCACTGTTCTTGGTGCTACTATTAGTAAAGCCTGGCTAGTATGTTTCTTGCAACCTATGGCAATGTTTTTAGCACTTGTTCCAATTGATATGTGGATTCCAGGTTTAACTAACTATCAAGCAATTGCATATGGTTCAACTTTTTTGATTTTATCATCAGCATGGTCAATACTTACAGATAGAGCTGGAAGACCAGGTGTTACTAGTACTCATAAATTAGTACAAGCATATCTTTCATCATTATCAAAAAATAATCCTTCAGAAGTTGAAGATATTCTTACTGAGCGTGCAAAAGTTTCTAAGGTCTCAACGTCACAAATTAGATTTCACACCAAAAATGCTAATAGAGAATTTAGATTAGTATTGCCTGATATTCATCCTGGACCATTTCATCCAGTTGGTGGAAGCAATATCCCATACTTGATTTATAAAAATCTTGGATCATCCGCAATGGTTTTACATAGCGTTTCAAACCATTCCTTGAACCTACCTTCACAAACAGAGGTGTCACAATATCTTGAAAGCTTATCAAAATCTTCCATTTCATATGAAGGTGTTAGTTGTACAGAACCTGTAACCGTACAAATTAACAATGCACGATGCGTAGGATTACTTTTTGGTAAAACGGCACTTTTGTTTTTGTCTCTTTCTCCATATGGGATGGAAGACATCCCCCTGCATGTAAAAAGCGAGATTGAGCAGTTTTCAAAAAATCGGAATTTTGGTCAAGTCTTAATCGTAGATTGTCATAATGCTATGGGTGAAGAAATATCTCAAACAAATTCTGAAGATCTTTTAGCTGCATCAAAATCATGTCTTGATACTCTTATGACTAAAGAGACTTTTCCTTTAGAGTTTGGTTATGCAAATTCTCAAGACATGGATATTGAAGCTCCAGATCTTGCATTAGGGGGAATTGGGATTTTATGTCTACAAATAAATAAAAAAAAATATTTTCTTGGATGGGCTGATGCAAATAATATGGAAAATGGAGTTAGAGAGGCAGTAGTCTCACACTTTTCTAAAAATGGATATGATCTAATAGAAATTTGTACTTCAGATACACATTATACCACTCAGGGAGTGAGAAATAGAAACGGATACTATCAATTTGGATTGGTAACTAAAGCTCAAGATATGGCAAATTGGTATCTTGAAATTGCTAAGGAATCTGAAAAAAATATTGAAGTTGCCTCCTTTGAAATTTTAGAAAACGAGGC
>DASPGM010000025.1:0-7640 GCA_035620615.1 Nitrosopumilaceae archaeon | reverse complement strand
CAAATGTTAAAGCATCAACTAACAGATATTGGATTGAAAAATTTTCTAGCAGATTGGGAAAAACTCAAATCAGAAAATCCAGATATTAGCATATGATAGAACTATAGCATCTAGTTATTCAAAATATTTTTTTTGGTTAATTTTTTATTTAATATAAAATAAATGAAAAAATCTACTCATCGTAGATCATTAGTTTTTTTTCTTCTAGTAATGCGTGTAGGTTGTGTACTGAACGATAAACGTCAGATTCTTTTTTAGCACCAGTGCAAACTAGTTTACCAGAAGCAAATAACAAAATTACTGTTTTTGGATCAAGCATTCTGTGTATCAAACCTGGAAATTGTTCAGGTTCATACATACTTCTTGGTAAGGTTCTCGCAGCTGCCTCTAAGTGAATCTTTCCACCAAGATTAATTGCAGCCACAATATTTTGCACTACAATTACAGCATCTTTTTTAATTTTAATTCCACCTTTACGAAGCTTTTGAACCACAGTTCTAACTGCTTTGATAGCCATTTCTTCAGATTTTGCACCGGTACATACCATCTTTCCTGTTCTGAAAATCAAAGTTGCAGTTCTTGGTACCTTAAGACGAAAAACTAATCCTGGGAACTGATCTGGATGATATTCCGTATCGGGAAATTTTTTTGTAACCTCGTTTAGATCTATTTTCTGATCAACAGAAGCAGATGCAACAACGTTTTCAACACTCACAATTGGCTTTGTCTGAGGCATTTCGACGACCCTTATAAAGGCCCTTTATATATACTAAATAAGAAATTTCCCAAATCTCTTTTGGTTAAAAAAAATTTAGGTGTGAATTTCCTCATGATTGAAAATCATCAAATTTAGTTCTATAGTGACATTATGATTTTTTTGAAATCAAGATAATTTTTACAAATAAAGGATACGTAGAATTGATAAGTTATCCATGTTTCAAATTTTGTAAATATATTGTAAATGGTTGTTTTATCTTTTGAAGATTTCTACTGATTTCTGTTTAATGCCTATATTCAAAAATACACAGCTCATTTTAATGACGCAGGGGAAAACATTAGTCCTTCCAACAGTATTCTTGTCAGTCATCGCCATGATGGCAATGATTGGAACAAGTACAATGCAAATTGCTTTTGCAGAGTCTGAAACAACTTCACAACCAGTTGTAAAGGCTTCAGCAGAACTCCAAAAAGATCCATTGGCAATGAAAATTCTTGCTGAAATGGAAAAACAAAAACTAAGATACGCACAAAAAACACTGGAAAAACCACAACCAGTAAAACTAACTGCACAACAAATAGAGGTAGAAGAAAACAGAGCTATTGCACAACAACGACTTGATGAAAAATTAGTTGCTTTTGTTGAAAAATACAAAGATATGATGCCTAAAGCCGCCTATACAAAATTTGTTGAAAAAAAACCTGAACGTGTTCAAGGTGTATTTTGGGGAATGTTTGATTACATGCAAAACAAAGTTGATAATGCAAGAGCTGCAATGAAGGTAGTACTAGATAACGGAGGATCATTACTTGAGGCTCGTGACGCTTATTTTAATCATGCATCAATTAAACGAGTTGAATTAATTCAAGTAGCAAATGATCTTAACGTACAACAGGGTCATGCAGACAAATCAGTGCAAGCTACATTTGATAAAAATGGTAAGCTTCCAAGATTTGATGACTGACCATTCTATTTTTTTTAATTAATGATGACCAATCCACTGATATCTATACTCTTCATCAATAAGATCAGTAATGATTTGAGATTTTTTAATTTTTACTGGTTTTAATTTAATCTCAAAAAACCCTAATCTACCCTTTGCAGGAATTGGAATTTTAAAAGCTTTAATATTTTTTAGGCAGAATCCATACTTGTTATTTTGAAAATTTTTTGATGCTAGATGTTTTTTTGAATCTTTTTTTAAATCTGATATAGTTTTGTATTTTTTTATAGCGTATAACTCTGCTTTTCCAATTATTGCTCCTGTGATTAGTTGTTTTTTGTTAATTTTTAGCCTTTTACAATCATCGTTTCTTATCTTTCGGGGGGAATGGATTAGAAATTCTCCTCTAAAATTTGTATTCCAACGCCTTAATTCAATTGTTTTTTTGCCTTGAATTATTAGATTTGCAAATGGTTGTGATATAGAAAGGCATTTCATTGGACACTGCATCTATTTGGACCCATTTCCAAATCAGGAATCATCATTGGATTTGGTGGAATAATTCCCTTGTTTACTTTAATGATCATTGCATAGTTCATTGGTCTAGGAGTAGTAATCGATACTACTTTTTTTACAAATTCATCTTTTGAGAGGTCAAGCAATTGGAGTTTTTTTGCCATCTCTACAGTTGTATAATAAATTCCATTCTCAGTTGGTTTTACTCCTTCTCCATGATGTGTTGGAAAAATCTTTGAATCCGTTGGTAAAGCGAGAAGCTTATTGTGTAATGTATCGTAAAGCTCTTGGGCAAATTGTTCTGCTTGATCCCTCAGATCAGGTCTGCCAATCCCTTCTACAAATAAAATATCTCCAGAAAAAACATATTTGTTATCAAAGATAAAAGTCATTGAACCAGCTGTGTGGCCAGGTGTATGAATTACATTTAGCTTCTTTGAACCAATCTTAAGCTCATTTCCATCATCTAGTTTTTCAGCTTGAATCTTATATTCTTCTCTTGCTGAATAGTACAATGTTGCACCAGTTTGAGATGCAAGCTCTCTTGTTGCGGAGACATGGTCTGCATGCTGATGTGTATCAAGTACCTTAGTAATTTTTAGATCATGTTTGTTTGCAAATTCTACATATTTTGAGGCTGGGTGTGTTGGATCAATAACAGCTGCTTCTCCATCACAACCAATTATGTGGGAAATACAGCCTTTTCCTACCTTTTCTACTTGGATTATTGTAACATTATCATCTTTTTTTGCTATGGTATCATAAAGTACTTGATTCCATTGTGCCATGCCTCCTGTTAACGATGAAGATTCAATTCCTTTTTGGGCAAGTGCAAAAGCTGCAACCATGGAACGATTTCCATGTGAGCAGATAGTAACAATCTTTTTGTCTTTAGGAATTTTATTTTGTATCTCGGGCATGAATATCTCTCCTAGTGGAATATTTACTGCCCCAGGAATTTTATGTTCAGAGAACTCCATCGGCTCTCTTACATCTAATAAGAAAATATCTTTGTCATCATTGTTTATTTTAGAATATAGAGTATCCCCAGTGATTGCAGGTGCTTGGGAGCTTTTTTGAAGTCCTGATTTCCATTCTGATATTCCTCCTTTGAGAAAATGTACTCTGTATCCAAACCTAGACATTGCCCCAGCATATTGTTCTGCTTCACCTGAACCATCATCGACTAGAATTATTTTAAATGCCGCTGGCACTTTTGAAAGCATGGATTGTTTTTGTTGGGGCGAATCTGTAGCTACATTGGCTGATGTGGGAATATGACCTTCCATGAATTTTTCTTTTGATCTAAGATCTAAAATCAGAACTCCTTCCTTTTTTTGTAAGCTTGATTCTAATTCTTCTGCTGAAATTGCTAAGTTTGACATTTCCTTTTTGTATTTTAATACTTATTTAGAATTTTCTAGTCAGTAAACTAGAGAAATATTCAACTTTCATCATATCTTTTCCATACATAGTGGCAACTTACCGTCATGTTTTTCAATATACTCCTTTAGGATCTGAGCTTTTACTACATCGGGTGACTCTGTTATCATATACCGAAAGCGCTTGGCTTTGTCTATACATGGAGTGGATAAAGATTCAAGTAAAGAATTTCGGAGGTTTTGGGAACTCCCAATAAATAGAATTTTCATTGCTGCATGCATCCCAAAAACTCCCGCACATTCTGGGATATTGATTACATTTGATTTATCAAAATCTAACCATTCTGACCACGATGCCCCTTCTTCTGAACTACTCATAACTATACTCGTAACTTTATTTTTTTAAACATTGTTAATACATTTTATTTAGAGAATTGTTTTTGCAAAAACTAATCTCTTCCTAAAATACTGAGGACTTTATTTGGAATATCATTTAATCTAGAAACAGCCAAAGTTCTTTCATAGCCTAGTATTTTTAAGTTATTTGCAATTATTGTAGCTCTAGTTGTATCTGGACCAAGACCAATTGCAACCATCTTTATTCCTAAACTCTTGAATGTCTTTACCATCGATCGTACTGCATCAGGATCCGATGGTTCACCATCACTTAATGTCAAAAATATATCAGGTTTTTTTGTATTCACGATAGGGAATAATTTATCATAAACTTCAGCAATCGGCGTTCCACCATTGGCCTGAATATGTGCTAATCTTTTCGCAGCAACATTGTTCCATTTTAAATCATCTGGCTTGATTGCCCAACACATTACTTGTTTTTCTACTGTATTGAAAGCATACAATGCAAATTTTACCTTCAAAAACCATAAGACTTCACATAACGCACAGGCAGCCTTTTTGTATTCATGTTGAATGTCTGATACACTGCTAGAATGATCAAGCAAAATTAAAACTCTAGATTTTATCACTTGTTTGAAATCAGTAAAAAATGGTTCGTGACCTTCCATGTATGTCTCTTCATCAAATTCCTCTCCATTTTTGACATGTTGTTCACGCCATCCAGTTCGCCATTCTTTGACCCTTGCTTTTAGTCTAGAAATTAAATCCTGATCATAAATTTTTGTTTCATCAACATTTGTTATAGTCGGAATACTGATTCCAATGTTCTCAACAGCTAAACCTTTTTTTTCGCTTTTCTTATTTTCTTCAACTAAAATCCTAAACTCCTCTTGAATGGATTTTCCTTCTAATACATTCTTAGCTTCAATTTTTCCAAAGTCAGATTCACGATTTTTTGCTGTTTTCTGTAATGCTTTAACTAAATCTTGAGATGTTGTCATAATCCCTGGTCCTTTTACTGGAACTACTAGAGGAATAGTAATAAGAGAATCAATATCTAAAATTTTAAGAATTTCAGGAATTTTTTTCTCTATCCATTCGGTGGAATAGTTTTTTGTTAATGCTTCGATAACAACTTTATTTGCAAATCTTGATGCATTAACAATCTTTTCAAATTGATTTGGTTGAATTTCTCCTTTGATATCTCCCATGATAAAATATTGATAAAATGCCTCTACAAGTCGAGCTTTGCCATAAATTGAGCTTAGTATTGGTCTATACAACCATTGATAAGTATAGGAAAATATCATTTCTTCATCCATTCCATGCCAAATCTTTCTTCCTAACATCTCAATTCGCCGAGTCTCAAGTGTATTTAGAATAAATCCAAAAGCATGATCATTTGATAGAATTTTTTTGCAAAACTTGATTCTCATTGCCTCATACCATACTGATGTTCTAAACTGTCTATACTTTGCAAAGTCATCTCCATGATATACTTCAATTGGAATGAGAATTACTCTTTTGTCAACTAGTCTTGTTGAAATTTCTTTTCTTGGGGATAGTTCCACTGTGATTTTATCATCTTCTGACCATCGTCTTACCAAAAATGTTGAAATTTCAATTAATGTATCGTATCTTAAAGCAAGTGATTGCATTAGTTCCCAAACATTGAAGTTATAATGTCACTGACTTTTTGAAATTCAACAGATCCCCATTGTGCATATACATTTCCAAAGACAATGTCTGCAGCTTCTTTTGCAGGAACTTTGAGATCCAATAATTTTGCATATGCAATAGTTTCTCTAAGACTTGGAGAATAATAC
Source organism: Nitrosopumilaceae archaeon (assembly GCA_035620615.1). GTDB lineage: Archaea > Thermoproteota > Nitrososphaeria > Nitrososphaerales > Nitrosopumilaceae > CSP1-1. The sequence goes on along the minus strand of DASPGM010000025.1, from coordinate 1,898 downwards.
AACTCTTCAACAGCGGCTGCCTGTCGTAATGTATTTGCAAGTTTTATTCCTTGTTGTAATTCATTATCATGTGAACCTGAACTATGGCGTTTTATAATATCTAGTTCAATATCTTCAGGAGGATACTCTAACCTAATTCTAACTGGAAATCTAGATAATAATTGAGGTGGAAGCTCTTTAGTTCCAACATGAGACAATGGATTAATTGTAGCTATTACAAACCATCCTTTTTTGGCTTGAATTGTTTCTCCTGTTGATTCTTTGAGAACAATCTGACGTCTATCATCAAGTGCCTCATCTAAACGTAATAATACATCAGCTTCTGCAGCATTTATTTCATCTAAATACAGCATATTTCCTTCTTTCATTGATTTTACTAACAAACCTTCGATAAAACCAACAGTTCCATTTTCTAATGTTTTTGTCCCAACTAGATGACTTTCACGAGTTCTAAGACTAAAGTTAATTGAATCTAGGTTGACAGATTTTCTTTTTGCAAATTCCCTAACCAATGTAGTTTTTCCTGTTCCCTTTGGACCAATAATTAACACAAACAAATCTGCCTCAAGGGCTTTCTCAATTTTTTCAAATGAATTATTCCAATCTAAATATTTAGAATCTTGTAACAATAGATTTGTTTGTATTTTACAGTATTAAAACCTAAAAGAATTTTTTTAAATCCTGGCCCTAAGAAAACTCAGTGATATTGATTTGACCTTACCTAGCTTTCGATATTTATTCCAAGCTGCTTTGACTGCCTGAATTTCTTTTTTAGTTGATTTTTTATTTCTGAGATAATCAAATATCTCTTCTGGATGCTTGGACTGGGTTGGAAATTTAGGGTCTTTCATACATTTTCTTGCAATCTCCCCTAATACTCCAGGTGAATCCTGTTGTTCCAAAAACCAATTTACAAATTTAAAAGGCACTAAAGATACTCAACGAAAGTTATAGTTAGATACTTGTATGTAAAATTCAACAAAACATCTTCTTTAATCAAAAGTATTTTGTATCTTAATTCTCACTAAATCTCACATATTTTCTGTGATTTCAAAACGCACATCCTTAGATCAATATAGTAGTAAACCTTATTTTCATTTGATCTCTATTGCCCACGGTAACATGGTTGGCATTTGGTTAGACATGAAATGGCCAATCCTAGCTCTATTTGCGATTTTTTCTTTATTAACTATCCAATTTGTTTCAACAAATGAGGCCTCTGCAGCAACTAGTGTAAAACCGCAAATTAATACCCCTGATGACATTTATGTAATATCGAAGACTCCTACTACCGTTTCTTATTCTATTAGTGCTATTGATTATACAGGCAAGCAAATCCCAGTTAACTGTGACCATGGAACAGGACATTTATTCAAAACTGGAAAAACTACCGTTAGGTGTTATGCAGTAGATTCTGCTGGAAATGAGGCAAGAACTTCATTTTTAGTTACAGTTGGCTATGAAATTGTAAAAATTCCAAAATGGCTTAAACTTACAACTGGTTACTGGATTAGTAATCAAATTTCAGATTCAGAATATACAAAAACACTCGAATTTCTTATGCAAAATAAGATAATTCTTGTTCCTTTTTCAAATAAATCAAACGAACTTCCAAATTCGGAAATTCCAATATGGATTAAAACTAATTCACAAAAATGGCTTGACGGAAATGCATCAGACGATGAATTTTCAATAGGAATTCAATGGATGCTTGAAAGAGGATTAGTTAAGATATAATTTTAAAAATTATATTCTCTTAAATTCCTTTTAATCTTTTAATCTCCATTTTTTTCATTTATGTTCATCAATTCTCATTTTTTTTAAAATTTAATTTGCAAATCGCACAGCAAATTGATTATCTAAGAATTATTGTTTTATCTTTCTTGTTGACTCACGTA
>DASPGM010000024.1:0-23078 GCA_035620615.1 Nitrosopumilaceae archaeon | reverse complement strand
ATTGATTTACCTCAAGTTGATCCAAATCTTGGACTAGAGGAAAAAGTTTCCTTCTTGGAGGGTTTAGTTAGTGCTATGCAAGGTATCATAACTACACTTTCAGTTGCATTAGAAAACTATCAAACACAATTAGATGCAGAGGCTGCTGCAAGAGAAGCTGCTGATGCAGAATTACAGAATCAATTAAAGAGTTTATCAAAACCACAAATTGTTTCATACCAGAGAGAAATTCTAATCACAGTTCCACCTGGTGAGCAGTCATATCATTCCATTACATGTCCTGACGGTAATCTAGCACAAAGTGGAGGAATTGATATTCTAACTGAACAAATTCCAAAATTCAAAACATTTGCGAATCACATGGAAGGAAGCACTGGCTGGACAGTTGAATCAGTAAACAATCATGAATCCGATTCAGTTGACATGACACTATATGTAAATTGCTTGAAGATTGAAATGTCTCCAGACCTACCAGAAATTGCCCCAGCAATAACACTTGATGAAACTGCTTCAGAGTAAAAGCCTAAAATAAAATCTAAATAATTTTATCTTTATCTGAAAATTCAATTCAGAGAATGCTCGACAAAAACGATTTAAAATATTATTTAATTCTAGATTAATATACTTCAAAATTGGCTATAGATTGATAATTTTGCTAGATAGTTCTACCTTAAACAAGATTGATGTTAATGGAATGTACAAGGTATATGATAGATGGCCTGAGATTGCCAAAAAAAGTTATGACGAAAATCACAAACCACTAGATATTGGTTTTGTAAATCACATTATTTTTGCCGGCATGGGAGGCTCGGGTGCACTAAGTGATATTTTTTATTCAATATTATCAAAATCTAGTGTTCATGTCAATGTGATTAAAGGCTATATTCTTCCCAAACCAACTAATGCAAATTCACTTGTAGTTGTAACGAGTGTTTCAGGAAATACAGATGAAGCACTCACTGTACTAGATTCTGCAAAAAAATTGAATTGCAAGATAATTGCATTTTCATCTGGAGGCAAGATGGAAGAGTATTGTGTAAAAAATAATATTGAGTATAGAAAAATACAGCAAATTCATTCACCTCGTGCTTCGTTAATAGTATTTTTGTATTCCATGCTAAAGGTTTTAGGACAATTGTTTTCTATCAAAGCACAGGACATTGAAGAGTCCATTTTAGAACTAGAAAATACAGCAAAAAAAATTAACTCAAAAAACTTGACAGACACAAACCCCTCTCTTAGTTTAGCAAGATGGATATCAGATGTTCCAGTGATTTACTATCCATGGGGTTTGCAGGCTGCAGCAATTCGTTTTAAAAATTGCTTGCAAGAAAATGCAAAGTCTCATGTCATTGCAGAAGATGTGATTGAGGCATGTCATAATGGAATAGTCTCCTGGGAGGGACAATCAAAAGCAAAACCCATTTTACTTTCAGGATGGGATGATAATATCAAAACAATAGAGCGATGGGAGATATTAAAAGAATATTTTGATTCAAATAAGATTGATTATAAACAAATAATGTCTGTTCATGGCAGCATTCTTTCCAAACTGGTTAATTTGATCTATCTTTTAGATTACTCTACAATCTATCTTGCTGTGCTATCAGAGATAGATCCTTCTCCTGTAAAATCAATTGATTTTGTCAAAAAGAGATTGTAAAAATATGGCGCGGGGAATGGGATTTGAACCCACGGGTCATTGCTGACATGGGATTAGCAATCCCACGCCCTACCAGGCTAGGCGATCCCCGCATATCAAAAGCTAAACAGCATCTGTAAATAAAGTCACTCTTCGCCAAAGCGAGTATAATTTTTAACAATATCTTCAAGCAGCATTCGTTTTCCACCAACAATTTTAAGCTCGACTTGGATTTTTTTATCTTTGATGGTAATGATGTTGTAGGTGTTTTCAAATAATCCTCGTGTCCTATCAGATGCTGCAGTGCCAGCATTTACAATTGCCAAGTCCTTAAAATTCCAAATCCATGGTCTGTGCTTGTGTCCACACAAGACAAGATCAACTTTGGTGTCCAGTATGGTCCTCAAAACATCACCTGCATCAATTACTGTCAATCTATCAGAGCCAGTATCAGGGATTCCAACTAGGTGGTGATGCATTGCTAAAATCTTAACCTTATCAGAGTATTTTTTCATGGTTCGCTCTAGCCACAGGTTTTGCCTGTATCCTACCTCGCCTTCATTTCTATCAGGCCTTGCAGTGCCTATTGTAACTAAAACCACATCATCACTTAGCTCATTTATTGCCTCAAATGGAAAAAATTTCTTAAACGCAAGATATCCGCTGTTTCGATAATCATGATTCCCACTAATTGCAAATACTTTTTTGCAGTCAAATTTTGATATTAGCTCCTTGCATTTTGTATATTGCTTGATTAAACCTTCGTCTGTAAGGTCGCCTGTTATGATTATCGCATCAGGCTTTATCTCGTTTACCTCTTCAATTACCTTGGCAAATACATCTCCCTGAAATTGAGAGCCCATGTGAATGTCAGATATCTGAACTAGTATCATGGTTTTTTGTATGAAAAACTCAATTAATAAATCACTCCTAAATAGAATCTGGAAATTTTTTTATAAATAGACAAGAGGACAAAGAGGAAATCGTGATTGTGGACTAGCCAATCCCAAACCCCTCCAAATTCTCTTATCTTTTGCCAGTTGCTACTAGCCCTGCAGGTGTTAGGTGCAGATTGTGTGGATTAGCACACTTTATGTTACGGATGCAAGATATTGTTTCTCTAAAATTTCAAAAGCCGTAGTGTATAGATTACTTGACATTTTATGTGAATTAAGAATTTTTCAAAAACCAAGGTAGAATTAAATACAAAGTACAGACAAGCTTGAAAATTGGCAAAAAAGGCAGCAGTAATTAACGGAGACGGGACAGGGCCTGAGCTAGTAGATGCAATGATGCATGTTTTTGATGCATGCAATGTCCAGTCTGAGATGATTCGCTGCGAAGCAGGCTCTGAGCAGTGGGAAAAGCATGGCGGCGCCACATACATTCCAGATTCTACTGCAAAGATAATGGAGGAAGCCGATGCATGCTACAAGGGACCAACCACAACAATTCCTAGGCCTGATGCTCCAAGAAGTGTTGCAGTATCAACAAGACAAAAGTTTCAGCTATATGCAAATGTAAGACCGATTAAAACATACGACAGACTATCACCAGACAAAAAGCTTGATTTTGTGTGTTTTAGAGAGGCAACTGAAGGACTCTACTCTGGAATAGAGTTTGACACATCAGAAGACTCTGCAATTGCAATTAGAAAAATTACAAGAAAGGGTTGCCAAAGAATTATTGACGCGTCATTTAGGTGGGCAAAGGATCATGATCTAAAAAAAATTGTAGCAGTAACTAAAAGAAATATTCTAAAAAGAACGGATGGAATCTTTTGGGGAGAGGTAGAGCGAGCATCAAAGGAAAACCCAGGAATTGAAATCGAGGAATATTATATTGATAATATGACACAACAGCTAGTAAAAAATCCAGAAAGATACAATGATACTGTAATGGTTAGCACAAATTTGTTTATGGATATTATTTCAGAGTGTGCGTCAGGAAATGTTGGCTCTATTGGGTGTGTGTATTCAGCAAATATGGGTGACAAGTATGCGATGTTTGAGCCAGCTCATGGCAGTGCACCAAAGTACAAGGGACAAAACAAGGTAAATCCAACTGCAGCAATTCTTTCTGGTGCATGGATGGTCGAATACTTGGGAGAGCCAGATATTAGAAATGCAATATTTGATGCAACAGAGCAGGTAATCAATGAGGGAAAGTATTGCACATATGATATTGGTGGAAATGCTGGAACAAAGGAGATGGCAGACGCCATTGCCCAGATTGCAAAACAAAAACTAAAAAAATAATTTACTTTTTATTTGATAAAATCCCACTAAGAGTAGTTTTAGACCCAAAAAAGCACTTTAGCTGAGTAATACTTAAAAAAACCTAAATTTTAATCAGATCCCATTGAAATCTCAAAAATCTCTACTGTATATGCTAGTATTGACACCATTACTGTTTACAGTTTTAATTCAAAATAGCTTTTCAGAATTTACCGAAGAATCTGAATGCAGAGAAGGCTATGTTTTGGTATTTAGAACAAATGTTTCAAGATATGCGTGTGTATTTAATGATACTGCAACAGAGTGGGAATCAAGTGGAATTGCAGAAGTAACTGGAGAAATAATTGTAGAAGAAACTCCAGAAGAAACACCAGAAGATATTACAATTACAAGCTTTGAAGAGTGCGTTGCAGCAGGAAATGCGGTGATGGAATCTTATCCAAGACAATGCAAAAGCGCTGATGGACAAACATTTGTAGAAGAAATAGAAATGTCTGAAGAGATTGGAATATACCCAGAAACAATTAACTTTACATCTCATGGTCCAATCATGGGTGATGCTGAATACTTTGTATCAGAAATTGCTAAGAACGTTTACTGGCTAGTTGGCGCAGGATATCAAACAATGTTTGTAACTACTGGCGAAGGAGTAATTGCAGTTGATGCCCCACAGCCAATTGGAGAAAATTATCTTAAAGCAATTTCAGAAGTCACAGAAGAGCCAGTTGTATACATGGTTTACACCCATTCTCACCAGGATCATACAGGCTCTGCAGCGATATTTTCAAATGCAACATTTGTCTCACATGCACAAGCAGCTGAGGCCTTAATTTTAGAAAATGACACAAACAGACCAATTCCAACTGAAACATTTGATGATTCACTATATACTCTATCACTTGGAAACCAAACACTAGAGCTACACCATATTGGCAACTTTCATTCCCCAGGTGATTTAGTAATCTATGCACCATCCCAAAAGGTTCTAATGATTGATGACTTGATGCGACCAGGCGAGTCCCCATACAAGGCATTTGGAGTAACTCCAGATATTGATCTATACTTGCAGACTCATGATACTTTACTAAATGATTTTGATTTTGATGTTCTAATTTCAGGACATACCAATATTTTGGGAACAAAAGATAGCGTAATGGAAAACAAACAGTTTACCCTAGATGTAATGCAAAATGCAGAAGATGCCTTGGTAGCTGGTGAGGAAAATCCAGAACAAGTCTGTGCCAGTGTCTCCATAGAACAATGGAACCAGACCTTGGCAAATCTTGATGCCTTTATGATTGACCACTGTTTGGCTATGATTGAATACCTATCTCAGGATTCTACTAATGAAACTGAGACCGTAGAGCCAGAGGACCCATTTTCAGTCAGCATCCCAGTAGATGAGGATTTGACTGACGTTGAGAGTGTGTCAATACCAGTACCTGACGATGACACAAGGGCACAGGTAAAAAGACAGCTAGACTTGCTGACCTTTAAAATTGAGCAAATGGTAGAGCTTGCAGAAAACCAAGATGTCATCAATGCAGTAATTGCTTCAAACAATAGATTTGCTGCAATGAAGGATGCAAATGCATACATTGCAGAAAAGGATCAAGAGTGGATAAAGACCCCAAGACAAGAGACCTCGGTATTTATGGCAGCAATAATTCAAAGCGGAGTTTCAGATTTGTTGCGCGATAAAACATCCATTCCAACACAAGAGTTTGGAAATGTTCTATTTCCAGAAATTATTGTAACAAACTCCTATGGAGCAAATGTAGGAATATCACAAAGAACAGATGATTACAATCAAGCAGACGAAGTATGGTGGATTAACGGGAAAAAGGTACCAATTCATCTAAGAGAGGTTGCATGGGATCAAAGTGCTGAAATATTTTCATCAGATATCATAATTAAAATTGTAGACGGGGATGGAAAGTTCATTGGGGTTCTAAAAGCAGTAACCCCAATTAGAGACGTCTAGATATTTTAAAAAATATTTTTATTTTTTAGTGATTGACTCTAGCTCAAGTGCCTTATCAAACATTTCATCAAAATATTGAAGCTCTGAATTAGACAGACTTCGCTCCTCCATTGATGCATTTACAATAAGGTCTGCAAGTTCTTTTAAAATCTCCATATTTGGGCTCATTTTACAAGATTTTATCTAAGAGAGAATATCATATTGTGCTTGTCTAAATAATACAAAAGGATTTTTCAAAAATTAAAATAAAAAAAGACAAGGATCAAAGCTAATCAGATATACTTGGCTTCAACAATTAGGAGCTCCTCAAAAAATAATTTTTTCCTAGCTACAATTTTTAGCTCCAGCCCAAGTTTTTTTGCTTCTTCAATTAGTTTTTCATTGTTTGCAAGTGATGATGTAACAAAGAGAATTTTTCCAGATTTTTCAAGGCACCTAATGGCAGATTTTATTATTTTAAGAGGAACCTCTACTCCTTCCTTTCCACCATCAACTCTTCTATCTGTTATTTCGTCTGATTGCAGATATGGCATATTACATACTATGAGATCAAATTTACAGGCAAGTGCCTCTGCTCCATCACAGCAGATGCAATTTTTAATTCTCTTATTTTGGTTAATCAGAGAACTAAAATCAATATCAGTAGCAATTACTTGCAAGAAATTTTTAGATAGCGTTCTAGTAAGATATCCTGAGCCAGTGCCAATGTCTAGTGCACTTTGTCCTTTTTCATTAAACAAAATATCTTCTAAAAAATACGTATCTTCTGATGGAGGATATGGCAAATTATCAGAGTAGTTTTTTTGCAAGGTTAATTATTTCATCTCCGCTAAGGTCTTCTAGTCTTTTATCAGACTCTATATTCTTTCCAAACTGCCTTGCAATATTTGATAATTTTTTTCGCTTGTAAGAGTATAGCAGATTAACTGTCTGAATAAGGGCCTTTGATATGGTTTTTTTGCAAGTGAGTCTTAAAACTATAGAATCAACCTTTGGTGGTGGAGAAAAGTTACTTGCACTAACGTGCATAATTTTCTCAATATCTGCAGAATAGTTTACCAGTACAGATATGGCTTTAGTGTTTTTTTCTAAAATTTTTAAAAAAAACTCCTTTTGAACCATTACAACTGCAAGGCGAAATTTTTTCTGAACCAGCCACTCCATTGCATCTCTGCTTTTAGAATAAGGAAGATTTGATACAAAAATTGAAAATTTCTCATCTGACTTGAATCCATCACCATGCAAAAGTGTAAGGTTTGGCACATCAGAAAATTTCTTTGCAACTATACTATACAGGGTATAGTCAGACTCTATAGAGATTACATGGCCAGCCTTGTCACATAATAGTGGTACAAGTATTCCTTTTCCTGTTCCAATTTCAAGTACAGTATCTTTTTTTGTAATTTGGGCAGCATCTACTATTTTTTTTGCAGCAGATTGCGAAACTAAAAAGTGCTGCCCAAGTCGCTTTTTTTTTCTCATTTTTTAACGAAGAGGTTCATTCGAGCCTCTCCGGTAATTTCTTCCATTATTCTTTTTGCAATGTGCTTTATTGGGTCTTTTAGTCCAACTCGTGCTTGCAAATCTTCAAAGCTTGTAAACTCTTTTTTCTCTCGCTCCTCTAGCATTACCTTCATGTACGTTTTTCCAATTCCTGGGATTAGCTCTAGTGCATGAATCCTTGGAGTAAGAGGCTGTGCATGGTTTAGATAGTCAATGAATCGTTTTTCGTTTTGTGTAACAATTTTTTGCACCACACCGTTAATTTCAGTTTGTGCAGTCTGGGAGATTTTTTCATAATCTAGCTTGCCTAGTACTGACTGGACCTTTACTCGGCCCTCCTTTCCAATGTAAATTCTCTCGCCTACATCAAATTCAGTGCCCTCTACTCCAAGTACCTCAAGTAGTGTTAGTCTGTCCTCACCAAGGGCTGTAACAATAATTCCCTCACGTCCACGTACTGTAGATGACTTGCCTCGCTCTACAAAGTCAAGTACGTAAGCGTACTCTTCGTATCTTCGTGGTTGGGTATATCCCCTATCCAACTAAATCACCTAAAAAATTACGCGTGCTCCTTGATTATCTTCAGCATTTTTTCTAGCGTTTCAGCTAAAATGAGTTTTTTCCACCCAAATGTAAAGGAACGTAGCTCAGCTAGTGTGGTTGGCCTGATGTTGACAATTTCCACTGCCTCTTCTTCTGTAATGTCACACTCTTTGACAAGCTCTTGTTTCATCTTCTTTGCAGATTTGGCATCTATTTTTGCAAACTTTGAAACATAATCATATGTCCAGCGTTGAATCTGGTCCATCTTTTCTAGATCTTGTCCTTCTAAGATCTCTTTTACTTCAGAAATTGAAACTGCTTGTTTTTTCTTTACCTCTTCCATTTTATTTTACCTCAAACGGTTTTACATGATCTAGTCTAGTGATTAAGGTTTTGGTTTTATTGCCAAGTTTAACATCCAAAGTTACAGTTCTTCTGCCAACTTCAGTCACAGTTCCCACCTTTCCATGATATCTTCTATGCGGAAGCGACTTGTGTTGTCTTGGATCAATAATTACAAGAGCTCGCTCGCCCTTGTGATATTCTCTTAGCAAAAATGAAACTCCTCTTGGCTCGTCCTTTGTCATTACGGCTCTAGACTTGTGTCTAAATCCATGGGAACGGCCAGATGGCTTTTTAGTAGTCATATCTGACTAGGAGTAATGCCCTTAAATTAACATTTACTCGCTATTTTCAGAATCTATACTCTCAGAATCGGCATCTGCCTTTTTTGCAGGTGTTTTCTTTTTCTTTGTTCCATCATCTGGATCAACTACTCCAGCTTCAGATAGTGCAAATATTACCTCCTGTTCTGGATGGTGTGGACTGTCAACCATTCTTGCAATTCTCTTTTTGCCAGATTTTTTAAAGTAAATTCTATATGTGCTAGTATGAGCCACAACATTTCCTCCAATTGGCCTAGTTGGGTCTCCAAAGAACACATCAGGCGATGCCATGACTTGGTTTGTTGCAAGTGCAGCACAGTTGTATGTTTCTGCAATTCTTACAAGCATGTGAACAAAGTGATTTAGTTTTTGTTGACGTCCTGCAAGGGTTCCACGTCCAAGATATTCTGCACGAAATAGTCCTACTGCAGAGTCTGATATGATTAATTTAATGTTATTTTCTTTAATTACAGAGCCTGCTTCTTCAAGTATTAGAATTTGGTGTGAGCTGTTGTATGCTCGAGCAACAATAATTTTGTCAAGTACTTTCTCAGGATCCATTCCCTGGGCCTTTGCTATTGAGACTATTCTTTCTGGCCTAAAGGTTCCTTCAGAGTCAATGTACAAGACACCGCCTTCCAGTCCGCCTTCTTCTTTTGGTTTTTGAACCATTACACACATTGTATGACAGAACTGCGTTTTGCCACAGCCAAATTCGCCATAAACCTCAGTTAGTGCTTGTGTTTCCAGGCCTCCGTCTAGTAATAGATCAAGGCATTCTGTACCAGTTGAGATTTTTCCAATCTCTTGTCGTCTTTTGTAAATTTCAGTAGCAGAAACAAATTCCTGTGCAATTAACCCCTGCTCTACTAGCTGCATCCTTGATTTGTTTACAATTTTTTCTGCAGCCTCCCTATCCATGCCGGTAAGCTCTGCAATCTCTACAGGGCCGCGAACTATAAGATCCATTATATTATGAACTCCTGCATCTTCTAGTTTTTTAGTAGTAACAGGACCGACGCCTTCAAGGCTGTCTAATCGTAAATCTTCAACCATGTCACTAGGGTAAGTATTATGATATCTTATAGTATTCTTTGCGATGATCGCTGACTAGATGTGAAGAATAAGTTGATGTTCTTCAAACTTTAAAAATAGGCTTGAAAGCTGGTCAATAAATAGAAAATTACAGGTAATTTTTATTCAGTCTTTAAAGAAATCACTCATTAGAATAATTTGCTAGAAAGTAAAAAAAGAAAAAATGGTTTTTTATGGATCTAAGCCATCAATTACAATACCCAATGGCAAAGGTCCAGCAGTGGTACTTCCCGTTCCAGCAGTAATAGGACATGCAGGTTCTATAATTATGTCAAATGCTGCAGAAGCTGTGGATAAAGTTCCGGTTAAAATAGAATTTCTAACTTGAACATCTACTTGAGAACCTTTAATTCCAATTCCAACATTTGGTGCATCAACTATTGCTGTAACACAAAAAGTTGCAAGACCTGCTCCAGCACCTAAATTAACATTGTGACCATGCCAACCGTCTGGATTTTGTGTAGAGTCTCTAACATCATTAGGTGGTTCACTAGAGTCACCATTTACATTACCTGCGTTATGAGTTGTTATTGCAAAAGCCCCATTAGGTCCGCTAGAATACAACCATGCAAAGCCTGCTAATGCTGTAGTTTTTTTAGGTACTGCTGCAGGAGCAGTTACTGAAAGAATACTTGTATTAGCGTTTTTACTTGTTACGGAATCTGCCAACACTCCCTGCCAAGGTAAGTGAGCAAGAGCTGGTACCATCATCATTGAAACAACAAATACTGTTGCAAATGATATTCCTAAAAGAATTTTAGTCATTAAAGCCTAACAGCATAAGTCATAAATAAATGATCTGAAACTATCAATTCATTTTTTACAAAAATTTTATATAAATTTAAAAAAAATTAACGTGACTTTGAGCCAACGCCGTCTTTAATATTTACTTTAATTACTTTTCCGTCAGATGTTACTTGAGAATCTTCTTTGGGAGGTTTCTCTTGTACTGGAATGGTTTTAGGTGTTTCATCTGGAATTTGAGCTTCTGATTTTAATTCCACTAGTTCATTTTTTAATTCATTCATTTCTTGTTTTAATGCATCAATCTCTGCTTTTGCAGCATCAATATTTTTTTCTGTAACAGCATTTGCAATAAATTCCTGCGACTCGGCTAATGCACTAACTGATGGAGTATCATCTGCCATAGGTTGGGCGCTTTCAATTTCTGAAGATTCAACTAAAACATCATCAGGTAATGAGGCAATACCAAATACTACAGATAAGACTAGAACAGCTACAACTAACCCAATTGCTGGGCGTTTTTTCATGATAAAATAGATCTTTTATCTTACATACGAATTTGTTTAGTTTTTTTGAACAAACTAGTCACAGACTAGATTTATCGTCTCTTTCGTCTCTGACCTGGCTTGTTTTGTCCAGGAAATCGATTTAAAATCAGTCTTTTTCTAAAATTACTTTTGTTTTTAAGACCAGAGTTTGTGCCAACCTTTTTTCTTCCTTCTACCTTTGGCGTCTGTCCTTTTACTTTTCCTGCCTTTGTAAGCGAGCCGTGGGTTGCCATGATTAATCACAAGTAAGTTTGAATTTATGTATTTGTATTTCCTACCAATACTTTACCTTAATTTTTTCAATGACTCGCTCATGCTCGCCACCTTTCTTTCTTGCATATCTTTCCATTGCACCTAGTGGCACACCACCAAGTGAGCGTGCAATAAGATTAAACATTCCTTTCATTACAGAGCCGTTTCTTGCAGTCTTTACCATAAACTTTTGAATTCCATACTTGAAGTTGTGCTGCCAAGTCTTGTACATGACTCCAAGCTGAGCAGGATCCATTTCATTTCCAATGTTAAAAAATTCGGACTTTTCAAGCAATCCAATTGGAACAAAGGTTAGTGGAGTTGCAGTAAACATTGCATCTGGCTGTTCGCGCTCAAGCTCGCTGATTAGCTGTATTGTCTCCCAAGAGTCTTCAGGTGTTTCATCATTGTCTAGTCCCATGATTAAGGTAAATGCAGGAACCCAATAGTTTTCATTTAAGGATTTTACTGCCTCTTTTACTAGCCAATGCCATTCTTCAGGCTTGTATGGAGCAAGTTTTCTGTCAGCATACTTTTCAATCAGTCTACGGCTTCCTGTCTCAAAGCCACATTGAACGCCGATAAAGTTGCCAGGTCCTGCCCTCATAATTTTAGATAGCTGTGGGAGTAGTTTTTCATCAGCTATAGCTCCTGCAAGGGTTCCATGTGTTGGATTTGTATGCTCTACACCAGTAGACATTACTGCAGTGAATAGCTCAACTAGCGCTTCTCGGTTTGGTTCCATCTGTTTTGTAGTTCGAGGATCCATTCCATAAACAAAGATATCATCACTGTGAATCCATGCAGATTTCTCTCCGCCTTTTTTGAGGTTCACCTCAATTTCCTTTTTGACCTTCTCAGGAGAATAATATCGCAATGAACGAAGTGTAACATCACAAAACTTGCATCCACGTCCACATCCACGCATTACCTCAACCATTCCGTGCATACTAGGTTCTACAATTTCTGGAATGTCTTCAAGTTCTGGTCTGTCCCAGAAATTAACAAATCTTCCATGGAGTGTTTTATCACCACGTTTAAACTCCTTGATGTTTACTTTAAAGTCACTTCTTTTTCTAAATGGATCCATATTGTCAAAGTCGCCATTAATTAAATAATTAAAAAATCGCCCAGCATGACCATCAATTTCTGGTGCAATGCCACCAAGTTCTCCTTCTAAAATTGCATACAGGCCATACTCTTCAATTTTTGCAGGATCATAGTTGTATTGCCATGTTCCAGAAGCGCCAGCAATTACTTTTGCATTGCTGTGATTTTTTTTCTTTGCAGCAATAATTCTTCGATGAAGGTCTCTACAATAATATTCATCATAAGACATTTGCTTTCTTCCATAAGTAAATGTCATTGTAACTGGTCCCATGCCAAGTGGATCCATCTCATATGTACCAACAACTTGTGTTTCAGGACCAATGAATTTTTCAATGTGATCAGGATGTGCTACTACTACCTCATTTCGTTTATAGCCATCACGCAACAAACCTGCCTCAACTTTTCTTAATCCATATGGAGCATAGTTTGCAACTCCATTTGTATGAGAGATAGGATTGCAGATAAAATCAAACAAAATTTTTGGTGTAACCTGTTGTCCTAGTATTTTATACCAAAAGTCACTTTTTGGTCTATCAGGATCAATTGCTGGCGCACAACCAAAAAATGTTGCAAGTGATATTCCACGATATGGAGACATTAGCGTACGATCTGCAGTTAATACAATTTTTGGATGGCCCATCTTTTACCCTAAGCGTGATTACTTTTCTAATCGATTTTAAACCTTCTGGGTAGATTCACTATTAAAATGATAATTCCTATTAGGTTTAGTAAGGCTCCAAAATGCCTGCCTTATTTCTGTGCAAATGCCCAAATTCGCTTTTTGAGAGTAGAGTCTTGCCATCAAAAATTGTCCCGTCTTTACACACAAGAAGCTCATTTACACAGCAGCTTCCACAAATTCCAACGCCACACTTCATCATTCGCTCAAGGCTTGCCTCTACAAACATTTCTTTACTAGTAGCTATCAAAACGACTTTGGACATCATTAATTCTGGTCCACATGTATACACAGCATCAAATTTTGTGCTTTGGCAAAGCTTTTCCATGATATCTGTAACTAGTCCCTTTTGCCCGTAGGAGCCGTCTTCGGTTGCAACTATTACCTGGTGAGGATTATTCTCAAGCAGTCTTTTTGCATAGTCTTCAAAAAAAACCTCACTTTTTGTTTTTGCACCCATAATTATTGTAACATCATCTGATTGTGAAAAAAATTTCAACAAGCGCATTAGTGGAACAAGACCAGTTCCGCCACCAATTAACAATAATTTTCCTTTTTTTATTGTAAAAGAGTTACCATATGGACCACGAACTCCAATAAAATCTCCGACTTTAAGATTATACAGGGCTGTAGAAGATTGACCGTATTTTCGTATAGTAAATGCAGCCTTGCCATTTTCTGGTGAGATCATAATACTCATTGGAAGTTCATTTACTCCAGGAATCCAAACCATTGCAAATTGACCAGGTAAAACATTACACAAAATATCATCAGAAAATGTTAAAGTTCTAACTGTAGGTGTTTCATCAATAACTTTTTCAATTTTACAAATTGTATGATGATTAGGATTTCTTTGCAAGTCCAATCATCTCCTCAATTTTAGAAAATCCCTTTTGTCCCATATACTCAAGTATTCCTTTGTTAATGTCATCAAATACTGAAATCCAATTATCTCCAACAGCACTACCAATCTGAACTGCAGATGCACCTGCTAAAATAAATTCTACTGCATCATCCCAGGTAGAAATTCCACCACATCCAATTATTGGGATTTTATATTGTGATGAGATTTCATATACGCATCGTACAGCTACTGGTTTAATTGGAGTTCCAGATAAACCACCAATTTTGTTGCTAAGTATTGGCCTTTGTGTTTCTACATCTATTGCCATTGCACGCAACGTGTTAATTGCAGTAATTGCATCAATTCCTGCCTTACATGCAGCATCAACTGTATCAAGGTAGTTAGTTGTACCAAGACCAACCTTTGCTATGACTGGAACTTTAGTTTTTGATTTTACAGTTTTTACAATTTTTTTTACAAGGTCAGGGTCATCTCCCACCTCCAATCCAACTTTGGCCACATGTGGACAGGATAAATTTAACTCAAAGGCAACTACAGAAATGTTTTCAAATTGTTTTATCATAAATTCAAAATCTTTTGGAATAGAACCAACTAGCGATACTATAATTGGCACGTCCTTGTTAGATGAAATCATTTGTGCAAAGTTAGGTGCGCCAGGGTTTGATAGACCAACTGCATTAATCCATCCCCCGCCTTTAACACCAAATATTGTAGGATTTGGATATCCATCCCATGGCTCTTTACTAAGTGACTTGGTCACAACAGCTCCTGCACCTGCTTGATAAATTCGATTAAAAACATCAAGTGAGATTCCTAAAATGCCTGATGCTAAAATTGTCGGTCTTGCAAGTTTTATAGAGCCAATAGATGTCAAAAGGCTTGGATTCACTTTGTTTTCTAGTAAATCGTTCTCATATAACAGTTAATTTCTATTTGGTACATTTTTTAATGGCTCTTAGAGGATATTTTAATTATGTATTCTGTTATTCTAACGGAATTAGGTGTGGCCGTATTTGAAAATCAAAAATGTCTAAAGACATTCCCTTTTTTAGAACCTGTTGAGGATTATATTTTTGTAAAAAAAGGAGAATCACGACTTAGCGAGTTAGCCAAATTCCTATCAAATATTGAAAAAGGAATTGAAGTAAATGATCATGCATTACTTGCAATACTTAAGAAAAAATCAATAAATGCTCAGCTTATGAGTGAACAAGATAGCACAAAAATCCAATCAACAAAACCAAAAATACTAGCAGATGCAGGTTTTGCACAAGACGAAGATGATGCAATGGAAAAACTTAGAGAGTTTGCAATTTCACTTTCATCATCCAAAGTTTCAACTGTTTCCCAAAGCCCTGATCTGCACATCATTCAAGCAATTAATTCCCTTGATGAAACAGATAAAATAATTAATGCTATGAGCTCCCGATTGCGAGAATGGTATGGCTTGCATTTTCCAGAACTTGATAATATTATAGATAGCATCAATGGATATTCACAGATTGTTTTAGCGGGAAAGCGAAGTAATTTATCAAAAACCATCTATGAAGATGCAGGATTTCCTGAATCAAAAGTCGAAATGCTTACTCTAGTCACAAACAAAAGTCGTGGTGGAGATATTTCAGACGCAAATCTAGCAATTGTTCAGACTATAGCAAAACAAATCCTTGAATTATTTGATCTAAGAAAACATCTTGAAGAACATGTTGAAAGCGAAATGAAAAAAATTGCTCCAAATCTTTCTGTAATACTAGGCACTGCAGTTGGTGCAAGAATTCTTGCACGTGCTGGAAGTTTGAAAAATCTTGCAGTAATGCCAGCAAGTACAATTCAGGTTTTAGGTGCAGAGAAGGCTCTATTTCGATCGCTTAAGACAGGTTCACAGCCACCAAAGCATGGATTGTTATTTCAACATGCACTAGTACATGCAGCACCACGATGGCAGAGAGGAAAAATTGCAAGAGCGGTAGCTGGAAAGGCAGCAATTGCAGCTCGAGTTGACTTTAATGGTGGTGGATTAAATCAAATGCTACTAGACAAGTTAAACATCAGAGTAGTTGAAATTGAGAAAAAATATGTAGATGCACCACCACCAAGAGAGGTAAGGCCAGAACCATTTAGAGAAAGATTTAGATCAAAATTCAATAAGCCCAAGGGTAAAAAGCGAAAGAGGTTTGGAAGAAGATAGGAATTTTTATTGGGTTAAAGTAGATGGGCAACAAAAACTAGCAACTGAAAATCTAGTTATTGGAAATCAAGTTTACCAAGAAAAACTTGTCATAAAAAAAGGTATAGAATACAGACTATGGGATCCATTTAGAAGCAAACTTGCAGCAGCAATTATGAATGGATTAGAATTTTTTCCTTTTGAAAACAAATCAAAAGTACTCTACCTAGGAGTTTCTACTGGAACAACTGTCAGTCACATATCAGATATTGTAGGACCAAAAGGAATAATTTTTGGAGTAGAGCATGCAAGTAGAGTTGCAAGAGACTTTTTAGATAGAGTGGCAAGTCATAGAAAAAACATCATACCAATATTACAAGATGCAAGACAACCACAACAATATTTTTCAGTGTACAGTAAAGTCGATATCGTATATGTTGACATTGCACAACCTGATCAAACTGAAATAGCAATTAAAAATTGCAAAATGTTTCTAAAAGATGGAGGGTATATATTTTTAGTAATAAAAACTAGAAGTATTGATGTTACAAAGCTGCCTCGAAAAATAATTGATAGTGAAATTAACAAATTAAGAGAAAGTTTTGAGATAATTCAAGTAATTGATCTAGTTCCCTATGATAAAGACCATGCAATGGTTATTGCAAAGTATATAGAAAAAAAATAAATTACTTTATCATTGCTTTGTAGGGTTTCCAGCTTTTACGAACAAAACTAGGAATTTTTTGCCCATTAGAAACATAATTTGCCACAAAATCAATTGTCTTTGAATCAGATGGATAGCCACTTCCCAAATTATAATGGACTTTACGTAGTTTGGCAAGTGCCCTATCTCGACTTACTTTTGCAAGTATTGATGCTGCAGAAACTATAACAAATTTACTATCAGCATGGTGGTATGATCTAATTTTACCACTTTTTGCCATTTTATTAATTTCATTTCCATATCTTTTTGGGTTAACGTCACAAGAATCAACATACGAAATGTTTGGCTGGAGTTTTGAGATTACCTTTGCCATATATTTTGCCTCTAAGAAATTAAGATTATGTTTTTTGACACTACCATCAATGATTCTTGGAGAAATTCTTGCAATGTAATAATTATCAGCATATTTGATAATTTTTTTATATAGTCGTTCTCTTGCTGCGGGGCTTAGCTTCTTTGAATCGCGAATTCCCATTGATGAGAGTTTTTTAATTTTAGTACGATCAAGTGATACTCCAGCTATTACTAGAGGGCCCAAAAGAGAACCTCGCCCTGCATCATCTACTCCACATACGCGCACTAGGTCTGTAAAAAAATGGTATGTATTAAACTATTTCAATAGTGTCTTCTTTGCAGTGCAACAATTCCAGCTAACAAAATTAAAGCAAAACCAACTACACCAACGCCCAATGATATTATCAAGATTGGAAATGAAATAAAAAACAATATCTTTCCAATTTTTTTTGGTTTTTTAATCAGAAAAGAAATTACAATTACAAAAATACATAAAATGGCTGTAAGAATTCCTGCAGCCATAAATAAGCTAGTAAATCCAGAAAGATCTCGTCCTGTGTATGACTCTATAGAAAATAATATTCTATCAATATAATATACTGCAGTTAGGGACGGAATCAAAGCACCAATCCCTCCAAGGATTGCTAGAAGTTGATAGAAATTTATGCCAAAATGAAAACGAAAAGGAAATGATCGTGAGTTAAATCTAGATGAAAATACTTCGCCATCAAAATATTTTTGCTGGGGTATTCCACAAAACGAACAATAGTTAGAAGAGGGTAAGATAGTATTTCCACATTTAGGACAATTAAATGATGTTGGTTTTACTAAATTATTTTTTGGTTGTTCCTTTTTTTCAAAATTAGCATCAAAAAGTGATTCAACATATTCAATATCTGAATTGTATAATGACTTTTGTCCAAAAATTGAATTTTTTATGTGGATTAATCTATTTACGTCTCCAATTTCACTTTTTAAAAGCCACTCTACTTTGTCAAGTATTAATTTAATCTTCTTTCACCTATGAAATGTTTAGTTTTTACTTTCCATATTAAAGAATTTATCATAAATTATCTTATCAAAAAAATAACAAATTTTGTCCGGTATGATATTATTCCATGTCATGATATGTTGATAGCAAGTCTTAATTGATTGTTAGAGTAAATTTGAATCCTAAGTATGACTAAGGTAGCACCTCTTCCCCCAGCCCCGGTCTTAATGACCTGTTTTGGTCACTGCGGAATAGGTTTAGGAGCAGAGACTTATCGTAGATTATTGCTCGATGTTGGAGCAAATCCATTAAAACCAACAATCAAGAGCTCAAAGGAGGAATCCAGAGTTTTAAAGCGATATGGAAGTACTATTCTTCGTTTTTCTCCGTCATATGGAGCTGGAGAAATACCACTTGTACCAAGGGCTCTGCTAGTTGATTTAGATCCTAGAGCAGCTAACCTGATTCTTCAATCTTATCCAGATCTTTTTGCTTTGCGCGATAAACATGTTGTACATGGAGCAGGTGGAGCTGCAAGAAATTGGGCTGAAGGCAGAACTCGATTCAGCCAAGAAATGAAATCAAAAGAAGAAATTCAAAAACATCTAACTGCACTTTCCCCTGAACCAGTTAGAGGATTCATTGTTCCATTTGCAATGGGTGGTGGTACAGGTAGTTCGTTTGCAAGCTCGTTTATTGAATTTGTAAAAAAAGATTCCAAAGAACATGCAACAGTAGCAACTTTTGGATTACTTCCAGAGTTTGGATGGGATCCAGTAATTTTTGAAGCTGCAGCATTAAATATTGTAATGAATTTGGAATATCAAATAAAGTACAGTGATTGTTCTATATTATTTTCAAATAAAACTCTAAGACAACTAGCACACAAGTATGAAAAAAAATTACAAAGAATTCCATCAATAATTGATGATCTTCCAAAAGAACACGAAGTGGGATGGAAGGATTACAAGGGAATGAATTTGATTGCTGCAAATGCAATTTCAATGTTTATTTCTTCTTTTGCAAGGGAAACTGAATGGGATATGTCTAATTATAGAACTTGGCTAACTACAAAGCGGCCAAAATTTGCAATACCATGGGTAATGCCTGTAATTGCAGAAGAAGGACAGTGGAATAAAGAATTACTTGGTGGAAAATCAAATACAATGGATGATGTGTTAACTAAATTAGGAAAAAAAGAGGATGCGATTTTATTTGATATTGATGAAAATGATATTAGAAACAATGGGGGAACAAGGGATTCTTGTTGTGTTTTAGTAAAAATTAAAGGCGAATTTGATATCAAAGAGCGGGAAACTATTAAACGAGTTATCAAAGACAAATTCAATATTGAAGAATCTAGAATGATTTTTGTAAAAATTCCAATTATGGATGGAGAACAAGCAAATATCACCATCTTGGTAAATACCAAAGCAATAGGACCAAAAATTCTTGAAATTGCAACAGAGGCAGAAGAATCATGGGATGGCTATAAGGAAGAATATGGAAGATGGGGTCTCTCAACTGAAGAATTCAAACAAGGATTGATGGATGTAGTCCACCAATTTAGCTAAAGGGCTAAATCAAAATGGCTGATTTTAATTTTCTAGAGAAAAATGCATTAAGAATTAAAGAAAATAGAACAAAATTAGCTCAGCTAGAAGAATCCCTTGCTCATGTTAATACAGAAATTCATGAAGTGCCCTTAAAAAGAAACACAGAGTCTACGTTTGCTAAATTTATTGGAGTGGGATATGAGGATAGAATGGATGATCTTAAAAAATCAAAAAATGAACTTGAAAATCAAATAAAAAATTTAAGCGAGGCTGTTACTGTAGATATGTCATCATTTATTTCTGAAATCACTTCGCCAGAGCTTGTAATTCCACTAGAGCCTAATCCTACTCTCAAAGAAGGCAAAATAATTTACAGGTATCGCGATGGTGCAAAATTTAATAATATTTTTGATGTATTAAGTGAAATCCTAGGGCTTAGTGCCCCACTAGTTGTTAAGGATGTCATGCTGTCTTCTACTGAAATAACAATTGCATCAAAGGAAGAATTTGAGGCCAAACAAAAGTTTATCAGTTCAATGAATGAAATTCAAAAAACCCTATTAATAAAAAAAAGTCACAAGCCACAATAAGTAATTAAAAAATACTTTAAAATTATTTTAATTTTCTCTATGATTTTGAAAACATTCCCTACAATATACGGGTCTGTCCTCTTTTGGCTTGAATGGTATCTCACACTCGTTTCCACAATCACCGCATGTTGCTTTGAACATTTCACGACGTCTTCCATCCCCAGAGCCTCGATTAAATCTTGAACCTCTATCATTTCTTCCAAATCTAGAACCTCGACGTTCTTGAGGCTTGTGATTTTGAAAACATTCCCTACAATATACGGGTCTGTCCTCTTTTGGCTTGAATGGTATCTCACACTCGTTTCCACAATCACCGCATGTTGCTTTGAACATTTCACGTTCTCTATCAAAAGTCATATCTATCTAAAAAATGGAAAATTATGCTTTTATTAAACTATTGTAAAGTTCTAAATCCTGAACAAATTGATAGAATTCTTATGAGACTTTGGTTAGAATAAGCCTGATTGCAGACTAATGTAAACGAGATTATTGAGATTATTGAAGGTAAAAGTAAGATTCTTGTTCCACGTGGTTCAATTGATGAAAAAGTTCCTCCAAGGGAACCTGCTTTTTTTAATCCCTTGGCCAAATTAAACAGAGACTTTTCAATTATTGCTTATTCTGCATTTTGGAAAAATTTCAAAGGGCCCAGAATTTTTCTAGATGGCCTTGCTGGATTGGGAGCTAGAGGGTTAAGAGTTGCCAAGGAAATTAATAATACCGATAAAGTGATTTGTAATGATATTAATCAAAACGCAATAAGATTATGTGAAAAATCAGCAGAAATTAATAATTTACAAAATTTACTAACATCAGAAAATGAAGTGTGTAAATTCTTTAGTGAGTATTCTTCAAAAAATGAAAGAGGTTCGATTGTAGATCTTGATCCCTTTGGATCACCTACAAAATATCTAGATTGTGCAATAAGAGCTACTATGCATGGAGGTTTACTTTCATCAACTGCTACTGATCTTCAAGTGCTTCATGGATTATTCAACATGGCTTGTAAACGAAGATATCATGGAATTCCAATAAAAACAAAATATTCAAATGAAATTGCACTTAGATTAATTTTAGGGTGTATTTGCCTTGTTGCATATAGATTAGATATCCAAATTGTTCCGCAATTTGTAGATAATGCAATGCATTACTATAGGACATATGTCAAGATACTAAACCGCCCAGCGCAAGAAGATAACATTGGTTACATTATACATTGTAAAGTTTGCGGACATAGAAATATGGAAATTTTCCCAAGTGTCAAATGCGAACTATGTAATTCAAAAAACGAGATTGCTGGTCCCTTATGGATCGGAAAACTTTTTGATAAAGAATTTGTAAAAACTATGATAGGAGAAATTCCAGATTATACTGTTAGTAAAAGATGTGAAAAAACATTACAAAAATGTCTATTAGAGTCAGATATGCCTGGAACCTATTTTACTTTGGATGAAATTGCGTCAAAAATGAAGATTGCCCCAGTTGGATTAGAAAAAATTATAAAAAAATTAGAAATTGCAGGCTATCAAGCTAGTCAAACGTCGCTTAATCCAACGGGTTTTAGAACTAATTGTAAAATTAATCAACTTTGCGAATTATTTGCTAATTAACCAAGATATCCAAGGCATACACAATATAATTCGCTACTAGGTTTCCTGCTTGCTAGTGGTTTTGTCATCTTAACTTTTGTAAACTTTTTCTTAATATATTGATAAAATTCTTGTGTAAATTCGCCATCAAAAACCTTGAAAAGAGCATTTCCTTTTTTTGCTAAAACTTGGTCCATTATTTTTGCTGCAGCATAATTCAATGAGATTTGTTTGGCATGATCAACAGACCAATTCCCTGTTACCTGAGGAGAAAGATCACATATTATGGCGTTAATTTTTCCACCAAAATAAGATTCAACTTCACTAACAATGTCATCATTTTCAATGTCGCCCTTAATAATATGAGTACGAGGAATGTCTTCAACAAATGATAAATCAACGCCCATGACTTTTCCTTTGTTTCCGACTAGTTTTGATGCAACCTGTGTCCAGCCACCTGGGGCACAACCTAAATCAAGAACAGAAAAACCACTGCCAATAAGTCTGTATGATTTGTTTATTTGTTTTAGCTTATAGGAAGATCTACTTCTATAGCCCTCATCATGTGCTAGTTTTCTATAATGATCTTTACGTGCATCAATTAATTTCATAGCTACTTTTTTGATTTAGAAGTTTCTGCAAGAACCCAGTCTTCAATTAATTGACAAGTAAGTGGACTTACTTCTCCTTCCAAAGAACATTTTCTTTCAACAGGGCATGTTAGGCAGGGTGCATCTTCTATTGATTCTGTACTAACTGGAGTTCGTTTAATAATTAATTTGTATGTCCATCTACCCTTTTCAAGAATTTTTTCTCTTGCAATGATTCCCAATCTTTCTAATTTTAGAGCTAATCTCGAACCATCTCTACTTGTTAGTTTTAGTTTTTTCCATAATTCACTTTGCAACATTCCATCTGTTTCATATTTTGCAACTATATCACACACCTTATTTGTTAGCTTTTCCATATCCATTTTTTCAATTTGAAAGTTTTGGATTTCCTCTTCAGTGAGTTGTTCCTCCAATTCTTCCTCGTATGTTTTATTTTCCTCTTTTTCTAAATCCTCTTTGATTTTCTTTTCTTCTTTTTTTGATAATGATTTTGTTTTCTTTTCTTTTTTCTTTGATGGAGTTGGTGCAGTCTTGACTTCACTAGTAGGTGGAGATTTTGTTTTCTTTTCTTTTTTCTTTGATGGAGTTGGTGCAGTCTTGACTTCACTAGTAGGTGGAGATTTTGTTTTCTTTTCTTTTTTCTTTGATGGAGTTGGTGCAGTCTTGACTTCACTAGTAGGTGGAGATTT
>DASPGM010000023.1:0-19208 GCA_035620615.1 Nitrosopumilaceae archaeon | reverse complement strand
TTTGATTTTCTTTTCTTCTTTTTTTGATAATGATTTTGTTTTCTTTTCTTTTTTCTTTGATGGAGTTGGTGCAGTCTTGACTTCACTAGTAGGTGGAGATTTTGTTTTCTTTTCTTTTTTCTTTGATGGAGTTGGTGTAGTCTTTACTTCACTAGTAGGTGGAGATTTTGTTTTCTTTTCTTTTTTCTTTGATGGAGTTGGTGTAGTCTTGCCTTTACTGGATGTTTTTTGTTCTAATTCCATCTTTAATTTCTTAATTTTTTGTTCTAATTGTTCAGCTTTTTTAGCAATGTCACTATCAGTTTGAATATCTGATTCGGTTGATGATTTTTCTTTTTTTTGTTCCATAATTCTCTCTATAATTTTTTATTTTGATCGAATTAAAAATTTAATTCAATATATACCTCGCTTTTTAGTTAACGGTAAATGTCATACTTGCAGTTAGGGTTTTTTTGAATTCTTTATCATTGATTTCAGCAACAATTTCATATTGTCCACTTGGCACAACTTCAGAAAATTCATCATCTATTGGCATTATTCCATTATTTTTTTCATAACATTGTTCAAAAAACGCATTTTGAGTGACAACTTCATTTGGAATTTTTGAAGTATCATAAATTGTGATGTATAAATCTCCACAATCAAAAAAAGGATCACTAACGGAAACTGTAATTTTGATTGGTTCTGATTTTAATAAATTATTATTTAATCCTATTATTTTAATTGCTTCTGAAGATACAAAAGTTTTTTCTGAAAATTCAAAAGGCCACATATCAAGTTCTCGGTCAGGAGATTTGAGAACCTCGCCCAAAACTAGGCTTCCAAAAAATATTGAACTTACCACAGGAAACAAAAAAACAACAAAAACAATATTTCGTACAGCCAATTCGAATATAACTCCGTTAATTCCTTTATATCTATTTAGTAATGACCAAAGTGTTCAGGATAATTATGTAGTATAGGTTAAAACATAGAATTGTAATAACGACTAGGATGAGGCTTAGAAAATTTCGAGTTCGTGCATTTAGATGTATTCACGATTCGGGGGAAATCAAAGTGGGAGATTTGGCAGCGTTTGTTGGAAGAAATGAAAGTGGAAAAACAACTATCTTGCAGGGTCTAACATTGTTAAACAAAGATGAGAAGGTATCTAATCTTGATCTTTGTGATGAAATGTCTGAAGAGTTAAAAAATGAGATAAATATTGCTGAAGGAGATTTTGAGTTAACAAGAAATGAAACTCAAATGATTAGGGATAAGTTCCCAAATATTCCTGAGATCAAAAAATTAAGAATTTTCCGTACAAATAAAAAACAAAAAACTCAGTACGATTTTGGTCCAATAAAAATTAGTAATGAAGAAAATAAAGCATTAAACTCTTGGGAAAATTTTGCGGAAAATATATTAAATTTTATAGATACTATTCCTAATCACATTAGAATTAGATTAGACACTACATTCTTTGAAGGTGCAATACCAGAAAGTAAAGAAATTTTTGATTCTCATATGAGAGAATTTGGAAATACAATTCATGTCTTAGCATCAGAAGAACCACAAATAATTTCTGAATGGGAAAAAGTTTCAAAAAATGCTGAAGTAGCCTTTGACAAAATGTTAGTTGGGACTACAGAACTTACTGCTCTAGAAAACTTTATTGAAGAAAATTTACACCCACGTTTTGTTTATTTTTCTGATTACAAAAAAATTTATGGAAATATTAATCTAAATGAATATGTCAAAGAAGCAAAAGGTCACAGGACAGAAGGAATTGAATTTATTGAAGAATTTGACAAGGCTGAAACTGTTAGAAATTTATTTTATCTAGCCGAATTAGATATTGAAGGATTAGAAGAATTTCACGATAGTCCTTCAAAATTAATAAAATATCTTAGTGCGTCAAGCAATAGATTAACTGCTAGACTAAATCCTGCATGGAAAGGGGATCCTATTCATGTTGATTTAAGATACAATCCTGGAAATATCTTAAGTGTTGTTATTTCGGATGTACATAGAGATGGGACAGTAACTAATACTGGATTATTAAATAGACGAGCTGAAGGTTTCAAATGGACATTTTCTTTTATAGTGAATTTTGCAGCAGAGACTCAAAGGGCAGAATTAAAGGAGGCAATCTTACTGCTTGATGAACCTGCTAGAAACCTACATCCTACTCAACAAAGAGGAATATCTGATCTGCTAAGGAATTTAGCTGGTTCCAATCAAGTACTTTATGCAACGCATTCACCTTTTATGATTTTTGATTATACTCCTGGCAATTTACTGGTAGTTGAGCTTGATAAGAGAAAACATCTCAGTAAGATTTACTACGATTACTGGAATGCTAGTGATGATACTCTAACACCAATTTTATATGGTTTATCAAGAGGTCTTGTAGAATCTATTGTAGATAGGGAAATTGGTTCTAATTCAAGACCAGTGATAATTGTTGAAACAATGTCTGATGCAATGTATCTTAATGCGTTTGATAAATTTCTTGAAGATCCAAATATCTCAATGAATCCGCTAAATGTTGTAGCAGCATATAGTAAAAATTCTGTATTACCACTTGCAATTTTTTATAGAGATCACGGTTATAAAACATTCATCTTATTAGATAACAGTGAGGAATCAAAACATATCTCAACCCAGTTGACTGCAAATGATTTCTCACAAGTTCAAACAATATTTTTTGAGTTTGGTGGAAAACAAATACAATCTATGGAGGACTATTTACAAATTGAAGACTATCTGTATGCTGTAAATCAGACATATGAGATTATGCTAAGAAGAGAAGGATTTACTAATTTATCTAAAGAAGATGTTTTGGCCAGAGGAAAGAAAGGAGTTTTAGAAAATCTGGATGCAATTTGGACGGAACATAAAGATGATGGATGGGGGAAATTTAACAATGAAGAAATTACAAGATATATTTGTGAAAAAATTGCATTAAATGAAATTGATTTTTTGTCAGATAAATCAAAGGATCAATTAAGAACGTTGTATAGGTTAATTTCTGAAAGAATTCGCCAGCATCAAAATCTAGTTTCAAGCGGAAATGTTGATAAATTACATATCAAACGAAGGTTCGATGAATGAGTTATTAATTTACTTTACTAGTAAATTATTCTAAATTTTGAAAAGAAATAAACCCAAAAAGTAGTTAAGGTTAATTTGGAGAAAGGACTTGAGTAAATTACATGAAATTGTATTTAAAAAATAATATTTTGTTCATATTACTATTTACATCTATTTTTGCAATAACAGTAATCCCTGTTGCATATTCTCAAAGTGATGTTGTTACTGCAAAAAGCATAGGTTTTGAAGAAACTACGATTATTGAATTTAAAAATAACATCAATAGTAATTCAGAAATCGATACCTTTAGAATTTGGTTGGGTAGTGATTCCATCTTTAAATCATTTAAGACAGAAAGAGGATGGACGGGACAAAAAACTGCAGAAGGCTTGATTGTATTTACAACGTCAAATCCAATAAAACCTGGTGAAATAGTAAAATTTGGAGTAAAGACAGATAAACCAAAACCTGGAATAAACTGGAAAGCACTTTCTGAAAATAATCAAGAACTAGCAATTGGAAAAACTTTGGTATCAGATTCGGCAAGCACTGAAACAATAATTCAGAATTCAGATAGTGAGATTGGAGTATTAGAGAGTTCTATATTTCGTTTGATCCCAGAAAAACCAAATGTTGGTTCAAGTATGAGAGTAACTGGAGAAAAGTTTGCACCAAATCATAGTCTTGATTTTTACATTGGAAGCAAAAAGATCCAATCATTTGTAACAAATGAAGATGGAGGATTCATTATTACTAGTTCTATTCCAAGTGATCTAACTGCTGATAGAGTTGATTTTAAAATTATAGATAGTCAAAAAAATGAAAAAGCTATTAGTCTTAGACTAGGAGAAGAAACTGGGGTAGCTACTACAACTAACATTCCTCTTACAATAAATCCATCGCCATCTGTAGTGTATGTGGGGCAAACTGTCAAAGTTACTGGTACTGGCCCTCCAGCAAAAACACTGACTGCCACAATAAAAGATGAAAGTGGCAACATATTAACAACAATTCCAATCAATGTAGATCTTAATGGCGAATGGGAATATGATAGAATAATTGCACCAGATACAACTTTAGGGAAACGAAATATAGAATTGACAGATGGCGTTGAAACTCTCTTTTTATCATGGACTATAGAATCTTCAAAAAAAATTGATATTGTACCAATCAAACAAAAATTTGAACCTGGAGAAACAATCGTTTTTAATGGAACTGCAAAACCAAATGAAAATTTAGAAATAATTGTAGAAGACCCTCTAGGAACAGAGTTTTTTTCTCAAGTTCTCAACGTTGATTCTTCAGGCATAGTGAATTTACAATTCACAACTAATCAAGCATCCCTTGAGGGTACTTATGTGGTATTTGCATCACAGGGCGAGGATATTGAAATAAGTGTATTTGGTTTAGGTGAAGTTCCAGAAGAAAAAATAATCGTAAAGACTGATAAACTCAACTATTCAACATCAGATAAAGCAATATTAGATATCAAAGCCCCACCATCTGTAACAATTTCATTATTAATTGTAGATCCCGCTGATAAGAACAAGTTTACTGATACTATAATTTTTGACAAAGATGGTCAAATAAAATATGAATTAGACTTGAAAGGCTATGGTTCTGGGGTGTATACCGTGGTTCTCACCAGAGGTAACTCCCAAGTTTCAGAAGTTTTTTCAGTTGGACTTCAGACAGGTTCGGGTGATATTGATGCGCGAACTACAAAAAATTCGTATAATCCTGGTGAATCCATTTTGATATTAGGAAATTCTGCTAAAAATATGCTCTTAACAGTAGAACTAAGAGACCCAGATGGAAACGTTGTCAAGACAAAAGATACGTTTACAAATAAAGATGGAATTTTCTCTTTAAGCTCGTTTAAAATTCCAATAGATGCTAAAATTGGAACTTGGACAGTGCATGCAAGAAGTGGTGCCAACTTCGATGAAGTCAAAATTTCCGTTCAAGGTAAAATTGAAGATGGTTTAGTGATTTATGTTGACAAAATTACATCTGATTCATCAGGAAGACAGGTAATAATTAAAGGGTATGGGGCTGCTGTTAGTCAGAATGTAGTAATGACTATCTTTGATAAATCAGATGTTAAGATTACTGAACTCACAGCACGAACAACTAGTATTGGGGAATTTGGAATTCCATGGGTTGTTCCAAGTGATGTAGCAGCAGGCACCTACAAATTAAAGGCAAAAGATCCTGTTTCTGAAGCAGAGTTAACTTTTGATTTAAAATAGTTTTTTTATTTACAAGTTAGAAACAATTTTTATTCCACATCTATGGATCTTAAATTAATGAATCTTAAAGAAAAAATTGATGAATTTCCAAATTTTCCTAAAAAAGGCATTTTGTTCAGGGATTTTAGCCCAATTCTAAGAGATCCATCTGCAATTTCTTATGTAGTTGATGAATTTTCAAAATACTTTCATACAAAAGATTTCGATGTTTTTGCAGGAATAGAATCAAGGGGATTTCTATTTGCGTGTGCAATGGCTTTGCATTACAAAAAGGGAATGATATTGATTCGAAAAAAAGGAAAATTGCCTGGAAAAACAGAAAAAATATCTTATAAAATAGAATATGGTAGCGATACTATTGAAATTCAAAAACACGCTTTGAAAAAAGGGCAACGAGTGGTAATTTGCGATGATCTTTTGGCTACAGGCGGTACTGCAAAAGCATCTGCCAAGCTTATTGAAAAGATGGGAGGAAAAGTGGCAGGATTTGCATTTGTAATTGAACTAGTTGAACTTGGAGGCATGAAAGGAATTAACAAATACAACTGTAAATCCTTAGTGAAATATTAATGAAATATCAAGCAGAAATTGGAATTTTTGGTGGTACTGGGATTTATGATTCTGGACTGCTTCAAGATGCTACTGAAATTACAATAGATACCCCATACGGTAAACCTTCTGACACAATTACTGTGGGTAATTTTAAAGATAGAAAAATTGCGTTCTTACCGCGACATGGAAAAAAACATTCCATACCTCCGCATTTAATAAATTACAAGGCAAATATTTGGGCATTTAAGGAACTAGGGGTTAAGCGGATTATTGCACCATCTGCTGTTGGAAGTCTAAAAGAAGAATATGCACCAGGGCATTTTGCACTTCCTACTCAGTTTCTTGACTTTACAAAATCTCGTGCTGGAACTTTTTCAGAAAATGGGAGAGTAATTCATATTTCTGTAGCGGATCCCTTTTGTCCTGAACTCCAAGAAATAGTTTTACAAGTTGCACAAGACCAAAAAATTCCAATTCATAAAAATTGTACATATGTTTGCATTGAAGGTCCCAGATTTTCAACCAAAGCCGAATCAAAGTTCTTTAGAAAAACTGATGCAGATATTATTGGCATGACACTTGTACCAGAATGTCAATTAGCACGAGAAGCACAAATCTGTTATGTGTCAATATCTAGCATTACCGACTATGATGTGTGGGCTGAAAAACCCGTAACTGCAAAAGAAGTAATGGAAACTTTATCAAAAAATGTTATCATTACAAAGAAATTACTTACTTCTCTTATTGAGAAAATTCCAAAAACTAAAAAATGTTTTTGCGAAAAAGCATTATCAGAAGCAGAATTTTAATCATCAACAAAAGATTCTCTTTTTAGACCCTCAGGTAATGACAAATTTCCTTGCAATAAATTTTTTTGAAGTGTATTAATTACTTCATCAACATCATACCCGAGTTTTTTAAGAGATTTTTCAGTGGTTTTTGATATTTTAACGCCAACATTTTGACCACCAATTCGTCCAAATGCAATTGCCGTAAATTTAAACAAATTACTTTCAATCTCAAATTTTCCTGTAATTTTAGCTGCCATTTGGCTGCCATCAATGTTACTAATGTTTACCTTAATGTTCATTCTTAAACCTAAATTTCTACAGCTCTACCAATATGATCATCAATTAGAAAACTCCAATGATGATCGTCTTCTATTTTAAAATTGTTTATTTTTAATTCGATGATTTTCTCATCAACTGTTTCAAAATTTATTTTACCATTTTCTTTGATTTTTGCTAATTTCCACTTATCTTTTCCTGTTTGAATTTTGCTAACAATAACGCACCATTTTTCATCAGATTCAATTTTTGGCATGCCAACAATATCAGTAATTGATTCAATACCTAGCTGTTTTTCTTCACAAAATTTTTTTTTGCAAACTCCACATCGCCAAACATCAACCGAGCCGATGGTTCGCTCATTGAGATTTATGTTAACGGCTCCAAAATACACGGGTTGATGTTTACAAGTTTGAGAATTTGTTTCCACGATTTTTCACTCAATTTCTGTTATATTTAGTCCTTGCATCTTCATATGGTCTTTCCAAAGCAATTCCAATATTATCAACTGTGACATTTCTTTTGAAATCTATTTTTTCTCGTTCACACATCTTCCTATACATATTCACTGCGGTAAACCTAGGATGCATAGATTCAAATTCATTTTTAGAAATTTCAATAAAACCACCAAATTCTATTAATTGTTTTGCAACAGTCATAGCTTCCCTAGTTGAAATATCAAGTTTTTTTCCAATTTTTTCTGGAAGCATTTTACCTTCCATTACTATTAATAGGAAAATTTTAGCTTGAATAGGACTAAGTTTTATTTCTGAGATCAGGTCTTTCTCGATTTTTGATATATCCATAATAATAAAATTTAATTCATATAATTAAAGTTCAATTTCTCAAATTAGTACTTAATGAAAAATTTTTTTTGATATTTTAAATGAAAAGGCCATTATAGTAAAATGAATTATTGTAGCAGTAATAGCAGCTAAAATTACGTCATTTAAGATATACCAAGTAATAAAAAAAGAGGCTAAAGATGGTATTGTTATTAAAAAGGCAATAATTGTTCCTTTTACCAGAATATTATTTAGTGCATTTTTACTTGAATTCAATAGTTTTCTATCTAGTTTTGGTAATAAAAATCAAAAATACTTTATATTTGGTAAGAAGAATTTTCTTTGATTGGCAAGTTATAAAGGAACATACTCAAATGAACAATCACTTAACTATGTGATTCCTATTATGATAATTTTATTTCTTGGAATTGTTTACATAATGTCCCAACGTTCAGGCATTGGGTATGTTAGTTTTATCTTAATTGGCGCTGCAGCTTTAACTATGATTTATTGGGTTGTTGTACTTAAAAAAATGACAAAAGACCAAAAACCAAAATACACTGTACGTGAACAAGAAACCAAAAGTTGGGTTTATGATCTTATAAAAGGGGATGAAGAAATCATTTTTGTTTCAGAAGTACCTGGCCCTGAAGACAAAGTAATGGTTAGACTCATAGATGGAATTCTTTACATTCGTGGTTCAAGTAATTTTTCAAAAGAAGTCCCTATTGAAGGTTCAAATGAAATGAAGATTAATGATTTTAAGTATAGAAATGGGGTTCTGACATTACGAATTAAAAAATTATAAACTCTTTGCTAACTCTAGTTTTTCTGGAAGATATTTATCAGTAATATTTGTCAAACCGTATTTTGAAAATGCTTCAAGTTCTGCTTTTCTTTTTAGTTTTAGGAAAATTTCTAGTTGTTTTTTCCAATTACCTTCTTGATATCTAGGATCTTTTTGTAAATCTGTAATTCTTTTGATATCAGATTCAGTCATAGGAATAGTGGGGAGTTTATATTTTTCAATATCAGAAGCCCAAACGCCAAGCCATTTTGCATCAGGAACTGTCAGCTCTCTTAAATGTGCAGCATTTGCAGAACCTGATTTGATTACCATTGCAATATGTTCTCCATAAACATCTCCATCTGTTAATATTACAACAGGAAGACCCATCTCGTCATGTAATCGTTTTAGTAAATATCTAGTTGATCTTGGAGCTTGTCCTGCAGTGTCAACAATAATTGCCTTGAATTTTTTGTCTACTTTTTCTTCTACAAATCGTGTAAATAATCCACCTTTTTCAATTGCAATTACAAGTTCTGCACTTGTGTCAACTAGTTCACAGCTACTCAGACTAGGCCCAATTAAGTATCCATCGGGATGATCTGAAAGGTTTGATCTTTTACCCTCATATCCTGGAACAGTATATTCAATTGTAAGATCCCCAAAAACACTGCTTCTCTCTTCTGGAAAAATATGTAGATCCTCACGGGGCCTGGTTAGAACAGCTTCTAAATCTACAATAATGTTATCAGATTCAGGTTGATCTTCAAAATCAACTTCAAACGCTTGTGAGGAATAATAAATATCTCTAAGTGTAGATGATTTTTTTTCGTTTACTAAGCGATTAGCAAAAAATGCTAACCACATCAATTGAGTAAAAGAGCGAAGTTGCGACATATTTCTAGAGCTTCGAAGACTTGCATTAGACCCAAGTATGTATTGGCGTAATTTTTTATCATAAACTATGTTACTAACAGATCGGCTTGGGACTGAAAAAGAAGGAAACTTTCCTTTTTCAAGATCCTCATAAATTTCAGTTCCCTTATTTTTTAAAAGTTGAGCAAGTAACTTTCGTCTTTCCTCAGTAGATTTTTTTGGACTAGTTTTAGGTTTCGGCTTCAATTGACACTGCCTCCTTTAACATTTTTTTATAATCTGGTTCCTTTTTTTTACCTGCAAGCTCAGTACAGAATTTTGATACCAGAGGAAGATACTTCAAATAAAGATTTGCTCTCTTCTTTTCCATTTCTGCAAGTCCCCTTTTTGACATATACGTAGCTAATTTTCGCGACAAAAACTGTAGTGCCAATCTTAATTCTCGTTCAATTTCAGGTCTATCTGATACGTTTTCCTTTCCAACGGTTTTATATGGAATTCTAGTGGAACAAATATGAGAAACTATTACAAGAGGAGGATCGCCTTTAACTTTGTATCTACTCCAATCTATTTCTCCTACAACTTTTAACACAACATCACTGCCTTCATCATAAAGTAGAGGAATTCTATTAGCAAATCGATAAACCTTTGTCCCTCCTGCAGGTATTGCCCCCCCATATGCAATTCCCATTTCAACTACAAATGGGAAACCAGAATATGCAGATGCACCACGTTGAATTACAGAAATAAAATCAGGATTAAAAAAAGCTTTCATTCCTTTTTCTAATGGCTCAGAACCAAGAGGAGCAAGACAGCTTGGATCAGGAGATAAAAAAGTAGGAAATTTTTGTAAAGAATCACTTAGTTTTACTAGCTCTTCATTTGACATCGTTCCAATTCTTTTCTCGGGTTTAAAGCCTGCAAAATCTGCAAATTTTTCTGCAGTTGTTCTACCAACTCTTTGAAATCGTTTAGTGAGAAAGGAAACTAGTGTTTCTCCTTGGACAGTATTTGTTAGCTGTTTGTAGTAATCGCTCTCAGGATCCATATCAATTGTAAAAGATTTAGATTCTCCAAAATCCCAGTAGGTAAGTTTTTTCCGTGAGACATCAATATCATCAATTCGAATTTTACTGAGGTTTGCAAAATCCAATTTAAGAAATGACATTACAGCAATTACAACACGAACATTTCGTGATAAAGAAGACCAACGTTTTTTTGCTCGTTCCATGATTCCAGTATAGTTAAGATCCTTTTTTTTCAAGCCTAATTCTGATTTAACCCTTTCAATTGTATTGTTATCAACAGTTGGAATTGTAAACTGAGAGTCACCAATCATTCTTTTTATTGTTTCAACATCAACTCCGTAAGGGTGTGGACTAATAATTGTAGGAGCTGGAGGCATTGTTCTTACAATTTTTGTATAACGGAATTTTTCTCCTTTAGGATCATCAAAAGTTATTGTTGCGTAAGGAGTAATAAGTGAGGTTTGATATACATAATCACGTATTTTTGCACCAGCTTTAGCATAATCTCCTTCTAAACAAATACTAATTGAGAGTCCTGTTTTTGAAGTTTCTTGGGTCTCATGTTTTAATATAATTGGTTTATTTTTTTGAATGTCTAAAATCAATTCATATGAATCTTGAATTTTCCCATCAGTTGAGCTTTTTACGAAAACCGGTTTATTTGTGGTTATTTGACCATAAAGAATAGCCATCGTAGCCCCTAATCCAAACATCCCTCTAGCTTGTTTTAATCCAAACTTTGAGCCATAGAGAACGGTTCCAAAGGCTAAAGGAACGTGCTTTGACTCTATACCAGGTCCATTATCTTTAACGGAAAGAATGTATGGTTTTGGGTCAGGTTTTTCTGGATCTACTGCCTTTATCGATAAATGTACGTCTGGAAGTATTCCCTGTTGATCACATGCATCAAGTGCATTTTCAACAAATTCTCGTACTGCAGTATAAAGTGATCTAGTGGGATTGCTAAATCCAGCTAAATCTCGATTTCTGTAAAAAAATTCACTTGGAGAAATTTGATCAAAATTTCCTTTAGAAGACATCTTGATTCTCCCACAATCTTAATTTCTCCAACTTATCTTTTCTCCTGGCAGTTTCAAGTTTATTATAAACTGAACCATGCATACTTCCACCAGAAAGTGAAGAAATAGCATTTACTGCAAGTTTAAGTTGTGTTGGTGAACCAATAATTGCAACGGTTCTTCCATAAACTGAAATTTTAGTGCCACTTAGATTTTCCATATTTGTCCTCGCCTTACCCCCTTCTCCAATAATTCTCCCTTTTATCCTTTCAACTTGTGCTGAGGATTTTCCTACAAACTCCCTCAAATCTATTACATGTAAAGCATTTTCACCTTTTAGTAATACCATCGCAGTCTCTGGTGAAAAGCCTCTGCCAATTGCCATAACAATTTCCATTGCCTTAAACGGTTGAATATCATCAATTTTTCCCATCCCACTAATCAGAATTTCTCCAGAATCACTGTTTATTTCTAATTTTACAAAGCACGATTTTTCAATTTTTGACTTTGTTTTTCCAGATTTACCTATCAATACACCTATTCTGTCCTCTGGAATTCTAATGATTTTTTCAAAGCTCATTTTGTTACCTTGAGGAAGACATCAACTGGATTTGGAACTGTCAAACCTCTTTTTACGAAGAATTTAGTGATATTATTAATGTCTCTTTGAAGAAACTCTTTTGCATTAGGGTGTCGTAGATCAACTGCAGATCCAAGATCAAAAAGAAGCAAACCATTTTCTGTTTTAAAAATATTATACTCTGAAAAATCTCCATGAACCAGTTTAGCCTCTTTGTAAAGTCTCCGAATTAAAGAAATAGCAGATTCATAATCTGATTGATCTACCTGTGAAGATAAAAGAGTTTTTTCTGGAACCCCATTTTTTCCAATAAAATCCAATACCAGAATATTTTTTGTTACATGAATTGGCCGCACAACAGGAAGTCCTTTTTCATAACAAAGTGATAAATTTCGAAATTCTTTTTGAGCCCACAAATAAACTAGGTTTTTTGTCCCCTTTTTTATTCGTGAAAAGCGTGGATCCCCAACAAGATAGGGGGCACGTTTTTTGAAATTTGCAGTACTCACAAGATAAACTTTGAGAGCTATATCCTTTTGATTTCCATCAACAGCCCAAAAAACTACAGATTCTTTTCCTGCTTTTACAACCCCGTTAACATAGGAGATTATTTTAGATTTGATCAAATTATATAATTCAAAAACGGTTGGTTTATCTAAAACCTCGTTAATTACTTTATTTTTTTTAAATCCATCAAAAGTTTTTTTGTGTGTTGATTTTTTAGCAAGTATATTTTCTAATCTTGATTCAATTTTTGGATCTAAATAATCTGACAATATTGATCAATTCACGTACTATGTAAAATTGATTTCCCACATGTTTAGAAATCCGTTGGAATGTGCTTATTTTGTTTTAGCCAATCAACTTGTGGTAATGTAAATCTCCACAAAATGTCTCCACGTTCGGCTTCTTTAAAATCCCATGGAGCAATAATTACAATATCGTTATCACGAATCCAAATTTTTCGTTTAATTTTTCCTCTAATTCTTCCTCTTCTTGTAACTCCATCAGAACATTTTACAATGAGGTTTTCTCCTCCAAGCATTTTTAGCACTCTGCCAAAAAGTTCACCTTGTTCAGGCAAACGGATTGTTTTTAGTTCACTTTCACTTTTTACTTGACGTTTTCCCACAAAAAAAAGAAATTTATTTTATATATAATTGTGATGCTCTACATTTTGAAAACAATTAGAAATGGAACTCCATCAATTTCTTTTACACCTTGGTGTGAGCCAATCCCTAAGCTAACTGATAAAGATATTGTTTCTTTACCAACCATATTAATTGAAGAACATTTTTTTAGGAGATTTTCAGCTTCTTCTTTTTCAACTAAACGTTCACCATAATAACTTTCACTAATATGCATTTTCAGTTTCTTTTCTACTAATTTTTTGCCAAGCAATGGCGCATCGCATATGTTTAACATTAAATTATTTTGATAGTGTGTAATGCGAATTGAAAAAAGCATTAAGCATATTTACCCTTTAGTGGGGATTTTGCACCGCAAGCTTCACAAATCAGAAATGAAATTCGTTTCTCTTTTTCTATTTTTGTATCTGGACTTTTACAAGTTGGGCATTCAACATAATCTTTTAGATATATTTGAAATAAACGTGTAAAATCTTCAGGATCCCTTTTTCCAATAAAGATGGCTTTCTCTCCCATTCTTTCAGCTGGAACTGCAAATTCTTTAGAAAGATATTGAAGAATTTTTTCAGGATCTCGGCGTAACGTTTTTGGAAAATCTAGAAAATTCCTAAAAAATGTCTTTTGTCCTTCCCACATAATATCAACGGGAGGTAATTCAAATCTCTTTTCGGTTCCCTTTTTAGTTTCAGTTAGCTTTCCTTGAATTCGTTTAAGCAATGTTTCATATTCTGTTTTTGTCATCGAAAATAATATCGATCCAATGCCCTATATGGGTTTAATGTAAAAAAGAAAACTGGGTTTAAATTTTACCGATTCGGAAAACGTTAGTACCACAAGTTGGACAGGTTCCCTTTGCTGCTGGACGTCCATTTTTCAATTTTACTTCTTTTGGATCTTTCATTTCAACTTTTTTTCTGCATTTAACGCAGTATGCTTGTACCATTAATCAATCACATTATTGGTCCTATTTAGGAAGAGTCTGTAAAGAATTTTTAACTATACACTGGATGAGTGTAAATTTAAAAATTGATTTGAATATATATTTTCAATCAAATTTCATTGAAAGTTATGAGATAGTACCATTTTTTTGATTGATTTAGGACATAGTATTTTAAATCATTATTAAAAAATGATAAAATTAAGAGATTCAGGGCAGTTATAAACACCTTGAAATTTACTTTAATTAATTGGCAACAAAAAAAGGTATTATTGTAACAGGGATTATTTTAGCAGCAATAACTTCAGCAAGTTTTCTTGTTTGGTTCATTCCACAAAATAAAGAAAATAATATCATTGTTTCTGATTTTAAATTACATCTTGATAATATTCAAGAAATCCATAAAACACTTCAAACAGAAGTTGATCAAAAATTCCAAGATATGTTAAATAGAAAACTTAATTCAACTGAATATATTGAAATTGCTGAAATTACATCCATTCAAGTAAATTCTCTAATAATACAACTTGTTGAAAGTACTGCACCAGAAGAATGGCATGAGAGTTATCTGAATTATATTGAATCACTTCAAAAATTTAATTTAGAGATAAGAGAAACAATTGTGCTAGCAACAATTATGAATGAAAAAGACAGCTCAGAAGATTTTAGTGAATATCTTAAAAAAATTGATTCCTTACGAAAAGATTCAGAGGATTTTATCAAGAAATCCAATGATTCCAGACCTTAGGTTCATTTTTGTTTGAAAACCGAACTATAATAATTAGAAAAGTAGGGAATCGTTAAAAAGTTACTTTGTATTAGAATAATGTTGTCTCAAAAACCAGATAATCTAGAAAAGGATATTCGTGCTTCAGTTGCAAATAGGCTACTTGTAATTTGTGTAGATAGAGATAATGATGTAGGTAAAAAAGCAAGAATTGCTACTCCAGTAGTAGGAAGAGATGCTTGTATAGAAGCAGCTCAAAGACTAGCACTTGAAGATCCTGAAGATGCTGATTCTAATTCTATATTTTATGCAGTTAAAACATACGAGGATTTGTTAAGTAAAGGCTATCAAGCTGAAATAATTACGGTGGCAGGAGTTGAGGATAGAGGGGTTCAAGCAGATGAAAAAATTATTCGAGAAATAAAACAAGTTTTAGAAAAATTTTCAGCTAATGGTGCAGTAATTGTTTCTGATGGTGAAGATGATGAGAGTGTAATTCCAATAATACAAAATGTACTACCAATCATATCGGTGCAAAGAGTAGTAATGAAAGTAAGTCGAAGTGTCGAATATTCTTACGCAGTATTTGGAAAATATTTGAAGATGATTGCTTATGATTCAAAATACTCAAAATTCTTTCTTGGTCTTCCAGGAATTTTACTTTTGATTGGTGGAATTGCTACAATTTTTGGATATACTGAAGAGATTTTCGCAGTTTTGATTAGCATTCTTGGAGCAGCATTTATGATTAGAGCATTTGATGTCGATAAGACTTTGAAAAAATGGTCCAAACCAACACCTGCAGGATTCATCAGGGTCTTTACAATGGTTACAGGAATTATTCTAATACTTTCAACAATTCCTGCAGGAGTCACATTTGTAGGACAACAAATGGTTAGTACAAACATGGAATGGTTTGAAGTTATTACAAATAAGATAATTGTAGGAGAATTTATTTCCGAGGTGTTACCAATTTTATGGATTGGATTGGGATCCATTTTTGGTGGAATCTTACTAAGTAATTGGTTAGGAGGAGGACTGAAAAAAATTAGTGGAATTTTAAGGTTAATTGTTCTTATTGCAATTTATCCAACAGTAGCACAATTTACCAATATACTAATTCATGATGAAAGTCCATTTACTCTAATTCCAATGCTTTTAGTAGGTTTAGTGATAACACTGATATCTGCCACCCTGTTGTTTCGAAGATATAGGAAACACAAAGGTGGAGAGATATTAACGGAATAAAAAAACGAATCCTTCATTTGTCTGGATTATACAGTATTTACTCTAAAAAATTAGAAAAGGAAATCCTGGATGGGGATATACCTAATCATGTAGCCATAATTCTTGATGGAAATAGAAGATGGGCTAAAAAAAATTTAATGGTTTCTGCAAAAGGCCATTGGAAAGGTGCAGATGCAGTAGAGAATCTTATGGACTGGTGTGAGGAATTTGATATTAAAATTATTACACTTTATGTTTTGTCTGTCGAGAATCTAGATAGAGAGGATCATGAATTAGATTTTATTTACGGATTAATCAAGAATCGTCTCGAAAAACTTTACAATGATCCTAGAATTCATCGAAATCAAATGAGAGTCAAGGCAATTGGAAAAATTGAGATTCTTCCAGATTCAATTAAAGAGGTATTACGCCGATTAGATGAGGCAACAAGAGATTATAAGAATCACTTTTTAAATATTGCAATCGCTTACGGTGGACAAAATGAATTAGTAGATGCTGTCAAAAAGATAGGCGAGAAAATAAAGAACGGGGCTCTTAATGTAGACCAAATTGATAAAAAAGAAATTGAATCTAATCTCTATACATCGCATTTACCTCAATCATCACCTGACATGATTTTACGTACTTCTGGTGAAAAGCGATTGAGTGGATTTCTCATGTGGCAGAGTGCCTATAGTGAATTAGTTTTTATGGATATTTATTGGCCAGAATTTCGAAAGATCGATTTAATGAGAGCCATAAGAACATTTCAGAAAAGAAAACGAAGAATGGGAAAATAACAATAATAACATCATTTATACAAATCTCAGTTTGAAAAAAGAAAAATCAGCAGGCGTAATTGTGTATATTGAAAAGCCTGATGGAAAGGAGTATTTACTTTTGAATTATCCCACCGGACACTGGGATTTTGTTAAAGGAAAAATAGAAGATGGAGAAGATCTTCATCAAACGGCTGTTAGAGAAACCAAAGAAGAAACAGGAATTTCAGATTTAGTATTTATTAATGGATTTGAAGAAAAAATTAATTATAATTTCCAATACGATGGAGAATTAATTGAAAAAGAAGTTGTGTTTTTTTTAGCAAAAACAAAAACACAGAAGGTAAATATTTCTTATGAGCATTTAGATTATACTTGGTTAAATTATCATGAAGCACTAGAGAAGGTAACTTACCAGAATGCAAGAAATATCCTTGCTAAAGCAAATAATTATTTGTAAATAGTTAATTTTTGAAACTCTTCTGCTTGCCGTGAAGGGTTTTTAGCATTAATTATAGTCCTACCAACAATAATAAAATTAGTTCCCGCATGAAGAACTTGATTAATTTTTCCACCTTGTGTCCCAATGCCTGGGGAATAAATATTCAATTTATTCTCAGATAATTTATTACAATATTTTATTATTTTTGGATATGTAGCCCCAACAATTATTCCATCAACTTTGGTTAAAAGAGATGTTTGTAAAAATAATTGATAAAGTGGAATTTGTTTTTTTGAATTATTAATTTGTACTTTCATATCATATGAGTGTCTTGCTTCTGGTGCACTCATATGACAAAGCGCAATAATTCCTTTATTTTTTTCATGGGCTAAGGATACAAGTTTTTTTAAGGCATTGGATCCCATTATTGGATTAACTATCACAGCATCAAAACCTAACTTCCAAAGATTCTCAATAGTAATTTGATTTGTATTACCTATGTCATTTAATTTAATGTCTGCAATTGTTTGGAGACTATACTTGTGAGATAGTTTGTTAATTCTAATTATCTGTTCCGCACCTAATGGCAATAATAGATGAAAATTAAATTTTATTGCACAGAGAAATTTATTTAATGTTTTAATATTTTTAATAGTTTTTGCCTCTATATTTTTTGTAGAATTGGAATAATCGTTTGCAAGAATTACTTTACCTTTGATATTTGCTATATTATTAATTCTAGTTTTGAAGGTCGCCATAATTGACCAACGGGTGGGTCTCTTTTAATTTTATTATTTTGATATACGAATACCCATGTTCTTGAGGACTTTCAACAAAAGACGGCTCGGTTCCATTATTAGTAGAGTATTTTAGAAATGGTTTTTCTGGATTTTTATTCAAAACCACGTGGCAAAAATAAGATGCCCCTTCTTCATTAAAATTCATAAAAACTCCCATTAACCATTTACCATTACATGGAAAAGTGAAGAGTGGGAAAGGAGAATCTTCAAAACCATAACTCAATTTTGCAAGACTGGCAAGATCTTCGAGTTCAATTGGGTGGTATTTCTCTTCAGAACCATTACCACCTTTCAGATTATCAGGAAGGGTCTTTATTTTTACAATAGGTGAATATAATCGGGCCGCGTCTGAAGTGGAATTTACTACTGAGGAAAGTTCTTTTCCTGATTTGAATTCATAGCATAGATAATGACCGCCATTATCGACTGGCGTATAGTAAATTATTGGTTTTTCTTTAAGTAAATCCATTTGAACAGAAAGTACTGGTTTACCTTCGTGCTCATGAAGAAATGATACGCGTGGAACTCGCTCGAGGGCACAAACTAGTCGTGAAAATTCTAGTGGCGAATCAACTTGAATGTAAGTAGGTAATTTGTCCACAACTCTTTGTAAATTTTAACTAAATTAAACTTAACCAAAAAAATTGAGGCTAAATTATTTTCTAATATCAATTAGAGAATTTACGTCTGGACCTGTTCCTATGAGTGTAACAGGAACATTTAGCTTCTCTTCTATTTTTTTTATAAATGATTTTGCTTCATTGGAAAGTTCATTGAATGAAGTTTTATTCGCACAGTCTGGAAATAATACATCTAATTTAGTTACGG
Source organism: Nitrosopumilaceae archaeon (assembly GCA_035620615.1). Taxonomy (GTDB): domain Archaea; phylum Thermoproteota; class Nitrososphaeria; order Nitrososphaerales; family Nitrosopumilaceae; genus CSP1-1. Next base: position 299 of record DASPGM010000023.1, on the reverse strand, counting down.
CTATCTGAGTTGCACTATTTAGCATAATTGATTTCCTAGCCAGTTCATAATCAAACTCTGCAGCACGCCTCTGCCTTCCAGTCACAGTTCCTACTTCAGACCAACCTTTTTTTGATGTCGCTTCAGGCGTGAGTTCATTTTCCATTGGTCCTGTTCCTACTCTAGTCACGTATGACTTGAATATGACCAAAACCTCATCTACTCTCTTTGGCCCCAATCCAATATCAGAGCATATCGCTGAAGCAGTAACATCTTTTGAGGTAACATATGGATAAGTACCATGCCATAAAGAAAGATGA
>DASPGM010000022.1:0-45082 GCA_035620615.1 Nitrosopumilaceae archaeon | reverse complement strand
AATTAGTACAATAGCAGACTCTACACCAATGATTCCACGATGGGTATGTCTATGTCCTTTTTGAATAAGGTTCATTAGTTTTGTAATAAAGTATAGTTAGTATATTCTAGAGTATGTTCGATATGATCGAACATTGATTTTTTGAAAAATTCTTTAGACTTTAATTTTATACAAAAATCAGCTTCTCAAAATTGTATACTGAATTTGAATGATTGTTTAATTCAAACAAACAATTACCTAAATCACCTACTGCATCTTAACGAATAATGTATAATTTGTATGATGGATACTTGGTAAATTTATTAATTTTTGGTGAAAGACAAATATGAATTCCCATCAAGAATTGATTGAATCACTATCATATTTTGGACTTGAAAAATCAGACGCACTAGTATATCTTGGTCTTCTTCAAATGGGTTCTGTAACTGTAGGAACAATGTCTACAAAACTCGAAATTGATAGAGGTAAGGCGTACAGATCACTTAATAAATTACGTAATTTAGGTCTGGTTTCTACAACCTTTTCTAATCCAACAATTTGCCAAGCAGTTGAACCAGAGGAAGCATTAACAATTATCATTCAAAGAAAAGAAGATGAAACCATAACTATGCAAAAACTATCAAGAAAAATTGTTACAGATCTTAAGAAAATTGCTCATGAACCAAATGTATCAGAAGTATCTTCATTTTCGATTATCCAAGGACGTTCCAATATTTATGCAAGAATTGGGAAATTTATCCAAGATGCAACAAAAAATGTATTTCTTGTAACCACAGTAGAGGATATTTTAAGAATGTATCATACATCGATCCCAGAAAAAATCAAAATATGTCAACAGAATGGTTCTAAAGTCTTGTTACTTTCTGAAACAAAAAGTGAAAATCTCTTGCCTCTTATTGAAAGACTAGGTGCAGATGAGACACGAATAGGTAAGCTTCCCTCAAAGAGTAGAATAATTGTAGAGGATCAAAGTCAGCTAATTATGTCTGGCTCAATCAAAGAATCAATGAATCTTAATGATGAAAATGACTCAATATTATATACAAATTCTTCTGAGATGATAAATAACATGTACAGTCTATGTAGTCATTTATGGAAAAAATCTAAACCAATAGAGATTATAAAAACAAAATAAAATGTATTAATACTTCTAGTTAAATTTTGGAACAGAAATTGGAATAAATTGAGTCTCAACATTATTCCCAAATCTATCTGTAAACATTAATTTGGCTTTGCCATATTCTGTAAAGCCGGATTTAATATCAGATGTTTTAATTTCCCAAGTAAATATACTCTTTCCATTATCATCTGTACCAAATGCATCATAGGATTTTTCATAGTTAGATTTTCTTATTGAAAATGCATCAAGATATAAAATTCGATTTTCATCATCCATAATTACAAGTGAAATAGTTCCATCTGGAGTTATAGGGCGATAATTTATGTCAAGTAGATTAAATTGAAGTTGATATATGTCTGTATTTTTATGGCCTTGTATTTTAAAGCCATCTATTTGTCCAATTTTTGGCCAAACTAGAGTATTGGTGGTTGGTGACTCATCTTTAGAAAAAGATTTAGATTGTATTTTAGATTCCAAGAATAATACTTTATTTTCAACTAAATATTGTAGTGCGTTTATGAAATCTTGATCACCTAACTTATCTTGTCCCCACCATAGAGTAGTCACTTTAATCCATGATACAACTATTTTTTGTTGCTCATCAATAGTATCAAAAAATATTCCTTGAGTATCTGATTTATCATGGATAACACATTCGTTTGTTGTTTCATCCAAAACTAAACCTGGACCACATGAAGGTATAGGAATTTCAGTTGGAGGTATTACTAGTATTTTATTGTCAACTAGATATTGTAACGTATTAATAAAATCGTCATCACTTATTTTTTCTTCACCCCACCATACTGCAATAGTTTTGAGCCATTTAGGAAAAGGTTCTTCTTGAGCAGAAATATTTTGGACTAAACCAGAGAAGAACCCTATTGAAAAAATAATTATGGTAAATAATTCATAAGGATTTTTTATCAATTTTTTATTACTTTTTAAATCAAATACATTCATATGATAATATTATTTTATAAAATTCCATCACATATCCAATATTATGTTCAGAATGAACATATTATTTTTTTATTCTTGTAGAGGAACTTGTTTAGGGACAGTTTGATTTTTAATTTTGATTTTTCCTTTCTTTATTAGCATATATCCCATTAGAATTATGATTGCTGGGACAAGGATTATCACAGGATCAATACCCCCAATCTCAGGTTTAATAAATTGAGGTTCTTCTTCAGCAAATGCCAAAAATTCAGAAGTTGAATTAACTCGAATAGTTTTAGCAACTTCACTAGAGGAATAATAAGAACTTGATACGCTTGCTTTGACATTTACGGCTTTAGGCGAAGTTGAAATAATTGATGCAACAGCTTCACCATTGGTTCCAGTTTTTGAATCTGATAATTGTAGTACACCTCCTTCAACATTCCATCTTACCACCAACCCTGATAGAGGAAGTTCGTCTTGTTTAGCGGCAATTTTTACAGTAAACACTTCCCCATTTTCAATAAGTTCTGGTGCATTAAGAAGAAGACTTGGCGTTAGGCTTGAAATTTTAATATTTGTTTTGCTAAGTGGCAATCCTTCTGATAAGGCAGAAATTTCTGTAGTACCACTGGCCTTTGGACCTGCGTCAAATATAGTATAATATTCTCCTTTTTTAATCGTCAAAGTATGTGGAATCTGAATTTTAGATTCATCATTTACAACAAATGTTATTTCCATATCTTCAGTTGCAAAAACTGGAAGGTTTTGAGAATTTAAAAGCTGAACTGAAAAAATATCATTAGTACCAGTGAAAATAGTTTCTGAATGATCAATTATGATGTTTGCAGGTTTTAATGATAAACTTTCAACTTTTAGGGTTGCATCTGGAAAATCATTTACAGTAAATTGTAAAGTATCAGAACCTGAATCTACAGCTTTGGTGTTTAACATAATTAAATCATCTCCGCTAAAAACTGGTTTTGTTTCAACATCAAAAATTTTACTTGGTGAAGAAAATAAATTTGAATTTTTTGGAAATTTGGTTAATTGAGAATTCTCAGTGAAATATAACACGATGGGAAATTCGGTATCCTTTAGAACTTTAGGAATTAGAGGTTCTGCATTTAATTTAAGTGAAGTTTCATCAGTTCCAAACACTTCAACTACAGTTGGAGTTGAAGATTCACTTTTTACTTCTACGACGGGATTTATTTCAAATTCATCACTGGTGATTCCATCAGGAATACTATGTCCTACTTTACCAAAAACTAAAGCTGAACCTTCTCCAACTGCAAGAAAAACATCATCTATTGAAAGAAAATCGACATCAGATGAATCTAGTTTAATTTCTATATTCTTATCAGTTCTAATTGGAAAATCGTTCTCATCCTGAAGAGTCACAATTCCTAATAATTCCTTATTTCCGGTTGCAAATATTGGCAATCCTTCAAATTTTACAAATCTATCACCATCATTAGATGGAGCGTTAGCAACATTTTGATCATAAAATACGGCTTGAATTGAATCAGATTCTAAAGTTAATGGTTCTCCTGAAGTTATAGTAACAAGATAATTTCCGGTTTTTCCACCCAAAAGGGCAAACGTATCATAACCCCAATATGTTCCCTTTTTAATTGTAATAGTGCCTGCTTTATTTCCAACATTTGAATTAGGACTAGTATTTTGATTTGCAAAAATATCATTTGTTACTTTGTATTTTACTGTGATATCTTTACTTGCAAGAACCGGTTGTTCATCACTTGAAGATTTTGAATCTTCACTATCTTTTAATTGCAGTTGAGCAATAATATACGCCTTGGATGGTCCAAAAGTATTAATTTTTTCTTGAAGTAGATATAATTTAACCCGCAAATCATCAGATTGTTTATCAACTGTTATGACATTACTTTTTGATTCCATACCAGCAGCTGTAGCAAAAATATTAGTTTTACCAGTACTTCCTGATTCCTTTACAATAAAATGAGTGCCACCAAAATATTCACCTTTCTTTATCACTAGATTTTTTTGAAAAATATCAAGGATGTTGTTATTTGCAACACTGAGTGAAACATCGATATCCTCAGCAGCTTTTACTGGAAATCCATCAACATCAGCTAATGAAACCGAAACTAGACCTCTAAATGGTCCATTAGATGAAAAAGTATCTGGGACAACTTTAACAAGTAAATTTTCTTGATTGAACGCATTTCCATAAACCTTTACAGGTAATTCTTGTGACGCAAATCCTGGAGCTGCTAGAAATAGTTTTGTTTCTCCAGATTTAATCGCTTTAACAGTAACTTCTGATACAAATCCTGATTGGCTATCTTTGACATTAAGTACTCTAATTATTTTAGAATCTAAACTTGTAACAGTTAATCCAGGAATTTTTTCTGGAACAATACTAGTTCCTTTTTTTGCAAAAATATGTATTATCCCTTCTTTTCCTTCAACTAATTTTGTGGGAATGAATCTTGTTCCAAATTCAAAATTACTGTCTGCTCCATATGATAAGCTAGGAGTTAAAATAATCATTATTACCAATACTAGTATAATTCCTACATTCAATTAAATTCAGAAACAGAAAATTATCATATAAAGCGGTGTCTGGCCTATTTGATCAGATATCACGATATTAGAAATTCCTAGTTCAAATATGTGTAGGAATGGCTTCAGATTATAACGTAGAGCAAAATAAGCTTAGTATCATAGATGCACTTCTTTTGCGATTATTTAATGAACAAAAAATCAAATTAAAAGTAGATTCAAAAAATAGATTAGAAATTCCAACAACTTTAAAATCAAAAATTGAAGGAACTTTAAATGTTAGGGCTAATTTATTGGCAAAAACGTCAGAACAAAAAAATATTCTTTCCACTGATAAAAAAATTGAAGTTTTAATCGGAAATTTTTATTATTATACAAATCAGTTCGATAAAGCAAAAAAATTTTATGATAAAGCTATCTTAATTGATCCAAAGTTTATTGAACCAGCCTTTAACAAAGGAGATGTACTTTTAAAAAATGGAAAAATTGAGGAAGCGATATCATGTTTTGATAATATACTAACTCTAGATCCAAATTATTTTGATGCTTTATGTTCTAAAGGTGATGCACTAGTTACAATATCTAAATATGTTGATGCAATTGCATGTTATGATAAAATTTTAGAAATTGATCCAAATTATTTTGATGCGTTATACAATAAAGGACTTGCATTAGCAAAAATAGGAAAACATTCAGAGGCTCTGACTTTTTATGATCAAACTAGTAGCTTAAAACCAAAACATATTCCATCTTTATACAATAAAGGATTTTCACTTGCAAAATTAGGCAAACATGAAGAAGCACTTGATTTTTGTGATAAAGCTTTAGAAATTGATCCTGATTTTTTCGATGCTTTGATTGCAAAAGGGATGGTTTTGACAATTAATGGCAGTTATGAAGAAGCTTTGTATTATTTTAATAAAATTTTAGAATTAGATCCTAAACATCCTGAAGTATTATACAATAAGGGTTTATGTTTAGCAAAGCTTGGAAAATATGAATCAGCTTTATCATATTATAATAAGGCATTAGAAATTGAACACAATCCAGAGATTTTACTTTACAAAGGAAATGCATATGTACAACTTGGAAAATATAGTGATGCCCTAATTAGCTACGATAGTGCATTAACAATTAAACCGGATTATTTTGATGCATTATTTAGAAAGGGATTACTGTTAACACATCTTGGAAAACCTGGAGACGCAATAGTATTTTATGATGATGCTCTGAAAATAAACCCTAATTATTTTGATGCCTTATTTCATAAAGGACTCTTACTTGAGCAACAAGGAAAACAAAATGAGGCACTGGATTGCTATGAGAAAGCAAGCACTATTGAGCCAAATCATGCAGAAGTACACTATCATAAGGGACGATGCTTTGCTCATCTTGGGAAATATGATGATGCAAAAATTAGTTATGATGAGGCCTTAAAGATTAATCCACAATTTTCTGAGGCATTATTTCATAAGGGCTTGTTGCATGCATTTCTTGGAACGCATGATGATGCTTTAACATATTATGATAAAGCGCTTAAGATTAGCCCACAGCATTCAGATTTACTTTTACATAAAGGAAGAACTCTGGCTCATCTAGGTAAACCACAAGAAGCATTAAGTTATTACAATAAAGCATTAAAGGTTAATCCTCAACATTCAGAAGTTCTCTTTCATAAGGGAATGTTACTTGAACATTTGGGAAAGCATAGTGATGCAATAACAGATTATGATAAAGCACTTAAGATTATTCCAAACTATGTGGAAGTTCTTTACCATAAAGGATTGTTACTTGAGCAGCTTGGAAATCACGGTGATGCAATTTTATGTTATGATAAAGCCTTAAAGATAGTACCAGATAATTTTAATGTCCTTTTTAGAAAAGGAATTTTACTTGCACGTTTTGGAAAACATGGTGACGCAATAGTTTGCTATGATGATGCTTTAAAAATAAACCCTGATAATTTTGATGTTTTATTTCAAAAAGGATTGATACTAGAACATCTTGGAAATTATAAAGATGCAATAAAATGTTTTGATAAAGCAGTTGATAAAAATCCTAACAATTCTGAGGTACTATTACACAAAGGTTTAGCTTTATCTTCAATTAATGAATATGAAACTGCAATTAAACTATTTGATCATGTTTTATCAAATATTCCAAATCATATATTGGCACTGTTTAACAAAGGATTGATTTTTGGAAAACTTGGTTTAAATGATGATGCAATTCGTTGTTTTGATAAGGTCTTATCTGTAGATGCAAACCATACACTTTCAATACTACACAGAGGTCTAACATTTACTCGTCTAAAAAAATTTAATGAAGCAATATTATGTTTTAATAAGGTAATTGAGATTGAACCAGAAAATATTTCTGCGCTAATTAAAAAAGCAGATTCTCTTGCAAGCTTAGGATTTACAAATGATGCTATCTCATTTTATGACAAGGCGTTAAAGATTAGCCCAGAAAATATAGAAGCTTTATACAATAAAGCAAAATCTCTTTCATATATCTTAAAATACCAAAATGCAATTTATTGTTATGAGAAAGTACTTGAAATTAATCCACATCATAGAAATGCAGTATATAATAAAGGCCTAGCATTAATAGAACAATCTGACTATCCAAATGCTCTGACATGTTTAGATAAGGCATTTGAGTTAGAACCTGATAATTTAGAGCCAATACTTCAAAAAGGACTTGTTTTTTACAAATTAAGAAACCATAAAGAAGCATTAGCATGTTTTAACTATATTCTAGAAAGAGAATCACATAATTTTACAGCTTTATACAACAAAGGACTCTCACTATTAGCTATAGGTCAATATGAGAATGCACTGTTACAGTTTGATAGTGCACTAAAACAAGAACCATCTAATGCTGATGTGTTATTAAACAAAGGACGGGTATTTTTTACTCTTGGACAATATGAAAAATCATTATCATGTTTTGAGGGAGTACTTGATATTGATTCAGAAAATTCAGATGCACTTTTCAATAAAGCACTTTCGCTTGCAACTCTTGGAAAATATGAACAATCAATTCCTTTCTTTGATAGAGCTCTTAAAATTATTCCTGAAAGTACTGAGTTCCTGCATAATAAGGCATTAGCATTACAAGCTATTTGTAAATATGAAGAAGCGATTTCTTGCTTTGATAAGATATTATCTAAAGATAAGGATAATTCAGAAGTATTATACAATAAAGCAAAAACAGTGTTAATACAAGGAAACATATTTGATTCATTAAGTATTATTCAAAATATTACCCAAAGAGAACCAATCTATAAAGAAATTATTAAGAAAGATATTCTATTTAGTAGATTAAAAGACAATCCACTTTTAGAAAAAATTACAAAAGTAAAAACTGAATTTGATCAACTTGATGAAAAACCATTTTACGATACTAAAACTGGAAATAAGTTAGTTAAAACAAATTTATAAAAAAATTAGAATAAAAACAGATTTTGTTTTTGTAAAATTACAACAACACTTTATCGTGATAGTTTTTTACAAATAAAAGAATCAAAAAATCGTATGTTCACTACGAACATCATATGGGATATGAGAGAGATTTTTAATTAAATTATATTCAGTTGGCGTAAAAATGATTAATAATCAAAAAATTACTAATGGATGGAAAAAGAATCTAAATAAAATTTTAAACAAAAGTTCCACTATAAAAGATAGCCAATTATTATTTCAATCAATTAATACTGGAAAAAAACTTGAGTTACAAGAATGCCTTTTTGATGATTTATTACCGGTTTCTCTATCATCCTCACTCATTTCCAGTATTGGAAGTACAGATAGTGTTTGGATTGCTTGCTCTATGCTTTCAAGAGTATCAGAAACTACAAACAATTTGGTAGTAATAGAAAATGATTATCCGCTAGGAATTATAGGTGCAAAAGAAATTTTATTTAATCTTCTAAAAAATCCAACGCCGTATTACTTTCATGATGTTCTATCGCAAGACATTATGAATAGAAAATTTTATCTTGACACTAGAAATGCTAGACTTGATAAAGTTTTTGAACAGATGTATAAGACAAAAAATGAATTTATTATATTACAAAATTCAAAACATAGTTTCTCTACAGTCTCTATTAGAGAAATTCTTGAAATTGGTGCACTTTGTAAAACTGATTACTTGGCTTCTGATTTAGAAGATCTAAAAATCAGAATTTTTAGACGCGATGATACTGTTGAAGAAATAATTAAATCACTAGTACATGACAATGCAGAAATTCTAGCCCTAGAAAATGAATCACAATTAATTGATCCTTTAACAATAATTGAAAAAATTGCTGGAGATTTAAATTATCTAAAAGATTGTAATAACTTTTTAGAATTAAATGCTAGTATTTTTAAACTTCAACATCCCAAATTAATTCCTGATAAATTATCTTTTTCAGAAATTTGTCAGACTATGCTTTTCATGAAACATCCCTACTTAATTACATCCAACAAATTAGTGACGCCTAGAAATATTCTAGAAATTTTGAGAAAGGATTTGAAAATTTAATGAAAGAGATTAGCAAATTAAAATCTCATGTCAATTTAATGAAAAAAGAACTGGAATTCACAACTAAACAAATAAAACTTTTAGAAAAAAAGCGAAAAGTTTCTGATTGGGAAAAAATAGATTATGTTAATGGGAATTCAATTGATGAGTTAAAGAATCAAAAAATCCATTTAACTAAAGAAATTAATGAAATTCAAAAAAATATTAAAAAATCCCAGTCAAAAACCCTGTTAATTACAGAATTATCCTTGTTACCAGTAGTTGTTTTACTTATTTTAATTTCAGGATTTGGAAACTCAATTATGGATTCTTCAAATAATGATGGTACTTCATTTAAGACTAGACATTTAATTGAAAATCTTAGAGGAGATACAGTTGATACCTGGAAATCATGGAGACTAGTTGGTACTACACTAAACGTAAATGTTCTAAATGCAAAAGGATTGTCAGAAAATAGAATTGATGTAATAAAAAATGCAATTACTTCTGAAGAATCAATTGAAATTGATGATTCACTAACCCATAAAGGTCCTAAGGGATTTAGTTCAACATACTATACAGGATGGGCAGGTGCGCTAAAGAATTTAGACTCAAAAGAAATGTTATACAATATCCCAACTAACTTTAATGTAATTACATCAAATGGCGGAGAAGGAGATATTATAATTACACTTTCAAATTTAAGAGATGGGGATGGCTATACTGGTTATACAAAATCAGTAGTTGATGGAAATGAAATTTTAAAGTCATTTATTACAATTTATGATGTTACAAATTTAACAGATGAAGAATTAGGAACTATTGTTAGACATGAATTTGGACATGCACTTGGTCTTGGGCATTCAACTGCACCAGAAGATCTTATGGCGCCAAATATTGATATGACTGTTCCATATATTTCTGAATGTAATACTCATGCAATAAGAGAGCTGTATAATGGAATACAAGGAAGTACAGTGTGTGAAAAATAGATTAAATTAATTAAAATCCTTTCTCGTTTAAAATTAATCCCAATAATGCCGCACGAGTATACATTCCATATTCAGCTTGTTTGAAATATTTTGCTTGCTTGGAATTATCTACTTCTGCTGAAATTTCATCTAACCTAGGTAATGGATGTAGAATTATTGCATCATCTTTCATTTTTTTTATAATATCTAGTCCGATTACATAACTTCCTTTAACCTTAATGTATTCTTCTTCGTCTGGAAATCGTTCCTTTTGAATTCTAGTTACATATACTACATCTAAATCATCAATATACTCTTCAAGATCTGTTGATTCTGTAAATGAAAATCGTTTTTTAATTTCATAAGTTGAATCGGTTCTAATTTTTAGTGATTCAGGAGAAATTAAATGAACATCAACGTCGTAATAGCTTAAAGCTGATAACAAAGAGTAAACAGTTCGCCCATATTTGAGATCCCCTACAATACCGATTTTAAGACCATCAATCCTATTCTTTTCTTTTTTTATTGTAAAAAGATCTTGAATGGCCTGAGTAGGATGTTCTTCTGTCCCACTACCACCATTAATTACAGATTTATCCGAAATTTCTGCTGCAAATCTACTAGAACCATCAAGAGGATGTCTTAGAACTAATACATCTGAATAAATTGACATTATTCGAACAGTGTCAGCTAAACTTTCACCTTTCTGGGTTGAAGATGAAGATATGTTAGATATACCAATTGATGTTCCCCCAATGGAAGCAATAGCTGCTTCAAAACTTAAGCGAGTTCTAGTACTAGGTTCGTAAAATAAATAGCCTAATGTTTTCCCCCTCCCAATTTCACGTCTATCATTGGGTTTGAGCTTGATAATTCTATTCGTAGCATCAAAAATAGTCTCCAATTTTTGTTTATCAAAATCTCGTACAGAGATAATGTCTTTTTGAAAAAATTCGTTCATTCTTTGAATCATATATACAGGTGCATATACAAAGTATTCTGATGCAGGAATCGGACCTAATCGTTCGTCGTATCAAAGATGGTACAGTAATTGATCATATTGATCAAGGAAAAGGGATCAAAGTTCTAGATGCCCTAGATATTGACGGTAGGGAGGGCAATGTCATTACTATTGCACTAAATGTTCCCAGTGGGAAATCTAAAAAAAAAGACATAATCAAAGTTGAAAATCGATATCTACAGGATGATGATACAAACAAGCTTGCAGTTATTGCCCCAAATTCTACGGTAAATATTATTAAAAATTATAAGCTAGTTGAAAAACGACGAGTCTCATTACCAAATGAAATAGGAAGAATTTTCAGATGTTCAAATCCTGATTGTGTTACTAATAGCTCTGAACATATTGAATCAACAATGGATGTAATTGACAAAACAGGTCTTGTTCTAAAATGTAGATATTGTAGTAGAATTTTAGACGTTAACAAGCTTAAATATTATTAATTTTTTAAAAAGTTTTTAGATATTAAATCGAAAAATAATTTTTACTGTCCTAAAATAATGAACATCATGACGATCCCATAGATAGCAATGGATTCGACCATTCCAATGAAAATGAATACTTTGGATTGTAAAGCTGGATTTTCACTAATTACTGCAAGACCTGCGGAGCCGACATAACCTAATCCAATTCCGGCACCAACTGCAGCAAGACCAAATGCAATTCCAGCACCAATTAATTTAGAACCATCATCAGAAGAACTGCCGGTTGCTTCTTGTGCATATGCAACGCCAACAAGTCCTGATACAGAAATTAGCATTGTTGTCAAAAGTAAAAGATTAACAGATTTCATTGACGAGTATTCCTCTCAAGGCTCCATATTTAAATCATGATGTGTTTTGAAAATCAAATTTGATCTAGAGTTTTCTTTTTAAGAGAACTAAGATTATTTTTTATCGAATTTTCAAAATTAGTATAATCTTGCTCTAAAACTTTTTTGGAATTTTCCAATAATTTTTTTATTTCGTCTTTTCCCATTTTATTTTCTCTTCTCAATTGCTGCTTTGACTTTTTTTAACCTTGCGAATTCTTCGCGTTCCCTTTCCTCTAAAGTAGCTAAAATATATTTTATTCTAGATTGGTATTGCGGAATAATTACATTTTCTAAAGCATTTAACAATTTTTGAGTTTTTTCTAAAGCTTTTGCCAAACTAAATATTGAGTTTTCATATTCGGCAGCCTTACAAATTTTTGGAAGCATTGCTTTGATCTGTTTTGCTGCTCTATCAATTGAAGAATTTGTATCTGCAAAACCATATGGCATTGATTTTGTATCTTTTTCAGTTACATTAAGGGCTGGGATTTTTACATCTACGACCCGTTTGATGTTAATATCGACTTCCATTACTGCAGGAGCTGATTGAGCAACAGAATCAACAGTAATAGTTCCTAATGCTAGATATGCCTCATTTACAGATTTATACACGTCTTGTAGCGGATCCCAAATTCCTTCACGAGCCTTTGAAGCTTCTGTTATCATTTCTTCAATATTTTTGAGTAACACTTTTCGTTTATCATCAAGAATTTTTCTAACCATTGAAGCAACTTGGCTTGAACGTTTGTATTTTAGTAGTTCAATTTTTGTTGCAGCGACATTTTGTCCAAATGACATTTGCTACTAATTTTCCTTGTAGAATTGTTCGATGAATTTGTCTTTGACTTTGGTAAGCTCATTTTTAGGTAAATGAGAAACCGCATTCCATTGTAAAGCTAATGTTTCTTCTATAGTTCTATTTTCATCAAGATCTTGGGATAAGAATTTTTTTTCAAATTCATCGCCAAATTCAAGATATTTAAGATCAACTCCTGTAAGTCCGGCCTTGCCTACAATTCCTGCAAGTGCACGAACTTCTTGTGCTCTAGAGTAGGCATCATAATTTTGGTTTGAAATTTCTTGATGATCAGCTCTTGTTCTTCCTTCACCAATTCCATCTTTCATGATTCTGCTAAGACTCATCAAAATATTTACTGGTGGATAGATTCCTTGTCTAAACAAATCTCGGCCTAATACAATTTGACCTTCAGTGATGTAACCAGTAAGATCTGGAATTGGATGAGTAATATCATCAGAAGGCATTGATAAAATAGGCATTTGTGTAACACTTCCTTTCTTTCCTCGTAATCTGCCTGCTCTTTCATAAATGGTTGAGAGGTCTGTATACAAATATCCAGGATATCCCTTTCTACCAGGGACCTCTTCTCGTGCTGCACTAATTTCTCTGAGGGCTTCAGCATAATTTGTCATATCAGTAAGTATTACAAGGACATGCATACCCAAATCATATGCAAGATATTCTGCTGCAGTTAGTGCAACTCGTGGAGTGATAATTCGTTCAATTGCAGGATCATCTGCAAGATTTAAGAACAAAACACTTCTTTTCAGAGCACCAGATTCTTCAAGACTTCTTCTGAAATATTCTGACTCACTATATTGAACACCAATAGCTGCAAAAACTACTGCAAATTCATCACTAGTTCCTACAACTGATGCCTGGCGAGCAATTTGTGCTGCAAGAATATTATGTGACATTCCAGAACCTGAAAAAATTGGAAGTTTCTGACCCCTTACAAGAGTTAACATTCCATCAATTACTGAGACTCCGGTTTGAATAAAGTCACGTGGATATTCTCGCTGTTCGGGATTCATTGGCTCTCCATTAATGTCTAAAAATTTATCTGCAATTGGATCTGGAAGTCCATCCTTTGGTTTTCCTAATCCATCAAAAACTCTACCAAGTAATTGTTCTGAAACTGGTAGATCCATTACTTTACCGACAAATTTTGCTTGAGTCCCAGCTATAGATAATCCAGTTGTTCCCTCAAAGACTTGAACAATAGCTTTGCCGTTACCTACCTCAAGTACTTTACCTAATCTTTTTTGTCCAGAAGAAGTTTGAATTTCAACAAGTTCATCAAATGCAGCATTTTCTACATCATCAACAATAACAAGTGGTCCTTTAATCTCTGCAATCTTGTTGTATTGAACTCCACCTTGCTTACTCAATTTGAAACTTTAACTCCAGTAATACTTTTGAATTGTTCCTGCATGAGTTGTCCTATTTGATCTAATTTGTCCATTTCATTATCCTTAACTTCCATTCGTGCTTTTAATAGAGAACCAATTACTGACATTGCACGAATATCAGAAAGTAATGCACCATCCTTTAATGCCTGTTGTCCATATTTGTAAAAGTCAACTAGCAATTTCATTAATTTGAATTGTTTTTCAGGGCTACAATAGGTATCTACTTCATCAAAGGAGTTTTGTTGTAATAATCCAATTTTTACCATCCTAGCAACTTCTAGAATTAATTTTTCTTCATCTGGTAACGCTTCAGGGCCTAATAGTCTTACAATTTCTTTGAGTGTATCTTCTCTTTGTAAAACACTATAGGCTTCATTTCTAATGGTAAACCATTCATCACTTACATTTTCTCCCCACCACTTGGCAATATCAGCTAGATAACCAGAATAGCTATTCATCCAATTAATTGAAGGATAGTGTCTTGAATAGGCAAGTTTAGCATCCAATGCCCAAAATGTTTTGATAAATCTCATTGTATGTGTTGTCACGGGTTCAGTAAAGTCACCACCAGATGGAGAAACGGCTCCAACTAAACTTACTGAACCATCTCTATCAGGACTCCCCAGAGCTCTTACTCGTCCTGCTCTTTCATAAAATTCTGCTAATCTTGATGCAAGATAAGATGGATATCCTTCTTCAGCAGGCATCTCCTCTAGTCTTCCACTCATTTCTCGAAGTGCTTCTGCCCATCTGCTTGTAGAGTCTGCTACTAAAACTACATCCATTCCCATATCTCTATAATATTCAGCAATTGTAACTCCAGTGTAGATACTTGCCTCTCTTGCAGCTACAGGCATGTTACTAGTGTTTGCTACAAGAACCGTTCTTTCCATTAATGGTTTGCCGGTACGAGGATCTTTTAATTCTGGAAATTCAACTAATACTTCAGTCATCTCATTTCCACGCTCTCCACAACCAATGTAAACTACAACTTGGGAATCTGCCCACTTTGCTATTTGGTGTAAGGTAACTGTTTTACCAGTTCCAAATGCTCCTGGAATTGAACCGGTTCCTCCTTTTGCAAGAGGGAAAAATGTATCAATGACTCGTTGTCCAGTCAATAAAGGAATTGTTGGGTCGTATCTTTTTTGATAAGGACGTGGTTTTCTTACAGGCCACTTGTGATACATTTTAAGAATGCTTGATTTACCGTCTTTTTCAGCAGTAGCAATCTCAGTTTCTAAATCATAATCTCCTTCACTTACAATTTTAGTAATTTTTCCACCAGCATGATCTGGCGGTACCATGATTTTATGATCAATCAGGTCAGTTTCCTTTACAGTGCCAAGAATATTTCCTGCTTGTATGTTATCTCCAACTTTAACGGTTGGAATAAAGTGATATTTTTTAGACATATCAACTGGAGTAGTTGTAATTCCTCTTCCAATGAAGGAACCTGATTTTTTTGAAAGTTCTTTTAGTGGTCTTTGAATACCATCATAAATTTGACCAATTATTCCAGGTCCAAGGAGAACACTAAGTGGATTTCCAGTTCCAATAACAGGTTCTCCAGGCTTGAGACCACTTGTAGATTCATAAACTTGAATGAATGCAACATCTCCAGTTAAACGAATTACTTCACCAATAAGTTTAGCATCACCTACTGCAACTGTTTCATACATTTTTGCCTCAGACATACCATCTGCTTTAACTGCAGGTCCACTTACCCAAACTATTCTGCCTTGTGCAACCATTTCAATTACCTATTCCGAATTTTTTAGCAATATCTTTCCTAATTAAAGGCTTCATGCGATCAAATCTTGCATCAATGGTATTGTTAAAAGTCATTGTTCCATCCTTTGATTTTACCTCAACTCCACCAAGACAATTGATTGAATCATTTGAAAATTCTGCGCCAGAAAATTTAGATAACAAAGGCTTTACAATTTCTTTATCTTTTGAATTAGAATAAACTATAACATCAGTTGTTCCTAGTGCTTGAGTAGATTCTTCAAGTAATAGTGTTAATAATTTGGAATATTTCTCATCACGTCCAGTAGACTTGATTTTTTCAATGGCTTTTTCAAAAACTTTTTGAATAGATTCTTCTACTAGTAAAATTTGTTTATTTCTGGTTTCTAGATCGGAGCCTCCAATTATTTGCTTTTCAATTTTTTCGGCTTCTTTTTTGCCTTCATCTATTATTCTATCATATTCTTGCTCAAGTGATGTTTGCGATTTTGATAGGATTTCTAATGATTCGTTAAAAGATTTTTTTAAGCTGGATAAATTTTCAGCTTCGGTTTGATTTAGAATTTTGTCAATTGTCATTTCTAATTTAGGGTCAGAAGTCAACGAACCCGATTCAATAGATATCGGATTTTAATGTTTGGGAAATAACAAAAAATCTTAAACTTGGAAATTTAATTAAGATCTTAAAGCCAAAATTACCTCAGAAAGATTTTAAACCTCATCAAAGCCGCTTGTAACTATTGGCAGTAACTGAACTTGTTATGGGAAATATTATTTTGCCAAGAACCGATTCGCCTATAGCGGTTTCACGTCTGGCTGAATTTCAATGGTTTCATAAAATTGAATCTGAAAACGAAACTATCACTCCAGAAATTGATGATTTATTATTACGAGCACAAAAGATACACCAATCTATTGACGAGATAGTAAAGGGACTAAAAATTCCACTACGAGTTGGAATTATGGAAATTCTTTTTAAAGGAACTGTTATTAAAAAAAGAAAATTTGAGTTAGATGAAATTCAAAACATGATTGAGGATTTGGAGAAAAAAACTCCAAATATAATTTCTAATGCTTCTAAAGTTTTACAAGAGGATACTGATACAAAAAGATCCCTTGATGAATATACCAATCTTAAAGAAACAATTCAGGTTGTAAGTAAGCTGAATATTGATCTTGGTAATTTTGGATTGATGAAATATTTTTACACCAATCTTTTTGTCATTAATTCAGATGACTATGGAGAAATTGCCCGTTCTTTAGAAGGTATTACAATTTACAAATATGATTTAGAATTAAAAGGCAAATCTGCCTTGCTAATAATTAGTGATGCAAAAGATTCCGATAAAGTTTTAAAAGTTATGCGAGCATTTAATACAAATCCATTCACGATTCCCCAGGGATTTCCACAAATACCAAGTGAAGCTTTTACATTAGCTGAATCAAAAATTAAACAACTTAAGGAAAAACAGAAGTCACTTACAAAAGAATTATCTCTAATTACAAAAAAAATTCGTGCCGACATCTTGGGATTACATGAATCATCTATGGTAGCCAAAGATGTTCTTGAAATCTTACGAAAGCCAGGTGGAACAAAAAGATTTGCATTAATACAGGGATATATTCCAAAAAAAATGGAAACAAAGTTTAAGGAAATTACCAGTCAGTGGATGTCAGTTACTGAGGAAATCAAAGATCCCAAGGCACTTGCAAATCTTCCTGTTCATATTCAAAATCCCAAATGGATAAAAACATACGAAGTAATTACAGATAGTCAAGGAATTCCAAAACATGGTGAGTTTGATCCTACATGGATGATTGCTCTGATGTGGCCAATTTTTTATGGAATAATGTTTGCAGATTTGGGACATGGTTTATTGTTAATGGGTCTTGGTTTATTATTCAAATTCAAGGGACAGGGTTCTCTTTCAAGATGGGGAATGTTGCTTGCAATGTCAGGTGCTGCAGGTGCAATTGCAGGAGTGTTTCAGGGAGAGTTATTTGGTTTTCATTTAGATCACTTTGGATTTTTTGAATCCTTGTTACATGATGGAGGGCCTCTCCACCCCATTGCATGGATGATTGGAGCAATCAGTGTTGCAGAGCTTACAATTGAACAGGTAATTATGATTCTTAAAGTATCAATTTTTCTTGGAGTAATTCACTTGGGATGGGCCTTTATGTTACGAATTCATAATTTTTGGAGAACCGGAAACAAAACTGCAATGTTCTTTGAAGCAATTCCAAATTTGTTCATGTGGTTAGGAGTTTTTGCTGTAATGATGGGAGCCATTGGTTCAGGTTATGATGTAATGAACATGTACTCTAGAGATCATACCGAACCAGTTCCATGGATAACTGTTCTTGTAGGAGAGTGGGCAGTTGTTTGGTTAGTTGTTAGAATTGCAATTGTTGTGATAATTGCATGTGTGGTATTGATGATAGTTGGTGGGATTTTGCATAATAAAAAACATCCAGACCAAGGTGGAGATATGGTAAGTGTAATAATGGAAGTATTACTAGGAAAAACTGTAGAGTGTCTTGCACATACAATTAGCTATGCACGAATAGGAATTATGTTATTGGTACATGCTGCACTTTTACTTACAGTAAATAACGCATTCAAAGCTATGGGAGGATTAGATGCACCGGGTGCACTTGTGTTAATTGTTGGAGGACAGTTAGGTATTATGATGATTGAAGGATTGATTGTGTATATACAGTCGTTAAGGCTTCATTTGTACGAATATTTTACAAAATGGTATGAAGGAGGTTCTCAACCCTTCAAGCAGCTTGTACCTGAAATGGTTTATAATTCATTTTCATGGAAAAATAAAAAATAGAATTTTTTTTACAAAGCAGAAAATTTTACTATAATTATTAACGGTTAATATTATGTAAAAATATAGAAAAGTCATGTCAAAAGAATTTATGATAACTCTTGTTCCTGCACTAATTATGGCTGGATTTGCAATTTTTGCATTAATTAAAATCAGTCACTAGTTTTTTACTTTATTTGATTCTACTGGTAGTTCTAAATTATTTCCCCATTCACCCCATGAACCAAGATATACTTTGACATTTTGAAAACCGATTTTTTTTAAAGCAAAAAAAGTATTTGCTGCCCTATATGCACCCTGACAGTAAGTAACAATTTGAGTATCTTTAGGAATATTATATAATTTAGAAAGTTCCTCATCTGTTTTCAAAATTCCATTATCGGTAACGTTTTTCTTCCAATCTATATTAATTGAATTTGGAATGTGGCCTTGTCTTGCAGCTCTTACAATTGTACCATCATATTCTTCTGCAGATCTTGCATCGATAATTTTGAGTCGATTTAAATTTTCTATAATAAATTCATAGCCTGCAATAATATTGGAATTAATTTTACCTGAAAATTTGGATGGTTTGTAAATGTTTGATTTTAATTCTAGCGGAAGATTTTCATTTTTCCATTTTTTTATTCCTCCATCAAGCATCATTACTTTAGGATGTGAAAAATACAGCAACAACCATACTCCACGGGCAGCTAGCATGCCTGAAATATCATCATAAAAAACCACCTTTTTTGAATCAGTAACTCCAACAAAGGAAAGGATTTTCTGAGTTTGAATATTAAAAGACTCTATACCTTGTTTTGAAGTATCAATCCAATGAAAAGCAAATAAATCAAGATTTACAGCTCCTGGAATGTGACCTTCAATGAATTCTTTGTAGGATCTTGTATCAATTAATAGAAGGTCAGGATCATTTAATTCGCTTTCAAGTTTTGTGGTACTAATTAACACAGATAATTTACTCAATGGGGTTGTAAATTAATTTGTATTTTAATAAAGAAATAAAAAAGAAAAAAAGGTGTTGAGATTTTATTCGTTTACGTATGCTCTTTCGCCGTGTTGTGCTAAGTCGAGTCCAATTTCTTCTTCTTTTGGAGTAACTCGAATTCCACCTGGCCAAACTGCATCCATTATCTTTAGTATTACAATTGTAACACCAAAGGCATAGGCTAAAGTCATGACAGCGCCAACTACATTGATGGCTTGTTGTTCATAACCTTCTGGAGTTCCGGTCCAAGCACCGATACCATCACCAGTATCCCAAATGTGGGGACTAGCTAAAGTACCAGTTAAGATTGCACCTGTAAGACCACCCATTCCATGTACTCCCCATACATCGAGTGCATCGTCCCATTTTCGGGCATTCTTAAATGACACACAACCGTAACAAACTGTTCCTGCTGCAATTCCTATCATAAATGCTGCCATAGGTCCTACCCAACCAGAGGCTGGTGTAATTGCTACAAGTCCTGCTACTGCGCCAGTTGCGGCACCAACAATGCTTGGTTTTCCTGTGTGAGCCCAAGACATCAATAACCATGTAATGGCTGCCATACCTGTTGCAGTATTTGTTACAACCCAGGCGCTAACAGTAATTCCATCGACCATCACTTCACTTCCTGCGTTAAATCCAAACCAGCCAAACCAGAGTATAGAGGCACCCAGTACCACCATTGGTACATTGTGTGGTTCCATTGGAACCTTTCCATATCCTAGCCGTCTGCCAAGAACTAATGCTGCAGCAAGTGCTGAGAATCCAGATGTGATGTGTACGACAGTACCACCGGCAAAGTCAAGTCCGAAGCTTGGTGAAAGATCAGGATTAAAGTCCATATTTCCTATGTATCCTCCGCCCCAAACCCAGTGTGCTACTGGATCATAAACGAAGGTTGCCCATAGAAGTATGAAGATTACTAATGCACTAAACTTCATTCTGTCAATTAATCCACCAACAATTAGTGCTGGAGTAATAATTGCGAATGTAGCTTGAAACATAGCAAATAACTGATGAGGCACCGTTCCTGGCCAGCCTTGACTGCATATTGCGTCTTCAGGGAAGACTTGCATTTGATATGCAGCAGACCATGTGTCAGTACAGGGGCCCGCTTCACCTAGTGGAGCATAGTGTGATACTTTGTTAAATCCAACATAGTCCAATGCACCCATGAACATGTTTGCGTCATTGTCATTAGGTCCAAATGCGAGCGTATATCCCCACATTACCCACTGAACTGACATTAAGCCAATAATGACAAATGTCATTCCAATTACGCTAACTGCGTTCTTTGATCTTGCTAATCCTCCATAGAAGAAAGCAACACCAGGAGTCATGAACAATACTAGTGAAGATGCTGTTAGTACCCATGCTGTGTCACCTGTATCAATTCTACAGGGCATCATGTTACCTTCGCCATCATCAAACCAACATTCGTTTGGATTGCCAGTATAGATTCCACTTGTTCCTTTTACGTACCCGTCCATGCCATCAGTTGCCTGTTGTGCAAATGCTTGCGACATTGCACCGGTAGCTGATATAGCGACTGCGGCCACAAGTAATAGAGCATACTTGCGGTTTCTAGAATTCATTAAATTCTAAAAAAATTGTGACTATATAACCCTTGAGATGTATAAAGGTATAAGAAAGTAAATTATTATATTTTAGTATTTACTGATAGTAACATAATATGGTAAAATCATGTTATATACCACAATCATGCCTACTTTCTAAGATCACTAACAAAATTTTTAGAGGAAAATAAAAATGAAAATTTCTTCAAAAAAACCTCGACTTGCAATTTTTGATACATTTAAAACAAAAAATGATGAGCTTACCGGAGAGGCATTAAGACAAAGATCTATAATTGTACATTTAGCAACAGCTACAAATTCAGCAGCAAGAACCAGAACAGGAATTTCCCAAAGAATTGCAGAAGAAAATGGAATTATTTGGAAAAATATCTATTCTGGAATTTTTCGAGATCTAGATGAAATTTTAATTCCTTTAGGATTAGTTAATGAAGCAGGTAGATTACCTCTTAAACGGGGACCAAAAGCATTACAAGAAAAAGGTGTTCCTTTTTATGAGCTTTCCCTAGAAGGAATACTTGTTGCATTATCCCTAAATGAAATTATTGGACGAGAAGAGATTTTAAAAAAATTTTTTGCAAAAGCAAAAATTGAAGAAAATGAGTTTCAAGAAACCTTAGAAAAACTATCAACTATTGTTCCAAGATTTACCTATTCATTATTTGAAAAGTACTCTAGGGCATTTTGTGAAGGCAGATTGGAAAAACTATTGCCTTTTAGTGTATCTAGATTAAAAAAAATTTCTGATGAATCAATACTAATTCATAGGGAGTTTTTAGAAGCTGTTTCAAATCTTCCCAAAATGGAAAGAGAGAATTTAGTTAAATTTTTAGAAAATATTAGCTAAAAAAATTATTCCAAAAAAGGATGTTTAGAGGGGTTTTTTCACAAAACATTAAAATCACAATCTAAGGTAATTTATCAAATGGGAGGTTCTCAGAAAGTATTTGCAGCGGTAAAATCCTATAGTAAAAGAGGAAAACTTCTCCCAAAAAAGGAATTTCAGACATTAGCTGAATCAAGAGATTTAGATGAATTAATGACTAGGATTAAAAACACAAATTATGCCGATGCGGTTTCAAAAATTTCTAAACCAATTACCTCAGAAAAAATAGAATCAGCCCTCAAGAGTCATTTAGCTGACATTCATTATTCGATATCAAAAACAGTGGGAAGCTCAAAGGTATTAGAGGCATTTTATCTTAAATTTATCATATCAAATTTAAAATTAATTCTAAAAGGAAGAATTTTAGGAAAATCTCAAGAGGAAATTGAACCTCGACTTAATTTACATGCAGAGGAGCTCATTAAACAAAGAGATATTGTGTTAAAGGCATTAGTTGCAAAGGATCTTGAAGAAATTGTATCTAGTCTTAGTAGCACTGTCTTTGGAGATGATATTGCTAAAGCAGTAGCTCTATACAATGATAAAAAAAATATCCAAATCTTTGATACTTATTTTGATAAAATTTGGATTCAACAAATCAGTAAAGCATTACGAATATCTGGAGACAAGGACTTGGCTCGTCTTGTTGGAATGAATATTGGTTTTTATAATTTACTTAGTATCCTTAGAGGAAAATTTTGGGGATTAGATGAACAACAAATTCAGGATTTACTTGTGTATTCAAGTTCAGGTGCACCTAAAGAATTACTTGGGAGAATGATATCTGCAGCATCTGTAAAGGATGCATTAAATGAACTTACAAATACTCAATACAAAAATTTGATTCCTCAATCAGAAAGTGACATTGATGCAATTTCAGAATTTGAGCGATCATTTGAGATGGCAATCTACAAAGGTGCAAAAAATACATTTACTAAAATGTTTAGTGCATCTACTAGTATTGGAATAACTATTCTAAGCTACTATGAAGTAAGAAATCTTGGCTCAATTGCTTTTGCTGTAGAGCAAAAAATTCCCCCTCAAATTACCATGTCAAAGATAATAATTGAAGAGTAAATAGTGTTAATTTTTACTTTAATTAGATTTCATAAAGCTAAAAGTTATTACTGGCCATAAATTCAAATCATTAAATGCCAAAACTCCGTTGTAGAGACTATGGTTTTGATTGTGAATTTATTGCAGAAGCCCCAGAGGTAGCAAAAGTTATTGAAGATTATGGGAAGCATTCTGAGGAGGAACATGGAATTGAATATTCCAAAGAGTCCTTAATGCAATTCATACTTAGACAGGGCTAAATCGACAAAAATATTGGATTTTAATTTTTTGCCTTTTGAAACTTGAACAATTAACGAAATTATGAAAAAAGAGACATTACATTTATAACAAAAAATTCGCGGATTTAGGTAATTATGATAAACCTTAATAAAAAAAATCCAAATGAGCCTCCTATTGATTTTTCAAAGATCATCTTGAAAAGCTCTATTCTTGCAGGAATTTTTGCACTACCTGCTTTAGGAATATTTCTTGGAATTTACTATACTACTGGAGAAATACTCCTAGGTGCAATTCTTGGTTTTGGTTTACACTTTGTTACTCTAGCATTTTCAGGAAGGATTTCAAAATGGCTTGTGAAATTTTGAAAGTAAGAATTCAAAAAAATAGCGAGGAATCAGCAATATGATGGGAGATAGAGATTACAGAAAACTAATAAAAAATGCGATTGAATCCATTGGACGAGATATTGAACCTAAGATTGACCCAAATGACCCTAAAAAAATTCATCTTCATGAAGTTGTAAGATGTCTAAGGCGTTCATATTATGACAGAACTGATCCTATTGACCCTCAATGGACCAGTTTTAATAATTTAATGACAGGTCTAATTCAAAAAATGGAATATGGCGGTAAAGAGGGTGAATTTCAAATTGAAGATATTTTCCTAAAAGGAAAAGCCGACATGATAGTTGATGATGCAATAATTATATTTCGTTCAACTTTGGAAGTTCCAGATACTCCTTATTCTTCAGATATGCTATACCTTAATTCCTGTATGTGGATATTCAAAAAAGTTGAGGGCATTGTTGTTTATATGACATCTGATGGTAAAGAAACATCATTTTCTTTAAGTAAAGATAAAAAAATGTTTGAAGAAGTGGTAAGGCGTGTTCGCGTTTTAAAGGATCTTCTCATAGAAAAAAAGGTTCCAATTTTAGAACCATCAAAGGAATGCTCTTCATGTCAATATTATGAAAGATGCTTTATCAAACAAAAGATTGGAAAACAAATTAACATTGAAAATCTTTTTGGATTAGTAAAATCTAGAGAAAATAATTAGTGGGTAGTTTTTTTAATAACTACTCGAGTGGTTCTGGGTGTCCTTTACCACGAAGAGCAAATGTAACTACTGCTAATGCAATTGCTACTCCGAGTGCGGAACCAAATGCTGCCATGCTTGCTTCTGCCATTTAGAAAAAGCATGGAATCGGATCATATATAACTTTGCCAATTTTTTTTTGTTTTATACAAATAATCATAATTTTTTAATATTATGATACAATAGCATTTTTGTTCCTAAAAATGCAAATTATTTCTTTAATTCATAAAGGGTTTGTTCAAGATCCTCAATTTCACCATTAAATAACTCAACCATTTCTTTTAGTAGAAGTTTCTGTTGTTCTGATTCTCTTTTTTCAGCATTTATTCTGCTAGCAATTTTTTCTAAAGTTGCAATTTTTTCATTTAAGGTAGTTGTTAACGTAAGCAAAAATGATTCATATTGTTTTAATTCTACTGACAGTGATGTATCTACAGCTTTTAGTGAATTTTCATCTCCACCTGCAATAAATTCAGTTAATTGGGCTCTTAATACTTGGAGTTTTGATTCAGTTGCTTTGAATTTTTTGAGATTTGTATCTATATTTGGAGAATCTGTAGAATTTTTTTTATTTTCATAATTTGATTTATCCATTCTTTCAAGCTCTTCACCCATATAGTTGGTCATTTTTTTAACAAGTAATCCTTGCTTGGTTGACTCATTTTGTTGATGTTTTACTTCTTCTCTAATTTTTTCAAGATTAATGATATCATCATTTAGAGCATATGTGATTTTTAGGAGAAATTCAGTACTTTGAATTAAATTTCTAATAGAGTAAGAGCCAACAAGTTTAGTCATTTATGTTCCTGATGATTTTTGATAAAAATACTAGAAAACCTAATGTCTGTTCGCCATGAACGAACTTTGACCTTTTGGGATTATTATGGAAATTCGAAGAAAAGCTCGTTTTCTCCCCCAGCGGTAATTGAGCTAAGGTTGAAAGAGGCCTCACCTTTTATTTTCCATTGGGGAGTGTTAGTAGTTAATGCATCCCAAAATTCCTGAATATTTCCAGTATTTTTTATAGTAATCATTTCTTTAATTATTGTAGGTTGTTCACTAAGAATAGTATAGTAATTTGAGCTATCAACCATTCCTAGAGGTCGTTGCCCAATTTGACTTGAATGAACTTTCATATCATTTTCATATAGATCATACTTGATCGTTTGAAGAATGATTGATTTTAAATTCGGATTTGTAACTTGGAACTGTATCTCAATTGTTGCTGCTTTTTCAGTTACTTCTAGAATTGAAATATTTGCTAATTCAATTTGAAGAGGCAAAGCTGCTCCGGTAGATTCAGAGGAAACAGTATTTTGACCTAAAACACTATCAATCATTGAAGAGCCTGATACTCCTATAATTCCAATAATTATAACAAAACTAGCAACTACTGCCCCTACGATAATCTTGGGATTCACTAAAAATTGTTTTACGATTACATATCTTAAATGTTGAGACAAAAAATGAATATAGGAATCAAAATAAAATATCCTATGCAATATTTTCAAGCTGTTCAAATAGGAAAAGAAAGAGCAAGCAAAGCCCAAATGACTCTATTTGATCTTGCTGGATTTGCAATGTTAACATTAACAACTAAAAAAAAAGATGGAAAATTTTTTCCGGTAGGAGAAGAGACTTTCACAGCAGTAATTCATACTGCTGATGGATTTGTAACAATTCTAGTTGATGAGGATGGTTACACAAAGGCCCAATCAAAGGCATTAGAAAAAAACGAGGCAATGAAGATTTTTAAAAAAGCAATAGATTCAGGGATAAAGGAATATCAGGGAAATCAAGTTGAAATATGGACTGAAAGTTATCCCGTAGTTCAAAATGAAAGTTGAAAAAATGTTATGATACTATAATTTCAGTTCCTACTGGAATTCCCTTTGTGGCTTTTTCAAGATTTTTAATATCTGCTTTTATAACGCGTGTTTTGATTTTAGAGCGCTCTATTACCTTTAATGCAACTATATCCATAAGGTCATAACCACCTGCTATAGAATCTTCACGTACAAGTAAGCTACGTAGTTTCTTTAGCTCAATTCGTTTGAATTTTTTTGCTTTTTTATTCTTGTTTGGATCAGAATCATAAATTCCATCCACATCTGTGGCGTTCAAAAATTCTGAAGCTTTTATTTTTTCTGCTATCAAGGCAGCCGTTCCATTAGTACTTTGACCTGGATGCAGTCCTCCTGCAATTACTATTTGACCACTATCTACTGCATGTCTTACCTCTTGAAGAGTAGTTGGTGGATGAGGATAGGCTCGATTTTGTAGAGCATAAATTAGCAGTTTTGCATTTAGTCTTGAAACCTCTATTCCTAATTCATCCAAAGTAGATTCATCAGCTCCAGAAGATCTGGCATGAGAAATGTAGTGTCTAGCAATATTTCCTCCTCCAGCAATTATTACTGGTTGACATACTTTACTAATTTTAACCAGAAATCTAGCATAATCTTTTAATAATTTTGTATTATTCATTTCAAAAACTTTTCCTGATAATTTTATTACAATTCTTTTTCTCAAGATTTTTTACCACCTAGGATTGATTTTGCAGCAATTTCAACTTTTTTTCTATTTCGGCGATGAGTATACACTCTTAGAATATTCATAAATCCCGACATGGTTGAAACTAGGGGAATTTTTGAAATAGGAATTTCTTCTGCTAAAACTTTGTCACCAGTTCTTGTAATCAAGATAAGTGATTTTGATTCTTTCTTTGAAGGAGATAGTGGTAAGGAAGGAGTAACTGAGCTGTCAATAAAAATTTCATTTTCATCTACTTTGGATATTTTGGATAATTCTTTTTTTAACTGGGATGTCTTTAGTTTAGAAATACTTTCTCTAGGAATAAGCATTCTTTCAAAAACACACTTGAAAAGCTCTCTGTTTTGATAGTCTGAGGCAATTTGCTGGGCACGTTTTAGTTCTGATGTATGTGTTGGCAAAGAGACAAGTTTTGCTAACATAAAGTCATCAGTTAGTTCAATATAGTTATCAAGGCTTAGTGAAGATAGACCTAATTCATCATAGGCTAATCGCATTGATTCTAAAAGCATGACTTCAGCTGATCTTACTGTTTTATGGAAATAAACTGCCTTGAACATTTGATATCGTGAATGCATCATAGATTCAAAGGAGTATAATGCTGATTTTTCTAGGGCTAGTTTTTTATGATATACATCAAGTGATTGAGTGATACGTTTGTGATCGATTTTTGCATGTTCTGCACCTGTAAAATAGCCGTCTCGAAGTAAGTAATCCATGATATCGGCACTTAATGTTCCTGAAATTATTTCATTCATAAATTGAAGTTTAGAATCACCAAATGCAAGTTCTGTAATTAATTTTTTATTAAAACCAGATTTTGATATTAGCTCACCAATTTCAGTTTTTAAAATTAAATCCTTTCCTAATTGTTCATGTGAGCTTTTCTTTTTTCCCTGCGTTACTTCTTCAAAAAGATGAGAGAATGGACCATGACCAATATCATGTAACAAAGCTGCTAGTCTAAGGTTTTCCATATCGTCAGAATTTACAATTCCTTTTTCTTCTAGGGCTTGAGCAACTTGTCCTGTGATATGCATTACACCAAGAGAATGCTCAAACCTTGTATGCTGAGCTCCTGGATAAGTAAGATGTGCTCCAGAGAGTTGTCTGATTCTGCGTAATCGCTGAAAAATTGGGTTATCAATTATCTTAATTTCAGTGCCATATGCACGTACAAAGCCATGAATAGGATCTATGATATCAAGATGTTTTTGTTTCATGACGTTAATTTTTTTAAAAATATTTTCAGAATGGATTTGTGAACCTCTTCTTTTGATTGTGATGCATCAACTAATGTCCATTTTTTTTTCTTTGCAATAATTTTATAAGTTTTTGAAACTTTTTGGGAAAAATCTTTATTCTTTTCAAATTTATCGCGCTTTGATTTTTTACGGCGAAATGATTCTTTTTGCGGTACGTCTAAAACTATCACTAGATCAGCTTTAGGAAGGCCTTCATCTAGTTGTTCTAACCATTTTTGATTTAATCCGTTAATCAATCCATAAATCAGATTTGATTGGTAGTATCTATTCATAATGATAATAGAATTTTCTAAAACAGCTTTTTTGATTTCATGTACTTTTTCCCATCTATTTGCAGCTAATAGACAATGAATTATCTGGGGTGGGAATTTTCGTTTGCCATGAAGATATTGATTGATTTCATTACCTATTGGGGTCGAATAATCTGGAAAGCTGAACAATTTAGTTTTTAGTTTTCTTTTCTTTAGTGCCTTAGCTAAGAGCTCTGACTGGGTTTTTTTTCCTGCCTGATCCCCCCCTTCTATTACAATAATCATTAGATGCAGTCATGTTAATTCCTACAATTAAAAATCTATCAGCATTAGTAAAATTTTGTATAGTTATTGAACTGCAATTTTGAAAATTGGATCGGTAAAATTAGATTTATCATTAATTATTAGTTTTTTCAAAGTATATGATATTCAATGATATGAAATACTAACAATGGTTCAAACTGTTAGTTGTGGTTAATCATATCAAAAGGTGCTGTTAGTGTCAAATCCGAAGGGATTAGACTACTTGTATGGACAATATTTTGGGCGCATTTGCTAGTCATTTTGAATCTAAATGCAAAGCTTGTGCCTTTCTTCCCGGATGAACAATTTTCTCTTTTGACAATTTCTTTCCAAGTACCACTTCAGCCATTTCTATACTACGCCTTACCAAGTCCTTAGCTCCTTCGTGAAGATCTTTACTATTCTTGACATACTCTATGTTTTTTTCCATATCTTCAGCTGACCATCCTCGTGAATGTGCAATGTATGGGTATGAAGGAAAAACAAATCCCAACTCTGCAAAAAATCCTAACATATGTCCAGCTACATCTTGAATATTATCCTGTCCTCCTGTAATTATAAAAGATGCCACCTTGTTTTGAATTAGAACTTTATCTGAAATAGTTAATTGGTTTTGAATACAGTTCATTCTTTCTGCCATTTTGTAATAAAGTGAGCTTGCAGCTCCCCAACGTATTGGGGTAGACACAATAATTACATCTGCCCAGTGAACTAGTGCCTCATAAACTTGATCAAGTTGGTCTGTGCTGTCCATCTGGGTAATGGAGCATGGCCAAGTACACGCAAATGAGCTCTTTGAATAAAATCCTTCACATGAGCGAAATTTTAAATCGTTTAATCTTATCAGCATTGTTTCTGCTTTTAGTTCTTTTTTTGCATGATCAATTGCAATTTCTAATAGCTTGTCAGATGTTGAGTATCTTGGGTTTTTTGTATCCATTATTGTAGTTGAAATTCCTACAACACGAATAGGTCCGTCTTCTCTCCTTACTTGCCTGGACAAAGGATGTGGAGGATGGGGGCTTTTTTTTCTTGAAGATTTTGGAGTCAAGTTTAGAAACAGATTTCCATCTTCTATTTTGAGTTCATATTTTGGAACTTGATCTTCTTCAAATCCAGGTTCCCCAACTCCTGTAATTCTATGAAACTTCCAATAGTGCCATGGACATACAATGTAGTCACCATCAAGTTTACCTTCGCCTAATGGACCACCAACATGGTTACAAATGTTTGAGACTGCCCCAAATTCTCCGTTTTCATAAGACAGAGCATACGGAATATTATTTACTGTGATAGTTCGCAGAGCTGGTTCTTTAAATTCAGCGACAGGACCTAACTTATACCACTTTTCTGCAGACATTCTATTACTTTTTACAGATCAGATAATAAAATACTTTTGAGAACATGATCTCATGCATTTTCTGTTGCAGGAAGATCAATTAGTAATAATTCTGTTGGTTTTTTAGATATGATTAATAGTTGATTTTCGTTTTCAATTCTTGCAGCATCTCTGGTTTTCATGTTCATCTGGTTTAACTGAATCTCTCCATCTATTACAAAAAGATACGATTTTCTTTCAGGTCGTGATTTGTATTCAACCGTATGATTTGGAGTCAGTGATGAAATTAAAAACATCACATCCTGGTGTATGTGTAGGGCTTTTTCAGTCATGGCGTCATCTGGAGCTACAACAAGCAAAAGTTTGTCCATTCTTTCTTCTCTTGTAAATTTTTGTTGTTCCCATGATGGCTCTAATCCATTCTTGTTGGGTAGTATCCACATCTGTAAAAGTCTTAATGGTTTTTCTTCTGAATGGTTAAATTCAGCATGCATTATTCCAGTACCAGCACTCATTCTTTGCACTTCTCCCGGCTGAATTATTCCGTGATTCCCCTGATTGTCCTTATGCTCAAGCTCGCCGTCTATTACATAAGTGATAATCTCCATATCATGATGTTGATGTAAATCAAATCCAGTTCCAGGTTTAATGGTATCATCATTGAATACTCTTAGTGGTCCAAAATTCATCTTCTCAGGATTATGATACTCTCCAAATGAAAAATGATGAGTTGTGTCAAGCCAGTCGATTTGACTTCTGTAATGTTCATCTGCTTTAATTATCTTAATCACAAGTAAATTCCTTGTTTCTTCTTCTTATATAGATCTAACATGAATTGAAATTTTATTTTTTAAGAATTTTCCAGATTGTAAAGTAATTAAGCGAAAAGAGAATCTCACAAGGCCGGTATAGGAAATTTTAGTTCAAAACCATTCAAACTTTGAATCTACTAAGACTTGAACCGAAGTAAAGAAAAATTTTATTCGTAAACTCGGAATGGTCTTCCGTAACTGTATAGATACTTTGATTCCGA
Source organism: Nitrosopumilaceae archaeon (assembly GCA_035620615.1). Taxonomy (GTDB): domain Archaea; phylum Thermoproteota; class Nitrososphaeria; order Nitrososphaerales; family Nitrosopumilaceae; genus CSP1-1. Next base: position 13,745 of record DASPGM010000022.1, on the reverse strand, counting down.
AAGATGTTGGATAATTGGTAATATACAAATTAAATGTAATAAAGGACAAGATAGTCTAAATTCCTATCAAAATTTATAACTTAAATTGATAAAGCTAAAAAAATGGGTTTAATCAAACATATGGCAAAAGAAGCACTCAGGGAGATTGGAAACAAATCAAGAGAATTTTATGAATTTGTACTTCCGCCAGTAGATATGTATTTTGAAAAAAATAATTTAGTTGTCATAATAGATATACCTGGATTCAAAAAAGAGGACATTAAATTATCAATTTACAGAAATATTTTATCAATTAATGCACAAAAAAATGAAAAGAATGAAACTCATAATGAAATTATTTGTAAGCAAAGACCAAACTTCATAGATAAAAAAATTCGCTTGCCTATGAGAATTAAAGAAGGAGATGAAAAAGTTAATTCTGCAAAATATACCGATGGCGTTTTAGTTGTTACCATTCCTGTAGATCCTAGAGGAAAAAATATTTCTATAGATTAATCAATACTTTCTAAAAATAGCTGCAATTCCCATTATAGCTGCAGAGCAAATCATACCAAGAATTCCACCAATTTCATTTAATGAATAAAATAAGACAGAGCCTACAAAAACTGATCCTGACAAAATACTTCCAGAAATCAAAACTGCGGGGGAACGAAGTTTCTTTTCTAGTTTTAATTCGTTTAGATATTTTTCAACATTTTTGCCAAGGGAAAGTGCAGCATCAATTGATTTTGCAAAATTTGTAAAAGAGTATTTTATTTCTTCAATGTATGCATCTTTAATCAAGTGCTCTTCTTCTAAAATCTCTCTTAAGACCTTTACAAACTTGAAATCAACATTGTGAGTTTTGTAAATTCCTTCAATAATTGAAGTCATTCGCATGTATAATGCAAGATGTTTTGGTAAGATGAATGGAAAACGACTCATAGTTTTGTTTGCAAGCTCTAGTAATGCTTTGACTTCCATTTCACTTGGTTTTGTTCCATGCATTCCGCGAATTGTTAACTCGAGTGCTTTTTCAATAATATAGCGATCATAGTTTGGCATTAGCATGCCAAGATCATCCATTGCATTTACTGTTCGAGGTGGATCCTTTTCTACTAAGGCAAGATATAGCCTGATGAGCTTTAATCGTGTTTCATTATCTAATTTTCCCACCATACCATAATCGTATAAAATTAGGGCGCCATTATCAGCAACCGAAATATTTCCTGGGTGCGGATCTGCATGAAATATTGTATTTCTTAATAGCATCGTAAAAAACACCTTGTGAACGTCGATTACTAGTTTTTGCCTATCAATTCCCTTTGCATCTAGGGCTTCAATATTGGTAATCTTAATTCCCGGAACATATTCCATAGTGAGCACGCTTTTTGTAGAATAGTCATCAAATACTGAAGGAACTACAACGTTATCATATTGCTCCATATTTTTTTTGATGTTTTTAAGATTAGAAGATTCTATGGAATAATCCATTTCTTCATGAATTGTTTCAATAAACTGCTCAAGCATTCCTTCAGCAGAGAACCTAAGATTTGGATCTACAAACTTTAGTGCAAGTGGAAGTACTTTTTTTAAGACCTTAAGATCTTGCTTTACTTGCTTTTCTATTCCAGGCCTTTTTACTTTAATGACTACCTCTTGTCCATGAAGTCTTGCACGATAAACTTGACCTAGGGATGCACCAGAGACAGCATTTTGATCTATTGAATCAAACTTTTCTGAAATTGGTCCTAATTCATTTTCAATAATTGGTTTTACTTTTTCAAACGGAGCAGCTGGAACATCATCTTGCAACTTTGCAAGCTCCTCCATGTATGGTTGTGGTAAAATGTCTGCTCTTGAAGAAAGCCACTGACCTAGCTTTATGTAAACTGGTCCAAGTGAAATGAAGGTGTTTAGAACTTTTCTTGCATTTTTTTTATATTTTTTTTCATTTACATTTTTTCCTTCCCTTTTGACCCAGTTTCGTCTATCCTTTCTTAACGCAAGTATTGATGGTAAAAGCTTGAAGAGCACCTTGATAGTTCGTAGAGTTGACAAAATGCATCACCTATTGAAGATTTTTAATTTTCTTGGTTAGTGAAAATCCAAGATAACCAAAAACTAGAGATGCAAATACACCTGGAATAATAGAATTTTTATTATTTTTTTTCATATATGATGTAACCTTTCCACCGCCAATTACTGCAGAAGCTAATCCAATCAATATTTCTGGCGCATCAAAGACCAAATGAGCCAAGGGGCTTTTTCTTGGATCAATTTTGTCTGTGTGAACTAGAAACTTGTCATCATATTCACGAATGTGTAAATTTCCATATCGATATTGTTTTTTTGCCCCATTTTTTTGGCCAAGAGAGGTTTCTTCTGCTTTATCTAAAATAAAAGGTCCTAATTCCTTTGGAATTTCAATTTCTTCCATTTCCATAAATACAATTCATTTATTGAATATATTCTTTGAAAAAATTAAATACATTAAGATAAACTTTGCAATACATTCAAAACGGATTTTTAGGCACAAATTTTTAAGAATTTTTTGAAAAAATTTGTTAGAGGATAAAATTAGTTTTTGTACCAGATAATACCAAACAAAGCATGGTATTTGATGAAAGCGTTAGGAAACTAAAATGTAATCAATGTGGTTCAAGGTTCAAGTATCCTGAAAGACTAAAAAAACATAAAGAAATTGCACATAATAAGAAAAAGGAAAAATGCAGAGCGTGTGGTGCTGAATTTCATTTTCTTGAAAAACTAAGATTACATAAAAAAATTTGCAAGGGAAAAGTTTAACATACAAAAATAGTTTTTTCGATTAAGTTAAGAATTAAGAATTTTCAAAGTTTATGTTACTTTGCAATTTCCTTTTTGCGGTTTTTAATTTTTGAAAAAGATACGGCACCTACTATTGCTACTATTCCTAAAATAATGAATTGTGAATATTCCATTAAATCAAAACTTTGTTGCGAAACTTCAATTATTTCTGGAATATTCACAGTTGTATCATATGTTTTAAAAATTTCATCTCGTAATGAATCCTTGTATCTTACTGTAATTCTAATATCATGATCACCATACATTGGTTCTCCATCAAATTGAATTGGAACATTAAATGGAACTGGGGAATCTAATTCAATTTCATCAATGAATTGGGTAGTTTTTTTAATATTGGAGGTACCGAGTGGTTCAACAGTTACAAAACCAAATAATGCATCTTCATTTCCTTCATTAATTATTTCGCCAATAATTGTTTGTTGTCCAGACAAGTCAATTACTTCTACATCGTAAATTGTAATATCAATTAATCCTTTAACATAAAAGTCAACGATTCGTGATAAAGTATGCTGAACACCATGAGCATTAAAATAAGATATCTCCATTGGAGTACGTAATGTTTGCGAACTCATAGAACCTGGAACATATACATCAACTTCAAGTAATTTTTTTGTACCAGGAGCTATTTGACCAATATCCCAATTACTATTTAAGATTACAACGTTTTCTACCTTTGTAACTGATTGTGTAGTAGAAGAAATTGTCCCTTGTGTATTTTGTAATTCTACGTCAACACCTGAGATAGGTGCTGTACCATCATTAGCTATTTCAATTGTTACATGATTTTTTTGTAGTGAATAAAGAAATGGATCTAAAGCGCGCATGTTGATAACGCTTTTACCAGTTACTTTAAAATTAAAATCAAAAAATGCATTTCTTACTCCTGATTCACGTAGTCTAGAGTATTCCAACATGGCTGAAGCCGGGTACTGTTTAATTTCAGCCTTATCACCAATATCAACAAAAAATGTTAATTTGAAAACGTCACCTGCAAGTGCATTTGAATCAAAATCAGCCTCAATTAATGAGCCAGAGCCTACCGTAGGAGAAAATCCAAATGGTAGAGAAAGTTGTCCCTTTATTCCAGTAATATCCTGTGTACCAACATTAGCTAAGACAATTGTAAAGGGAACATTTCTGTCACCTGGGTTTACCTCTAGCTTTACTTCATCTGTCCCAAAATATGCATCAAGAAATTTTACATCACCAAATTTTCTTTCAAATGGAGAACCTTCGGAGCTCACCTGAGCAAAGGCATTTTCATAGACAATTGGTGATATAACTAAAATTGCAATAATTGCTAAAATAAAATTCGTTTTCATGCTGTAATCTCCATTTTTGGGGATTCTTCACCTTCAAATGCGCGTCCGTCTTTGATTGTAATTACTCTATCAACATCTCCGAATTGATGTCTGTCATGTGTAACAACAATGAATGTTTGGCCTAACTTTTTGGCCATTGATTTCATCAACTGGACAATTTTTTGAGCAGATATGCTATCCAAGTTTCCAGTGGGCTCATCGGCAAGAACAATTGATGGATGATTAACTAGACCTCTAGCGATTGCAGCTCGCTGTGCTTGACCACCAGAGACCTTATTTGCTCGTTTATCCATTTGATCTTCTAATCCAACAATTTTTAACAATTCTTTAGCATCCTTTTTAGCTGAACCATTAGTTCCTTGTATTTGGCGAGGTAACATTACATTTTCAAGTACAGTTAGATCCGGCAATAGATTTGAAAATTGAAAAATGAATCCAAGTTTACGATTTCTAAATGATGAAATCTTTCCATCATTTAGAGTGGTAGTTTCAGTTCCATCAATGATTATCTTTCCACTAGATGGCTTATCTAAAAGCCCAATCATGTTTAGAAGTGTGGATTTTCCTGAACCAGAGCTACCAACAATTAATAAAAATTCGCCTTTGTTAATTGTAATAGATACATCTTGTAAGGCGTGAACTTTAGTATCGCCTTCACCATACACCTTGTTTAGGTTATACATTTCTAGTACCTTATCAGACAGTTCTCATCGCCTCCACAGGTAGTAGCTTAGTTGCCCTATAGGATGGATATAGTGATGCAATAATTGCTAGGGCAAATGATGTTAGTGCAGTTTGAATGATTTTATCCCATTGAAGTGAAACTTCTAATGGAAGGCTATTATTAAATGACATTTTTGTTTCCTTGGCATAAATCGTATAAGCTAAACCAGCGGCAGTCCCAACCGATGCACCAATTGCACCAATAATAATTCCTTGAAATAAAAATATAATTAAGATGTCTTTTCTTTTTGCGCCTATAGCACGCATTACTCCAATTTCTCTTGTTTTTCCATTAACTAACATCATTTGTATAGTTACAATAGCAAAAGCCGAAGACATCATACCAAAGTAACCTATCATGTTAATCATAGCTATACCTGATCTAAAACCAGCTAGCTGTGCCTCAGCAACTTCTTCTAGAGTTTCAGCTTTAAAATCATCATTTGGAAAAGTTCGTAAGAAAAGATTTTTGAGCTCCTCTGATTTTTTTGGATCGTCAAGCTTAACCATTATTGAGCCAGTATAACCGTCTCTATCCATCATATCACGTAAAGTATCAATATGTATGACTGCACTATAATCAAAACCGTTTCCACCAGGGGAATTTGCAATTCCTGATACAATAAATCGTTTGATTTGATCTTGGCCATATCTATCAACAATTTTTAATTTTACGCTATCTCCAACCTGAGCATCTCCAAGATCATTTGCAACACTGGAACCTAAAACAATTGAATTTCTTGAAAAAACATACTGGCCTTCTGTAACTGTTTCATGAGCAGTTGAAGCTTTGATATCTCTCATTGGATCAACACCGACAATTGCCACTCTATTTTCTTCTATTCTTTGTCCATTTTTTGTAATGTTAATGGCAGCTGATGAATCAAGCCGCGGTGTCGCGGCATAAACATAGGGAATTCTCTCAAACCATTTTACTAAAGCGTTATCAGACTTGTCAATATAGTCTTCCTCGTCTGTAACTTGCAAGTTACCAAATCTATAATCAGTAAGATCACGAACTATAGCATCAAAGAGTCCTTGAAAAATTACAAAATTTACATGAATTACTAAAATTCCAATTGTCACTGCTAAAACTGCGCCAATAAGACTACCCCTTTTGTTAAAGAGCATTCTTTTTGCTAATTGTAACCTATATTCCAATTCTTTATATAGAAAAGGTCTAATATATAATGTATATGGAGTATTTTAGCACTAGAATAGACATTTTTAATCATTATAAGTATGATATTAAGGTAAAATCAGTGGAGATGAGGTGAATTGGACAAATTAGATATAAAGATACTAAGCATTTTGCTTGACAATTGTAGAGAGTCCGACAGGCAAATTGGAAAAAAAATTGGAATCAGTGGAGGGGCCGTTAAATCAAGAATTCAAAAAATGAAAAAAAATGGAGTGATTGAAAAATTTACATTAAAAATTGAACCGCCTGTATTAGGATATAATTTGTTTTATGTTGTAGTAACAGGGGAAAATATAGAAGATGTTTTAAAACAAGCTAGCTTAGTTGGAAAACCATTTTTAGTTGTTCCATGTATTGGAGGAATTACTGTTTGTGGAATAGTTGTTTCAGAAAATATTGAGCAAAAAATTGAACTTGCAAAAAATTTAATGAAAGATGTAAAAGTTCTAAGCATATTTCAAGCAGAAAATATAGGAATGCAATCAAGCTTTACTAAAACTGATCTTGAAATCATTGAGAAACTAATTAAAAATCCTAGAATAAGAATTGAAGACCTTGCCAAAGTAACAAAACTTTCTACAAAAACTGTTACAAGAGCACTTGAAAAATTTCAAAAAAATGATGCTATAGTATTTACATTAATTTATGATCCTGTTAAATTATCTGGATATATCCCGTATGCAATTATAGTTGGAGTTAATGAAAATCTTGAAGGAGAGCTAAAAATTTTAGAAAAAAAGTTTTCAGGATCCTTTTTACAAAAACCATTTTTAGCCAAAAATCAAATTGTTTTGTTTATGTACAGTGATGATATATTCAAGTTAGATTATCTTACACAAAAAGTAAGAGAAACTGAAGGGGTAATATCAGCAGATCTTTTTATTCCAAAAAAAATTACTTTTCCAATAAACTGGGTACTTGATGCAATAAACTCATCAAAAAGCTCAAAGAAGCTTCATTTGTTATATCAAACACATTAATTAATATCTAAGAATAATAAAAAACATTATTTGAAAAAAAAGAAAATCTATGATGGAAAAATTCTAGGACTGACTCTATATGATCTTACTATTCAAGGGAAAAAAGTAAGAAGAGAGATTATTGAACATAGAGGAGCTGCAGCTATGCTAGCCATTGACAAGAACAGTAATGTAATTTTGGTAAAACAACATCGCTATCCGCACGGAAATATTTTAGAAATTCCTGCCGGTACACTGGAAAAAAGAGAAAATCCAAAAAAATGTGCATTTCGTGAATTACAAGAGGAAACTGGCTATAAAGCCAGAAAAATGACGCCCCTTATCACATATTATCCGTCTGTAGGGTATAACACAGAAGCAATTCATTGTTTTGTTGCTTCAGAACTTTCTAAAATAGGAGAATTACAATTAGATGATGATGAAATCATTTCTGTGGTAAAAATTCCCCTAAGAAAACTAATTAAAATGATTTTATCTGGAAAGATAATAGATTCTAAAACAATTTGTGCAGTTTTAACATATGCTGCAAAAAAGAAATTATTATAATTCTTGTCTGTAGATTGGTTTAATTAAATCTGCAATATCTGCCCATGACTTTGCTATTCGCTCAAACATGTATACAATATCTAAAAAATCAATTGGAAGTTGCTTTTTATGCTCTAATGATGAACGTAGTTTTGTTATTTTATTTAGATAATTTTTATATAATTTAATAGAATCAATTGCAAGTAGTCTATCATTTGCAATAAATGCATCAATTGATTTTTTATATATTTTTTCTGCGTCTTTGACTGTATTATAAATTATTTTAAGTTCACTCTTAGAGACTCTAGTAATACTAATTGAATTAGCAAGCTCTACTATAGTATCTCCGGCAGTTTCTAAAAGATTTGCAGCTATTCTATAATCTAAAATATCAATATTTTCCATATTAAAGACACTTGCTAGACGACGATCAACCATTGTACTGCGAATCAAGCGAACTAGCAAAAAATACTGTCGATTAATCTCATTGTCTCTGTTAGACATTGTTTGGAGATTTGTTTTATCATCTAAAATTAAACCATCAAGTGTTTCATTAAACATTCCAATTGCAATAGTACTCATTCGCTTTAGAATTTTTTCTGGATTGAGTGTTGCTGCATCAAGTAAAAATTGAATTACAATACTTGATGCTTCCTCTTCTACAATTTCCACGCCGACTAGTCTTCTCATTGATTCACGAATTTTTTCTCGATCTTCAATTGGGATGTTTGTTTTGCCTTTAATCTTGATAATATCATATCCAAGCAAGTAAGCTCCTGTAATATCTGCAACAACATTTTCCTCTTTTGGAAGCGGATAAGAAATTACAACTTCTTTTGACGGCTTGATGTCTTTGTTTGCTGTAATAGATAGACTGTTTTGGCCGGTATCAATTTCTATTTCAGAGCTTTTCTCAAGATTGTTAGCATCAACCCACTCTTTTGGAAGAGATACTAGTAGACTACTTCCTATCTGTTGCAGGCGTCGAATGAATTTAGGCAATTTATACTAATATAATTAATTTAAGCCATATTGTTATATTTTATGGCAAATTTATACTCAGATCATGAAGGGAATGGCTTTTTGTCCTGCGCATATTACTGGATTTTTCAAGGCAGATCTTGAGCGCAAAAGCAACATTGGAGAAATTGGTTCTCAAGGGGCTGGCTTTTCAATTCAAGAAGGAGTAAAAACCATTGTTCAGGTTCGAAAAAAAACTGAATATGATATTTCAAATTTTCATTTAAACATTTTAGGTTACCAGACTGACAATTCACAAGTTTCTGAATTTGTTATAAGGAAATTTCTTGATCTAGCTGGAAAAGATGTTTTTGTAGATGTTGATCATAACATTACAGTTCCTGTAGGATATGGACTTGGATGTAGTGGTGCAGTTGCATTATCACTTGGATTAGCACTAAACCAAGCACTTGATACTGGTCTTTCAAGAGAGCAAGTTGGCTTAATTGCACATGAAGCTGAGATAAAATGTCAAACAGGTCTGGGTGATGTTTTAGCATCATACCATGGGGGATTTGAAATAAGAACAAAAGGTGGGGCCCCAGGACATGGAATAGTTAAAAAAATAAAAACTGATAACTATACTGTAGTAATAATTTGTTTTTCACCAATTTCTACAAAGCGCTTTATGAGTGAGAGACTACCTTTTATCAATGGTTTAGGAGGAAAGATGGTTACTAGACTAGAGGCATCAAAAAATATTATTAATTTTCAAGACATGTCTTTAGAGTTTGCAAAATACGTTAACGTAATTACTCCAAAGATGGCTAGAGTTATTAAAGATCTAAACAAAAATGGGTTTAATTGTGGTGTAGCTATGTTTGGAGAGACAATATTTTCTCTGGTACCTAAAGCAAATGAAAATAAAGTAATTGATGTTCTAAAAAAATATGATGATGGAATCATTATCACATCAAAAATTGATAATGTCGGTGCACGAATAATAAAACAATAAAATAATTTTTTTAAATATTGACATGTCTCTTATTCCTAAAAGTCATCCTCGTGCCAGGTCATTATACATTAGAGAAAAACTAGTACATGGATTTGAAAATGGACTAGTAGCTAAAGAAGGACTGATGGCACATGGTAGAGGTGAGGCATTTGATTATTTACTTGGAGAAAAAACCTCAAAGCCCGCACAAGCTGCAATACATGCTGCAGCCTTTTTGCTATCTAATGCTACATATCCAGTAATTTCTGTAAATGGAAATGTAGCTGCATTATGTCCTAGAGAAATTGTAAAGCTAGCAAATACTGTAAATGCAAAAATTGAAGTAAATTTGTTTTATACAAATGAAAAAAGAAAGAAAAACATTGTAAATGCTCTAAGAAAGGCTGGTGCAAAAGAGATTCTAGGCATAGATTCTAAGGCATCAAAGAAAATTTCAGGCCTTGATAGTGCAAGAAGAATTGTTGATAAAAATGGAATTTTCAAAGCAGATGTTGTTGTGGTTCCCTTAGAAGATGGAGATCGCACCATAGCACTAAAAAAGGCTGGAAAAAAAATAATCACATTTGATCTAAATCCCTTATCTAGAACTGCTAAAACTGCCGATATTACTATAGTAGATAATGTGGTTCGTGCAATCAATAAACTAATTTTGGAATGTAAATCAAAAAATATTCGTAAAGTTTCATTTAACAACAAAAAAAATCTTAAAGCTAGTGTTTTAGAAATAAAAAAAAATCTTTCTAGGAGGTTACCTCATGCATAAGACACCTAGAGATATTATTGCAAAAAAAACTGCTGGCAAGAAAATTTCTGTTGTAACTGCATATGACTATTCTCTAGCATTACTATCTGATAGGGCTGGAGTTGATGTCATACTAGTTGGAGATAGTGCAGGAATGGTTGTTTTAGGATATGAAAATACAATTCCAGTTACAATGACTCAGATGCAAATATTTACTGAAGCAGTTAGTCGTGCAAGAGAAAACGCATTAATTGTTGGGGATTTGCCATTCATGTCTTACCAGGCTAGTGTTTCAGATGCAATAAAAAATTCTGGTAAACTAATCAAGTCAGGAGCTGATGCAGTAAAGCTTGAAGGTGGGCTTGAGATGGCAGACACCGTTCGAGCAATAGTTGAGACTGGTATACCTGTAATGGGTCACATTGGACTACAACCACAAACTACAATGTTATCACAAGGATATCGTGTTCAGGGAAAAACAAAAGAGACTGCAATAAAGCTAATTGAATCTGCAAAGGCACTTGAAGAGGCTGGTGTGTTTAGTATAGCCTTGGAGATGGTTACATCTGAAGTTGCAAAAATTATTTCAGAAAGCATCTCTATTCCTACTATAGGCATTGGTTCAGGCAAATACTGTGACGGACAGGTGCTAGTAATTCACGATATGCTAGGAATGTATGATAAGCTAAAACCAAAATTTGTAAAACAGTATCTTTCTTTATCTAAAGAGATTACTAAAGCTGTAGCATTATACAAAAAAGATATAGAGACTGGTAAATTTCCTTCAAAAGAACACTCTTTTTTTATTGAAAAAGCAGAACTCGATGCCCTACGAGAGGAAATTGGCTAGGAAAATTCCAAAACATCCTTCGTTGGATATAGTAGGCTCTGATGGAGTAGAGCTTGCTGGAAAAAAAATTGTATTATGTGTGGCAGGAAGTGTAGCTGCCTACAAATCAATAGAGTTAGCTAGATTGCTAATGAGGCATGGTGCATCAGTTACTTGTGTTGCAAGTGATGCTGCAACTAGATTAATCCAGCCAGCATACTTCAAGTGGGCAACTGGAAATCCTGTAATAACTAAACTAACTGGGGATCTAGAGCACATTGCAATAGCTGATTATAAAAAATCTGACTTGATTATTGTTTATCCATGTACTGCAAATACTTTGGGAAAACTTGCTAGTGGAATTGATGATACACCAATAGCTACCGTACTTACTGTGGGATTTGGGTCAGGAATTCCAGTAGTGATGTGTCTTGCAATGCATGAAGCAATGTATGAAAATATTGCTGTGAAGAAAAATATTTTATTTTTAGAGAAAAAAGTTGATTTTGTTTCTCCAAATATGATTGAAGGAAAAGCTAAAGCAGCTGAGCCTGAAGATGTGTTAGAGCATGTTTTGGATAAATTTGGATTTTCGTCTGTTTTACATGGAAAAAAAGTTTTGATTACAGCAGGTCCTACTATAGAACATTTAGATCCTGTTCGAGTGATAACAAACCAAAGTACAGGTAAAACTGGTGTGCTGTTAGCTAGTGAAATGGTTTCAGCTGGCGCTAAAGTAACTATGGTTTATGGTCCTGGTTCTGAAAAACCACCTAGTGGGGTAAAGCTAGTGTCTGTTAAAACTGCAAAAGAAATGTATCTTGCTGTAAAAAATGAGATGAAAAAAAAGTTTGATATTGTAATAATGGCAGCAGCTCCATCTGACTATACTCCTTCAAATCCAAGTAATTCTAAAATCAAAAGTACAAATCAAAAAATTACTGTAAAGCTAGTTCGCGTACCAAAGATAATTGATCAAGTAAAAAAGCTTCAAAAAGATGTTTTTCTAGTTGGATTCAAGGCTCTAGCTAAAGTTTCAAAAAAAGAGCTAGAACGTGAAGCTAGAAAAAAAATGAAGGATTGTAAAGCTGATTTGATGGTAGCAAACGATGTTGGTTCTTCTCGGTATAGGAAAAATCCAGAAAACAATGAAATTTTGATAGTAGATTTTAAAAAATCTCAGGGTTCAGGATGGAAACCAAAAGAAAAAATTGCTAAATTCATTAGAAAGGAAATTGAGAGAAGAATCACTTGACTGGAAAAAGAGGAGTAAAAATTAGCACTTTTGATGGAGCTGGCTTTTGGAAAAATGCATATGCACATCAAAGAGGAAAGTTACTTCGAGCAGTACAGGTTCCAGATGATCAGATTAAGATATTAGTTGAGAAAAAATATGCAGAGCTACCTGCTGCATTACGGTATGAGATAGAAACTAATGGAAAAAACCATAATCTAAAATGAATTGTAGATGAAAATCAATTTTGTTTTATGTTAATTAATACTCCGTAGCCTCAAAGTAATTTGATGTTGTAATGATTTCGTTTACCTTTTAGGGTCATTATTTAAGAATTGTAATAAATATAAAAAGAAAATACCCTCCAAAGTTAGTTAGGATCACAGCAGCTACAAATTTTAAATTGTTTCTAAATTTATCATGAATTTCGTATCCTTCTTTGATTAATCTGGTCTTGATCATATTAAAGAAAAATGCGTAGAAAGCTGGTAAAGCAATAAACTGAACCAATGTCTTGACGTTAATTGCATACTCCCAAGTATTCTTGTCTGTAATTACCCGTGGATCAAGTTCACCAAAAATTAACATTGGGTCTATCATAAAATAAACCACCTCCGTATAAAAAATAACGAAAATAGCTGTAAGATACATGAATGCTTCTTTTTTGGTCTCTTTTTTCTCAACTAATTTTCTTAAACTTCGACGGATAGGATATAATGAAAGTGATAATGCAATTATTAATGACCCAAATAAGATTGGGACATACAAATTATGTATTACTATTGCCTGTAAAGCTAAATTTGCGAACAAAGCTGAATCTAATGAAGTAAATCCTAGCAGAATTAAACCCCAAATTAAAAATGGGTTTTTGAAGTATTCCTTAACAAATTCTTCATTAAACACTATTCAATTATTTTTTAATTGATCTTAACCTTTACGTCAATACAGCAGATTTTCCCTCGTCAAACGGGGAGATACCATTTTTATTGATAATCAATAAACTTGTCTACATTAATGATTTAACAAATTTTCTATCTAGATGTGGGTCTAGGTAGTCCCAAATAATTTACTATTTTTTGCATAATTGATGATACCTTATTGTTACCTTATTCAATACGAAAAATAAGACAAGTTTTCCATACAAAGTTCACTAAAATATTCTAAAAACTGCCTAGTTCTGCATAGTTTTAGCCTCATTTTAATGGCTAAAATAATAAAAATAGAGAGAATTATTCTGCAAAGACGTAGATCTAAAGGGAGATCTCAAGCGCAAGCATGTGATTTTAGATCTTCATGTATACAGTCTTCGCAGAATAACCAACTCAACCCTCGTAGCTCTTTCCAAGAAACCTCAGATTCTTCAAAAGTTTTATCATCTCTACAAG
>DASPGM010000021.1:0-2342 GCA_035620615.1 Nitrosopumilaceae archaeon | reverse complement strand
GTCTCATCTTCAGTTGTAGACTTTGTTGTATCTAGTTCTTTTTCAGCTTCTGCCTTCTTTGCAGCTTCTTCTTTTGCCTTTTGCTCAGCTTCTGCCTTCTTTGCAGCTTCTTCTTTTGCCTTTTGCTCAGCTTCTGCCTTCTTTGCAGCTTCTTCTTTTGCCTTTTGCTCAGCTTCTGCTAGTGCTGCTTTTTCTTTTTCAATGGATTCTAGATATTTCTTAACTTTTTGTCCTGAATCAGCATAAACATCATTTGTGAAAATACTTGAAGCAGCTACACCTGTAATTAGGACAAGTATACTTAGAAATACTAACGTTGATACATTACCGTACCTATTCTCATTTACCAATATGTTTTAGAAATAATGAAAATATAAGAGCATTATGAACTTGGGCGTCTAGACTATTTTACATATTGTACCTAAAATTTATTTTAAAAAATGAGACAATTTTGCGATCTTGAATTAATTTCATATTTACATACCTCAATACATAGACTCTAAAATCTAGATCCCAAACTCCTAAACGTTATTAGTCTCAAGTACAAGATCCACCCATGGCATTGAGGGGCATGGGCACATCGGTAAGACGCGATCAGTTAACGATCATGTCAGACTTGCTTGATATAGTTCAACAACCACAACGTCTAACACACATACTCTATAAATCCAACATGAGTTATGGTCAACTCTCAAGATATCTTGATGATATGAAGGAAATGGGATTTGTAGAATCAAAAACAAAACCCTACAGAGCATATGTGGTTACCTCAAAAGGCAAACAATTCAATGAAATGTTAGGCCTCAAAAAGGACGACGTAGATTCAATAAAAATAGAACAATTCAGATAAAAAGCAAGTCAATTTTATCTTTTTTTTCATTTTTTTAATCGCTTTGAAACTATAGCCCATTTCATGTCTAAAACTCGATTTCTTGCCTTACAAAATAACTAAAGTTAGGGAAAATAAATAGAAAAAATTAAAAAATTTAGTTTCTCTTTCTTAGTTTTAAAAGAACGATACTTCCAACTGCTACTGGAGCAATCCAAAGTAAGTTACTCTCAACAAGGCTTGCAAATAATCCTACATTGTCTATTGGCACAGGCATACCTCCAACTGTTGGTGGTGGCTGTTGTGCATATGCAGAATCTATGGATAATGAAAGAGCCATTATTCCTGCTGCTAGCATTGCTATACTGTATATTTTATTCAATAGTTAATTGCGAATATTTTGGTTAAAAAGCATTATGCACCAGGTAATCTAGATCATATATAATAATAAAATCATGTTTTTGCTCTATTTACTATTCCTAAATACTACGGCTAATGTAATTGAGTTTAGTGTCTTCATAGTATAGGCGTCCCTTGATGTTCTCATTAACATTATCTATGGTTTGATCTAATTTTGTTTTGTTTTCTGTGGTCTGCCTAACTATCTCTATCATAATATTATCATTATTTTGGGCATCTATTAGACCAGACCAACCAACAACTTCCATTGCTCCACGCTTTAGAAAAGAGTCTGCAAGACGTGATTCTTGCATAGTTTCACATCCGCCTAAAATTATTACAGAATTATCAAATTTTCCTACCATTAGCTCATCAACCATTTTTGAGCCAACTGTAAAGTATGTATTATTTCGAAAATGTTCCAAACCTCCACCTCGATTTACCTCCTGCATTAGTATGGGAACCGCTCTGCCAACATATCCCAAAAATTGTTCCTTAATGTATTTGTGATCCGAATATTTTTCGCCTGTAAATAATGAAGATGATTCTTCAATGTATCCATCTCCAAGCGAGTGTGATCTAATAATAATTAGTTTATAATCCATCGAAGGTAAATTTTTGTATAAATCTACGGTTACTTTTTCAGTTGTGTACAGGTCAACATCATAACCTGCATTTGTAAGATAGTTTGTTATTTTTTCATGAAACTCTTTGTTTGGAATCTCCTCATCTAGTTGATCAATTATTGCAGCCCTTGGATTTCCAGTATTCATGATTTGAAGTTTAGGAGAATCCATTTGGAAATTTTGAGATACTAGAGTAATGGAAAATCCAATTAAAATTATCGCAATTCCTGCAATGGTTAATATCTGTTTTTTCAACATGTATAATTTACCTCGATCTAGTTAATATTTTTAGATTGTGGAGTAGGTATCTAATTTTGAAGCATTGAATCTTGTACAATTGCGCCGCCTATTGCACCAGATGTAAACCAAGTTGAAATGGATTCAAATCCATTAATTATCAATTCAAGTTGGTCAATAGCTTGTAGTATTCCTCCCACTAGGGCCTGATTAGCAGTTCCGCCAAAGGCTGCAACTTTAGGATCAGTCAT
>DASPGM010000020.1:0-5838 GCA_035620615.1 Nitrosopumilaceae archaeon | reverse complement strand
TTTCCGTCAACTTTAATTTTTGCACCATGTTCATCAAGTGAAATGTGCTTTAACTGAAGAGAAAGTGTTTCTCCTATTCTTGAACCAGATTCAAAATGAACTGCAATGAGTGCCTTGTCTCTAGAGTTTTCACCACAGGCATGAATAAGCTTGGTTAGGTCTTCTTCTGAAATTAGATCTTCTCTTGATAGTCGGTCTTTTACACGACGATGCCTAATGTTCCTTATTTCTATAGGATCCAACGAATTAGGATCCTTTTTTCGCTGTCCAGTCTTTAGCCATCTAAAGAAAATCTTCAAGACCTTCTTGTGGTCTGCAGTTGTGTTTGTTTCCTGTCCACTTTGTGAGTAGATTTCCATAAAATGAATCGTCAAATTTTGTATATCATCAAGGGTTGCCTCTTTCCAGTCTTTTTTCAAAAATCGTGATAGGTTTAACATTACCTCAAGGTGTTTGAGCTGTGTTGCTTTTGCTATTGTTTCAAGCTTCATAGCCCTATGATATTTTTGGATTAATGATACATTCTCCCCAGAAAGAGCTTTTTCGATTCGCCTCAGACAGGATAAAATCCTTTGATCATAATTATGGATGTCCTGGGCTGTCTTTGGATGAAGTTCTGGTTTAGCAGTTTTTGGCATGGATTATGATAGAGGGGCATGTAGGGTTTTAACCCTTTATTGTAACGCCAGGTAAGGGATTCGAACCCCTGAGTGCTAATGCACAGCCGCTATCCTGTATAAGATTTCGAGGCGGCCGCCGTACCACTTGGCTAACCTGGCAATTGTTCTAAGTTATTTTCACCTTAATATAGTGAAGTCAGATGATTTTCTTTCATTAGCAAAAGTGTTTACTCGATTAGTTTTCTTTCTTGAAAAATATCTGAACCATACCAATTGTATCTAAAAAAATCTAGGCACCAGTCATGAAACATTGGATCGGCACTGAAAAACATTTCTGTAATATTGGAATCCCCATCGATTTTAGGAAAAGAAACACACGCCTCTTTTTCATTTAAAACAACTACAGTCTTTACATCTTTTTTCATTTTTCTCTCAACCTTTTTTGTGTCAACTAATTTATCTAAACCGAAATCTTCTAATGCCTTTTTCCTGCCTTTTGAGACTATTGTATTTTCTGAAAAAATTGATTGGACAGATACACCATTTTTTGCCTTTTTAATGAGTGGTTCAATTAATTCTAATGGTTCTTCTACGAGAATTCCGTAAATGAATTCATTTGAATGATTAAAAATATCCTTCCATTTTTCCAGTACTTTGGTTACTCCTTTAACATATTCCCCATTAGTAAGCTGAGCTACTCGTAATACAAATTTTGGAGGAACCCCACCAAACTCATGTGTTTCAAAGTACTTTCTGTTCTTTGATAAAAATACTATAGTAGGAACCTGAGCACACATTGTTTTTCCATATGTAGAAAGCCCGTAACTTCCATCATTATGTTTTGAAATAAATCCTCCGTCTTCTAATCTCATAAAGTTACGATGTACTTCTTGAGTAGTAGCATCCAATTTTTTTGCCATGTCAGAAACTTTAGATTTTTTTTCTAATAAATTAAATAATATTTGCAATCTTTGATTACTTGATAACTCTAAGAAATTATTAGATGCATTTTCAAAAATTTCCTCCATTTGTTAGTTATTCAAATATGCTGTAAATATTATTATCTAATTTCAGAGGTTATTTTAGCATTAAAAGATATAATTCTAAAAAATAATTTTGAAAAAATTAGGATTCTGCCCAATTAATTTCACAGTTTTTGCAACTAGCCCTAATTCCAGAGTATAATGGTTCCCAATATGTAATGACCTCTCTACCACACACGATACAAATTGGTAACTCAAAATTATCTAATATATCATCATAGTTTATTGACGGTTCTATAGAGTTTGATTCATTTAAGATTTCGGTGTTCTTTGCACTATTTTCTATTTGGTTATTTCTCAATTCAAGTTCACTCTTCTGTTATTTTTTTAAAACAGAGTAGACTGGGTAGTTCTGTAACAGACCAAGGGAATAGTCTGAGCTTGACTTGAAGCTAAATTCATCAAAGTCTTTTACTATTTGGTACATATCATTTCCAATTACCATTGCGTTAGATTTTGCTAAACGATTGATTTTACTGCAAACGTTTACAGTTGAACCAAATATATCGTCATCTGGGGAGGATACCGATTGTGCCATCATCACTGTTCCAAAGTCCATGCTTATTCGATAACTTACGGGAGGCAATCCATGTTTGAGCATTTTTGAGTTGATGATTTCTGAGCATTCAATCATTGACATTCCACATTTGAGTGGGCATACAAAGTGTCTTGGATCATAGTCTGAGGTCTTTGGAAAATAAAACAAGAGACTATCACCAATACTTTTTACAACTAGTCCACCATGATCTTTTACTATCATTGACATTCCGTTTAAAAATATGCTATAGTATTGTGTCAATTTTTCTTTTGAAAGACGGGATGCTACCTTCGTAGAGCCTACCATATCAACTATTCCTACACAGTAATTTTGATGAGTCCCAGAAAAGGAAACTACCTCCTCTAGGCGATTCTCTAGCCTTTGAAATAGAGTATAGGGAATTTTTTCCAAAACCTCCATTTCCTGTGGTAAAAGTACCGGAGTTGACATGATTAATCTAAGGCATACTAGATGATATACAGAATTTAGCTAGTATAATGAAAAATAAGCTAATTTTATTGAAAATGAGAGTAATTTTATCAACACAAAGAAAAAAAGCCTCTGATATGTACCTCAGAAACATTGGGTTTAGATCTTAAAGCGTTAGTAATTCGTGAAAAAACGAATCTTGAATCATTTGCATCCAAAGTTGTTGCAATTGATGCGTATAATGCGATTTACCAATTTTTAGCAATAATAAGAGGCCCTGATGGGCTACATCTTTCTGATGATCAGGGAAGAGTAACCAGTCATCTTAGTGGTTTGTTCTATAGAAATATCAATTTTCTTTCGTTAGGAATAAAGCCAGTCTATGTTTTTGATGGAAAACCCCCATCACTAAAATCAGCGGAAATAGAACATAGAAAACAAGCAAAAAGAGATGCAACAGTAAAGTACGAAAAAGCTCTAAAATCTGGAGATTTAGAGGAAGCAAGAAAATATGCTCAGCAAACTACTTCCATGAGAGATTCCATGGTTCAAGATTCAAAAAAGCTCTTGGATCTATTTGGGATACCGGTAATACAAGCAAAATCTGAGGGAGAGTCTACTGCAGCATATCTTACCCAAACTGGTCAAGCATATGCCTCTGCGAGCCAAGACTTTGATTCAATTTTATTTGGTGCAAAAAAATTAGTAAGAAATTTCACTAATAGCGGGAGGCGCAAACTTCCAAATAGAAATTCCTACATAGAAATTGTTCCAGAGATAATTGATACCCAAAAAACACTTTTAGAATTAAAGTTAAGCAAGGAACAATTAGTTGATTTAGGGATTTTAATTGGAACTGATTTTAATCCTGATGGATTTGAGAGAGTAGGACCTAAAACTGCTCTAAAGATGATTCACGAACATTCTAAATTAGAAAATATCCCCCAGATTCAAGAGCAGTTAGAAAAGATAGATTATAACCAAATACGAAAAATATTCTTAGAACCAGAAGTCACAAATGTTTCTGAAATTAATTTTGAGTCTGTGGATTATGATGGGGTAACAAAGTATTTGGTAGAAGAGAGAAATTTTTCAAAAGATAGGGTGGATACTTCACTTAATCGACTAAAAAAAGCATTAGAAAAAAAGAGCCATACATTAGAACAATGGATGGGCGACTAAGTTCTAATTTCTTTAAATCACTTTGAGATTTAATTCAAAAATATTTTATGAATGCTTTCTTTGGTTACATGTAATTTGTAAATATCATCATTTTTTACAACAAATATTCTATCATGCATCATAAGTAATTCAATCATATCAGTAATGTCTGAATTCATTAAATCACTAGCCTTGTAGGGACAAAACATTAACCCTGGTAGCCTTGCTGAGTCATATCCTTTTTCAAGATCCATTGCCTGATGAAATGATCTATTTGCAATATCTGTAATCATAAAATCAACACAACAAAGAGGTTTTTTGTTTGATTCTTTTACAATTTTTTGTAATACCTGACTGCAGTACTTTGGACCGCTAGTACCATGAGGATTGTATGGTTTTATGGTTCCATTAAACCAATTAAGATTAGATAATGTTTTTTCTGAATCATGCTTTGGTGGTGCAGCAAACGATTTGAACCATTCACTATTACTTGCTATTCGGTCTAAAGATTTTAGAAAACTCTTCATGGATTTTTCATCAGAATAAATTAGCAAATCATGGACGTGAGGAACATGAGTCTTTTTATCAAGCCATTGTTCAACTGCGTCTTTTACTATGGAATTAATCGATACCCCCATTTGATCTGATTTTTTTCCTAGCTCAGAATGGATTTTATCGTCAAATCCTCGAACAAGAACATCTTTTGGCATGATATCATTAGTATCAATCATTATATATAATATGCTATCATGATATCATAAAACATAAAGTTAATATAATGATATCATGATATCATTGCTATGAAATCACAACAAACAACAACAAAAATAGTAAATGGTGTAAATGTCACTCAACTTTTTGAAACGATTGACAACATCAAAGAAAATAAGGAAATTGCAAAATTCAATTTCCGTGCCCAAAACAAGTGGATTGGGGGAACAGAAAACCACACAACTGTATCAGACTATTCTGGTGCATGTAAGACCTTCAAAAGAAGCAAACCCCATGTCTTTGTAAAAGACGAGCCACCTGTTTTGTTAGGTGATGATAAGGGTGCAAATCCTGTAGAATATCTTCTTGCAGGATTAGCTGGATGTGTAACTACTAGCTTAGTTTCCCATGCAGCGGCAAGAGGAATAAAGATTGATTCTATCGAATCAACTCTAGAGGGAGATATTGATCTTCATGGATTACTCCAATTAGATGAGAATGTGAATCCTGGATATCAAGGAATTAACATCTCCTTTAAGATAGAGTCTGATGCATCAGAAGAAACTCTGCAGGAACTAATAGAGCTTGCAAAGAAGGCATCTCCTGTTGCAAATACAGTCTCAAGACCAACTCCAGTTAATGTTAGATTGGTAAAATAAAGGAATTTTTTCCTTTTTTCTTTTTTTAATTTAAAAATTCATAAGCTGAAACAATTAGCATGTATTTCTATACTAGAACAATGGATGGATTAGCCATCCTTAGGATTTGATTATTTATAAATGAAAATAGGAGTCTTTTATCGTAAAAGTTGAAAATTACGAATTATACCATATGATGAAAAAAATCGAAGTGGGATTCCTACTACCAACATAATTAAAGTTGAACTAAAAGAATGATTAGAAGAATTTCCATCAAATAACTGAACAACTAAAGGGTATGTCGTCAAGATCCAAATACCGCCCTTTGTTCAGCCTCACATATAGGACACTTTAACCCACGAGTATTTCGTCTACAGGTTTTGCAGGTAATTGAAAATGTTTCATATTTATCCAATTTCTTATATTTTATAAAAAGACCAATCCCAAGAAGAGAAATCATCCCAATCATTAAGAAAGTAGTAGATTTAGAAGAATCAAAACTACCGTATGTATAATTACAATCAACTATACAATTATTCTCCGCTTGATTGATTGATTTCCAACCAAATACTGTACTTGGCGCGAAAATTATTGCGACCAAAATAAAAGCCACAATAATTTTCATATTATGGTACGAAAGGATGAAACTTTAACATGATGTCTGTGCAAAATGAACAAAAGAAATATTTTCTAAATAA
>DASPGM010000019.1:0-13650 GCA_035620615.1 Nitrosopumilaceae archaeon | reverse complement strand
ATTCAGGCTCAAGAGTTTGGGAATTGCTATGAATATTTTGATGATTCCCCTCCAGTACCTATAGAGTGTGAAACAAAGCTACAAGACAAAATGATGTTTTCTGGACTAGTGATGGGCCTAGTTGGTGCAGGAATTGCAGCGCTAGTAAAGGGAGCAAGAGGGCATTGGGATCAAGACGTAAGGCCTGAAGACATGGTCGGTCCCGGACATCCCAAGTCAGATTATCCCGATAATCCTAAAAACACTTAGTTTTTAGAGTAATTTTGTATCTTCTGGCTCGTATTCATTTACTTTCATGTGTTTACTAGGCAACAATAATTCATTATTCCTAGTAAGCTAGTTTTGCGAGTTTTCAGCTAATGTTTTTCTTCAAGTTTTGCTAGTCGTTTTTCAATTTCAATTAATTTGTTAATAATGATAATGTGTGTTTTTTTAGCATCAATTCCTACTGGGCTGTCGGCACTTGCAATTACTTTGCCAATCTCCTCTTTTTTAGATTCATCAACATCTAGATTCATTTTCAAGATATTTTTTATTCAGAGTTAAAATATACTTTTCTTATCAGGCAAATTTTTTATCCAAAGATTATGATTTTAAAAACCTCAATTGCCTGACTATGCCTGATATAGAGAATTTGGTGTTTAAAAATCATAATAATTCTTATGGATCTAATTTTAAATGATAATAGATGGAGTTTCGTAAAGAAAGATTTGGAAAAAGGTCTGATAGATATCCCAGAAATGATAGAACCCAAAAAGGTCAACGTGGTTCAAGAACATCAGGTTCTAGATATGGTAGAGATTCCGGTGAAGGCTCTAGATATGGTAGAGATTCCAGTGAAGGCTCTAGATATGGTGGAGGCTCTAGTTTTAGAAGAGAGTCAGACGAAGGCACACGAATGCAAAGAACAAATGTGGTTTGTGCGGATTGTGGAAACGATTGTGTGATTCCATTCAAACCAAAAGATAGCCGACCAGTTTATTGTAGAGATTGTTTTCAGGATCATAAACCACAAGAAAGAAGTGATTCAAGATTTAACAGAACCGATAGAGGTTCAAGATATGAAAGAGATTCTGACAGAGGTTCAAGATTCGACAGAAACTCTGATAGTGATTCAAGGTATGGACAAAATACTAGGAGCAGGTTTGAAAAAGATAGAACCCCAATTCATAGTAGAGATAGTTTTAGAAAAAATAGATTCAACAAACCAAATGATTTTGTTAATCAAAAAAGGAAAAACAAGTATAATTCTGATGATTCTGATCTGTTTTATTCTACATTAAGAACAAAATTATTTAAAATTCTGGGAGGAAAGAGATGCTCTAATTGTGGATTTGAAGATGAACGAGCTTTAGGATTTGGACATGTTGATGATGAAGAATCTTTTGATTATGGTCAAAGAGGAGGCTCTGTATCATCATGGGAAAAATATATCTCAGAGCCTGAGCTTGCAAGAAAAAGTCTGCACATTCTTTGTTTTAACTGTAATCAGATAAATCAAAAATAATTAAGAAAATAGAAAAATTCTAGTTAAACACGAATAATTCCAATTTTAATAAGATATTGAAGGCCTTGAATGAAGGATCCATCGTCTATATCTCCACTTGCCCACCAACCGGCATTATTTTTTATCCATGAAGGAATTTCGTTAGTATCAGAATTTGCTGTTAGCGATGTTGGAGGAACATTCAAGAGTTTATTTTTTATCAAAAATTGAATTCCTTGTACAAATGAATTATCATCTATTTTATCACTAGCCCACCAACCGGCATTATTTTTTATCCATTCTGGAATTTCAGACTTTACTGCACTCGGGATACTTTTTGAGGTTTCGGATTTTAATATTTCAAATTCAAAATCTTTGAAAATAAATCTATCAAAGTCATTTGCGCCAATTCCTATTAACACTAATTGCATCTTGTATTTGCCTTCAACAGGAATATGGATTACTTGAGAATCCACACCATTTGGCAAATTAATTCCTAAAATGCTTGGATTAGTTCCTGTGTTTACAATTTCTTTTCCAAGCGGATCTTTTACACTATATCCATAACGAATACCAGAAACCACATCTCCTTTAGAATCAAAAAATGCAATTGAAAAAAGATTGTCTTTACTTTGAGAATATTTGGAATCATAAGATACTGATGCTTTAAATCCATTATCAAAGAAAAGATCTTTTGTTGTAGATGTCAACTGAGAATTAGGAGTTATTACAACTTTCATTCCAGATGTAGTTTGTTTTAGTTGTTTTAATTCAGTGTTTTCAATAGTTAAATGAATTGTGTTTGAATTTTTGCTTGAGTGTTTGTCATAGTGTAAATTTTTTGAAAAAATTGGAACATCATTAATTGTTCCCTTAAAACCATTTACATTTTGAAAAGGTGGAAAATCCTTTGGAATTTCAATATTATTTTTAACAGAATCGATATG
Source organism: Nitrosopumilaceae archaeon (assembly GCA_035620615.1). GTDB lineage: Archaea > Thermoproteota > Nitrososphaeria > Nitrososphaerales > Nitrosopumilaceae > CSP1-1. Next base: position 11,217 of record DASPGM010000019.1, on the reverse strand, counting down.
TTCCATATGTTCCCAATCAAAAGGCATTTGAAAAACAATTGAATTTATTGATTCATCGTATTGAAAGTTAGTAATTAGTTCTTGAAAATTTTTTACTATAAAGGAGTATTGAGTATTTGAAGAGGTTATCATGAACTGTTGTTCTTGAGGTATTGTAATCGATGTCTCAAAAGTAATATCTTCGCTTGTTTGAGTTCTTGGGTTTGTGGCACCTATAATGGATGTTTTTACCATATATTGACCGCTAGTAGAAAATACTGGTCCAGTAATTATCGGGGTGCTTAATTTTGATGAGGTGAGTGCATTAGGCACTACAGGGTCATTTTCTCCTTGATATTTTGTACATTTCCACAATTCTTCTTGAGCACATTCAGGCCTTGGTTGAATTTTGATATCAAGCTCACCGTCTTTATCAAAAAACATTTGATTTGCAACAAGTTGAGTGCCATAGAAAATCTGAACTCGATAAGTAACACTTTGAATATTTTTATTAGTGGAGATATCAAAAAATCTGATTTTCAAATTGACATCAGGATTTTTTCCTGGAATAAAATCAGCGGGAATTAGTGATGTACTAACAGTTACTTGTCCACTTCCAAAACTAATTGGCGGAGCCTGCTCGCCTCCATGATGCTGAGCAAAAGCTAAAGGAAAAGTTAGGATAAAAATCATCAGTATAGAAAATAAGTAAATTTTGGTTGACATGTAGTCAAATAATCACAGCAATTCATCGTAATTTCAACTTTTCATCTAAAGATTAGGAACAGATCGAGAAATTATTTGACCCAAGAATAATTCTGATTTTTCTCAGATACATTATTCATAAAGATTGACCAAATCTTACTTAAAATAATCAAATTTTAAAGAAAGGTATATTGTCAACTGCACCAGAGCGATCAATTAACTATGTTCTATCAAAATCAGTTCAAAGATACATGCAAAAAGATTTTCTTGTTTTAGATGAAGATATTAAAACTAGGACAGCCGCCAGAATTTTACAACATTACGAACGAGATGACATTATTGTAATCAACCATGAAAAAACCCCTGTAGGAATTGTTACAGATGAAGACATTCTAAATAAAGTCGGAGATGCAAATATCAATGCAGAAACTACCGCCCTAAAAGAAATCATGACTTCTCCATTAATTACTATTAGCGAGAACGCCACATTAAGAGAAGCATTACATATAATGCGTGATCATAAAATTAGAAAACTTCCTGTAATAACTGAGGATAATATCATTATTGGCATCATTCTTCAGCACATAATTGCTAACGCGATAAGAGATGCCACAGCGACACAACCAAGATTACTGAGTCCGCCAATTAAGGCTATTCTTGGCAATTTAGGATTTGTTCTCCAGTTTGCTGGAGTCCTATTGCTTGTTCCAGCGATTTTAGCTACCGTACTTAATGAAACAGTGTCTGCAACAGGAATTTATCTAACTACTGTATTATTGCTTGTTACAGGATTTTTTTTAAATTCATATGGTGAAAAGGCAAGCTTAAATCTTCAACAAGCATCAATTCTTGTTTTTTCAAGTTTATTTATTCTAACTTTATTTGGGACAATTCCATATTTGTATATACTTCCAATAGATGGTTCGTATGTTGATTCATTTGCAAATGCATTTTTTTCAAGTGCGGCAGGATTTACAACAGGAGGAATTTCATTATATGATTTTCCAGAAGTTTTACCTCAAAGTATCACATTTTATCGAAGCTTTACACAGCTAGTTGGGGGAATGAGTTTCATCTATTTGGTAATTACCGCTTTTTACCCAGAGGGCAAACTACAATCAATGCGCGGTCTTATTTCAGGAAGGACTTTACATTTAAGGGAATTATTTGGAACAATTACTATAATTTTTTCAGTATACATAATCATTATTGCATCCTTACTTTACTTGTTTGGAGAAAGAAACATTATTGATAATTTTTCACTTGCAATGAGTACTGTAGCTACTGGTGGTTTTGTTCCAAGTTCAACAATTCTACAAAATTTAGTTTGGCAAGAACAGATTATTTTAATGGCAGGTTTAATTCTTGGTGCCTTGCCATTTACATTTCATTATGCATTTGTTAGAAAAAGATTTTTGTCCCCAAAATTAGGAACAGAGGTTTTAGTTTATTTTGCAATAATTGCTGCAGCAATTCCATTGTTTATTTTAGCAAGTGGTTTTGATCCTTTACTTGGAGCATTTTATACAATATCTGCAAGCTCAACTGGCGGACTTCAAGCAGACCACCTTGATACGCTTGGTAGTTCAGGTCACTTGATTCTTACAATTTTAATGTTTATTGGTGGATGTGGATTTTCAACAGCTGGTGGAATCAAAATATTTAGATTTTTCCATCTTAAAGATTTTAAAAAAGCAATAAACAAAAAAGAGAGAAAACATCTTTCAATTGAAGTTAAAAAAGATGTGGCGTCTACCACAATAATTATTGTTTTATTTCCATTATTGACACTAGTTACTGCCGTTCACTTGATGGATATTTCGGGTGCAGATTTCGATGATGCATTTTTTGAAGCCACAGGTGCAATAACTACAGGAGGATTATCATCAGGCATTATCGGATTTGATACAAATCCCGCAACAAAGTTAGTGATTAGCTTTTTAATGATTTTAGGAAGATTAGAAATTATTGTTATAGTGTATATTTTTGTTAGAAAATTAGCACATTAAAATAAATTCTTTCAAGGTTTTTTGGATTCATCTTAATGATTCTAGCAAATCCCTAGGATATTTTGGCATACCTATTCTCTTTACTTCTGAAAAGAGCTTACCAAATATCATTTCCATTAAATATCGACTCTAGATCATCAGATAGTACCCAAGAAAGACCCATCATATCTTTTGCACATAAAGTGGTTCTGGATAGTGCGTCATTACCTAAGTTTGATAGTTTTTTACCTTCTTCTACTGGATTGCTTTCAACCAGACTTTTTGTAGGCTGGGGTTGCCATTCTTTTGTCACTTGGATTGTTGACATGCTTTGAGTTGTTTTAGAAATATATCTCAATACCTTACTCTTTGTGGCATGCCTAATAGTGGTGAGAGGGACAGTAAATTTCAATTATCTAGATTTCCAAAACTTTAGCATATTTAGCATCAGTCTTTTTAGTTTGTGGCAATATTCCCCAACTTATCTTGCCCCACATTCTTTCATGAAAATAGTAAATTGCAGTGGCTATTACATTAAAAACTATAGTAATCAGAGATGTCTCATAGAGATTTCCAGTCATAACCCATCCTAGAGTGAATAACAAAACAGTAGTTGAACCTCGATAAATGGCGGTTTTTGCTAGAGTTCTTTTTTGATTTTCCAATAAATAACTGAAGGTAGTTTCTATAATCTCCTTTATGTTGTGCATGGATACACCATACATCCTTTTAAGCAAGAAATAATGGTTTGTTGTTCAAACCATTCCCAAAAATGGATATTATGTAAGATCTATCTTAGAAAATTCTGCCATGATATAATCACTCTTCTAATTTGCTCTCCTGGAATGTATCAGAGCCATACCAACAATACCTAAAATAATCTAGACACCATTCATGAAACATTGGATCATCTCCATAAAACATTTCAGTCATATCAGGCTCTCCATCCAGACTAGGGAAATGAATACAAGCCTCTTTTTCATTTAATACGACTACTGTAGAGATTTTATCCTTCATCTTTCTTTCAACCATTCCTTCTTCAATTAATTTCGATACTCCGAGTTTTTTAAGAAGTTCCTTCCGTCCTTTTGGGGTAATTGCTGATTCTGAAAAAATATAGTTGATTTTTACGCCATCTTTAGTTCTTTTGAAAAGAGGTTCTATCAAATCTAGTGGAACTTCATACAATGCTTCATAGATGTATTCACTAGCATTTTTGTAGATTTGCTTCCATTGTTCAAATGCCTTTACAACCCCCTTAATTCTTTTGCCTCCGGCAAGCTGTCCTGATCTCATGATGAATTTTGTTGGGACGTCCCCAAAATTATGGTCAGTAAAATATGCCATATTTTGAGACAAAAACACGATTGAAGGGACCTGGGTACACATTGTATTTCCAAATGTAGTCAAAGAATAATTTCCATCAACATCTTTTTGAATTAATTTAGAGTCTTCAAGTCTTGTAAAGTTTCTATGCATTTCTTGTTTTGTAGTTTCAAGTTTCTTTGCAAGACCGGTAATAGTAGATTTTTTTTCAAGTAAACTAAATAAGATTTGCAGTCTTTGAGGGCTGGCTAGCTCCATAAAGTGATCTGCCGATTTTTCATAAAGATCAACCATCGTATTTCATATTTTTTGCCTAAATAAAAAAGAAGATGGAATTCCTAGGAAACTAGGAATGCCCCAATACCAGCTCCCACAGTTATGCCAAGACCCATAAATAAAAGGTCAAAGGCGACAACCTTGCGGAAAGTAGCGTGTACCATTTTATCCCAGGTACCAAGGGTTTTTGTTGGATATGTTTGTGTTTTCATATGTATACTGTATAGAATGATGTTGATAAATTGGGGTCATAATTTATGCTGACTGGTCATAAGTGATTATGACCAATAGGGATTTTCAAGTAAAATTTTTGGAAAATATTAGAAAAATTAACTCAAAATTAGGTCAAGATTTTACATTCCTGCAAATTGAGAACCTAGTAAGTTTTCAAGTAAATCCAAAGTTTCTTGATCATGACCTACATACAAAACAATCAACCTATCTTGGGTGTAAAAATGAGGAGTATCAATCCATCGAATTACACTTGTACCAATCTCAGTTCCATCTTTTGATACAATTTGACTCGAAGTATGAGCGTCAGTTGCTGAAGAAAATTCAAAAACTTGAACTTGCTCGCCATCTAATGATATTACTTTTCCTGGAACTGAAAATGAAGAGTCCTCTAAATCTTCTACTAATTCCACGATAACCCCAGTGGCTTGAAGTGTCTCAATTAGTGAAGCATAATCATGTACAGGAGATCTATGCATTGAAAGATCATCTGAACCAGGCTTTTTTAGAACATATTGGTGATTAAGCTCATCCCATTTTCCATCAGTAACTGCTGAAATTACAAATCCTTCAGCAACAATAATTTCAACTGTATGTGGCGTAATTACTTGTGTGAGTATTTGATCTGTTCTGTCTCCATATCCACCATGTCTGCTTGAATATTTTGCCTCAATTACATATTGCTCAGGCAATGATTTCATAATTGAAACTAGTTGGAGATTTAATGTTTCTTTCATTCCATCATAGACAAAGGTAGGACTATTCAAAATGAATTTTTTTGCCACCTCAAGAGCATGTTCTTTAGCATCAACATCTACTGGCAATGAATTTGATTTAATCCAACCCCTCATAGCTAGTTTTTCAGAATGTTCTGGTTTTATACATGCAGGACTACCATTGTTTTTTTGTACAAGTATTAGAGATGAATTACATGTTATTTTTTCTATCGGCACACCTGATTTGAATTGCTTGAGCGGTGATAGACCTTCATGTTTAACAACAAGTGTCACAAAGTAATTTTCTTTGTTAATATCATTTGGACTAATTGGATAGGGCACTACTTTAGATAAAGAAATAGAATAAGATTCAAAGGAAATTTCTGAGCTATGGCTTGTTTTTAGTTCTAAATCGGTTTCTTTAGATTTATCGCCACCTTTTTTGAGAGTAAGATATAGAATTACCTCACCCTCCCAAATACACGTTACATCTCTAGGACACCGAGAGTCTTCAAGATTTGTTAAAGTGATCATCAAGTTTTCTGATTTAATTTGGGCAGTATCTCCAATTTTTATCGTAAACGGGGCATTTAACTTTGCATCTATTAAATTAGGAGAAGCAAAAGCATAAGGCTGGAATATTAAACTAAGGACTGACAATACAGCCACCAGAAGAAGTTGGTTTTGTGTCATTTTTATCAAATTCCAATAAATGAATAAGGTAATAATCTTTGATTAAATTTCAATTTAACAATAAGTGTTATAAGAAAATATTATCTGTAAATAAAACTCAGAATAACCTTTCCTAAAGGAAGGCTATGAATCACTCCAACTAGTGGTACAATCCCTACATCTATATCCAAACTTGTTAGGTAGCGAGTTACCTAGACAAATGTATGCGTTATCAGACCCACAATTAATACATTTTATTTTATTATCAGACCCCATTATAGGACCGACTATGTAATTATAAGAAATTAAATTTTTCTTTAATTCAAAAAAAGAATTATGAAGTTGGAGCAGTTGATCTAAGCATCCAAACCATTTTTTCGTGTTTTTCCATTAGCCCTGTTAAGAAATCACTTGTTCCCATATCATGAAAGCTTTCATCAGACTTTTTAAGATCGGTTCTCAGATTTCTAATAATTGCTTCATGGTCTTGTGTTAGATTTGAGAACATTTGCAGATCTGAAGGATATTGTCCTGGGTGCTCTTTGAGTCTTGTGTGAGATTTTAACTCTTCTAAAGTAGCAATAGATTTTCCTCCAAGCTGTCTAATTCTTTCTGCAATATCATCTATGAATACCTCGATTTCTCCGTATTGTGCTTCAAAGAATTTATGATAGTCATTAAAGTGGGGACTAACAATATTCCAGTGGTAGTTTCTTGTCTTTGTATATAGAACATATTCGTCAGCCAACAAGGATGTAAGAAGACTAACTACTCCCTCTCTATCCTGCTCAACGATTCCGATATTGACGTTTTTGTCTAACGGTGTATCAATTTTTTGTGCCATTTATAATATTACAACTCTACCCCATTTTAATGATACTATAAAAAATCAAAAATGAATTTAAACTAATTAAGAAAATTTTTGGCAAAGTAGTATTTTATTTAAATGGTTGGTTCCAGCTGTGAACGTGACAAACTGGTCTACGTTCTACAGATTTCATCAATATACATTACAGAATACATAACATACATTGAGCAGTTTAGTAGTGTACTATTTTAGCTAAAATCAATTATACACATTACTTAATTATTCCAATTTATCTAGGACTTTGTGTCAACGCTTCTGCGAATAATCCCTATTGCCATAGCAGCACTAGCTGTTACAGTCCTCATTTTAAGTTCCGGAATAAATGATATTGATGCTGATGGAGTATTGGACAAAGACGATAACTGTCCAGATGTATCAAACCCCACACAAGAAAACTTTGATTTGGATGATTTTGGTAATGAATGTGATGTAGATGATGATAATGATGGAATTAATGACGAAATCGATATTTTTGATGAGAATTCTTCGGAATGGGCAGACTTTGATTTTGATGGATTAGGCACCACACAAGATACAGATGATGATAATGATGGAATTTCAGACGAGATAGACCCAACACCAATTCTTTATACAGAAAAATTAACTTTAGATAATTTGGACAAGATAAAAAACTGTTCGGAAACTAAAAACGGTACTTCAAGACTCTTATGCTATTCTGAGTTCTTTGGGGATTTGACAAAGCAAGAAGATAATAATAAAAATGCCCTAGATCTTGCGCTAACACTAAACAAAATAGGTGCAGTGGATGATTGTCATTTTGTCTCACATGAGATTGGACACGTTGCCTTTAATGAGAATCCAAACGTATATGACAATTTAGTCATTATGGATAGCTCAGTATGCAGAGGGGGTTTTTATCATGGAATTTTAGCAGCTTATTTTCATGATCTAAAAGAAAATAACGCCAAGTTTCCAGATTCATACAAAACAATCTGTGATGATTTTATTGGCACATATAATTACAATCATTGTCTGCATGGACTTGGTCATGGGGTAGTTCATTATTACATGAATGATTTAAAATCATCCATTAAATCATGTGATGAATTATCATACTATCAAAATGATCTCTGTCTTAGTGGGGTTATGATGCAATATACAGATAATGAAATTACCGTAAACGGAATGTCAAAAGAAATGATAACATCACTATGTTCCAAATCAGAGCTAAATTCCTATGACTACCTAAAGTGTACGACAACGATTGGAGTAACTTTGGCATTTCATACAAATCATAATCTCCAAGAATCAACAAAGTTTTGTAAAATGATAGATGAACAAGATGGTCAAGAATATTGTATTGTTGGTTTACAACAAGAGATGGACAAAGCTAAAAAAGTGGAATCTACTGCTAATGAAGAACAACTAGGTATACTACAATCAAAATGGATCAAACAAGAGGATAAAAAATGGATAGTAGACTTTCGTTCACCTGCAACAATTTCAGAATTCGTTTATGACAAAAACACAATGACCATGCAGTTTGAATTTGATATGCTAGCGGAAATCAGGATTTATGCATGGTCTGGTCTTCTATCAGAAAACTCAGTCATAACCATCGATGGAATTAGTGAAGATAACACTTCCATCAAAAAGACCATCGATGGAGATTATTTCGTAATTAGGATCTTACCATCTAGAATAGGAGATGTAATGATATCTCCTGCGTAGATTTATGAATAACGATTATTGTTTAAAAAAAGATGTGTAGTTCTTTAATTGAATAAATGGTTGCAAACTAGTTTGAAGTCATATGGCGCCAAGTGAACGGTACAAAAGGGTCAACGCCCTGACTATGTTGAGGTTCCACAATGCTTGATTAATCTTGAGGTAAAGTAATCCCATCCAGAGTTATGCTCTTTAAACAGCTCATGAGGGGCACCGGTAAATCCAGAGTGCACTAAAGTTACTCTAGTCTTGTTTTTACCAATCTCTTCTAAAATCCAAGTTACCACAGTTCGTGGAAATGCGGAAATGTGATTTGGCTTCCAAGTATAAGCAAGTTTTTTGTTTTGAATAAATTCAATGATTTCACCTTCTGGGAAAAAATCTCTATCAAGGTTCTCAGCATGTTTTGCATAAAAAGTAAATTTCATCTTTCCCCCAACTCGTGGTTCTAATATTGCTTGATCAGGAAACCATTGAGTCAGTTCCTCAGGATTAGTTAGAGCAGCAAATACTGATTCGGTAGATGCGTTAATTTCCAATGTTTTTCTAATTTCAAGTTCACTCATTTTTCTTTCTTTTTTTCCTTGTTTTCAACAAATTCTTTTAATGAATTAAGTTTGTATCCCCAAATGCTTTCAAAAAATTTTACAATCTCCAGAGTCTTCTTTTGATTTAGTGAATAGAATTTGTTTTTCCCCTGTTTTTTTTCTGTAATAAGATCCGCCTCTCTTAGAACACGTAAATGAGTAGACACAGCAGGCAAGCTAAATTCAAAGTGTTCTGCTATTTCCCCAGGCGTCATTGGTTTGTTCTTTATCAGTAACAGAATTTGTCGTCTACTATCATCAGCAAGTGCTTTCCATGTAGTACCCACAACGATTAAATAGTTAAACATCTATTTAATTGTTTAATGGTTCAATGCTCTTCATGCACAATGATTAACTGGAAGAAACTCGGAATTGCAATTCCAGTTACAGCAATTGTAAACATGTTTGTTCTTTATGGTTTATTCATGAATCCAGTTTCACAAGAGATAATCTTTAGTGAATCAATTGGCCAGAGTCCAAAACTTGTAGCTGTATGGACTCAGATAGAGCCAATACCTCAAGTAACATCTCTTATTCCTGCGTTAATCATTACTCCAATAATTTTCAGTTTCTTTTTTGCAATACTTTATGATTCCATACCAGGACATTCAAAAGTAAAGAAAGGTTTAACGTATGCAATTATTTTGTGGGGAACAATTGCGGTCTTTTTTGAATTGTTTACCCCTTTAGGATTATTTGGTGAGCCCTTACATCTTTTAGCATATGAATTGCTGCTATGGTTTGTTGCGATGATTACCGTAAGTATGATCCTTAGTTCAATTTACTCCCCGAAATTGATTTCAAATGAACACTCATTAAAATTCTCTAAGAAAGTATGAAGTTATGAGGGCGCCAGGTAAGTGAACGGTACTAAAGGGTCAACGCCCTTACAAGATAGTCATAAGTTGGATTGAAAAATTTTATTGTCACTTTTAATTGTACAGAATAAAGAAAAATTCGATTAAAGGGTGACTAGTTAATACAGTTTTTTTATTCCTGTAATGTCGCCAAGTTCAAGAGTTCTTTTCTTTGTTTCTCCATATCCAGCTGTTGGATACATTGTTTGTTCCTGACATAAAGGATTAGTGGATGTGTGTCCCATCCCTGCAGCATGACCAAGCTCATGAGTTCCTATTCCACCAAGATCCATAAGCAGGGCATTACTAGCATCACCAAAGTCAAAAACTCCTGAATTAAATACCATATCCCACTCTAGAATTTGCTTCCATGGTTTTGGTGCTCCCCAATTTGCCCACGTATATGTCACTGCAATTACATTATCTAAGACGTTGCCATTTTCGTCAGTTACTGTACCAAAAACTACGACGTTTTTATCATCAAGTGCTGTGAGAATGACTACAGCATTACTATCTTTTGAGCCACTTCCAAAAATTTCAAATGAGACCTGTTCATCCCAAGCCTCAGCCCCTGCCTCTATTACATCTAAAACATAATTATCATCCAAGCCTGAAGAAGTAGGATTAACAAGATAGGATTCTGTATTTTTCCATTTCATTCCATTTTCAAGAAATGAATAACATTGATCTGTTCCATCACTCCCCCCTCCCCCGCCTTTAGAACCACCTTTGTTATCTGCAGAATTCCCACCTTTAGCATGGTTCTCTTTAGGTTCTGTTCCAGTCAAGTAAAAGATATGAGTGGTTCTCTCCAGAATTGTTCCATCAGTTTGAACAAACAATTGTTTTGTTATTTTTTCATTGACAGGAACTGTCTGTGGTTTTCCTACATCATCAGGTTTGCCAAGATTATCTGGTTTTTCTGCCATGGCAAATTGTATGGTAGAGGTTGTAGAAAGAGGTGCCAACATCATAGCAAAAATCGAAATGGATACAAGTAAAATCGAAATTTGGTTATTCAATAAAATACCCTTACAAACTTTGTTTAAAACCATTACGGGGAATTGTTCATAAATTCTATTCCAAAATGGAGATTTTGGATTCCATAAAGTATGAGGTTATGATGGCGCCAGGTAAGGGATTTCCCAATATAGGGTAACACCCTACCAAATTCATAACTGCTGAGACCTAACATTCTGGGGTAATCTCTATAGGATTACTAGTTTTCATTTTTTTTAGTTTCAAATCTAAAAAAATTTCACGGCCCGAAGTGACTCTACCACCATTTTGGGGATGGAAATGGACGCAGATAGGCGTGAAAAT
>DASPGM010000018.1:0-12901 GCA_035620615.1 Nitrosopumilaceae archaeon | reverse complement strand
TTGCATACATTATTTCCATCACCAATCCAGGCAACCTTTAGTCCTTGAAGTTTTTTCTTTTTTTCTTTTATTGTCATAAGATCTGCCAGAGTCTGACACGGATGAAATGAATCAGAAAGCCCATTAATCACGGGAACAGTTGAATTTTGAGAGAGAGTTTCGATGGTTTTATGGTCATAAACTCGTGCCATAATGATGTCAGTGTAGCGAGATAATGTACGTGCTGTATCTTCAATTGATTCACCACGAGATAATTGAAGCTCATCTGAGGATAAATTCAATGCATGTCCACCCAATTGAAACATACCAGTTTCAAAGCTTACACGTGTCCTAGTTGATGGTTTTTGAAAAATCATTGCTAATGTCTTATTTTTTAGGAGAGGTTTTGGGTTGCCAGATTTTAGCTCCTTTTTTAATTTAATTCCAAAATCTATAATGTATGAGAGCTCTTTTTCATTTAACTCATCTAGGGTAAGTAAGGATTTTGTTTTTAATTTCATTTCTTGAACCTTCCAAATAACGATTGTTTCTTTTTAGGTTTTTCTGAATCATCATTCATTTTTTTCGTATCTTCCTCTTTTGATTTTTCATATTTTTTTGGTCTGCCATCTGAAATCCAATTCTTTATTTTAATAGCTAGTTCTTGTGCTTGTTGGTCATTTTCTGGAGGAGGAGCATCAAACAAGTCTGCGTAACGATTAATGTCTTTTGTATCTAGTCCTTCAAAGGGATCAGAGTCAGATGTTTTTATTTCATCATATTTTTCTGTAATTTGTGGCTCATCAATTACTCTAGTGTCAGAAATTGATTCCTCTTCTATACTTGAATCTGGTTTAGAATATTTTTGCAAGATTTTATCTGAAATAGAAATTTTACTTGAATCATATTTGCCAAACACTGCTTCTAAAAATAATTCCTTATCAAAGGCTTTGAGGTCCTTGTACTCTTGTCCAATTCCCACATACAAAATAGGCGAAGAGGTAATTTTTACAATTGATAGGGCCGCACCACCACGAGCATCTGCATCTCCTTTTGTTAAGATGGCAGCATCAAATTTTGTGTGTTCGTGAAATTCTTTTGCTTGATTTACTGTATCATTTCCAGCTAGGGAATCTCCAACAAAAATTTTAAAATCAGGCTTTACTACGTTAGTAATTTTTGCAATTTGATCCATTAAATTTTTGCTAGTCTGCATTCTTCCAGCAGTATCAACTAAAACACAGTCTATCTTGTGTGATTTTGCATACAGTACAGCATCGCGTGCTACTGCAGCAGGATCAGAGCCATAGTTTTGTGCAACTATTTTCAGATTCAGTCTGTTTGCATGCTCTTTTAGTTGCTCAATTGCTCCAGCCCTAAATGTATCTGCTGCTGCAATTACTACTGAGAATTTTGATTTTTGCAATAGATGTGCTAGTTTTGCAAGTGTAGTGGTTTTTCCAGTCCCATTAATTCCTACAAATAAAATAATGTAGGGCTCGCCTGATTCTTTTTTTGAATTAATATTTGCCAAAAGATCAATTGTCCCAGCAGAGTCAAACAATCCAGATATGCTTTGAATAAGACTATCTTTTACAAATTTTTCAATTTCTTTTCTGTTTACCTTTGTTCCAACCAATTTTTGCCTAAGGTCATTTTTTATTGAATCAATTACTTCTGTGGCCACATCAGACTCTAACAGGGAAATTTCTAGCAGATTTAGTATTTCGTCTATATCTTTTTCCTTGAGTTCTCGCTCGCCTAAACTTTTAGCTGCGCTTGAAAAAGCATCACGTAAATTTTCAAACATTCTTTTTACCTTTATTGTTTTTTATTTTGTGATATTTGAATAAGGCGATTCATTTCATGTTTTCCTTGTTCTAAATTTGCTAAGACTTGCTGTTTTTGTCCACTTGTATCCCTTAATGCTACTTCCATCTCTTTGATTCTTGCTTCAAGAAAATTTATTGCAGTATCCCTGTCTTTTTCCATAGCTACTCCTGCACCTAAATTTATAACAAATTTTTCATTTGATGAGATGCTTGCCTTTACAAACGAACCTAGTCCAAGTGGAACAAGCGTAGATGATTCTGGTTTTTCCGAAATTGATTTAATCGATTCAATTGCAGCAGAGGCTTCGCCGATAATTCTAATGAGTGCTTCTTCTTTTTGTGATAGTTCTCCAAAATAATTTTCTAGCATTTGCATTTGATACATCAATTGTTGAGCTTGCTCTTGACTCATTTATACCAAAATCCTTTCAGATGGCTATAAATGCATTCATATAAAAAATAATCTAAAATTAATTTCAAAGATAAAAAAATAAAATAAAGAATTGATGGTTATTTTGCTTTAGAAAATCTGCTTTCTACTTCGTCCCAATTAATTACATTCCACCAAGCGGCAATATAGTCTGGTCGCTTGTTTTGGTATTTTAGATAGTATGCATGTTCCCATACATCTAATCCCAAAAGTGGGACAAGTTTTTCTGTAACTGGACTTGTTTGGTTTGGCATTGCTTTGTATTCTACTTTTTTTGATTTTTTATTGTAAACTAGCCATCCCCAACCGCTTCCTTGAATTGTTGCAGTTGTTTTTGAGAATTGTTCTTTAAAGTCGGAGAAGTTTCCAAATGATTTGTCAATTGCATCAGCAATTGCACCGCCAGGACTTCCACCGCCATTTTGTTTCATGCTAGTCCAAAACAACTTGTGGTTATCATATCCGCCACCATGAAAGTTTACTGCTCCTCTAACATTTTCTGGAACCTTTTTTAGATTCTCAAGAAGATCCCAAAGTTCTTTATTTTGTAGATCTGGTTTGAGCTTATCCAAGGCATCATTTAATCCGTTGGTATAAGCTTGGTGATGTTTTGAGTGATGTATTTCCATCGTTTTTGCATCGATGTGTGGTTCTAAGGCATCGTATGCATAAGGTAATTTTGGTAGTTCGTATTTTGTCATAGCCAGACTTTGGCATCAAGATAATTTATGGGTTTACTAAGGGATGTATTTTTTAGACATCAAAATAAGTGAAAAATGATGATAGGCTCTAACAAAATTATTTTCATCTTAGCATTTGCAATATTTACTATAATTAGTATCCAGTTTTTAAAAGAGGACACTAGCTTTCAAGTTTTTTTAGATAAGAGTGGTCCCTACATCGGAACATCATATACAAGGGAATTAGGTTTTGATGGAGAAGGAATTAAGATTGCAGTAATTGATACAGGTGTTGATTATAATCATCCTGATCTTTTTGGATTTGGAGCTGATGGAAAAGTAATAGGAGGCTATGATTATGTGGATAATGACGATTCCCCAATTGATGAAAACGGTCACGGAACGGAGGTTGCAGGAATTATTGCAGCAGATGGGCAGCTACAGGGTGTTGCACCAAAATCAAAAATTTTAGCATACAGAGTTTCAGAAAATGGTGAAGCTGTTTCATCTGAATTAATTATCAAAGCAATAGAGCAGGCAATTTTGGATAAAGCAGATGTAATTAACATTAGTTTGGGCATAAATATTACAAATAAAAAAATCGATCTAGTCGTAAACAAGGCAATAGAGCAGGGAATTGTAGTGGTTGCTGCTGCAGGAAATAACGGTCCTGATTTAAGTACAATTGGAAGTCCGGGGATTAATCCCAATGCAATTACAGTCGGGGCTACATACAATAACATTACAGCAAGTCTTGTAGCAACCTTGGAGATTGGAGAAAAAAAATTCCAGGTCTTGCCAATGGTTGGAACAAGTCCAATTGATAGTCCAATCACTGCGGAGATTCTTTTTGGGCAATATGGTAGGGATAGGGATCTTGCAGACATGGAAATTAGTGATTCTATTTTACTTGTAGAGCGTGGCAGTGATCAAGAAGGCGAGATTGTATATTTTTCAGATAAGGAGAGCAATGCTGCAACACATGGAGCTAAAGCAATCATAGTTTACAATAAAGGGCCAGGATTATTTTTAGGCGAGCTAACCCACGAATTGGCTGGCCCGAATTACTCTCCAAAAATTCCCGCATTATCAATGTCAGGTGAAGAAGGCTTGATTTTAAAAAAAATGCTTGAAAACAAAACAACTGGAACAATAGATGTATTTTATCATCCTGACTTTGTTGCACATTTTAGCTCAAGGGGTCCTGTTTCACCATTTTACATAAAACCAGATCTAGTTGCACCTGGTGCATTTGTAAATACAACACTTCCTGATGGAAAATATAATTTTACAAGTGGAACAAGCTTTGCAGCACCGCACGTATCAGGTGCAGCAGCTTTATTGCTACAAAAACAAAAAGATTTGACGCCAGCTGATGTAAAATCACTTTTGGTTACTAGCAGCAATCCTATATCAGATGCATATGGACTGCAGTTTCCCTTAGAGATTGCAGGGTCGGGTCGCCTTAATTTGACTCAAGCATTTGATGCAAAGTTAATTATCAAGCCAACTAGTTTGGTTTTTAATTTGTCTCCCCAAAAAAATACTCAAAGCCAGATTCTAGAAATAAAAAGTTTAGACAATAATTATGATGGAATTGATCTTAGTTTTATTGGAAATGACTATGTTAATTTAGATTACAAGCAGGAAAATAATCGTCTAAATATTACAGCATCAATTAGTAAGGAATTTTTGGGCGAAGTACAGGATAAAGTTTTCATAAAACAAAATAATATTTTGTACAACATTCCAATCATATCTCATATTACTAATGTAACAATTGATGTTATTGAAAAAAATGGAAAAATGGATTTTAAAATTTTGGCACCAGATAGCTGGTCTTATGCAAAAATTTCTGTAATTGATAAGGACAATTCTGTAATTGATACAACCTCAGCGACTCCAACAAAGGATGCAACAATTACTGTGTTTAGTCCTGGAGTATATTGGATTGAATCAAAAATTCTAGTTGATGGAAAAACACTTGATGCAGATACAACAGTTGAGGTAAAAGAAGCTACTCAAACAAAGCCCTTCCAACTTTTTGAGGTATTAAAAATTCCAGACAAGCCAATCTTAATTATTTTTTCAATCGTAATTATTATTGCGCTAGTTGGATTAAAAATTAGAAAATAGTTTGTTTATGCAAGTTTTGGGCCTGCGTTACGAATTTCCTGTGGGGCGTCTTTGAATTTGGTAAAGTTTTCAACAAACATTTGTGCTAGTTTTTTTGCTGACAAGTCATAAGAGTCCTTATCAATCCAAGTATTTTTTGGATCTAATATTTCTGGAGGAACATTTGGACACTCTACTGGAATATCCAAATTAAACAAAGGATCATGCCTAAATTTTACAATATCTAGTGCACCAGTAAGAGCAGCAGTGACCATCGCGCGACTATACTTTATTTTAATTCGACTTCCAGAACCATATGGTCCACCAGACCATCCAGTGTTAATCAAATAGACAACTGTATTATGCTGTTTGATTTTATCACCAAGCATTTTTGCATAGACAGAAGCTGGACGCGACATAAATGGAGCAGCAAAGCATTCAGAAAAAACTGCCTTTGGTTCTTTAATTCCTCGCTCAGTTCCTGCAAGCTTACTTGTGTATCCTGACATAAAATGAAACATTGCACCTTCCTTTGTTAATTTTGAAATTGGAGGCAACACACCCATTGCATCTGCTGTAAGAAAAATTACAACCTTTGGATGTCCACCAATACTTGGAATGATTGCTCCAGGAATGTAGTCAAGAGGATAAGCTGCTCTTGTATTTTCAGTAAGACTGCTGTCATCAAAATTAGGTTGCAAGGTATGCTTGTCAATTACGACATTTTCTAAAACGGCTCCTGATTTTATGGCATTCCAGATTTGTGGTTCTGATTCATAGTTGAGGTTGATACACTTTGCATAGCATCCTCCTTCAAAATTAAAAACTCCCTTATCTGACCAACCATGCTCATCATCGCCAATTAGCAACCTGTCTGGATCAGCAGAAAGACTTGTCTTTCCCGTACCTGAGAGGCCAAAAAATAATGCAGTATCTCCATCCTTTCCAATATTTGCAGAACAGTGCATTGGAAAGACGCCGCGAGAGGGAAGTATGTAATTCATTACAGAAAACATTGATTTTTTCATCTCACCTGCATAACTCGTGCCGCCAATGAGCACTAGTTTTTTGGATAAATTAATTAAAATAAACACATTAGAGCCTGTACCATCTATTTCTGGAACTGCTTCAAAGTCATTAAGACACATCAATGTAAATTCAGGAGTATGAGATTCTAGCTCTGCTGCAGATGGTCTTACAAATAACTGCCTTGCAAAAAGACTTTGCCATGCATGATCATTTATCACTCTAATTGCAAGTCTATTTTCAATATCTGCGCCTACAAACCCATCAAAGACATAAAGTTCCTTTCCATCTACAAAACTTTTCATTTTTTCAAAAATTTTATCAAATTTGCCTGGAGGAAATTGGTGGTTTACTTTACCCCAATCAACTCGCTCGTGTGTTTCATCATCAAATACAATGTATCTGTCATCAGGAGATCTTCCGCTATATTTTCCAGTCTCTACAGATAAGGAGCCAGTAGCTGTTAGAATTCCCTCATTATTTTTTACTGCCATTTCTGCTAATTTTGTAACAGGTAGGTTTCTGTGCACTAGAGACGGGGTAATTCCAAAGTCCTCTAGCTGTGCTGTAAATTTACTTGTGATAGTAGATTTTGGGTTTTCAGTCATTTTAGCCCTCTAATATTGCAGTGCTAAAATCAAATCCTAAATAAATCATAAGGAAGCATTTACAGCAAATTTGCTTACAATCACGCAGTAAAATTGGCAAAGTTGAGGAACCTATTTATTTAAAAATTTGAGATCCAACTTGATGCCCATAAATAAGGACAAGCTGGAGCTGCGAGAAAAAACTTCAGCAAACAGACCAGAGTTTGCAAGACCAGAAAGTTGGCGTTATGTTAGACTACAAACCAATTGGAGAAAACCAAAAGGTATTGACAATCATCAGCGAAAGCAAAAAAGTAGGGGAAGACCAGGACTTGTCAAAGTTGGTTTTCGTGGACCAAAAATTTCACGTGGATTACATCCATCAGGATATACTGACAATTTAGTTTTCAATACTAAAGATTTAGATAAATTTGATCCAAAAGCCGATGGCTTGAGAATTGGACACAGTGTTGGTGTCAAAAAAAGAAAAGAGATTTTACTAAAAGCAATTGAAAAAAAATTCAAAGTATTTAATGCAAGAGTGAGTGCAAGTGGTAGTAAATCTTAGAGCAAAAAAAAGACTAGTCTCCCGAATTATGGGAGTAGGAGTAAACAGAGTTCGATTTGATTCAGAGCATCTTGATGATATTGCAGATGCAATTACTAGAGATAACATACGAAGCCTAATTACTGCCAATACAATCAAAATCAAACCAATTGTTGGAACATCTAGAGGCAGGGCAGCGTTTAAGAAAAGTCAGAGAAAAAAGCGAGGCCCAAAACCAGGAGCAAAGAAGGGGACAAGAGGTGCTCGTATGGCAAGAAAGGATCTTCACATGATTAAGGTTCGTGCATTGCGATATAGATTAAAGATTGAAAAAGATAGAAAAGAGATTACAAATAAAGAATTTTGGCAACTCTACAAAATGATTGGAGGAAATACTGTAAGAAACAGTGCACACCTCCGACTCTTACTTGCAGAGATCAAAGAGAAACGAAATACTTAGAACTGGTAGAAAGTTTTATTCCAGTCTAAAATTTTTCCATTTTGAATTTTAATTCCTTCTTTTTTTAACATGTTTGCCTTTACATTTTGGCCATATGCATATCCACCAATTTTTCCATCTGATTTTACAACTCTATGACATGGAACTATAGCTGGAAAGGGATTGTTTTTCATAATTTGGCCAATTACTCTTTGTCCATTTTTTAAGCCAACTGCTTTTGATAATTCTAAATATGTTGTAACGCTGCCCTCAGGTACCTCAAGTAGTTTTTTGTATACTTGCTCAGATAAATTCAAAGCCTGATTACCTCAAGTGAAGTACTATTTAGTAAATCTAAAACTTTTTGTTTATTTGGACCAAGACCTCCCCAGTCAAGTAGAGCAGCTTTTGCCATATTATTTCGCTCAATAATATGTGAGAATAGTTTTTCGTCTAGAAAATCAAGTGCATGCTTTGGAATTACAGTACCTAATGCAAATTTGCCGTCTAAAAGTTCGTTTGTAAACTTGTCAGGATAGTGAGTTCCACCAAAACAAATTGCAACGGGATTTTCTTTTGGTTTGGTATTCAGAGTATCTTGTACAATTTTTGCAACAGAGAAACAAAGACTAGTATCGTTCCATTGTTTTTGAGTTGTTCCAATCTCAATGAATATTGCTGGCTTGGTCAAATTAGTTGGGCCATGATGAGTTGCCTCTATTGTAATTTGAAAATCTGCAAAGTTTTTTTTATTTTGCCACAGATTTTGTAGGTAAGATTTTTGCAAGTCAGGATGCGGGATTGCCACCTGTCGAGTGTTTCCGCCAAACTTTGCTTCAGAAAAATTTCCCGTACTGTGACACGTTAATGCTAAAACTCCTGATTCTGCTGCATGCTTTGATAAAAAAACAAACCCATCATAGGAATATTTTTCCTCAAGCCAGTCAGCTGAAATTGCCGGAGTAGGGATTTCTAAAAGATCAAAATTTTTATCACGATAAATTTCTCCATCTCTTTTCATTTCTTGCGATATGAATTTAGCCATATTATGGCCTGCTGGGTCATCGCGGTACGCAACTAGTAATTGCATTAGATAAAAGATATAAGTACACTTTATTAATCACAGGCATTGAACCCGAGAAACACCATACGTAATATGGTAAATACAATGAAGCTTGCAAAAAAATCCGATAAGGAGGACTATATGCAACATTTAAGATTAGTTATACTAGGCGTAATTTCAATTGGCTCGATTGGATTTGTTATCCAGTTCGTTTTCTCTGTTGCAACATTTGGGCGTTAGATAAAATTGGCAGAAGAAACACACGAAGTTGTAAACACAGAAGTTGAGGCCCCTAGTGCACCACAACCTTCATCAAAACCAGAAGAAGATATCAAGTCACATCTTTTTGCAATAAGAACAACTGGTGGTCAGGAAAAAGTTGTGCTCAATCTTTTACAAAATAGAGTCAATACAAAAAAAATTAACATTCAATCTGTATTATTAATTGAAAATCTAAAAGGATATGTGGTAATAGAGGCAATTGATGCAAACGAGGCATTTAATGCAATTCAAGGAGTAAGACACATTCGCGGACAATTAAGAGGGGAATTAGAATTCAAAGACATTGAAGGATACCTGGTCAAAAAATCTACCGTATCTGAACTTGCTGTTGATAAGATAGTTGAGATTATTGGCGGGCCATTTAAAGGAATGAAGGCTACAGTTACACGAGTAGATCATGACAAAGAGGAGGCAACTGTAATTTTGCTTGATGCACCATATCAGCTTCCAGTTACAGTAGATGCAAACTATCTTAAACTCAGTTCATAGTCGCAAGGATTAAATTTTAACTAAAAAGGATAACCACATGGCAGAACAGAAAATCTCAGCACTTGTAACTGGTGGAGAAGCATCTGCAGGTCCACCACTTGGTCCATCATTAGGTCCAATGGGAGTCAACATTATGCAGGTAATTAACGCAATTAATGAAAAAACAAAAGATTTCACCGGAATGAAGGTTCCTGTAACAGTTACAGTAGACACTGATACTAAAAAATGGGAAATTGAAATAGGAATTCCATCGGCAGCATCTTTGATACTAAAAGAGGCTGGAATTCAGAAAGGCTCTGGCACCTCTGGAGCAGAGTGGGTTGGAGATATCAAGATGGATGGAGTAGTAAAGGTTACAAAAACTAAATTTGACAAGTCCTATGCTACATCTTTAAAATCTGCTGCAAAAGAAATTATTGGAACATGTCTATGCCTTGGAGTCAAAGTAGAGGGAAAATCACCAAAAGAGATTACCGCAGAAATTAATGCCGGTAAATGGGATGAGAAATTTAAATAAATAATTTTTAGGTTAGATAAACGGGATCCTTATCGGTTTTTTGCAATTCAACAAAGGTTTCGGTGTTTTGAACGCCATTAATTTTACCAATTTTCTCAATTACTATAGTGTGCAATGCCTCTAGATTTTTTGCAAAAACTCTAACAATAATATCAAATCTTCCTGTAACTTCTGAAATTGAAGCAATTTCAGGTGTTTCCATCAATGCCTTGTGAATTTCGGTTTTTAGTTTTGGGTCTCGATTAATGCCAACTGATGCCTTTACCTCTATTCCTAAAAGAGAGTCATCAATTACTACAGTGAATTTTTTTATGAGCTTCTTTTTGACTAGCCTTTTGATTCGGCTGTAAAGAACAGACGAGTTTATGTTTAGTTTTTTTGAGAGATTTGGAACTGAGATGCTTGCATCCTTTGTTAGCTCAAATAGGATTTTCATGTCCAAATCATCATAACGGTGCAATGTTAGGAATTTTTTTTTGAAATGAGGTAATAAATGTAAGTTTTGTATCTATTGTTCCTGAATATTACAGTTTAATATTAGAAAAGCGGAAATTTTTTTAAAACATATGATTTTTGAGCGTACCAACCCCTAAACGATTTTAAGTAGGTTTTTCAGAAAATGCTTCGTAATGATTACAGAAGCTCAGCTATTAGAAATGGTAAAGGAAGCAAAATCTGCAGAAAAGAAACCAAAATTCAAACAGTCTGTAGAATTGATTATGGTCTTCAAAGATATTGATGTAAAAAAGGGATTTTCACTAAATGAAACTGTACAGCTTCCAAAAACACATTCTCCAGCTGCAGTTTGCGTAATGGCATCTGGAGATATGGGACTAAAGGCAAAAAGTGCAAATGCTGATAGAGTAATTGATAATGATGAGCTAACTCGCCTAGCAGCAAACAAAAGAGAATCACGAAAAATGATTAATAGTTTTGATTTCTTTTTGGCAGACACTAAACTTATGCCAGTAGTTGGTAAGGTTTTGGGTCAGATACTTGGTCCAAGAGGGAAGATGCCAATTCCAGTTCCATTTAATGCAAGTATAGAATCATTTCTTCAGAGATTTAGATCTTCAGTTAGAGTGAAAGTTAAAAACTCGTTATCAATGGCGTGTAAAATTGGAGACGAATCAATGGAGGATTCTGAGCTGGCACAAAATGCACATGCTGTAATTAATGCAGTAGAAAAAAAATTGCCAAACGGCGAAAAAAATCTTAGAAGGATTATGATAAAAACTACAATGGGTAAGTTAATCAAACAACCACAAGTGGTGAAAAAGTAGATGCATGAGAACAGGACTGCATATCCTAAGAAAAAGGCACAAATGTATCAGCAGCTACAAGAGATGCCAAAAAAATATAGCGTAATTGCACTAGTTCGAATGGAAAAGATTAGATCTTCTCAGCTACTACCACTACGAAAAAAATTCAAAGGCGAAGTTGAAATTTTTAGTATCAAAGACAAAATTGCAAAAAAGGCATTTGCAACACTAGATATTCCTGGAATAAAAGAAATGATTTCAGAGCTAAAAGGACAGTGTCTTTTCATGTTTACAAACATGTCACCTTTTAAGCTAAATGTTTTACTTGGAAAAAACAAGATAATGTTACTTGGACGAGCAGGAGATATTGCAAGCAAAGACATTGTAATTCCTGCAAAAAATACTGGCGTTGCTCCAGGTCCAATTCTTACTGACTTTAAGGAGGCAGGAATTCCAACAAAAATTGATCAAGGAACAATTTGGATTACAAAAGATACAACTCCAGTAGAAAAGGGCGGAGTTATTGGTGCAAAGCTTGCCATACTTTTAGGAAAACTTGACATAAAGGCAGTTGAGGCAGGAATCTCCCTTGGAGCTGCACTAGAAAAAGGAATTCATTACACTAAAGAAAACTTGGTAATCGATGTTGAGAAGTTTAGAAATGAGTTAATCCAGGCTCACCAGCAAGCAATTTCATTATCAATTGAAGCTGCATACATTACAAAAGACAATATTGAATTAATTTTGGCCAAAGCTGCACGTGCTGCTAATGCAGTATCTGTAGAGTCTGGATTTATTACTCCAGAAACAAAGGAGCAGATTTTACAAAAGGGCCATGCTCAAGCAAGTAGCTTGGCTGGAAAGGCCAAAGACTATACTCCTGCATAATTTCAGGGATTTCCCTTAACCTTAGGCAAATTCCAGTTGTATTTCATTGCAACTAGGCGCAGTCCAGTAGTTAGAATAATTCCAACTATAGTTGCAAGATATAGCTCTCCACCTGCAGCCAATATGAGATAAAATGACACAGCGCCTGCAAAACTAGCAGAGGCATATAGCTCCTTTACAAATACAATAGGAACTTCATTTACAAAGACATCGCGTAAAATTCCTCCCCCAACTGCAGTAAGCATTCCTGCTAGAACCATGACAAGAAAGTTTAATCCAAAAATATTGTAGGCAAATGTTGCGCCAATTACTGTAAATACGCCCAGTCCAATTGCATCAAATTTTAAAAATACATTCCAGTGTTTTTTGAGTCTTGAATATAGAAAAAATAAAACAATTCCTGTTGCTACCGTAATTATCAGATATGCGGGGTCCACTATAGAATTTGGAGGAGATTTACCTAGAACTATATCTCTAATTGTTCCACCTGCAACACCAGTAATTACTGCGAGAATTATTATTCCTACAATGTCTGATTTGTGCTCTATTGCCTTAAAGGCCCCAGTAACTGCAAAGGCCATAGTCCCAAAAAGATCTAAAATGTAGATAAATACATCAGCAGGGAGAGAAAAATCCACCAAACCAAGAATGTGTCATATTTACTTGTAATTAACGTTAAGGATAAAATGAAATAAATTAGATGTTGACAAATGATTTAACATGGCAGAAAAAATTACTGCAGCCGATCTAAAGTCAAAAAAATCA
>DASPGM010000017.1:0-7425 GCA_035620615.1 Nitrosopumilaceae archaeon | reverse complement strand
TTATTTTCCATTATATCCTGGAAATCATACCATTCAGATAATTGGAACTACTGCAATTCCAGAGTTTCAGACAATTGCAATAATGATTTTGATGATTTCAATTATTCCTATTGTGTTAGTTTCTAAACTCAAAAACTCGGGTTTTCGATACTGAATTTCTTATTTTATCTCACAAGAATAAAAGGAAAACAAAACTATTACAACTTTAAACTATTTTTTAGATCTTAGATTCTTTAGTTGCTTTTCTAAAGATTCAATTCTTTTTTTATGATTTGCTACGATTTTATCATCCGCATCTGCTCTTTTTTCTAATTTTGCTATTCTTCTATCTTGTTGTTGTTCATGCTGTTTGTTAGTGAGTTTTGCCATAAATCTTCTATAATCTACTAGAAATTAAGAATTTTTTGAAATACTAGCAATTTCATCTACTATGTTCTTTAAAATCTCCTTTGCCTTGTCTTCATTTGGATTATCATCATTGAGGTGTGCATATATGGTTCTAGCAGTAGGTAAGCATCCAAACCCACGAGAATTTAAAATATTAACCAGAAATTTCCGAAGCTCTGAATCTGCATCACGTAGAAAAACTTCTATTGTATATCCAGATTCAAAGTTATCGCCTACATCATGCGTTCCTTTTTTTATCCATTGAGTTGAAGATTGTTTTTTAGATGGCATTATTTTAATATGAACAAAATTATTCTTACTTGATTCTAAATAATCTCTCGAGTAAATGCTTTCACTGCCTTCCTTACCAAAAAATAGTCTTACCTTTGCTTTGGTGGGAATTATGAAATCTATTTCGATAAGTGCTTCAAGTCCAGTTGCAATTCTAAAAGAAATTTTTGAAAAATTTTCTCGTTCTAAAACTGTATCTGAATACATTCTATCATCTTTTTTTTGACCCTCTTTTGGAGCATAATACATCTCATAATAGACCTGACGACATTTGTGACAAACCCAATGATCTCTATCTTGAGGCATGAATCCTTTTCTTCCAAAGAAACCGATTTTACTTCCACAAACGTGGCATTTTTCCAATAAGACTTTGTTACTAATCTATGAATTAAGAATTTTCAAAAAAGATAAGACAATGTATTTGATTAGAAAAGATGTGGGAATCAAAAGTTGGTTATTAGGGGGTTCTTACGAAGTCACAGTAATATGTACAAATTGTGACCATACCGTCAGGGTAAGAATACGTCAGGGAAAATCAGTTGAACAGTGGGCAAGAAATGCACGATGTAGGGTTTGTAAAAATCGAGGTAGTTTTCAAAAAATCTAAAACTGAATTTTTCAAAAAATCAAATTAAAAGTAATACATTATACTTGTTGTAACCTTGGACATTATACATGGAATGTCGTCACTATGCATCACGCAGGCGTGAACATTCAATCCTTTCACAATGAAATATACTGCCAGTAGTATTTCAAATCTTTCTAGTATTGCAGGCATTATTCCTACTATAGACATTATACATGAAATGTCAGAACATAAGGCTACCAAGTAATACATTATACTTTAGTCATCAAGAATAAACAGAATAATTTTTTTGATTTTTTCTTTTCCACCATACGATTACAGCATATACAAAGGCAATACCCGCAATTAAAAAACCAGCAAACAGCTTTGGGTAGATCAAATCACTGAATTCCTTTTTGGGCATAGATTCTACAAACAAAGTATGGTATAAGACATGGTTCAATTTTCAATATCATAATTACAATTTTCATTATAATTTTCATTTATAGTCAAATGAAACCGTCTTGTCTATACCCCAAAAATAAAATGCTCCCGTCGGGATTTGAACCCGAGATCACTGCCTTGAGAGGGCAGTATGCTTAGCCGGACTACACCACAGGAGCTTGGTAAAAACCACAATCAAATCTCAATTTAAAGGAATGTTTTGAATTACATACTTTGGTAAAACTATCTGAGTTGGATACTTTATAGAAAATTTAATCATTGACATCAATCATGGATCTAAAAAAATTAATTGAAAAACTTTCACTATCTGATTTTCCAATAGCTCTAGGCGGGTGCAGAAATGACAAAACAAGTCTTGATTGCTGTGAATATAACATTACAGTGTTTGATGATAAAAAAGAAAATGATTCTATAATTGATTTTGATAATGAGATAGTAAAATTACATCATGGTTCCTTAAAAGAATCTAACTCACAAGTTCTCATTCAGTATAGTAATATGCATATACTTTGGGATGAAAAATGGGAACTTCGAATTTTTCTTTCTCAAATTTCAAATAAGAAAGACAATTTTTTTAATGCATATTCAAAAAGTTGTCTAGTTGAAGCAGCTGTATGTTTAACAAAAACAAAGGATTGTATAAAAAATAATAATCCATTTTCAGCTTTATGGTTAAAATGTGCTGCTTATTATATTGCAGATACAATCATCTTAGCAAATAAAATCCGACCTAGTCCTTCACATTTTCTTGAACAAATTAGGACATTTGAAAAAAATAAAATTAATGAAAAATTTTCTTATGTAAATGAATCACTTGGAATTGAACGTGCTACACCATCACAACTTCAACGCATGTGTAAATCAACTATGGGTTTTTCAGATATGGTTGAAGATAACGGACATTCAAAAATAATCCAAAATAAACATGATTATTTTGTAAAAAACTCATTAATCTCTGATTGTTATTTTTATTTAGGATATATTAATAGAAATAATTTTATTAAAATAAAAGATAGCCTCCACAGAAAACCCGAATTAATCCATGTATTGAAAATAGCATTTGATGTAGAAAATGATATGACTAAACTTGAACAACAAACTGACCTTCTTAATAAAACTGCAAACGATTTACTTTTAATCCTAAAAGGGTAGTCTTCTATTCATATTTTTTGATAAACTTTTAAAGATGGGATTATGATATCCACACTATGGTAGATCAAGCATGTGGATGCGAAGCTGATTCTGGCGATCCTGATTATGCATGTGACTGTGCAATGCAGGGCCATTGCATTTGTAGCCAAGATTGCAGATGTAAAACCGACGTCTGTAAAGAAGCTGTATCACAATTATAAAAAAACAATCTTTTCTTTTATTTTTTAGTAGTTCTATCCTTAATCTTCCTCTTCAAATCCCCATGATTTGACTAGGTCTTTTTGAAAAATATCTGACTGCTTTTCATTTAAAGGATCACCACAATTTTTGTGAGTTGGAACTACAGTCATGCCAGCGAGCTTAAACTCTACTTCGTAAAGATGAATTTTTCCACATTCACACATTTCTATAATTCAAAAACTACAGAGGTATATTTGCTTATTTGAATAACTTTTAAACGAGGAACAACCTAAGGAAGAATACTTGAAGACATTCATAATTCTTTCACTAATAGTTGTATTATTTTCTGGTTCAGGTCCAATTCCTGTAGCCCTTGCACAATACCAAAGTGGAGGAGTCAATTATCAGGGAACTTGGTATGTTGGTGAGGGACTAAAACCAGGTGATTATTTTGAATATCGAATGTGCCATGTTGACTATGAGGAATGTGCTGAATTTGACATGCAACTATGGATTGAAGGAACAATCAAGGTAGGAACTGAAGACAAGTGGCTTGCTCAAGCTGTAGTATATGATGGAAATAAAATTGTAAAAGGTAACATGGAGCTTGGAAAAATTGCACCAGAGCCAAGTGGTGGTAGTCCAGAACTTAGCGTTTACAGGAGTGCCTTCAAAACCTCAATAGTTTGGTTATCTGCTTATGCTACTAAAAATATTGGTTCTGATCCCAAAGGAGAAAAATCTTTTACAGCGCCGTCATGGGGAAAAATTGCAAACATTGGTGGAGAACAAATTATTCCAACAGCACTAGAGACAATAACCGTTCCAGATGGTACATATGATACAGTACGAATTGAATGGAAAACTGGTGGTCAACAAAGTAAAGTTTGGGTAGTCGATAATTTTCCTTTTCCAATAAAAGCTAATACCTGGACTCATGTTTCCTCCGGAAGGGCTCCACAAGAATACCGCTTTGAGTTATTAGACTATAAAGAATATGTATCATCCAACCCATTTACAAATGTTAAACCAACTACACAAGAACAAGTTGTTGCAGGATGTCCACAATTTTATGATAAAGTCCCAATCAAACGAAGTACAAATGATGGAAAATATCTAATTGATTTGAAATATGGACCATCAGACCCTGCAAAAGGATGTCAAATAGAATGGTTAATAGAATTTAAGAATAAATTTCATGAAACTGAGTTTCTAAATCTTGTTCAATACGATATTTTTGTAGTGGATGAAAAATTGACTTTACCTCCATTGCGTTCAATTGCTAAAGAAGAAGGTCGTAGTTTCTTATTCTCAGAGTCAGGTCAGGTACTCAAATCAATAATAGTCAAAGAGAATCCAGGAACTGCACATTATGTTATATGGGTTTATGGCCTTGCCCCTCAAAATGTTATTCCAGATACCTCACCTGATTTTCTTAAAATCGATATTCCAATAGGTGGGAAGACAACTAGCCCTCCAGCAGCTAGTCTCAACATACCCTCTTGGATAAAAAATAATGCTGGCTGGTGGGCAAACGGTCAGATTAATGATTCTGATTTTGTGTTAGGTATTCAATATCTAATTAATAATAAAATTATGGTTATTCCTTCTACCACATCTGGTTCAAGTACTGGGTCAAATGAAATACCAGCATGGATAAAAAATAATGCTGGTTGGTGGGCTAGTGGACAAATCTCTGATAATGATTTTGTTCAAGGAATTCAATATTTAATTAAAAATGGAATTATGAAGATTGTATAAAGTCTTCAAAATAGAATTAAAAAAATAAAGTGAACAAAAATGGTAAGACTATTTTATTATCCAAAACGTAAACTCAGAAAACTTGTAAAAGAGGGAGAGTACAAACAAGCAGTAGAATTTGGGAAACAATTGGAAAAAGAAAATCCAGATGATCCTGATCTTCTTTTCATAATGGGAAGTATTTTTTATATATTAAAAGATGCAAAACCGGCTCTAAATTATTTTGACAGGGTTTTAGACATTTACAAATTTGATTTAGAAACACTTTTGTTAAAGTCTAATGTTCATATTTTTTTAAAAGAATATAATAAAGCAATTAACTGCTGTAAAAAAATCCTTGATGTTGATCCAGAAAACATGGAAGCTAATCAAATTTTAGAACAATTAAAAAATATTAATTAAACATAATTTATTTACTATTTGTAATAGAGGAAGCATCCTGTTTTAATTGATAAACATTTTGTAATAACCAATTACAGTATTCAGTTACTTCTTTAGAAAACTTACACCATATGTGTAGAGAATGAGGAAGAATGTCAATTCTTCCATTTTCAAAAAAGACTTTGACTCCTTCTTTTCCTTCATACATATATGCATCCTCAACTTTAACATCACCAAACAGTTCTTTTGCTTTTGTTTTAATTATACTTCGCTGAATAGGAAAGTTTGTTTTTGATTGATCAACAATTATGCTAAGATCCTGTGTTCCGTACGAATCAAAATCTTCAATCTTTCCACGATGAGGAAAATTTACTATTAGTTTAATATTATATTTTTTACCCACTTGAAACCCTACTTCAGTGATTTTCGAGTACGCAATAGCCTCATTTTTTTTCACAAGGAATCGAAATTGTGGTAGATTTGATTTTAATTCTTTTTGAAGATCCTTTACAATTACTTCAAAACTCATGTAAATAAAAATGAAAATCTTAGATATATTTATTGATACATGCCTACTTGTACTAAAAATCTAGATTGATTTTTGTATATGTGCTTTCCTTGAACAGTATGGCATTGCCTATGGATTTTGATAACTTACGTTCTGATGAAAGCTCTGAACGCGCAAGTAGTGTTGAGGATTACAAAGTTACTTGCATGACATTTATCAAAGATATTTCTGGAGATTATCTTGAATGGGTTGATTACTATAAACTTCCACCAGATGAAGATAAAAAAAGAAGAGAGGAGATTGCAGCTATTATAGAGAGAACGAACGATTGGATTGCTAAGATATCTCAAACAATCAAAGGAGTAGATGTAGTGATGAATGATGGTGTACAAAAAATGGCTGAAGCAACTGCTGGAAAACCTTTTCAAATCGGTGTTTTTGTTAATTCAAAATCAGAATACACTGTAGCAAAACCTGGTATTATTGATGTGAACGTAAAAGCATATGGACGAAATAATCGGAAAACAAAGCTAGGATTTCATCATAAGGAACAAAGATTTAGGATTGAAACAACCGGCAAGGCCTTTTTTGATGAATCTAACCTTCCTGACGAAGAGTTTGATTTAATGGACATTCATCTAAAACTTGATGCCAGTGAATGCAAACAGCGCGACGTAATTTCATTTACTGTTATTATATCCGAAATGGAAAATGGACAAGAAATGGACAGGAGAGGTTCAAGTACTATAATTCATATTATTTGATTTTTGAGAATGATCGCTTATAGGAAAAATTGGAATAAATTTGATCCTGTGGCATGCTTTGACAAAAATTTTCCAAGTTATCAATTAGACAATATCCGTATGCCTTATTAACCGCTGAGATTTGGATAATTCAAGGTAAAATGAGGAAAGAAGTTCTGCTAGGGTTAATGTTATTCCTGACTGCTACTATAGGAAATATTCCAGCATATGCACAAAGTGCTCCATCAGATAAAGACCGTGATGGAATTCCAGATAATATTGACGACTGTCCAAACTTACCTGAGGATTATTTGGATGCATTAGATGGATGTCCCTCTTTACATGAAATTTATCATGACCAAGACCGAGATGGCATACCAGATAATGATGATCTTTGTCCAAATACTGCTGAAAATTTTAATAAATTCCAAGACGATGATGGCTGCCCTGATTCTGCAGCTGGTTTGCCCAGTGGTATTCCAGACCGTGACGGTGATGGAATCTCAGATGGAGTTGATTCATGTCCCAGTCAACCTGAAACATATAATGGCTTTTTAGATCATGACGGATGTCCTGATAAAACAACTTCTCGTGATTCTGACCGAGATGGCATTGCCGATGAATTTGATCAATGTCCAGATGTACGCGAAACTTACAATCGTTTTCAAGATTCTGATGGATGTCCAGATACAGCTTTAGAAGGTTCTAGAGCGTACCAATTCCCTGACACAGATGGTGATGGAATTGAAGATAGATGGGATCAATGTATTACAGATCCTGAAACATTTAACAATTATCTAGATTGGGATGGATGTCCTGATGTTCCAGGTGCAGAAAGTACTGGAAGTCCACTTGATTCAGACTTTGATGGCATTTATGATAGTGAAGACTTGTGTCCAAACGACCGTGAAACTAGAAACAAATACAATGACGCAGATGGTTGTCCTGATGTAGCTCCTGGTGTTTCTACAGCAGATTCTGATTATGATGGA
>DASPGM010000016.1:0-7547 GCA_035620615.1 Nitrosopumilaceae archaeon | reverse complement strand
ACATATAATAGAAAAATTGTTCCCTTGCTCTGTTTAGCTAAAACAACTGCTTCCTTTAGGGCATTTTTAGAAGGAATTGAACCATCAAATGGTACTAGAATTTTTTTGTATGTCATATTCTTTAATCCTAGGTTTCAATGTCAATAAGCAAAACAGGACATTTTACATTTTCGACTATTTTTCTAGATACGCTTCCGAGAGACAATAGTTTCTTTACTCCCTTTAGTTTTCGACGCTTTGCCATAACAATCATGTCTACATTTTGTTCTTTTATGGTTTTAATTATTACTTCAGCAGCAGATCCAATTTCTACCTCTGTTTCTGCCTCAACATTATTTTTTTTACATATTCCTTTCTTTTTTTCCATCTCTACTTTCATTTCTTTTTTTATAGAATTATTAGCACTTTTTATTGATGCCAGGAGACTCTCCCTTTCGGAGCTAGCCAGTGCAAATGTTGGTGGATATTGAAGTTGCTCTACAATATGCAACAGAATTATTTTTGCAGAAGATGCCTTGGCAATAAAAATTGCGTGTTTTAGGGCATCATCTCCTGCAGGGGTTCCAGCATGAGGAACTAAAATTGTCTTATACATATGAAGAGATTAATTTTTTAATAAATAAATATGTAAGTTGATTTTCAAAAAAATGTTCCCATCACTTGTGAGAATTACTTGTTTAATGATTTTTTTGATAATTTTCTATTATAAATCACATAAAACATGGCACCCATTGATATGATTGCAAGCCCTACCAGCATTACTTCTAATTCAAATTGAGTTGCCATGTAAACAGTAACACTCAGGCCAGCAAGTGGGAGAAGTGGAAATCTACCAATATTCAATGGAACTTTAAATGGCCTTTCTATTTCAGATTCAGTATACCGTAATACAATTACAGCTAGATTCACCATGCCAAAAGTAATCACTATTGCAAATACTGCAATGTTTGCAACAAGAACAATATCGCCAATAAAGGCAAATGCCATTGATGCCAACATTATCCCAACAACTGCTATCCATGGAGTTTTTGTTTTGAAATGTACTTTACTTAGTATTTTTGGCAAAGAGTTATCCTTGCTCATCCCATAAAGCATTCTGGATCCTGCAATTAGGGTAATGAGGACAGTGTTGGTAGTTGCAAAAAGCGCAATTGATGATAAAAGAACGTGTCCGCCAGAACCAAAAGCCCGTTCTGCTACTGTGGCCAATGGAGCAGCAGAGGCACCTAAGTCTTGCCAGTTTACTACACGCACGACTGCCAGAGAAACAAGAACATAGATTACACCAGTAATTACTACCGATATCAGAATAGCTTTTGGAATTGTCCTTGAGGGTCTTTTCACCTCTTCAGCAACATTGGCCATATCCTCAAAACCAACGAATGCAAAGAATAACAAGACAAAAGCAATTACAATTCCACTTATGCCAGTTGGGCTCTCAAAATATTCAACTGGTTCCGGAGTTGCAAATGTAAATCCAACGTAGATAATAATTACAAGGCCTGCAGCCTCTATAATTGTAAAGATAATATTTGTCCATGCAGATTCTCGTATTCCGTAAAAATTGATAAAAGATAATCCTCCAATTAACAAAATAGCACTAATTACAATTGGGAGACTGATAAATTCTGCTAAATACCCCCCAAACCCCAAAGCAACCACAGAAGCTGTAATGATTGAGGTGATGGATGTTAGCCATCCAATTATAAATCCCAAAAAATTACTTTTGAAAGAGTTTTTTACAAAAGTGTATTCAGCTGCTGCCTTTGGAAAAACTGAAGAAATCTCTGCATAACTTAATCCTGCAAAAATAGCAACTATTGCACCTAAAAGAACCGAAATCCAAACTGCATCACCTGCTAAACCAGCAGCTTCTCCAATTAAGACGTAGATTCCTGCACCAAGAATTAATCCCACCCCATACATGGTAAGATGAAAAAGACCCATGTGGCGCTTTAATTCAGACATTAGTAATTAGAAAATCACAAGAATTCTATTAAATCTACATATAATATTCAAATTTGATTTCAATACAGTGAAAAATGGCAATTAATGCTCTACCAACCAAATGTGTTTGGTATTTAGATCATTAATTTCTAGAACTTTTGGATATGTGAAAATAAGAAAATTATAGTACATGGCCAAATCAGAGATGTCTTGGAAGAACTAGTATTAAATTTCATTTTATTAATTATTTTTTTAGCAATACTTATTCGCAGTGCAATGTTTGCAATTGATTCTATAGTCAAGTTTTCAAAAATTACAGGAATAGGAGAACTAGCAATTGGATTTCTCATTGTTGCAGTTTCTACATCTGCCCCAGAAATTAGTGTTGCATTTTTTTCTACTTCAACTGATAATGTGGGTTTAACGCTAGGAGATATTTTTGGTTCAAATGTTACAAATATCGGGCTAATTGCTGGGGTTTTTCTTTTATTATCTCCTTTAAGGAGAATTGAGACAAAAACTACTGGAAATTTGATTCCTATACTTCTTCTTGCATCAGTAATCCCTCTTCTTTTACTCTTAGCACAAGAAGGGGGACGATTTATTGGGATAGGTCTTTTGGCAGTATTTGGATTTTTTATTTACTATACCATTAGAACACAAGTCAAGCAAAAACAGATAGTAACTGAAAAAGGATCAGCAAAAAAACAATTGTTATTTTATGGAATAAGTATTTCAATTGTAATTATTAGTGCAAAAATAATTGTAGACAGTGCTTCAGCTATAGCTGAGATTACTGGTTTTAGCCAATCTGTAATAGGTGCATCACTAATTGCTCTTGGAACATCATTACCAGAACTAACCGTAGGCATTGTAGCTATAAGACGAAAACACTTTGAGTTGGCCCTTGGAGACATTATAGGATCTTGTTTGGTAAATATAACCTTGGTACTTGGAATTGTTCTTGTATTATCAGAACTTGCAATTAATTTTCAGATATTATCAACATTAATCTTTTTTGCAATAATTTCCCCAGTAATTTTATTTGGCTTGATTAGAAAAGGAAAG
The DNA here is from genome assembly GCA_035620615.1 of Nitrosopumilaceae archaeon. Classification (GTDB taxonomy): domain Archaea; phylum Thermoproteota; class Nitrososphaeria; order Nitrososphaerales; family Nitrosopumilaceae; genus CSP1-1. Next base: position 4,532 of record DASPGM010000016.1, on the reverse strand, counting down.
CTTTTCAGATGGAGTGGCGCAATTTTATTTGCAATTTATGCTATTTTCTTGATTACAATATATGAAATTCAATTATTTATTGTCTAATTCTTCTACTAGAGAAATATTATGACTATATTTTTTTATAATTCCTGACTAATTGAATCTGTAATTGACTAAAATCAAAAATGATAATCACGTTTGGGAATTATACTTAATTAGATATGTTGTTGTTTAATGAATTAAAATATGATTGAAATTACTTTTACTGTAATTCTTGCTATATTCTTTCTTATCATACCTTTAGCATATGCAGAGGAATACAATGTCATAATTCCCTTTGGCGCGTATAATCCTGAATTAAATACGCCAGCAGAAGAGTGGTTCAGTCCTACAAAATTATCAATAAAATATGGCGATACCGTCACATGGGTTAACAACGATAGGGAAGGACATACTGTAACTAGTGGAAAAGGTTCTGGCCGATTTGGATGGATGAATGATGATTATGGAACACCAGATGGATTTTTTGATAGCGGGCGATTTTTACCTGGGAAATCTTGGTCTTTTAAATTTGAGAAAATTGGTGTCATCCCTTATTTTTGTACAATTCATCCCTGGATGGAGGGAGTGGTAATAGTTGAAAGTGCCATTCCTGATTATCCACATGATGCAAAAGGCAAAAAAATGGAATTTCCTGCTATAACATATACACCTGACCAGAGAGTTGAAGTCAATCTAACATGGGAACCACATGTCATTAAAACACATGAGCTAATCAAATTCATTTACCAATTCTATGATCCTGCGACTAACTCTAATCTTGCAAAAATGAGATATGATTTTATTATTTTTCAAAATGGTAAAGAGATCTATAGGGGCGAAGGAGTAAATGAGATTGGTGGAGATTATAGAAATTTTGTATTTGAAGATTCTGGGAGTATAACAATTAGGTTTGAAAATATTGTTAGTTCAGCAATTTTTTCAGAAGAAAGTGTAACAGTGAAAGGAGATGCGGAAAGTAACGATTCTAGAAGTGTTGAATATACAGCTGTAGTTTACGATAATCCTGAAAAATCAACTCACGAAGAATTCCATATTGCTCCTGCATCTAGACTTGAATTTTATTATGAGATTGCCTTGGCAATTATAGTTATTCCTGCAGTCTTATTCATTTTGATACTTTATTGGATGAAGAAAAAACCTCAAATTAAAAAAACTTCGATATAGATGATTATAATGTATTTTTTTCTAACAGAGAACACTGTTTTTTGGAGAATGGTAAAACATGGTTTCAGATAAACAATTTATAATTATTCTATTAATTATCGGGATAGCAGCTCTTGGAGTAATTATTGGGGTAGTTGGTCAAGGAAATGTAAGGCATGTTCAAATTTTTTATCCAGAAAAAGTTGAGCAAACGGTAGCTTTTCAAGATATTGATGGGGAGGTTAGATTGGTAGGGATATTAGGTGTAAAAGGAGAAGAAAATCCTACTCTGATAATGAGAACAAGTTTTGCTTATGTTCTAACTGTAATTAATGACGGCAACACAGAACATAGATTATACATTGATGGATTGGAGATACAAACAGATCTTCTACGCCCAGGTGAAAAAGACACCTTAACAATACTTCCTAAAGAAGAAGGAACTTACAACTATTATGATAAAAGGCAAACTACAAAATTACTTGGCCAATTAAAGGCAGTAAGTGTTGTTCCAAGTGATGAATTTGAAGGTTTGATGAGGGATTTAATCTAGATATGAAATGGCATTTTGTAGATTTCATTTATGGTTCTATCGACGGAGCAGTAACTACATTTGCCATTGTTGCTGGAGTTGTAGGTGCTTCACTTTCAACAAACATAATTTTGATTCTTGGCTTTGCAAACATGTTTGCAGATGGATTCTCAATGGCAGTATCAAATTATCAGGCTACAAAAGCTCAAAAGGAATATGTTCAGATGAAAAGAAAGCAAGAAGAATGGGAAATTGATAATTTAGAAGAGCAAGAAAAGCAGGAGATTAGAGACATTTATGCAAAAAAAGGATTCAAGGATGAATTTTTAGAAGAAATTGTGCGAATGATTACCTCTAGAAGAAAGGTTTGGGTAGATACAATGATGAAAGAAGAGCTTGGGTTAATTGAGGAGAAAAAATGTGCATTTAATTCTGCTTTAAGTACATTTGTTGGATTTAATATTGTTGGGTTAATTCCATTAATTCCATTTTTAGTATTTTTTGGATTAGGAATTCATGCAAATTCAGAAGCATTTTATTTTTCTGTAGCTGCAACAGGTGGTGCATTTTTTATTGTTGGTGTGATTAAGGGAAAGATTGTAAAAAAATCACTTTTCAAATCAGGGATATTCACTTTGATTATAGGAGGAATGGCTGCAACAGTTGCATATTTAGTAGGTTATTCACTCAATCTGTTAATAAGTCAGTGATTTTGAATTATCTAACATTTACTAAGGTATTCTTTGATAGTATCAGCTGATTTGTGAAGCAATTCTAATTCAGATTTATTCAAATCAATTTTTTCAATTTCAGTGATTCCATTTTTGTCTATTTTTGTAGGAATTCCTAAGGATACATCTGAGATTTCGTATTCTCCATTTAAAAAAGCAGAAACAGGTACTGATATTTTTTCATTTTTTATTATTGCTTTTATAATATCAAATGTATTTTTTGCAATTCCAAACACTGAAGGCCCTTTGTATTCTCTTAGTATTTTCCAGTAAAATATCAGATCCCCTTTTATTTTATGAATTTGTTCTTCATCTAATATATCCAAAATTGGTTTTTCCTTCCATTTTACACGTGAAAAAATTGGAACCATGGAATCTCCGTGCTCACCTAGAACCAATGCATTTTTAATTTCAGATTGGTTTGTGCCAAGTTCTCTTGCAATTAAATATCTAAATCTACTTGAATCCATACTAGAGGCCATACCCATTACTCTTTCTCGTGGAAAGCCTGACTCTTTTAGAAAAAGATATGTGAGAACATCAACAGGATTAGAAATAATTAAAACAATAGAATTTGGAGAATAATGTTTAATTTGCTTTGCAATCTCTTTAATCATTTTTGATTGCTCTGAAAGCAATTCAACTCTATTGGCAGTATAGGTGCCAGTACTTGCACTAATCACTATAACCTCAGAATTTTTAATTCCAGAATAGTCAGAAGCAATAACAGATATTGGAGAATTTTCTGGGATCGCATTTGAAATGTCTAGAGCTTGACCCATTGCTTTTTCTTTAGTACGGTTAATCAGATGAACATCATCAAGGGAATTAGATGCAGCAAGAAAAGCAGTTGCAGAACCAACACGACCACTTCCTATAATTGAGATCAATTAATACACTAAGGATATACTTTACAATTAAATGATGTTATAATTATCAAAAATGAGCATTTACAATTAAAAAATTTTAAAATTTCTAGTATATGTATAGTTTATTCCTAAATGAATTAAACTCGATTAATGCATTGCACTGCATTGCAGTGAAGTCCTGCTCATTATATTCAAACTGCCCCTAATAGAATCATGCAAACATTAGTTCAAGGAAGAAAAATCGATGAAGAGGACCAAAAAGATGCTATTCTTCAAATAGTATCTGACAAGTACTGCCGAGCAATTTTGGAAACAACCATGGATAAACCAAAATCTGCTATGGAGATCAGTGCTGAAAGTAAAATACCAATTAGTACTGTCTACAGACGATTACAAAGTCTACACGACAACAAGCTATTGGGAATATCAGGTACTATTAGTGCCGATGGAAAAAAATACTTTCTATATAGAAGTAAAATAAAGGCAATTTCTTCATCATTTAATGGGGGTTTTGTAGAAATCCAAATAGTTCCTAATCCTGTTCATGTAAGCTAGGATTAGGAGTTTTTTATTTCAATGGTGATAATCATGAATGAGAATCAAAATTCTGCTTTAAATCTATTAGCAAATCAGAATATACATATGCAAAAGTATTCATCGCCAGTAATCACAGTCGATCCCGAAGCATCAATCCATGACACATTATTGCAAATGCAGACAAATTTTATAAAAAGAGTAGTAATTGCTTCAAATAATAGGCCAGTTGGATTAGTAACTGAGCGCGATATTAACAAATTTTTGGAGCATGATAAAACTGCAAAAGCTCTAGATGAAATTCCAATAAAATATGTAATGAAAAAAGACCCAATTGTTGTTCAGGATGGCATAGATGATCATCTTGAACAGTGCGCGATGAGAATGGAAACATTCAACATAGGTTCGGTGATACTAGTTAATGATTCAGGTTCCTTAATTGGGATAGTTACTAAAACAGACATTACAAAAGTTTTTTCTAAGATTTATGGAGGACAGTATAAAGTAAAAAACTACATGACAAAAAAATTAATCACTTGTAGAAAAACTGACTCTCTAAGATATGCATTAAGCATGATTAATAAAAATAATATTTCTAGATTAATTGTTACTGATAATAAAGGAACCCCAGAGGGGATTATATCAACAAATAATTTTCTCACACATAGTGATTATTTT
>DASPGM010000015.1:0-62581 GCA_035620615.1 Nitrosopumilaceae archaeon | reverse complement strand
ACAAATGCAATAATTACTTCACCTTTTATTTCATCAGGAATGCCACAAACCGCTGATTCTGCCACATCAGAGTGGGAGACAATGCTACTTTCTAATTCTGCAGTACCAATCCTATGACCTGCAACCTTCAGTACGTCATCTGCCCTTCCAAGAATCCAAAAATAGCCATCTGCATCTTTAATGGCATAATCTCCAGAATAGTAAGAGGTGCCGTATTTTGACCAATAAACGGCTCTGTATTTTTCATCTTCTCCCCATAAAGTCAAAAGCATACCAGGCCAAGGTTTTCGAATAACCAGATATCCTTTTGTGTTAGAATCTACCTCGGCTCCGTTTTCATCTACTACTCCTAAATCGGTTCCAGGTATTGGATAAGCTGCAGAACCAGGTTTTAATGAAATTGTTTCTATTCCTGGCAAGGGGGAAAGCATCATTCCTCCAGTTTCAGTTTGCCACCATGTATCAATTATTGGACATTTTTCTTTTCCTATAGTTTTAAAATACCACTTCCAAACTTCTGGGTTAATTGGCTCCCCCACTGTACCTAAAAGCCTTAATTTTGAAAGATCAAATGAATTAGGAATAGAATCTCCAAATTTCATAAACATTCTCAATGCAGTTGGAGTTGTGTAAAAAATAGAAACATGGTATTTCTGGATAATACCCCATATTCGAGAAATATCTGGATAGTCAGGCGCACCTTCATACATTACCACAGATGTCCCATGTAACAATGGTGCATAGACTACATAGCTGTGTCCTGTAACCCATCCAATGTCTGCTGTGCAAAAATACACATCAGAATCTTTAATGTCAAAGGCCCACTTGAAAGTAGCATACAGGTGAGTTAGATACCCACCAGTTCCATGTAGAACCCCTTTTGGTTTACCCGTAGTTCCTGAGGTATAAAGTATGAAAAGCGGATGATCACTAGGGAGTTTTTCAGATTCACATTCAGATGATGCGTCTTGCATAAGTTCAGACCATAATTTATCTTTAGGAGTAATTTTGATATTGATTTTTGTTCTCTGAAAAACTATAACATTTTGAACACAGTCCAAGTCTTTAATGGCTTCATCCACTACCTCTTTGAGTTTTACAACCGTGCCTCTTCTATAGCCACCATCTGCAGTAATTACAATTTTAGATTTGGAATCATCTATCCTATCTTTTAATGCGTTAGAACTGAATCCTGAAAAAACTACAGTATGAATAACACCCATTCTTGCACATGCAAGCATAGAAATTGGTAATTCTGGGATCATTGGTAGATAGATTGTAATCCTATCTCCTTTTTTTAGTCCTAGAGATTTCAAAGAGTTGGAGAATTTCTTTACTTGAACAAGTAATTCCCCATAGGTTAAAGTACGAGTCTCTTCGTTTTCCCCCTCCCAAATAATAGCCGGTTTTGTTGACTGTTTATTTTGGTGCAAGTCAAGTGCATTATAGGATGCATTAAGGGTTCCGCCAACAAACCATCTCCCAAATGGAGGATTCCAATCCAGAGTTTTTTCCCATGGAGAAAACCAAAAAAGATTCTTTGCTTGTTTATCCCAAAATGAAATAAAATTAGACTCGGCATCTAGACGAAGGTTAGAATCATTTTTTCCTAAACCAATTTTGTATTCTTCATTTCCCATACAATTGTATATCATAACAGCAAGTTAATAAAAATGAAAATTCTTCATAACGCAAAAAGGGTAAAGAATTGAATGATAGATTTGAAAGACAATTAAAAACATTAGGTCCAGGGGTGTTATTTGCTAGCACTGCCATTGGCGTATCACACTTAATTCAATCAACAAGAGCAGGAGCAGAATTTGGGTTTGCTTTAATTGGATTTGTTTTGTTAGTAAATTTATTAAAATATCCATTTTTTGAATTTGCGTCCAGATATGCCAATGTTACCGGCACTAGTATAATTGATGGTTACAAAGTTTTAGGAAAAAAACCACTTGTATTGTATTTTTTGATAACTATTGGTTCAATGTTTTTTGTTACAGCAGCAGTGGGTTTTGTTACTGCAGGTTTTTTAGAAAATTTATTTCAAATTGATTTTTCAGGTATTTGGACTGTTATTGTTTTGTTTATTGTATGTTCGGCTATCCTAACAATTGGAAAATACAGAGTACTCGATAGCCTGATTAAAATTATTACATGTGTTTTGGTAATTTCAACTGTTACAGCTTTTGTTGTTGCAATAATCAATGGGCCAGTTGAAAAAATTGATAGTTTTGAGCCAAAAATAATATGGGATCAGGCAGGAATTTTCTTTCTCATAGCATTAATGGGATGGATGCCTACTGCAGTAGATATCTCAAGTTGGAATAGTTTATGGACTCTAGAAAGGATTAAGCAGACAAAATTTAGACCAATGTTAAAGGAAACTCTTTTTGAGTTTAGAATCGGATATTTGATTACGGCAGTTTTGGCATTTTTGTTTGTTTCATTGGGTGCCTTCATCTTTTTTGGATCTGGTGAAATTTTGCCTAATGATAATTCGCTATTTGCCAACAAGGTGGTTACGCTATATACTGAAACTATTGGAGGGTGGAGCTATATCATAATAGCATCAGCTGCTTTTAGCGTAATGTTTGGAACAATTATTGCCGTTTTTGATGGATATTCAAGATCTTTAGGAAGGACTTTAGAGTTGATTTTTGAAAAAGTAGAGTCAGAGAAAAAATCGTTTTTTTCTAAAAATATGTATATAATTTTCATTTTAATTCTTTCAATTGGCTCTTTAGTAATTATTTTTCAATTTGGCAATAAGCTAAAGGAATTAGTTGACGTAGCCACAATCATTTCATTTTTAATTGCACCAGTTATTGCGATTTTTAATTTTAAGTTGGTTACAGGCAAATACTTGGAAAAAAATTCACAACCATCAATTTGGCTTAAGATTTTAAGTTATTCTGGGATAGTATTTCTTATTGGTTTTGCAGTTTTTTTTATTGTGACTAGATTTTAAAAAATTATTTATTAAAAATAAAGGAATTTAAAATAAAAGGAAAAAATGTATGTGAGAACTTACTGTGCTTCCATTCGTGCAAGCCAGTCAGACTCTGCGGTCTTCTTTCCAGCATTAGCATCGGATGCATTAGAATTTGAAGACGCTTGTTGGACAGGCGTTATGATTGGGGCAGATATTGGTTTGGAATGGTTTGGAATTTGTATTTCAGGTGCTTCTTCTGGTACTTCTGGAAGTTTTGTTTGTACTTCTGATTCACTTTGGGTGTTAAGATATGATTCTTCTTCTTGAAGCTGTTGTCGTGGAGTTTCAGTAGTCTGAACCTCCATAGAAAGATCTTGTAGACGTCGTTGAACATTTGAGATTTCAGCTTGTTCATGAGTAATGTGTTCTATCAAATCAGTTGTTTGGGTCTTAACTGACTCAAACGTTGATTCGGAGATTTCGTTACTCTTGTACTGCATCTTTGCATCAAAGATAAGCATCTTAACTGATCTTAGTTGCTCATCTAACTCTGCAGATCTTGCATCGAGTTGGGCATGAATTTTATTTTCCGTTTCATCCAATATAGATAGTTTGGATTTGTATTTTTCATTTAGCATTTCTGCTGATTCTTTCATGTCATCATTTTCAGAAACGAGTTCAATCAATGCCTTTAGGCGACGAAGAGTCAAGCCTTTTTCTCTCAATAATCGTTGCGAGTCAAGTCTCCATTTTGGAATAAAGATCACAACATCAGTCTGAACTACAAGCTGCTCAAATTGAATTTGTTTTAATCCATCTGCTCCACAATCGACTCCAACTGTCTGTATGCTGCCGTCAATGTCACTAATTGTTCCAACAACTTTCCCTACAGGTGTGCCGTACATGTCCTTGACTTTTTTTCCGATTATCTGGATTTCGTCATTGCTCATGTGCAATAGTTTAGAGATTGCTATAACCGACAAAGTGTTAACAAGGTTTCCCGTTTTAGTAAGAACAATTTAACTAAAGTAAATTCTTCAATTATAGTAATTTTAAAATTTGATACTTCTCATTCATACAATATGATAAGTAGAGAAGAATTGGAGCAAATTCTACAATTTGTTTCAAAACGATGGATTGACATTTCTCGGGATCCAGAAAATAAGGCGATGAAAACACTACCAAGTAATTTTTGGATGAATTCAGTTGGTGGAAAAGCTGGCAAAGGAAGATGGGTAACTATGCTCATGTATACAGAACAAGAAGCAGATGCAGATGCATTCAAAGAAGTCTTACTGCGTTGGCAAACAAAAGGAATGCAAAAAACTCCAAATACAGATCTAATTCAAATAAAAAAAGGATAGATTATTAATAATTAGAAAACGTTTGAGTGTATTGTCTGAAAAGTTTTCAAAGTCTGAAAAAAAGATTCTCTTGAATCATTTTTCTAATGCAGATGATACAGTATTTGCGGTAACCACCCCCCAGCAAGTTGATCGAGGGGCGTTAATGTCACGATACAGTAGAACGGACAAGAGCATGCGCAGAGTTTTTCTTGATGAATTTTTGGCAAATAAAAAACGTGGAGAGGAATTTTACAATAGAGTGTTAATTGAATACGGAGATGATTCTGTAGCAGAATTAGGAGCTGCACAAATTGCGATTGAAGGCTTGTCAAATATTGCGGTAAAAAAAATTGAAGATCGTAGAATAGGATTATCCTATCTTGAAAAATCATCCAGGTATGTTGCTTGGAATAAAAAAGAAAATGGAGTGTACAAATTCTATAAGGACTCTACAATAATGAATTCCAAATATTCTGATAGTTATATTGAATCATGTAATTTAGATTTTGATGTTTATTCTCAAAACATTGAACCAATGATAAAGTATGTTAGAGAAAAATATCCAATAGAAAAATATTCATTTAAAGACTCTAATGGAAGTGAAAAACAATTTACAAAGCTAAAAGATGATGCTGCAATAAAATCTGCTGAAATAATCTATCGTGGTTCAACAAAAGCAAAAGCTCTAGATATATTACGTGGGCTCTTACCTGCATCAACATTAACTAATGTTGGAATTACTGGAAATGGAAGAGCGTTTGAATATTTGTTAACAATTCTTTTTAGTTCAAATTTAGAAGAGGAAAAAATACTAGCTGCAAAAATTAAACATGAGCTAGATTCAACCATAAAGTCTTTTGTAAGACGTTCTAACGACAAATACGGAAAATCAATGCAAAATTACCTACAAAATATTCGTAAATCCTCTCTAAAATTTACCAAAAAATATTGTAAGGAAGAATTATCAAAAAATAACCTAACTAAATTAGTAGAATACGAATCAGAGTCCAGGGCAATAGATAAGGTAATTTCTGCTATTCTTTATGAGCAATCTTCTGGAATTCCCTATTATAGAATTCAGTCAATTGTTAAAAAAATTCATCTGACTGAAAAAACTCAAATGCTGTTATCTTTTGCTAAAATGAGAAAAAATAGGCGACATAGACCAGGACGTGCGTTTGAGATGGTAAATTACACTTTTGATTTAATTAATAATTTTGGAATGTTCAGAGATTTTCATAGACATAGGGTACTTACTCTTGAGAGACAATTGCTAACAACTAATCATGGATATAAAATTCCAAAAGAAATAACAATTCTTGGAATTGAAAAAGAGTTTAAAGATTGTATGTATAAATCAAAAGAAGTATTCACAGCAATTAGTAAAAAACATACAGAATTGGCTCAGTATGTTGTAAATTTTGCATATAATTATCCATATTTTATGCGGTTAAATTTACGAGAAGCCTGTCACTTAATTGAATTACGTACTGTACCGCAAGGACATATAGATTATAGAGATGTTGCACAAAGTATGTTCAAAGAGATTAATAAAGTCCATCCAAATTTAAGTAAAATTATAAGGTTCGTTGATTTAAAAAAATATGAGTTAGAAAGATTTGAGTCAGAAAAAAGAACTGAAGAAAAAAAACGAAAACAATAACATGCCTTCGGATAAAATAGTTTCAAAAACGGATGAAGAGTGGAAGAAGATTCTAACACCTGAACAGTTCAGAGTTTGTAGAAAAAAAGATACTGAACTACCATTTACTGGAAAATATAATGATTGTAAAGAAAATGGAATGTACAAATGTTCTTGTTGTGGTAATGATCTTTTTGATTCTAATTCTAAATTTGAATCAGGTACAGGATGGCCAAGTTTTTTCAAACCAATAAATGAAGACAATATTAAATTTGAATCAGATACTGCTTACGGAATGATTAGAACCGAGGTAATGTGTAAAAAATGTGGTGCTCACTTGGGACATGTTTTTGATGATGGGCCTCAACCTACAAATCTTAGATATTGTATTAATTCTGTTTCATTAAATTTAGATAAAAAAAATGAGTGATATTATTTTTTGACACGGAAAAACTCATTACATGAGAATAATCTTATGGAAATGTGGTAAATTGCGACTAATATTATGTGGCTTTGGAGTAGTTGGTCAAAGCCTAGCAAAACTCTTGGAGTCAAGATCTGAAGATTTGTATGCGAGGTTTGGTTTAAAACCTAGAATTGTTGGCGTTTGTGATACTAAAGGTAGCGCAGTGGAATCTGCCGGTTTAGATTTATCTAAATTGTTAGATGTCAAAAAAAAATATGGAACAATAAAAAAATACAGTTCGATTAAGAATAATCTATCAGGAATTGATTTGATAAAAAACCTTGATGCAGATGTTCTTGTTGAAACTACTGCAAGTAATTATAAAGATGCAGAACCAGGCATGACGCATATTACTGAAGCTATGAAACATGGCTTACATGTAATTTCTGTAAACAAAGGACCTCTGGCTTTAGCATTTCCATCTTTAATGGAATTAGCTACATACAACCAAGTATTGTTAAGATTTAGTGGAACTGTTGGAGGAGGTACACCTATTTTAGATTATGCAAAAAATAGTTTACTTGGGGAAAGAATTGTGTCATTTGAAGGAATACTAAATGGAACTACAAATTACATTCTAACAAACATGGCTAATGGAATGACTTTTGCTGATGCTCTCAGTGATGCAAAACAAAAAGGGTATGTGGAAGCTGATGAATCATTGGACTTAGATGGACTTGATGCCGCAGCAAAGTTAGTAATTTTGGCAAATTGGATTATGGACTTGAAGGTAACCTTACCAGATATTAAGCGGACTGGAATACGAAATGTTTCTATTGATGATGTAAAAAATGCCGCAAAAAAAAATGCCGCCATAAAGTTGATTGCCTCATGCAACAAAGAACTAGTTGTATCGCCAATTGAGATTTCTTTAGATAATCCTTTATGTGTTAATGGTACTCTTAATGCAATTTCATTTACTTCGGAACATTCAGGCACACAGACAATAATTGGAAGAGGTGCTGGAGGCATAGAAACTGCCAGCTCCATCTTACGCGACCTATTAGATATTAGGCAAGAGATTTCAAAAATTTGAAATCCAATCTTATTTCTAAGAGTGAAACTGCCGAAGTAATTAAAGAAATTTCTTCGCAATGGAAAATTGATCTTCCAAAAATAAAGAATCTAAAATTTCATTATCTTGAGGACGATATACTGATAATCACAGGGACGGGACTAAAAGCAATAAAGATAAAAAATATCTATATTCCATTTTTATCAGAAACTGAAATCCTAAAAAAATTTCCTTATGTAATGGTAGATATGGGAGCAGTAAAATTCATGTGTAACGGTGCAAATGTAATGAGACCAGGAATTACAAAATATTCCCAGTTTGAAAAGGATCAATTAGTCTGTATAATCGAAGAGTCCCAACAAAAATTTCTTGCAATTGGACAATCATGTGTTCCAAGTTCAGAATTAGAATCATTAAGCAAAGGGGAAATTGTAAAAAATATGCACTATATTTCTGACAAATATTGGGAATCAGGGAAGTTAATTAAAGATTAGTTTATTTTTTCAGTAGTCATAGTAGAGCCTTTTTTATTTATGACCAGCATATCAATGCCGTCACCACTAAATGAATCACGTAGACTAGCTGAACGAATTGCTTTAATTGCAAGTTGTTTTGCTTCTTGTTCAGTCATATTTTCTTTGAATTGTGGATCTAAAACACCCAGGGCCATCTCTGCACCGGTTCCAACTGCAGCATATTCATCTGGAAGAACAGATCCTAATGGATCTAATGTGTAAATTACTGGTTTTTCAACAACGCCACCAACTATTACTTGAGTCAGTAGAGGGAAAAATCTTCTTTCATACATCATATTTGACATCATTTTTGCAACAGAGTTTGGAGGAATTTCTCGCTTAAGTTCCATATTTCGAATTTTTGCAAGTGCTGCTATCTGTAATGCTAAGATTTGCATGTCTGCTACTAATCCTGCACATGCAGCTCCAACTTTAGGGGTTATTTGAAATGTTTTTTTTGTAGTTTTACTTACTAGAAAATTTCCATATGCAATTCTACGTTCACTAGCAAAGACCACACCTTCGTCGTAGGTGATACCAACAGCAGTTGCACCAGGCATGTACATATATGACATAACTCAATTGCTTTCTGAGTAGAATAAAAATCCTTTCTACTAGATTTTGGAAAAACATAGTAAGACTTTAATTCAAAAAGTAGGGCAGCTCATTCGTGACTGAAGCCATTTTTCGTGAAAATAAATTAAACGATATCGCATTTTTAGGATTAAGAGCTACGATCGGGACGATTTTCATTGTTGCAGGTTCTGGAAAGTTTTCCCCAGGTTTTGTGAATTTTCTTACAGGGCCATTAGGGCTTCCAGCTGAATTACAAATTCCCATAGCTCTAGCTGAAACTATTGGAGGAATATTTTTGATCCTAGGAGTAATATCAAGGATTTCAGGGGCATTGTTATCAATAATTATGCTTGGCGCAATATTCCATGTCAAAGGGGCTACAAACTTTAACGGAGAAGGAGCATATCAATATGATTTACTTCTTCTTGCAGTAAGTCTGGTCATTATTGTTGCAGGCCCGGGAAGAATATCAATATCACATATAATTAAAAAGTTACCAAGATACTTACATTAAAAATTATTTTCCAAATTTTTCTAGGATTAAACAAATACACTTTGTTGTTTTTTGGAGTAAATCTATTCTAGTAAATTCATTTGGAGAATGAATTCTAGCAAACATGTATGTACTGCCAATAGAAATGCAAGGAACATTCAAAATATTTGTAAATGAATGCATCGGTCCAGTACCTGCATTAGAAATATTTATAATCGATTTACCAAAAATTTCGTCAGCAGAATTTTTTACTACTGAAACAAAAGAGTTCGAGGGATTAGTTCTAGCTGCAGCCTCTCCATGATATACTTTGATCTTTATATCTCCAAATCCTTTAGATTTCAAATGTTTATGCAGTCGAGAAATCTGTTTTTTTGGCATCATTTCAGGAATAAGACGAAAATCAATCTTTGCTAAAGCTTCGCTAGGAAGAACTGTTTTTGCACCCTTATCAGTATAGCCTGAAATAAAACCTGCAACATTACAAGTTGCGTCTCCAGCTAGGGCCTTTTTAATGTCCAAGGATTTTTTATTACCAACAAAATTTTTTATTCCAAACTCTTTTTTGAACGATTTTTCATCAAAGGGTTCTGAATTGAGAATTTTAAGTTCTGATTTGGTAAATGGTTTAACTTCTTTATACCAATCTTTAATCAAAATCTTACCTTTTGTATCACGTAAAGTATTGATGGCCTCAATTAATCGCCATGCTGGGTTTTTAATTATTACCGCTAAGCTAGAATGAGCGTCTCTAATTAATTCTCTTTTGGATAATTCAACATAAAGAAGTCCTTTCATTCCAAGACCAATTATTGGACGATTTTTGGTATCAATATATCCAAATTCCCATATCACTCCATCGCAAGAAAAATTTTTCTTAAATTTTTTCAAGTATTTGTCTATATGAGCACTTCCTGTTTCCTCTTCTCCCTCAACAAGAAATTTTACATTGCACGGAACATCACCTGTGACTTTAAGAAACGCTTCAACTGCTTTAATTCTAGTCATTAATTCTCCTTTATCATCGGATGAGCCACGGCCAAAAATTTTATTTCCTTTTATTTTTCCACTAAAGGGCTCATCATCCCATAATTCAAATGGTTCTGCAGGTTGTACATCATAATGATTATAGAAAAGAATAGTCTTGCTGGGATTTTTTTTGGATTTTACTTCACCATATACTACAGGAGCAACTCCTTTTTTTAAGCGTAAAATCCTTGGGGCGATTCCTGATTTTTTCATAATTTTAGCAACAAGTTTTGCACATTCTTCTATGCCCTCATTTTTTGCAGATACGCTTGGCTGGCGTATTAAAATTTGTAATTGGGAAATAAGTTCATGTAAATTATTATCAACTGAGTTTAGAACCTTGTTCGAGTCAATCACCTGATACGATCGAAAGGCTTGATTACTGAAGGTAAAATATCTATCAGATCAGTTGCTGCCATATGTAACCCCATAGTTCGTTGAACTATTTTACCCGCTAAACCATTTACAAATGCAGCAGCAGATGCAGACTCTAAGGCATTTCTGTTTCTAGCTAGAAAAGAAGCGACAATTCCAGATAAGACATCGCCAGTACCACCTACGGTCATGGCTGGAGTTTTTTTTGGATTCAAAAAAGTTTTTTGACCATCTGAGATGATATCAGTTGGTCCTTTCAAAAGTATAATTAGTGAATTACTTTTTGCGAATTTTTCTACCATTAATACTCTCTCTTTAATGGAATTCGGTGGAGACTCTCCAAATAGTCTTTTAAATTCACCGGCATGGGGAGTAACAACAACATTTTGATTGGAAAGTATAGGCAGTATTCCACTAACTAATGCACTTGCATCAAGTGAGAGTCTAACGTCACTAGCTAAGAGTGGTTTCAATAATGATTGAAGAGATTCGATGTCCTTAATTGCAAGGCCCATCCCAATTGTAGCGGAATCTAAACCGTGGGGAATTTGTCCCAATAGTTTGTTTGCAGCTCCACGAGTTAGTTTTGAATCAACAAGTGGGAGCACAATCAGATTAGGAGAAATTGCTCTTGTGGATTGGACATTTATTTTTGGAACACTAGTATAAACAAGATCTGCTCCAGACCGTAATGCAGCTAAAGAAGAAATGATTGGAGCACCATGATATATGTAACTTCCTCCAACTACAAGTACAATACCATTTTCTCCTTTTCGTGATTTTATCTTTCTTTCAGGAATGAATTTTTTCACTAAGTTTGCTTGAAGGTTTTTTGCTACCAATAGAATGTGTATTTTTTTATGATGAATAAATACTCTCTTTAGAAATAATGTTTAGAAATTCTTATTTTTGGAGTTTTCAGCCTTTATTAGCTGATCAATAGTTTTGAGAACCTCCATTGATTTTTTCTCAACTTGTTCAGCTAACCAATCTCGTTCAATTTTTAATTGTATCTCAGCATCACTTAATTTTTTCAATGCGATTTTTAAGTTATGATTTAGTTCTTCAGAATGTTTCTTTTCTAATTGAAGTTGAGCGTTACTAGATTCCAATTGTTTTACTTTAACATCTAAAGCCGATGCCAACTCACAAAGAAGTTGTTCTTTTTGTTTGCTTTCTTTTTCCTTTTTTTCAAGTTCTTTAATTTTTTCATTTAGAAGAGTAGAAATGTCTTCGAGAAGTCTTTCTCTTTGTATTGCTTTTAGCTGAATAAGATCCTCAGAAAAATTTAGTTTTGCAAGATCTTCTTTTGTAACAGGTTCTAAAAAAGAAGAAAAATCTTTTTTATCAAATTTTTCTTTTTCTCTAACAAGATTTTTAATTTTTTTATCTAACAATAAGTTATCTTTTGCTAAAGTATCCTTTTCCAGTTTATAGGTAGACAATCTACGTCAAAAAATAAACGTGAAATATTGCTATTAGGGTGTGTTTGTTTAGATCGTACAGACCAAGTTTAACTTAAAAAATTTCTTATTAAACTATCAATGGTGTTCAAATTTCAAATAAATATCATAGTGTTTTTGATTCATCATTTTTAATGGATGATCTTTGTAGTTTCTCTCTTTCAAAAAATGCTTTTCTTGCATAAGTAAGATAAGTAGTATGCCCAATACCCTGGAAAGAATGCCTTGTTTTTCCTTCTCGCGCATCTATTGTTCGAATAATGTGTTCGGTGCACTCTATGTCAGTAAATTCATTTTGAATTAATGAAGAAGTTAATTTTTCAAGCTGATTCATTGTTGGGCAAATTGCAAACAATCCTCCACTACCCTTTAACATTTTTCTTGCTTGTGGAACTACACTCCACGGGTCTCCTAGATCAATTAAGACTAAATCTGCATTTGATACAGGCATTTTTTTTGCTACTTTAAGATCCATCTTCTTCATTGTAACATATTTTATCAAATTAGCTTTTTCAATATTTTTTTTAGCTATTTTCATAAATTCCGAATCAACATCAAAAGTGTAAATGTGTCCATTGGGCTTTACTATACTTGCAACAAAAGAGGTCAGAGACCCACTCCCAGTCCCTATCTCCACAACCTTCTGACCGCTTTCAAGCCCTGATCTGGCTGCAATATAGCCAAGGTCTTTAGGATAAACAATTTGAGTGCCATGTTGTATTTTCATTATAAAATCATGAATTGTGGGTTCAAGCAAATAGACATATTTTCCTTTATTTGTAACTAGTTTAGAGCCAAACTCTTTTCCAATGGCATCCGTATGCCGAATTACACCAATATGAGTATGAAGTTCTTTTTCTTTGGAAATTTTTGTTAGCCATTTCTTTGTATTATTAAAAAAAAATAGTACGTACGAATCTTGTTTTATTTTATTCATAAGTTAGGCTCAATATTTTTAAATATAATCTACTGCATTTTGATTAAAAATAGGTTCAGGAAATTATAATAAACAATCTAAATGGGATGTAACCTAAATTTTTAGAAAGTTCGGCCTTTTTGAATCTTCTGTAATGCGTCTAGATAATCTCGTACTTGTGCATGAGTAGGTTCTAATTCTTTTAAATTTTTAATGTCAACATTTAGTTTTTCCAATTCATGGTAAATTTCCTTATCTTCAATCGTATCCACCAAAGCTTGCAATGAGAAAGGTTTTTGTATTAATTCAATAATTTGTTTTAAACTTTTAATTGAATCTTTAAGTGTATTTTCGACAAAAGCAGATGCAAAAATTATTCGTTGTTTAGGAACAATTGATAGAATTTCAGTTGCTACATCCATTCCATTCTTGTTTGGCATTTGATAATCAAGAATGACTACATCAAAAGGACAGTCTGGACGGGCATCATCATTTTTTTGGTCAAACCATTTTTCGTATTCTTTGCGGTATGCAGAAAGGCATTTGTTTCCGTCATTTGTGACAATTGTGGAATGGTTATTATTTTCTAATATTTCCTGGTATTGTGATGATAAATCTTCTTCATCTTCTGCAATCAAAATCTTCATGATGTTCATATAGTATCAATAAATTGAGTATTTAGGAATTATTGAAAAAAGTTTAGTTTGTATTGGTGGTTGATAAAACAACATTTTCTTTATTTACCATTTCTATTGTTTCAATAACACTATCTATTTCATATGGTTTATAGATCATTGCAGATGCCTTTAGGTCTACCAATTTTTTTTCAGTGTCTGAGGTTAAATCAGCTGTAACCATAATTATTTTTGCGGCAGGATCTATTCTTCTAATTTGTTCCAAACCGTAAAAACCGTCATAATCAGGCATCATTACATCTAAAAGAACAACGTCGGGTTTATGTTGTTTATACAATTCTACGGCAGTTTTTCCATCATAACCTCTTCCTAATACTTTGATATCCTTTATTGCAAGGTATTCACAAAAAACTTCCACTGTATCTCTATCATCATCAACAACAATTACACTAGTCATTTTGAATTACCTCCTTTTGGATTTTCAAATAAATTCCAGCAGCCATTATGATACCAATTTTTATCATAAATCATCACGCCCTCTTCCATGTTCAAACGTGATCCACAAAAAGAGCATAATTTTGAATATTCAGTACTTTCAACTAGTATTGAGCCGTTTATCCTTGTAGCCATTATTATAATTCATGACTAATTTTGATAATATCCTCTTGTATGTCCGGCATGAACAGACCCTACTATCAAATAAAAATAGATGGCCCTACATAGAATTAGGCGATATAATTCCTAATAGATTTAATGCATTATGAATAGTTGATTTGAAAGAGTTAACCAGACAGAGTCTTTCATTTATCAATTTTTTATTACTATCATCAAGAACTTTAACGTGTTCATAAAATGCGTTAAAAGTCACAGCTAATGCGTAACAATATTTGGCAATTACTTTTGGAGAGAAATTATTAACAGCGTCTATTATCTGTAAATCAAATTTTCCAATTTGTTTAATTAGTGCAATTTCAAATTCATTGTTTAGTAATTCAAAGAGGGTCTCATAATTAGGAGTAGTTCCAGCTTTTTCTAGAATTCGAGATGCTCTAGCATGAGTATATTGTATGTATGGTGCTGTGTCACCTTCCAGACTCATTGATTTTGATAAATCAAAGGTAATTATTTTATCAAGATCTTGTTTTATCATCTCATATCGAATTACCCCTATTGCTACATCATGTGCTATTTGTTGTAAGATTTTTTCATCCAATTCGGGATTTCTTTTTTTAGTTTCCTCCAATGTTTTTTTTTCAAGTAAAGAAATAATTGAATCTGCATTTACGTATAACCCCTTCCTGCCAGACATTTGAGCGGTTTTGCCAGAGGTGTCAATTCCTAAAGATTTTGCAGTATCAGAACTTAAGGTAACTGATTCGTATCCTAGATGAACATAGGCTTTTTCATCAGATTTGAATTCTGACATTAAATTCACAATTATTTTTTGTAATCGGGATTGTCGTGAATCTATTACAGTAAGTACCTTGTCTCCGGTAAAGTCTTGTTTAGGATTATTATTTTTGAGAAGTGTAGTTTGCCACAAAATTTCTCCATTTTCTTGTGTTGTATAGTGCTCGTAGAAGAACGGATCAGGAAGTAATCCTAACTTCCATGCTGCATATGGAATATCCTTTGCAATGTAAGTAGCAGTTCCATTACTTCTTACAAGGACCTTATCTTCATCATTTTTTTCTCCTTTAATTACCCAGCAATTAGCATTTTTTCCTTCTACTTCAAGATATGTTAGTTTCATTTCTTTCATTTTTTCAAATACCTGTTTCCATAGACCAGAACGAATTATTTGAGATTCAAAATTGAGACAGTTATAAAAAACTGATAATTTCCAGCATGTTTTTAGTTGTTCAGAAAGAACTTTTTTAGTAATTTTTTCTGCAAATTTAGCAATATCGGAATTTTCATCTTCTATAGACTTTAAGATATTTTTACGGGTTTCTTCTAGTTCAGGATTTGAAAGATATTTTTCAGTGGTCTTAACATAGACAACATCTCCACAGTACTGATCAAATTTTTGTCCGGCATGAGGATTTTCAGAAAATCCTCCGTATTTGAAGCCAAGAATAATATCAGCAACTTGTAAACCCGAATCATCTATGTAATTAAGAACTTTAACGTCAAAATTAGTTTGTCGAAGAATTCTGGCAATGGTATCACCAATTACAATATTTCTTACATGTCCAATATGCAATGCTTTATTTGGATTAACACTAGTATGCTCAACTACTATTCTTGATTTTTTACCCAAATCTAAAAATCCGTAATCATCTCGAATAGAGGCTTTAAGAATAATTCCAGTTAACTTTGAATAATCAGCAAAAAAATTGACATACCCTGATTCATGTGCTTCAACATTTTTGATAAGATCACCTAGATAAGGTCGATACTTTTCTGAAATTATTTTTGCAATATCATATGGTTTTTTCTTTAAATATTTTGTAAGTAAAAATGATACATTACATGTAACGTCTCCAAAGTTTAATTTTGATGGCTCCACAACAAATGAGATTTCGGGAAGTTTAAGTTCATCAATTATTTTTTGAATATTTAATTTAATTTCATCAAGTAAAATTTGGAATGTCATTATCAAACCTCAGAAAGTTTGGGAGCTAATTTATCAAGCGCCTCAATAAGACCGTCTCCAGATTTTCCAGAAACACTAAAGGTTGCATTGGACTGCACAAACTCTGTGGAATTTCCAAGAGCAATACTAGTTTTTGCAATTTTAAATAAAGGAATGTCAGTATTACTATCTCCTATAGCAATTACATCATCACTAGGTATGGATAACATTTTCATCACTTCACTAAAACCTCGAGCTTTATCAATTCCCTTGGAATTTATATGAAAAGCAAATTGGCTGTCCGAGAGTATAACAGGCAAATTATTATCATTTACAAAATTGTTCCCCGATTCAATGTCAAAAGTTCTTTCTAGAACAATTTCGGTCATACGAGGAAAAACAGGTTTTTCAGCAATATTTGGAATATTTGATTTCAATAGTTCAAATGCTTGTAAACAATCGAGTTTATTACCTAATAATTTATGCATGTTTGGGCCGGTCGTAATACAACCACCGTTTTCACCCACAGCTATTGGAGTCGTGCCTCCAAAGACTGATAGTAAATATCCTTCAACTGATGATCTTCCTGAAACAAAAATTACGTTATGACCTATATTTTTTAAATGTCGTAAAGCACTTAATGCATCTAGATTAATCCGGCCTACCCCGTTTTCAGTTATTGTACCATCAATGTCTATGGCAAAAGTTTTTTGTTTCAATAAACCACGTATTACATGCTTGATAATAATTGCTACGTAATTAGAAATTCACTCCTATTACAAATGAAAATAGATTAGTGGGAATAGTTAAAATCACATCGATATGGCTAAAAAAGGAATAATTGAAGAGATATTTAGTAAAGCAAAATTTGCAGACGATCCCATGTTATACAGGGTATTTTACAGGGATTTTGATAGAATAAGAGAATTGACGTTACTTGAATTTCTAAATGAATCTAATTTTTTTGAGGCTATACCTGTTACCAGAATCCAAATGATTAAGAAAAATAATAAGACTTTATTTAGAAAGTATGTGCATGGGTTGAGTTAATTGGGAATTCCTGAAAAAATTAAAGCCATCCAAGATGAGATGGGGCGTACACAAGTCAACAAAGCAACGGAACATCATCTTGGATTGTTAAGAGCAAAAATTGCAAAATTAAAACGAGAACAAGAAACCAGATCAAAAAAAGGTAGCGTATCAGATGGTTTTGATGTAAGAAGGGCAGGGGATGCAACAGTAGTATTAATTGGACTACCAAGTGTTGGAAAATCTACTTTACTCAATAAATTAACATCTGCAAAATCTTCTGTAGGTGCATTTCAATTCACCACTCTGACAGTGGTTCCAGGAATGATGAATTACCGGGGAGCAAAGATTCAGATTTTAGATTTACCTGGCATAATTAAGGGAGCGTCAACTGGCAAAGGACTAGGTAAAAGAGTGCTTTCAGTTGCGCGAAATGCTGATTTAGTTTTATTGGTGTTAGATGTTTTCCAGCCATATCATGAAGATGTACTGATTACAGAGTTAGCCAATATAGGTATCAGATTAAATCAAAAGCCTCCAAATATCATCATAGAACAAAGTGGAATGGGTGGCATTGCTATTGCCCAACAAGTAAAATTAACAAAAATATCTGAAAAACTTCTAAAGGATATTCTACACGTATATGGAATCACTAGTGCCCGAGTAGTAATAAGGGAGGATGTAGAATCTGATCAAATTGTTGATTTTCTATCAGGAAGTAAATCTTATGCAGATTCTCTCATGGTAATTAACAAAATAGACTTGGTAGATGATAAATTTCTAAAGGATTTAAAAACAAAAATCAAATCAGATTTTATTACAATATCTGCAGATTCGAACAAAAATATCGATCTACTGAAAGAAAAGATTTACGAGAAACTTAAGTTCATTAGAATTTACATGAAACCAAAAGGGGGAGAAACCGATTTCAAAGAACCTCTTATTGCAAGAGAGGGCTCTTCTGTACTAGATATTTGTAACAAGCTACATCGAAATATGAAAAAACAGTTTAGGTATGGGATGGTATGGGGTAAAAGTGTGAAATTTGGCGGTCAAAGAGTGGGAATCAATCATATACTACAAGATGAGGATGTATTAACGATAATAAAATCTCGAGAAATGTAATCTTTAATTTAATATGAAAAAAAATAACGAAGATTTAGAAATAGATTTTGAGGATAGATGGTGTAAGTTTTGTATCGCCAAAACTAAACAAGAGATGATTTTTCAGCCAAAAATTCCATCGTATAAGCGGAGACGACAATACAAATGTACAGTTTGTGGACATACATCTTGGTTACAAGGCAAGCGTCCGTCGGCAGAAAGTGTATACTAGGTATAATTACCTAAATAAGGAAATTAATTATTTGTGTAAAATTTTAGAATTATTTGCTAAGGAATCAAATATTTTTAGTCAGAAGTAATTGGGAAAAATGTAGTTAGCTAAACATTTGAGATGGAGGAGAAGATTGGGGTCCTTTAATTGAAGTTTTTTCAACAGAGAATTTTCTATCATTTGGGATTATGGATAATTTTACTGAAGTATTAATGGCATAGTGAGGAGTTCCATCAGGGTTATTATAATTAGTAGCAAGCCCAACTCGGTCCAAATCAACTTTCACTTTAACTATTGTGCCATCTTCAAGTTTAAAAGATACAAATTCATTTTCTAGCCTAGTAAAATCCATCATCTTAAATTCAATTTTATTTGGTTTTTGACTCATCAAACATTCCTCTGTTCTTATCATATTTGAATATATTACTAATACAAATAACTCATTAGTTTGATTTGTTCTTGGGTAGTAATGATGTTTTTAGATGTTAGAATTTGCAATAATTCTTTAAATAATATTTTATTTTCCTCTGACATTCCAGCAGCTCCTTTTTCTCCTGGGGGACCTGGTGGACCTCTTGGACCAATTGCTCCCGGTGGACCTTGTTCTCCTCTTGGACCTTGTTCTCCTTGTGGACCCGGAGAACCTGTAGGACCTCTTTCACCTTGTGGGCCTTGAATTCCTTGAGGGCCAATTGGACCTTTTTCTCCTGGCTGGCCTGATTGTCCTCTAGGACCTTGTGGACCTTGTGGACCTATTGGACCTTTGTCACCAGGTGGACCTGTAGCACCTGTAAGACCCTTTTCTCCTTGTGGGCCTTGCGGACCTTTGTCTCCTTTTTCTCCTGGAGTCCCAGGAACACCTGTTAATCCTTTATCGCCAGGTTTCCCTTGTGGACCTTGAGTCCCTTTGTCTCCTTCAGGACCAGTATCTCCGGTACTTCCTTTATCGCCTTTTGCACCTGTCTCTCCTGTTGGACCTTTATCTCCAGGTGGACCCCTGGGCCCCCGTTCACCTGTAGGACCCTTATCTCCTTTATCACCTGGAGAACCTTGATTTCCTTTATCGCCCTTTTCTCCTGGAAATCCTGGAGGGCCTTTATCACCTTTATCTCCTTTATCTCCTGTTAATCCTTTGTCTCCTTTTTCTCCTCTAGGTCCAGTTGGTCCTTTGTCTCCTTTATCACCTGGAGGACCTGTATCTCCTTTGTCTCCTGGCGGGCCTTCAGGACCTGGGGGTCCTTGATCACCCTGAGGGCCAGGAGGACCTGTTCTTCCCTTATCACCCATTGGGCCTGTTGCAGGACGAGAACTACGGTCAAATGAAGTTCCAAATTCACTTCGAGGTGCAATGGTCTCTTTCTGAATTTTTGGAGGGGTTTTAATGTCAGTTTCTTTTGAAATACTTTCCCGTTCGGATTTTTGAGGTTTTGATGTTGTTGAAGTTTTGGAAATTTGAACATCAAAAACGGAATGTAATGAAGAAAATTGATCCGAAACAATAACCCATACAGAATCTGCATCCAAAACTGATTTTGGCAGAGGATTATCATTACTTCCTAAAATTTGGGTAAATTTTCGATCTTGTACTTTTAAATGAAAATCTTGCTTCCAGAGAGTTGGAAAGTTTTTTTCAAGGAGGCTTTTTTCGGATGGTTTTTGATCAGATATAGCTATTTGAACCTCAAAAACCCCCGATGGCAGTTTAAAGGGTGAAGTTCCTTGAATCTCAATTTTAGGGTTAGTAGACACTACCGAAGATGGAATTATGAAGTATTTTTGTATTTACCATTTGAAATCCAGGGGGATCTTAGAAGAACAAGGAAAATATTGGGAATAGTATTTATCTAGAGAAAATTCGTTAAAGTAATCTGTATGAAAAAACCCTTCAAAAAGAAAGTAGAGGAAAAAATAGAAGAGACCAGTCTCACTGATGCGGATTATAATAGAAACAAACTTTTCAAAAAAGGCGTTAATTTAATGGCAGATGAGAAACTCGAAGATGCGGCACAAGTTTTTGAGCAAGTTTTAAGAATTGACCCAGATAACGTGGATGCACTTTTAAAATTAGGATACGCAAGATTCCATTTAGATGAACATGCTGATGCCTTAAGAGTGTATGATAAGATTTTGGATATTGATGTAACTAACGCTGAAGCTTGGAATTTAAAAGCGTTAGTACATTATGAGCAAAAAAACTATGCAAAGGCACTTGACTCTATTGAGAAAGCAATCGAGTCTGAACCAACCTATGGAATGGCATGGTATAACAAAGCATGTTTTCTTTCTCTGTTAAATCAAATACCTGAATCAATTGAAGCATTAAAGCGTGCAATTGAAATCGATGTAAAAAATGCAAAAAGAGCTGTAAAAGATAAAGATTTTGTAAATGTCAGAATTGAAGAAGGGTTTAAGCGAATTGTTGAAATTGTTGTTTTAGAGTCTATTAGACAAGGTTATCATACAATTGGTGCAATGGTATGGACTACTTTTCTTGATAAAGCAGATGCTCTAGATGCTCTTTCAAAATTAATTGAAAAAGGTTTAGTAGTCAAACATCAAAAACAGCAGGGATTTAGTAAAATAGATACATATGATCTTGCACCAGAAATGGCAAAAAAAATTGGCGCAGAAAAGAAAGGTTTTCTTGGATTAACTCAGAAGAAATTACCAAGTTCAATTAAAAATCTAAAAGAGCTTAGTCAAGCAATTCAAACAGTAAAATCATCAATTGAAGAAGAAGATATTGAAAAAACAATTGAAAATTTTGATTTATTTATTGATTCGTCAAAATTTGGTCAGCAAATGATAGACCAATTTTTTGAGAGCCATAGAGAAATAAGATTATGGAAAATCAGATTAAAAGACAGAGGAATTGATTATTTACATGAAAATAAGAAGAAAATGTTGGATGTTTTTGATGATATTGAAGCTACTGTGACCCAAAAGTTACGAAGTGAAGTATCTCAAACCTAAAAATATTATTCATTCAGCAGAAAGATCCCAATAGTTTGCATTTTCTTGTTTTCCAATTGGTTTGTTCAGACTTTTCCATTCCTTAAATGAACGAACGTATAATTTCACATTTGGAAGGTTAACTGATTTTAAAGCATAATATGCTAATCCAGAAAGTGTTCCTACACTACCACAATATGTTATAATTTCAGCATCAGAGCGTATTCGTCTATTTTCAAGTAATCTTTTCATTTCGTCTTTTGAAAGTAAAATTTTATCTGCGGTTCCAAGAGTTCTATATGGGATGTTAATTGCACCAGGAATATGCTGCTCTAAGAAATTTAATCTTTCACGATTATCCATCAAAATTACATCTTTGTTTTCTTTAGCTTTTTCCAGATAATCAACGGTTGCCATAATTTCTGGATGAAGTTTTATAGAGTGGTTTTTTGAGGAAATAGAAGGGATTTTAGAATCTGTTTCAAGGCCTAAATTATTCCACTGCCCATATGTCATTTCCAGTAAGGAAACATCGTTATGCCCCAAATATTCTAATGTCCAAGCAACTCTAGATGCCAAAGCGCCAAATGTATCATCATAAACAACTACAGAAGTTTCGTCATCTATTCCAAGATTATTTACAAGCTTAACTACACGCTCAGGGGTATCATCTGATAATAAAGTTGCAAGTGGCAAATTTACCGCAGTAGGGATGTGACTCTTCTTATATTCTTCTTCTCTTCTTACATCTATTACTTGAATGCTTTTGTCACGAATCTCTGAGCGAAGTGTATCAGTATCAGTAGTAACGCGTAGAGTTTTTTCTTTACTCAAGCAGCACATTCACCCTTTCCAGTGATTGTGTGGTAGTTTTTATCACTTCCATAATCCAAATAAAAATCTGCATCCTCTTCTTTAGTAGGTGGCATAATAAGCGGAGAAAGAAATTGTTTCATATCATTTACAGATTTTATTTCAGAATTTTCATTTCCACTTACAATCCTATTGATCCATGACGCAAGTGTATCCCCAACTTTTTTATTTTTCTTAAATGATTCTATTATTTTCAGAATTACTGGGATTATTCTTTTAGCAGGAACGCGCATACAGTTTATTCCTAACATTGTATTTCCATCTGAACGTCCGCCAAGCGACATCTGATAAAGCGGATACATATCTCTACCAACTCGTCCCCCACCACCGTAAAATCCAATGGTAGCTATTTCATGCTGTCCACAAGAATTAGGGCATCCACTAATCTTAATAGTAGAATCTCGCAAGTCATCATCCTCATCCAATTTTAATTCAAGGAACTTACGCTGAATTTCTTTGGCAAGCCTATGAGAGTTAGTAAGTGCCAAATTACATGAGGTTGTTCCAGAACATCCTATTGGGGATGCCATAGTAAGTGCTCCAGGATTTGCTAGCCCAACTTCAATTAAATGAGAATATAATCTAGGAAGTTCGCTTTCATGAATCCATCTAAAGACTATATCTTGAGAGAATCCATTTCTTGCAAATCCTTCTGCTGAAAATTCTCTACATATTTTTGCGAGAGCACGAAGATGGTTGGATGTAATATCACCAGCTTCTAAATTAATAAAAACTGAATAATATCCATCTTGTTTTTGTTTAAAAGTCGAACTTTTAATCCAACGAGAGAATCCATCTGGGATTGGTTTTCCATCAGTTCCGGATACTGTTATTGGTCTTTTGATATCAATAGGAGTATCATCTACATCAAGTTTTACAATTACAGATTGAGTAGCTCTTACAATTGCTCTTTCTTTTAAAACCAAGTTTTGAAATTTTTCCCAACCCATCTCGTCAACTAAATACCTCATTCTGTTTCTTGCCATATTTTTTCGATCACCCATTCTGTCAAATATTCTCAAAACTGCAATAGAAGTATACAATAAATCATCTTCAGATGTAAAATCTTCTAATTGATGTCCAACAAAAGATTTGTTACCAAGACCTCCACCTAAAAATATTTTAAAACCACGTTGCTTCATTCCGTCAAGATCCCTTAACTGTGGTATTAATCCAACATCAACCATTCTTACCATTCCATGTTTTTCACAGCATGTAAAATTGAATTTAAATTTCCGTGGAAGATTTTGATTTAATGGGTTTCTTAAAAGAAACTTTGCAGTAGCAATGGCATATGGAGTTACATCAAATTCTTCAGCACTACATATACCAGCAAGAGGACTACACATTATATTACGAACTGTGTTTCCACATGCTTCTCTTGAGGTCAAACCAACTTCAGTTAATCCACGCATAATTTCTGATACATCTTCTAAGATTACCCAATGAAGCTGAATGTTTTGTCTTGTAGAAATATGAGCACTTCCAATAGAAAACATCTCACTAAGTTGAGCGATTTTTTCTAATTGTGCTGCGGTAATTTCCCCCGCTGGAATTTTAATTCGAACCATTGCATAATCATCAGTCATTCTTGTGCCATAGGCGCCATGTTGTAATCTAAAACGCCTAAAATTATCGTGATCAATTTTTCCTTGTCGAAATAGCTTTACAGTTTTAGCAAAATTATCTGCTTCTTCAATTTTTGCCCAATTTACTCTAGGCAATTTAGGATTATAATCAGATTGTTTAAGATTAGATATATTCAATATTAAAAAAGGTTCTTTGAGTTTAGATATAAATTTTTGAGAGGAGGAATTTTAATCGTTATTTACTATATTCTTACCATATCTTGCCACAATAACTATCTCAAATCATAGATGTATTTTGTAAAAGTGTAGTGTATTAAATTAGGCAATACTAATACCTAAATCAATAACCAAAGCACGTATGTTTTTTTAGGACTGTAAAGATAAGATGTTAATGGATAATCGTTGTTATTCTTGTAAACAAATTTTTCTACCACGAAGTTTGAAAACATCAAGATCAAGATTTAAGATTATCGGAATTACTCCTCCTGAAGGGATGGGAGCATCTGATAGAATTTGCAGTAACTGTTTACATAAAATGTATAACGAGCAAATAAAACAGAACAGCATAAATCAATTGAAAAAAAATATGGTAAAAGACCTAGCCCAGTTAAGAAGGAACCAAATATCCTCGTTGCCGAAAAAAATTGAAATTGAAAAGAATCAAAAATTTCTTTCAAAGTAACTAGTTTAATAAGATTCTATTAAAAATGAGGAAACTATTAATGGGTTTTACTTTGGATTAATGCATGCAAGAATCAATCAACCAGGAAAGGCCCAAAAAAATTTTTACAGATGTAAGAGAGGTTGACATTACTAAAGCAATTGCAGATGAATTTCATTCGGTTTTAATAGATAGAGCTGAATCAGATGTAATTATAATTGGTGCAGGTCCTGCAGGTTTGACTGCAGGACGAGAACTATCTTCGATGGGTTTTAAAGTTTTGATTATTGAGCAAAATAACTATCTTGGTGGCGGATATTGGTTAGGAGGATATATGATGAATCCAGTAACTGTAAGAGAACCCGCTCAAAAGATTTGGGATGAACTTGGTATTCCATATAAGAAAGTTGCAAATGGATTATATCTTACACCAGGACCTCATGCAGTTTCAAAATTGATTGCAGCTGCATGTGATTCGGGAGTAAAGTTTTTGAATTTAACAAAATTTGACGATTTAGTATTAAAGAATGGTAGAGTTGCAGGAGTTGTAGTTAACTGGATGCCTGTATCGGCATTACCAAGAAACATCACATGTGTGGATCCAGTAGCATTAGAATCAAAAATGGTGATTGATTCATCAGGTCATGATTCAGTTGCAGTAAAACGTCTTGTAGATAGAAAGTTAGTTGAATGGAAGGGAATGAATCCTATGTGGGTTGATAGTGGGGAAGAACATGTTGTTGAAAAGACAGGTGAAATCTATCCAGGATTAGTTGTGGCAGGAATGTCAGTAACAGAGACATTTGGTTTAGCAAGAATGGGACCAACTTTTGGGTCTATGTTATATTCAGGTAAAAAAGCTGCAGAAGTTACTGCGGCAAAAATTAAAGAGTTAGACAGATAACTAACTTAATTACAAATATTTTATTGAAAATTTCCAAAATTTTTCTATACGATGAACCGTCAATACCAGAAATAAAAATTAAGCATCTGGCAGATTTTATCCGAAATAAATTCAAAATAGATACAGAGGTTCGTAAAAATATTTTCTCAGATATTCAAAAAACTACTGCAAAACAACTGGCATCATGTAGAATCACAAATGGAATAAAACCATTTGAGATTCATTCACCTACCGAAAAAGAAATCGAATATGAAGAAAATAATTTTCAAAGCCTTTCAAAAACTAACAATATTATAATGTATGATGGATTTGAATTTCAAAAAGTTCTGCAAAATATTGTTTCAAAAGAAGAAAAAACAATGGAATATTTTCATCTAATTTTTACAAATAAATTGATGTGCACTTATAATTATAACGATTATAGATATCACGGAAGGGCTATAATATGTTCAAATCCATCAATAATTTCCATCACCGGAATAATAGAAGCCCCTGCCAAACCAAAAGAATACTATATTGATTTGATTTCTAATATTACACATGGATTAAACCTGGAATTAATTAAGAAAAAATATCGAGGCAAATATTTAGAATATAATGATAAGCGATTATCATCAATAGTAGAGGGCTATTCCATGCAAGCCTTATTTTATTACCTTACAGGAGATCCATTTTGTAATCAAAAAGAATGCCGTCTTTTTAACCCACATTGGCAAAAAGAATTACTTTACTCTCAGATTGAGATTGGGAAACTCTGCAAAAAACATCAAAAAATTCTTGAAGATTTGGTGCTTGATTTAAATTCGTGAGTTTCGGATTTATTGAATGATGTCAAGCACTAATGATGCTCAGCAAGTAGGAAAAAATTTAGAAAAAGATATTCCAAAAAAACTAAAAGAAAAAAAGACAAAGTTTGATGTAATAATAATTGGAGCTGGACCTGCTGGGTATACCGCAGGAATATATTGTTCTCGTGCGAGGCACGATACACTAATTCTTTCAGGAATTCTCCCAGGAGGTCAGCTTGTCAACACAACCGATGTAGAAAACTATCCAGGATTTGAAAATGGTATAATGGGACCTGATCTTATGATAAATATTAGAAAGCAAACAGAGAGAATGGGAACTACTATTGTTGATGACGAAGTAGTCAACGTTGATTTTAATCACCAACCATTCAAAGTACTTACTGCATCTCAAGAATATGAAGGAAAAGCAGTAATAATTTGCACGGGAGCTAATCCAAGAAAGATTGGATTGAAGGGGGAAACAACCTATGCTGGAAAAGGTGTGTCGTATTGTGCAACATGTGATGGTCCATTTTTTAGAAATCAAGAATTAGTTGTTGCAGGAGGAGGAGATTCTGCAATAGAGGAAGCTACATTTCTTACAAAATTTGCATCTACTATTCATTTGGTACATAGAAGAGATCAACTCAGAGCAAGTAAAGTAATGCAAGAAAGAGCTTTTGCAGATAAAAAGATCAAGTTTCATTGGAATAAAACAGTAGACGAGATTATTGGAAATGGAAAAGTTCAGAAAGTAGTTTTAAAAGATACTAATACAAATGAGAAAAGTACACTAGATGTAGGAGGAATTTTTGTCGCCATAGGTCATGATCCAAACACAAAACTTTTTACAAATCAGATTGAACTAGATGATCAAGGTTATATCGTTCTTAAAGGAAATTCCAAAACTAGTGTGAAGGGCGTTTTTGCTGCTGGAGATGTTCATGATAGAAGATACCGTCAAGCAATTACAGCAGCAGGTTTTGGATGCATGGCAGCAATAGAAGTAGATAAGTTCCTTTCAGAGGATTAGAAAGATTTTCCAGTCCATCCATGTCTGTCCATTTTGATCAGACATTTACAGATACTAGTTGTTTTACATAAAATCTGTATGAATAGATGTTATTTTTGGAGATTTGGGTTATTAGAGTTTAATGATAACATATGGAGGTAAAATAATTGTTTAAGAATTCAAAAACAAGTTTTAAAATTGGCGGGCTAGTTGGAGTTATTATTTTACTATTAGGAATTACCGTAATGTATGGAGTTTTTCAAATGTCAAAAGTTAGTAATGAAATTATTCTTATTTCTGAACAGTATACGCCACTATATGAAATAGTATCAGAAATTAAATTCCAAAAATCCAACCAAGCAATGAATCTTGAAAAAATTTTGAGATTATCGGAAACTAGCAATATAGAAGAATTAGAAAAAACTAAGGTAGATTTTTGGTTTAGTGATAGGACGATCAATTCCAATATTGAGAGAGCTAAAAACATTGCAAATGTTGGAGCAAATAATATTATGTATGAAAAATCAGGACCAGAATTTGAGATACTAAATAAAAAATTATCAAATATAGATACAAAATATAGTGAGTATGAAAATCTAGTTGAAAAATTATTTTTGGAGTTAAACAATGAGCATATTCTAGAACAGATCCGTGGAATGGAAAAACAGTTAGGTGATGAGTTAGATTCAACTCTGATATCATTATCATTGTTAAAGGATGAATCTACCAATCAAATTGAAGATTATGAGAGAGATTCACTAACTGGACAGATTTTAATTATAACTATTGTTGGAGCAATTGCTGCTACAATTGGATTTTTTATTAGTCAAATTAATGGTGAGTTGAAAAAAGAAGTGGACTTGAAAACAATAGAATTAAAAAAAGCAAATGAAAAATTAAAAGTGTTAGATAAAATGAAAGACGAGTTTATTGGAATTGCCTCACATGAATTAAAAAGTCCTATTCAACCCATTTTGGGTTTTGCAGAATTAGCAAAATCTGGAGATATCGACCAGAAAGAAGCATGGGATGGGGTATTTGTGCTTGCAAATAAGCTACAAGACTTGGCGGGGGCAGTGCTTGATGTAACTCGAATTGAGGGAAATCGATTAGAATTACAATTAGAAAAATTACCAATTAATGACATAATTTTAGAAATTACCAAATCCCTTAAAGTAAATCTAAAAAAACCTATTATAATTAAAGAAAATCTTGATGAAAATATCATAGTAGAAGTAGATAGGATAAGAATTGGGCAGGTGTTTAGAAATCTTCTAAATAATTCTATAAAATTTACTCCAAAAGGAACTATAACTGTAGAGACACATGTTTATTCCGATAAAAATAAAATTCATGTGAGAGTAGCTGATACAGGTTTAGGAATTCCTATTGAAATTTTACCAAGGATTTTTGAAAAATTTGTTACAAAGGGAATTAAATATGGAGAGCAGTCAGGAACGGGACTAGGATTATTTTTGTGTAAGGGAATAATTGAAGCACATGGTGGAACTATATCAGCACAAAATAATCATGAGGGGGGAGCAACATTTGAATTTATTCTACCAATAGTAAACAAGGAACAAATTCAAAATTTTGTTGAATTGCCAACAAAATAGACGTCATATGTTCGTTTAATTTAAACAAACTGTAGGTTAAACTCTAATTTCAAATATTAATAGATGAATAATGCCTTTGAATATTTTAGTAGCAGAAGATAATCTGTTTACACTACAACAATACAAACGCATACTTGAAAAAAATGGATGTAAAGTTACTATTGCATATAACGGTGAGGAATGCATGAAAAAATTTAACGAGGAATTTTTGAAATTAAATCCTGATGAAATAGAGACAGGCCCCTTTGATGTGGTATTAATTGATAATAACATGCCAAAAAAAAGTGGAGTTGAAGCAGTAAAAGAGATGTTAGAAAGATGTCCAAAGCAGAGGATTATTTTTGCCTCAGCATATAACATTAGTTCCCTTTTAAATGCACCAGGAGTGTTAAAAGAGTCTGTGGAGATATTACAAAAGCCTTTTTCTCTTAATTCAATGATCTGTAAAATTCAAACGAAAAATTAACGGGATCACAGATAGGCTATTTTTGAAAGATGTTTTGCCACCTTTAGTGAGTTATCAAATTCTTCTGGGGTCATTATTTTTTGTTCTGAATAAATGCTTTTGAATTTCCTTCCATCATCGGCAAATATTCCAACAACATATCCTTTCTTTATAGGGAATTTTTTCATTGCAGCATATACAGCAGCTGATGAGGGGCTAATCAAAAGTCCATCTTTTTTAAATACCTCTTTCACTACACCAAAAGCTTCATCGTTTGTAACTGAAATCCAATCGTCAACAACGTTTTCTCTTTTTAAGAATAAATCAGGTTTTGCTGATTCTTCAAAATTTCTCCATCCTTGAATTAGGTGATTTTGTTGTGGCTGGCATCCAATTATTTGTATTTTAGGATTTTTTTCTTTTAGATATGCACCAATTCCGGTTATGGTACCACCAGTTCCTACTCCAGTAAAAAAATGAGTTACATTACCTTCGGTTTGTTTCCATATTTCTGGGCCAGTTCCTTTGTAATGACCCATAAAGTTAGCTTCGTTAGCATATTGATTTGGCGAATAATAGGTATCTGGTCTAGATGATGCAATAGATGTTGCCAGAGCAATACTTTGATCCGTACCTGCTCCGACTTTAGGGCACAAATCATCACTTGTCTCATATAATTTAGCACCAAGTGATTCAATAATTTTTTTTGTTTCATTGCTTGCTTTTTCCGGTATAACAATCTCCACTCCATATCCTAACAGTTTTGCAATTCCCGTTAATGCAATTCCCGTATTCCCTGAAGTAGGTTCAATGATAATACTCTGGCCTTTTTTTAAGATTCCACGTTCTTCAGCATCTTTTATCATCCAATAGGCAGCCCTGTCTTTTACTGATCCAAACGGATTATGTCCTTCAAGTTTTGCAAAATACTGAACGTCGTTATTTGAAAGAGAAACAAGTTTCACCAATGGAGTATTACCAATTTGGTCAAGAATAGATAAATCAGTTTCAACTTTAGTAGCCATGTTTTACTTCACCTTTTTTATAGAAAATTCTATAACATTATCACTTTTTTTCAAACTTAACAACTCATGACCATTTCTATTAACCCATCTTGAAATATCCTCTTCAGCTGCTGGATCATCTGCTCGAACTGTTAGTATTTCCCCTACTTGCATTTTTTCAATTGCAATCTTAGTACGAAATACAGGCTCGGGACAAAACAAGCCAACGGCATCTAATTTTATAGAGTCTGTATTTGAAATTTCAAATCACCTATATTGATCTCTGTTTTGTCATATTAAAATCTATTTAGGAATTAATAACACGGTGTAGCCAATTATTAGAAATTAGTATTACCTAATAAAAAAAATTTCAAAAAGCTTTTCGTAAGATAGTTAAAGGATTTCTTTCATTCATAAAATTTGAATCAAGGTTTTTGTAATTAATTTTATGTGATATTCTTTTTAGAAAATATAGACAGATATTGTAGAACATTTTCCAGAGATAACTATCAGGATCTCGCTCGTATACTTTAAGCAAGAATGAAAAAAGCCAAACAGAATTAGGATGATTTGCTTTAACATAGTCAAAAATATAGTCTTTTGAATTATTAATTTTGAATTTTATGTGAGATAGTGTTTCTTCAGGCATAGTGTAGCCAGTGTTAGCGATTCTAATTTTATTATGTTTCATTGCATATAAAATATCATCAAGAGTATTTTCAGATTCTGTTAAATTAATACATCGTCCAAGTGTTGAGCTAACATGAGAGTCACTTCCACAAACTTTAGTCATATTATTCTCTAAAGCATACTGACTAGCTTTTACATTGGAAATCATATCAATATTGTTACTATTAAAAACTTCAATCATGTCACATATTCGTGATTTTTCGCGTAGTGCATCAACCAAACTAAATGGATGTGGAGCAGATGACACTCCATCTTGCTTTTTTATTTCATCCATGATTTCTTCTAAGGGAAGGCCAGATGGAATTTCTCGATATATCCCATATGCCAATACATGGGCTCCAGTATCTGTACTAATTTCTTCGGCTGGATAAACTTGGATATTTTTGAATTTATTGTGTTCATTTTTATATTTTAGCATTTGAGAATATCCATCCAGTGTATTGTGATTTGTTACAAATAATGCTTCGAGATTCAAGATTATTGCTCTTGATAATTGATCATAAATTGTCACATTGCAATCGTATGGGGGCTCGTCTTTTCCTAAATGAAAATTAGAAAATAAATTATGACAGTGTAATTCAGTCCTCGTAGACAATTTCAAAATGGATCTTATGATTGATATTATATTCTTATCTTAAAAAAAATTAAAAATATTTTACCGAAATAAATCTTCATTTTCGGGTCTGATTATGGAATTGATTTTTGAGTTAGATTCATTATGCTTGTAATTTCTTACAATGGCTACAGGGCATTTTTCTGTCTTTCCCATTACAAGTTCGGCTGCAGCACATAATTCATCTGCTATTGCAATAGCTGTAACACGCAATATTTTTCCAAAAGTATCTTTCGTTCCTTGATAATCAAGAATAGAGTCCATTCCGGCGATTCCAATTGCACAGTTTGTTTGGCCCAAACGAAAAGGTCTTCCAAATGTGTCAGAAACAAGAACAGCTACTCTTTTGTTGGTTTTTTCAAGAATTTGTTTTTGTAATGATAATGCAGATTTGTCAGAATCAATTGGAAGCAGAGTTGCATAACCAGGTTCTATATTGCTTTCATCGACTCCAGCATTTGCACAAATAAAACCATGATTTGTTTCAACGATGATTATTTCATTTTCCATTCTAACGATTCTTTTTGATTCTGAAAGTATTACTTCAATTAATTTAGGATCTTTATTGTATTCTGCACCAATGCCCAAAGCAAGTGATGAGGGAATTACACTAGAGAGATTAATTGTCCTACCTTCTATCTTAGATATTATTTTTTGAGAAATAACAAGTATATCTCCATCTTGAATTTTTTGTTTTGAGGATGAGAGTATTAGATCAACAATCCTATCCCCTTTACAAATTTCTTTTTTTATAAGAATGGGAATAATTTCTAGAGTCATTAATTAAGTTAAAAAGAACTACTTCATTTAAGGATGTTATTTTTGTTCAAATAATAGTTTAAGCAACAGTTGGGGATTCCAGTTTAAGGTGATAATGATTGTTAATAATATCAATTATTTTGGCTAGATTTTTTTCTTCAAGGGTTACGGTAGCCAAATCCTTTACCAAGTCTTGTGCCCTATATGCAATTCCTAATCCACAAATATCAAATAATTTAATATCATTTGCGCCATCAACTGCTACCACAATATTTTCCTTTTTTTCTCCCCACTCTGCTATTTTGATTTTGGCAGATTTAGATTTATCAGAGTCAACATTGATTTTTACTCCGTCAAGTTTTCCTTCATTAAATATTAATTCATTTGAATAAATAAAATCCAAATTCAATTCTTTTTTTAATCTGTCAGTCATTATTGTAAAGCCTCCCGATACCGCCATTATTTTCCACCCTGCAGCCTTCAGAGCCCTACAAGTTTCTCTTGCTCCAGTCATAATGGGTAAAGAATCAGCAACTTCCTTACAAATCCTATAATCAAGGCCTTTAAGTAAATTAATTCTAGTTTTTAATCCCTCTTCCCAATTTATGTCACCTTGAATTCCTTTTTTAGTAATTTCCCAAATTTCTTTCTCCTTGTTGACTTTTTCGGCAAGAATTGGCAGATATTCGGCGTCAAATAGAACTCCTTCAACATCAAAAATTACTAACAATTACTTTCTGTTTGTGAAAAATAGCTAGAATATATTAAAGTTTAACAATTTTTCGATCGCCAACATCTATTAATAAATCGAATATTGTAACTAATTACATCATGGAAGAATTAGAACACAAATACGAAGTAGAAATTAAAACTACTGAAGATCGCCAAAAAATTCCAGATAATGTAAAGGCGGAATTAAGAGAATCTGGGATGATGGATGAGAAAGGAAAGCTCAAACTAAAAGGAGTCAGTCCAAAAATGCTCAAAAAGATGAAAACCGAATTTGTAGATTGTCCAGTTTTAAAAGATCATATTCATTTTATCCAATGTTTTGTTTGCCCCAATTTTCAAAGCAGGGTAATGGGAAAAGTTCTCTGTAAAGGGGATTCTCTCTAAAACAAGAAAAAGCTCATTAGGACTGTATCTTCATCAAATGGTAAATTGAGTAAAGAAATTGGAATTACAGTTACAAAAAATGATGATTTTAGTGAATGGTATACACAGGTAGTACTAAAAGCAGAACTTGCTGATTATGCACCAGTAAAGGGGCTCATAGTTCTTAGACCAGATGGTTATTCCATTTGGGAATCAATTAGATATGCTCTAGATGAAAAATTTAGAAAAGAAGGAATTAGAAATGGATTTTTGCCAGTATTAATTCCAGAATCACTTTTGGGCAAAGAAAAAAAACATTTTGCTGGATTCAATCCGGAGGCTTTCTGGGTAACTCAGTCAGGCAATAATGAGATAGGCGATAGACTTGCTTTACGTCCAACTTCTGAAACTCTAGCTTACTCGATGTATTCAAAATGGATAAAGAGTTGGAGAGATCTTCCTCTAAAAATCAATTTTTGGAACACTGCTCTACGAGCTGAAATTAAAGCAACAAAACCTTTTCTTAGAAATTCCGAATTTTTGTGGCAAGAAGGACACACTGTACATACTAGTCCTAAAGAAGCTGAAGAGGAAGTCTTCAAAATTTTAGATATTTATAAAAAAACAGTTGAAGAAGAGCTTGCAATTCCTGTAATTACAGGTAAAAAAAGCGAGAAGGAAAAATTCGTTGGAGCGGTTTATACTACAACGATGGAATCACTTATGCCAGATGGCAAAGCACTTCAGATGGGTACATCACACTTTTTGGGACAGAATTTTTCAAAACCTTTTGATGTAAAGTTTTCAGATAAGGACAATGTTGAAAATTATGCATGGCAAACATCTTGGGGGGTTTCTTGGAGATTAATTGGTGCTATGATCATGGTACATGGGGATAACAAAGGTCTTGTGTTACCACCTAAAGTTTCACCAATCCAAGTAGTGATTGTTCCAATTTACTATTCTGAAGAAGATGCGAAGAAGGTTACAAAAAAAGCAGATGAAATTCAAGAATTGTTATTAAATAAAAAAATTCGAGTACATGTAGATAGGCGAGTTGAATTAACTCCAGGGTTCAAATTTCATGATTGGGAATTAAAAGGAATACCTTTACGAATTGAAATAGGCCCAAAAGATATAGCTAAACAGAAAGTAGTCATTGCGACACGACATAATCAAGAAAAAAATGATCTAGGCATAGATGAGATTGACGGGAAAATAAATGGGATTTTGGAAAAAATTCAAAATGAGATGTTTAATGCAGCAAAAAAAATACTCCAAGAAAGAAGTATTGCTATAGGGGATTACAAAAAATTTAAAGAGGAATTAGAAAAAGGAGGTTTTTTGTTTGCTCCATGGTGTGGTGAAGAAAGCTGTGAAGAAAAAATTAAAGATGAAACTGGGGCCGAGATTCGGGTAATACCTTTTGAGGGGGAAAATCAACATACAAAATGTGTTTATTGTGGTAAATCAAGTACCGTTACTCCAATATTTGCAAGAGGATACTAGTAAAGAATTTGAGAGAAAATTTAAAACTCTCCTGGTTTTGATTGTAAATAATTCATGACTGCGGTATCAGAATCAAAAAGCCTTATGGATTCATTTGATGAGGTAAGAACACGTACTCTAGAATTAGTAAAAACTATTGAAAAGGATGATTTTGTAGTACAAACGGCAGATTATACTAGTCCCCCAAAATGGCACCTTGGTCATGTTAGTTGGATCTACGAGGTGGT
Source organism: Nitrosopumilaceae archaeon (assembly GCA_035620615.1). GTDB lineage: Archaea > Thermoproteota > Nitrososphaeria > Nitrososphaerales > Nitrosopumilaceae > CSP1-1. The sequence continues at coordinate 27,495 of DASPGM010000015.1, read as the reverse complement.
CTTAAGTAAATTAAACACAGATTATGAATTTTTTTCAAAAGAATTTTCTGATTATCTAAATTCGTATTACAAACAATTCGGTGAACCATATGATAAAAATAAAAGAGGAATAATATCAAGACCTACAGTAGAACAAGTTTTTGAATATTTTGAGACAATCAATCAACGCGTAAAACAATTTCTTGAAAACTATTCAGATTTATCTAAAGCAAATCAGCTTTTAACAATGGGGTTGCATCATGAGTGCCAACACCAAGAACTACTTGTTTATGATTTACAGCATTTACTTGGTGATGAATATAGGCCAGTGAGAAAAAATTCTCCTCCTACACCTTCAAAAGTTGAACCCAAATCAGTTGCAATTACAGGTGGATTATACACCTTAGGATATCACGGAGAAGATTTTTCTTACGACATTGAGCGACCAGAACACAAAGTCTTTCTTAATGATTATAGAATTGACACTTTTCCAGTCACCAACGGGCAATACTTGAGTTTCATTGAAGATGGTGGATATGAGGATTACAAATTTTGGTTATCAGATGGATGGGACAAAGTAAAGAAAAATAATTGGGAATCTCCAATGTACTGGGAAAAAGAAAATGGCAGATGGATGAGGCGTAATTTTCTTGGAAAACAAAGGATTAATCCAAATGAGCCAGTTTGTCATGTAAGCTTCTATGAAGCTGATGCATATTGTAGATGGGCTGGAAAAAGATTACCTACAGAAGCAGAATGGGAAAAAGCAGCATGTTGGAACGAATTAAAAATGAAAAAAACAACATTTCCTTGGGGAAATGAAAAGCCTACTCAAAAAAATGCAAACTTGTTAGAATCCTATCTTTGGAGTTGTACTGAAATAGGATCTTATCCTGATGGCAAAAGCAGCTATGGATGTTATCAAATGATAGGGGACGTGTGGGAATGGACTTCGTCTGAATTCGTTGGATACCCTGGATTCAAAACAGGTTTTTCAGAATATAATGATAAGTGGTTTACTAACCAGAAGGTTTTACGAGGTGGTTCATTTGGAACTCCTCAAATGTCTATACGAGGAAGTTATAGAAACTTTTTTCGCTTAGATGAAAGATGGCTATTTTCTGGATTCAGATGTGCTGAAGACGCCTAGTTTTTTGAAGCCAGGAATAGAGCATACGGTTTATTTGTATCCTGCCAAAATTTTTCTAACTTGAATCCTGTTTTAGTGAGAATTTCTTGAAATTGAGGGATTGAATATTTGTGTGAATGCTCGGTGTGAATCAACTCGTCTTTTTTTATTTCTAATAACAAATTTGCCTTTTTAATTTCTACAGTTTGTTTCTCAAGAGAACGCAAATACATCTCAATTCTTTGTTTTTTCTCATTGTAAATTGAATAGTGAACAAATTGTGAAAGATTAAAGTTTGCATTTAGTTCATCATTAATCCTTGACAATAAATTTAGATTAAAGTTTGCGGTAATTCCTTTTGAATCATCATAAGCTTTTTCTAAAACTTTTTTGTCTTTAATTAGATCAATGCCAATAAAAAATAAATCATTTTTTTTCATTGTGGCAGATATTTTATTTAAAAATGAAAATCCTAATTCAGGAGTAAAATTTCCAAAACTTGAACCCAAAAATGCAATCAAATTGGGTTTATTATCAAACTGTTCTACAAATTCTAATCCTCCCTCATAAGAATCAATAATTCCAGTAATTGACAGATGCTCGTAATCTTCTAACAGTTTCTGCGAGCTTTCTTGCAAGATATCAGAAATATCAATTGGAAAATATTCAATTGGGTTTTGAAATCTCGCAAAAACGTCCAATAGTAATCGAGTTTTTACAGCAGACCCACTACCTAACTCAACTAATCTAGTATCTTTTGAAATAAAATGAAAAAGTTCATTTCCAATTTTTTTTAATAATTCTTTTTCAGTTCTCGTCAGATAATATTCCGGAAGATTGCAGATTTTATCAAATAACACAGAGCCTTTAATATCATAAAAAAATTTTGAGCTAATTGATTTTTCTTGTTTATTAAGGCTTGAGGAAATTTCTGTGGCAAAGGTTTTTTCCGTTTTTGAAGATGCCGGTTTAAAATACCTTAATCTGGAATTTATTTCAAAATGTCTGTATCCTAATGATTTTTGGATTGTTTTTGTGTTCAACTGTGATACGACCCGGTTTTTATACATAAATGCCTTATCCTAAATTGATGAGTGAAATTCTCAAGATAGAAAATTTGACAAAACATTTTGTAAAAAAAGGATTTTTTGGTTCCAAACAATCCATAGTTAGGGCAGTTGATGGGGTTTCTTTTTCACTTTTAGAAGGGGAAGTTTTTGTGCTTGCAGGAGAATCGGGTTCAGGAAAATCTACTATTGCAAGGCTAGTTATGAAAGCTATTGAAGCAAATTCTGGAAAAATTATTTTTGAAGGAATGGAAATAGGAAATGATCCTAAAAGTCTTGAAACAATTAGGATGTCGTGTCAGATGGTTCATCAGGATCCGTATGATTCAATTAATCCGCGTATGAGGGTTTTTGATATTATTTTAGAACCACTTGAAATTCATAAAATTGGCAACAAGGAAGAACGACATAAACGAATTATAGATTCATTACGTGAAGTAAGACTAGAACCTGCAGAAGAGATTGCGAAAAAATATCCTCATGAGTTATCTGGCGGACAGCGCCAAAGGATAGTTCTTGCAAGAGCTCTTGTGTTAAAACCAAAAATCATCATTGCAGATGAACCAGTATCAATGCTAGACGTATCAGTTAGAGCAGAGGTTTTAGAGCTAATGCTTCATCTTCAAAAAAAATTCAATATCACATTTATTTATATTACACATGATTTAGCCACTGCAAGACATTTTGGACAACGAATTGCTATTTTGTATTTGGGAAAAATTGTAGAGATTGGGAGAATAGACCAGGTTTTGTTACATCCAAAGCATCCCTATACACAAGCTCTTATTGATGCACTTTCAGAACCAAACCCAGATAATCTTTTCCAGGAAAAAAAGATTCGAATTAAAGAACCGCTAGACATTGATGTCTATAAAGGATGTAGGTTTCGTGCAAGATGTCCTTATGCAATAGAAGAGTGCAAGGATGAACCTCCATTGAAGAACATTGGAGATAATAGAAATGTGGCATGTTTTGTTAAACTAGATTAAATTTATTCTTAATAGGAAATGGGGAAAACGCTAACCTACATCAACTCAAGCTTGTCTTGTTTTCCCCAAACAAGCGAGGATCGGGTTAGCACTATCTTACATTACAAATTTTGTATTTAAGACTAATCATGTAGTCATTGATGGTAAGCGTTTGTCTTTGTATGTGACTATATGAGAAACCCCGTTTTTTGGATAAACTCCATAGATTAGCTTTGCCTTTTCTACTACAGAGTCTTTTAGTGAAACCATAAGGAATTGGCTCCCTTTTGATCTTTCCTCAATAATTTTTGCGAGTTTTTCAGAGTTTGGAGCATCAAGGTGTGCATCAACTTCATCAAATAGATAAAATGGCGAGGGTTTTAGTTTCTGCAAGGCTAGGACAAACACTACTGCGGCCAAAGTCTTTTCACCGCCACTTATTGAAGTAGATGTTCTTTTTGGTTTGTCTTTGAATTGGATCATATAGGAAATACCAGAGGAAAAGATATCGTCTTCGTTTTCAAGCTCAAGCCATGCGTTTCCTCCAGTCATTTTTGAAAATATTGCACGAATTTCTTTATCAACAATATCAAAGGCATCTAAGAAGGTCTGACGCTTATCCTTTTCAATTGATTCGATGAATTTTACTATACTGTTTCGTTCTTCCTCTAGCTCATTTTTCCTAGTCGACATAGAACGGTAACCTGTAGCTAGATCAATATATTGCTCTGCTGCCCTTCGATTAATTGACTCAGATAATTTGTGTTGTTCTGAAGATAGTGCTTTTAGAATTTGTTCAACGTCGAAGGTTTCAATTGACTCAGTATATCCATAATGGGAAATTAGTTTTTGAATTTGGGTTGCTTTTTCCTCAATTTCTTTTAAATCACGGGATAAAGCATCCGATTGTCGTTCTCTATTGCTGATCTCCTTTGTAAGTGTGTGCTCTTTATTATGTAGCTCAGATAACTTTGAATCAAATTCATTTACCTGCGAAACTGACTTACCTGAAGTAGAAATAAGCTCCTGTTCTCTTTCTCGTAGCTTTATTAGGTTATCATTTGTTGTAGAAAATTCTTTTTCTAATGTTCTTAATTTGACCTCAAGCTGTTGCTTTTCTTCATTTAGGGAAGCGTGTTCTTCATGAATGTTTTTTGATTTTAATTTTTCAGCAGTTTCTTGGGCAATTAATTTTGCAATCTCTGATTCTTTTTCTTTAAGTTCAGATACAATGTTAGATTGTTGTGTTGTAATTACTGATTTTTTCTCGTTTAATCTTGATAACTCTTGAGCAATTTTTGTTTGTCTTGGATCAGAAAAGTTTTCTGAAACTATTTTAATTCTTTCTTCTAAAGATAAAACATAAGAATCTTGTTTAGCAATTTCGGTTTGCAAATGTTCAAGTCGTCGTGCCAATTGTGAGTTTCTTGAGGAAAGTTGACCTACCAATTTTGATGTTGAAATTATTTTTGATTTCAAGTCAGAATAATTATTTGATGTAGTTGCTAGCCCTGTATCAGAAATTGAAAGCCTGTCATTATAATTTTTTAATGAAGTTTCAATTCTTTTTAATTTGAACTTTTTACTTTGGATAAATTTACGAAGCAATTCAATAGAATTGTTTAAACCGTCAATAGAGGTGCTCATGGTAATTATTTTAGTAAGTTTTGAGATTTTTGAGTTAAAATCAACAATTACGGAACCGGCTCTGGCTTCAAAAAATTCTCCTTCGAGAGTTACTGCTTTGTATCCGGTTTTTGATATTCTCAAGGCGTCCTCTCTTGAATTTACTAAAACTACGTTGCCAAATAGTAATGTTTTGAGAGAAGAGTATTTTTCATCGCATTTAATGAAATCAGAAAGCATTCCAATAATCTTTGAGTCGGAAGGCGGAGAAATTGTAAGGTTTGGAATTGCATCAAGTGGAATAATTTTTAGTTTAGGCAATTTTTTAGAACGAACAAAATCAGCTAGGTTAAGTAAAGTTGTAAAGTCTTTGACAACAATTGCTTTGATCATATCAGAACTAACAGCTAGGGCAGCTCTTTCGTATTCTTGATTCCAAGAAAGCAGCTCATAAACCAGACCCAGTATTCCTAATGTATCTGAATCATTTTTGAGTTGTGAAATGGAATAATCTTCATGCATGACTCCCTTTACCACTTTAATTTTAGTTTCGTATTGAGCAGTACTCTTACTTGCTTTTTCTAAAATTAGACTTACATCATCAATGTCTTTTAGAATCTTTTCACGTTGTAGCTCAAGTTTGCTTATTCTAATTTTTAGCTCGTCAACTGTTGCTTTATGATTTGCAATTACTGATTCAAGTTTTTGTTTTAATCGTTCAAGATTATTTAGTTGTAGTTCAGATTCGCTATTTTTTATTGTGTTTAAATTAATTTTATTTTCAATATCATTTTTTTCTGATTCAAATTTTGATAAAGATAGTTTAGCGGAATTAAATTTATTATTAAGACTTTTTATTTTTTTATCAACTTCTTGTTTTTTAAGAGATATGTCAGATTGTTCCCTTCGAACTTTACTTAATTCATAATCAATAGCTTTTACTTCTTCATTGATATTTTTCCTGGTATCATTTATTTGCTGTATAGATAAGCGCATTTGAGATATTGTTGAATCAAGAGACTCACGTTCTGATTGTAATGTTTCTAATTCTAATTTAATTTCTGGAAGTCGAGTTTCGATGTGGGCTAATCGTTTCTTGGAGGTATTAATTTCACTTTTTTCCTGTTCAGATTTCTGAATGGCTTCAGTTAATTCAGAGTCTATTGTTGCTTTTGATTGATTGTATGCATTTACTTCATCCATGAATTTTTTTTTCTGAGATTCAATTTCGTGGGCTTCTTTTCTAATTATTGCACGTTCTTCTTCAAATTTTTTAATTTCTGAGGTTAAAGCATGAAAAGTTCGTTCTTTTGAAAGTTGAGAAGATCTTAGAAGTTTTAGTTTATTTGCAGATTCTATTGCATTGAATCGATTTACTTCCCTTGTTAATAGATCGTTTCTGAGAAGTTGGTTTCTTTCTTCCTCTAATTCGTCAATGCGCTTTTTTATTTCACCCATTTTTGCCATTGCCACTTCTAGTCTACGATCTGCCTGCTCTAGTTGTGCCTCTGATTCTTTCTTTTTTTCATCAAAATAGGATAGTCCTATCAAATCCTCTATTGATTGCCTTTTTTCTTCAGATGTAAATTCAGAAATTCTAGTGACTGTTCCCTGTTGAACTGCATTTAATTGGTGTAAGCCAGCATTTGCCATATCTAGTAGATCAAGAATCTGGTTTCTTTGAGTATGTTTTTTGTCAATATAGTAGATATTTTCGCCCTTGTCATCCATTTCTCTAGTAAAAGTAACCGAATCAGAGTCAATGGGGATTTTTCTATCAGAATTATCAAAGTGCACACTCACCCTTGCCATTTTTGGCCCACGTCGTTCCCCTTCAATATCGTGAATGAGTGAACGTAGTTTGTCTACTCTCATAGTTTTTGGGCGATTTTCTCCAAGTGCAAAAATTATAGCGTCTAAGATATTACTTTTCCCAGATCCGTTTGGACCAGAAATAGATACCAGTCCTGGCTGGAAATCAACTGTTGTGTTTTTAAATCCAAATGATTTGAAACCAAACATTTCTACTTTAGTGATATGTACCAATATCAGAATTTTCCATTTCGCTAGAATAATCAAATACGAACAAGTTTAGTTGACTAGAAACTAGAATTATTGTAATAATAGTCATGAAGGATTTTTTCAGGACTGAAGAATAGAATTATTAAAATTTCTTTATTTACCTTTAATGAATGCCTCTAGCTCATTTCTAGCATCAGGATCACTCATTTGCTTAGGAGGATGTTTCATCAAATAAGCACATGCGGGGATTACTGGGCCACCAATTCCTCTTTCAAGCGCAAGTTTTGCCAATCTAATTGCATCTATTACAATTCCTGCTGAATTTGCTTTGTCATCAACTTCTAGTCTAACTTCCATATTATATGGAATATTTGCCCATTGTTTTCCCTCGATTCTCATAAACATCAATTTGGTATTACCTAAAAATGGAATAAAGTCTGAAGGGCCTACATAAATTTGATCATCATCCAGTCTGGTTCGAAGCTGGCTTTGTACACTTTCAGTTTTAGAAATTCGCTTACTAACAAGTCGTTCCTGTTCTTTCATATTTAAAAAATCTGTGTTCCCGCCTACATTGATTTGATATGTTTTTTCAATTTTTGTTCCCCGGTCATCACACAAACGTGCGAGGGTTCTGTGTACGATTGTAGCACCGACTTGTCCCTTTATGTCATCACCAATTAGTGGAAGCTTTTTTTCAGCAAATTTCTTCCCCCATTCATCATTGGATGCAATAAAAGATGGAATACAGTTTACAAATGCACACTTGGAATCCAAACAGATTTGTGCCCAAAATTGAGTTACTTTTTCAGAACCTACTGGAAGGTATGAAACCAGAATTTCCACTCCAGTTTCGCTAATAATTTTTTTAATTTCTTCAGCAAGCTGAGCGTCGGATTTGTTACTCTTAATCGGATTTACCTTATTTTCTACCCATATGCCTACACCATCAAGTATAGGACTTTCGTAAACTTTGGCGGAAGTTTTAGGCATTTTATCTTTAGGTATCCAATTCACCATGTTAGGTGATTCGTAAATTGCCTCATTGATTGTCTTTCCAATTTTATTATCCCCTACATCAAAACCTACTACAAAATCTAAATCATGAATAGAAAAATCACCAATTTTATTGTGCATAATACCAATAACTTCTTGAGAAGGGTTTTGAGTATAGTATTCAATTCCTTGAATTAAACCAGAGAAACAGTTACCAATTCCGACTAGGCCTACTTTAATTTTTTTGCCCATCCAAAATTTGTCTCCTTGGACTTGTTTTAAAGTTTCCTACATTAACTTAGTTTTATGTTTTTGAACCACCATTACAAGGCAGAATTTTATAATGGAATTTTTGTGGATGTTATATGATTAAACTTGGTCGACCTGTTAAGGATATTGTAATAGAAAACAATACAGACATCCTATCGATTTTTTCAGAGCTACAACAATCTGGGGGTTTTGAATCAAGAAATCTTGCTGAAGGTTTAGATATTTTATCAAGTATGATTTCTGATAAAAAATGTTTAAAGTTTCTTTCTTTTGTTGGGGCAGTTGTATCAACTGGCTTAAGAGGAATTATTAAAGATATGATCAAAAACAAATGGTTTGATGTAGTAATTACAACTTGTGGTGCTTTGGATCATGATATTGCAAGGTATTATTCTAATTATCATGAAGGTTCATTTACTCTTGATGATAAACAGTTATCAAAACAACATGTACACAGATTAGGAAATGTACTTGTCCCAATGAAAAGCTATGGCCCGTTAATTGAAGAAAAAATTCAATTATTTTTGGAAGAAGCATACAAGGACGGGATAAGAGAAATATCCACAGTTGATCTTTCAAAAATTATTGGAAAACATATGGGGAAAAATTCTTTTCTTTATTGGGCTTACAAAAATGATATTCCTGTAATTGTTCCTGGGATAATGGATGGTGCAGTTGGAAGTCAAGTTTGGCTCTTTACACAAAAACATCATGATTTTCATCTGAATATTACAAAGGATTCTGAAATACTTTCAGAATTAATTTTTAAGGCCAAAAAATCGGGAGCGTTGATGCTTGGCGGGGGGATTTCTAAACATCATACTCTATGGTGGAATCAATATCGAGAAGGACTAGATTATGCATTATACATTACTACCGCACAAGAATTTGATGGAAGTTTAAGTGGCGCACTAGTGCGTGAGGCTATTTCTTGGGGAAAAGTTACAGAGAAAGCAAAACAATCTACAATACATGCAGAGGTAACAACTATTCTTCCATTTTTATATGCAGCATTACTAAGTAAATTAAAAAATAATTTGTAAGAAGACTATTAAACGCTAAAGTCGTTATTAAATTCATGACTGAATCTCAAAACATTAGGATTAGAGAAACTATACCAATTAACATTGAAGGGGGATTTTTGGTAGATGGTTTTCCCTCAATTGGATTTACAAGTGCTATAGCAACTGAATCATTAATACACACCTCACAATTTGAATTGGGAGGAATTATTGATTCTGATAATTTTCCTCCAGTGAGTATCATAAAAGAAGGAGTTCCAAATTATCCAACGAGGATTTTTGTAAATCAAGATCTCAAGGTTGCGGTGTTTTCTTCATACCTTACACTACACGAATCCCTGCATAGAAGTGTGGCTACGCAAATGCTAGATTGGGCGAAAAAACACAAATGCTCACTAATCATAAGTAGTGTTGCAGTAAAATCTGCTGTAAATGAAAATCAGTTAGTTGCTGCTGGAAGTACAGAATCAGCTAAAAGAAAACTTAAACAAGCAGGATTTTTGGTTTTACAGCACGGAACTATTCCTGGGATTCCAGGATCTCTGTTAAATGAGGGAATGCTAAACAACCAGGATGTAGTAGTGGTATTGTTTAATGCAAAAGATTCAGGCCCTGACTTTAAAGCAAGTGTTCAGCTTTGCCTGGCGATGGCTAAGCTAATGCCAGGAGTTTCGTGCAATATTGAGTCCTTACAAAAAGATGCAGAAATTGCTGAAAGAGACATTAAAGAAACAGATCATGAAACAAAACAATTGAAGGATTACATGTACAGATAAAAAAAATTCAGATGGAATCGATTCTAGAGTTTGCTTTTGTTGTAATTGTTATTTCAGCATCTGGAGTATTGTCTCCAGGTCCACTATTTGCAGCAAATATTTCCTATGGACTCAAAGGTGGAACAAAAAATGGATTGAAAATGGCTTATGGTCATACCGTTGTAGAATTACCTTTGGTATTAATCCTGGGGCTAGGAGTTTTATCTTTAGAAACAATTCCAAATTTTCAAACTCACATTGCAATTATTGGGGCAGTCGGTCTTTTTGTTTTTGCTGGAATACAATTAAAGCAAGTTTTAAAAAAAAATACTGTTATTCAAACAAATTCAAAAAAAGGGCCATTCCTTGCTGGTATATTTTTGACCGCGTTTAATCCATTCTTCATTATCTGGTGGTTGACAATTGGTTTTAAATTAATATCGGATTCAGTAATTTTATGGTCATTTTGGGGAGTAGGAGTGATGTTCTTACTTCACATATGGATGGATTATGCTTGGCTTTCATCAACTGCTATGATTTCAGCAAAAATTTCCAAGTTTATTTCCAATAGAAATTTTAAATTTTTAATCGTGGGTTTAAGTGTTGTATTAGTCTATTTTGGATTTAGTTTTCTAAAGGAAGCATTTGTTTAGCCACAATCTAAAATTTCAATTTCTGGTTCACACTGCTCATTAAAAGATATTATTTCGTTAACTGTATTTTCACAAAATTCAGGATCATGATTTTTTTCAAAAGTTTTGATATCGTCTAATAAAATAATGTGTCTAATTCCACAAGAATTTAATGCGCCTGAACTAAAAAAAATAAGTGGAATTGAAACTATAACCAATAAAATTGTAATTTTAATTATCCTGGGGTTTTGTAATGTCAATTTCTATTGTTGAAACATTTCTTTGTCTTCCATCTTGAGAAGTTAGAGAATCAGATGCTATTCTTACATCACTAACCACGTATCCTACAGAATTCATTCTTTTAACAATCATTTGTGAAACATCAACTGCTTGTGTGATTCTTTTTCCTCTTGCTTTAATAGTAACTGTTGGCTGACCAGAAAGCTGTGTTAAGGTTGCAGTAACATAAGTCATAATTGGTTTAGTCCCAACATAAATGACATTTCGAATATGTTCTTCATCATCGTTATCATTATTTTGTAATTCAGGTATTGAAATTTCTTTATTTTCTAACGGAATTTCTTTTTCAGGTTCTGATAGCATTGGTTCAGGTTTTGGAGAAGATAGCATTGGCTCAGGTTCTGGGACAGATAATTCTGTTTCTGGATTAAGTTCAGATTCGTTAGGTTTCTCAATGGGTTTTTCTTGGGGAGTCTTTTTTTTCTGAAATTCTGAAAAAATTTCCTCTGCGTCAGTTAGATTATCATTATTCATTGTAATACCTATAAAAAAAACTGAGTCAATAGTATTTATTTAATGTTTAACGTCATTTTGAGATACGTATTCCTCTAAAAATTTTTCAACTTCTCCTTTGTTAGGAATCGCTTTAATTTTTTGAACTAAATTCTTCTCTTCTATTTCATAGCAATTAAGGACATCTTGTACATCTTTATAGAAAAGTAGGACTTTATCCTGAAAAATACAGTGGTAGAGTTTTTCTTTTTCCATTTTTTCAGGCTGTATTTTTATTCCATTATCACTTGGAAAAACTGGATACACTTTATTTAATATGTTAAAACTCTATTTAGATGATTCTTGTCCGATATTGTAATATGTATTTCATAAGAATATTCGTTTATGCAAAACAGAGTTGTGTTACATGTTGATTTTGATTATTTTTATGCTCAGTGTGAGGAAATCAGGTCACCTAAACTAAGAACAAAACCAGTGGCGGTTTGTGTATTTTCAGATAGGGGAGGCGACAGTGGTGCCATTGCCACGGCAAATTATACTGCAAGAGAATATGGGGTAAAATCAGGCATGCCTATTAGATTTGCAAAGAAAAGATTAGAAAAAAGAGCAGACGCAGTTTTTTTGCCAACAGATTTTGAGTATTACTCAGAAGTATCAGAAAAATCAATGGGCGTGATAAAAGAGTATGCAGATATTTTTGAATATGTTGGAAAAGATGAGGCTTATTTGGACATTACAAAAAAAACTGAATCTGATTTTACAAAAGCGAGTCATTTGGCTCAACAAATAAAAAATTCAGTAAGAACAACTGTAAAACTAACTTGTTCAATTGGTGTATCTCCAAATAAATTAATATCTAAAATTGCATCAGATTTCAAAAAACCTGATGGTCTAACAGTGGTACCGCCAGAGAGAGTGGAGAATTTTCTCGATCCTCTAAATATCCGAGCGATTCCAGGTATTGGAAAAAAAACTGAAGAAAAATTTTCTGAAATGAAATTAAAAACGATTAGTGATTTAAAATCACTAGATGTATTTGAGTTGAGTCAACATTTTGGAAGAAAAACTGGTACGTATATTTTTAATGCGGTGAGGGGAATTGATGATGAGCCTGTTAAGGAAAGAGAACCCAGAATACAATTTAGTAAAATTGTTACTCTTAAAAAAGATTCTAAAGATCAAGGTTTTCTTGAAGAAGCATTGAAAGAACTTTGCGAGGAATTGTTCTCAGTTGTTCAAAAAAACAATAAGATGTTTAAATCAGTAGGAATACAATTTGTACAATCGGATTTATCAAATAAAACAAAATCTAAAATGTTAAAAAATCCTACACTAAATAGAGAAGAATTAAAAAAAGCTGCAAGGGAATTATTACATGAGGCATTAGAAAATCAAACCATTCCAGTAAGAAGACTAGGGGTAAAGGTTTCTGAACTTTCAGAAGTTGAGGGTCAAAGAGATATTACAAGTTATTTTTAGAGGATTTTTCTTCTACTTTTGCATTTTCAAGTTTTTTTAGGCGCTTGGTTTCGACTGCAGTTACTATAAGGAGAAATATAAACAACCATGGAAGAAACATTATTTCCCCTGCAACTGAATGATATTCCTCAAATTCAGCGGCATTTGTAGAAACTTTAAGTGCAAATAATGAAAGTGAAAAAATTCGAATCATATTTACGCTGATGGTTCCAAAAATTCCAATTGCAAAATAAATAATTTTTCGGTTTTTTTGGATGTTCATTTTTAATAAAAATGCCATCATGACTAAAGAGTAGATTATTACACTATGCACGCCTGCCGAAGGCCAAAATACTTGTAATGCAAAGGCACCATGATCCCCTTTTAAAAAAAGCAAATTATCTCTAGCCGAAGCCATTCCAAGATCAAATGTTGTAATTATCCATGCATTTGTTTGGACCAGATATGGTACAATATACTGTAATGGTCCTAGAGTGTCATAAGGAAAAAAAGCGTCAAGGGAAAGTATGATGGCACTCCCACCAAGAAAAATAGGTCCTGCAGGAGAAATTCTAATCCATTTTGTTCCAAAAAAAATGAAAAGTGTAGATACTACAAAAGCAGTCATCACCAAAAAATCCCACATCCAAGTCCAGGAAAAAATTAGTTGAACATTATAAATTTCAGAGCCATTTTCAATGTACTCACGTAAACCATATTCTAGCCCAATTAGGTAAACAATCGTCATTACAGCAAGAGGAATTACTGCAATAAGTCGTTTAATTGGAATCTTTAATTTCAGACCTACAAGCTCTGCTACAATAAATGCTAAAGCAAATAAAAATCCGCCTCTTCCTTGATTCCAACTTAAACTAAAAGAGTCAGGGAAAGCTATCAATGCAAATAAGATGGGACTAGAGATCAATAGGATACCAGCGATCAAATTCTTATTTTGCAATAATTAATCCGACAAAAATGATTATAAAAACCGCACTTACATCAACAGTTTTAATTATATAACAAATCAAACCTTTGACATAGTGGAAAAAACATTACGTTACAATCAGGAGATAAAAAATTCAAATTTTTTTAGTGATTTTTCTATTGAACGTCTATCAAATATTATAAAAAATGCTAGAGCGCTTGATGAACTAGGACAATATGAGGAGGCTATTTCATGGTATGATTTAGCAATCGAAAAAAATCCCTCGGATCCAATTCCCTGGTATGATAAAGGAAATATTTTTGATAGTATAGGAAAGTATGAAGATGCCATATCCTGTTACGATAAGGTTTTAGAAATTAACCCGAGTGATACTTGTGCGTTGTACAATAAAGCTACTGTACTTTCGCGAATTGGAAAATTAGAAGAAGCCAATTATTTTTATGATAGAATAATTTCAATTGATCCCACTCATACAGGTGCTCTGTATAACAAAAGGGTTACTCTAAATAAAATGGGCATGCATTATGGGGTTATGCCAATCAAACAAAAACAAATTTTATAAAATTTTTGAAATAATTAGAATCATTTAAAAAAATCTGAGATAGACTTTTGCTTTATTTTTTTTAGTAGTTGACCCTTTGATAACCATTCTAATTTACTAATACTCATTGATTTGCAGGCATGGTCAATGCCTTCTCCTAGGTTTGAAGCAAGAAACGGTTGTTCTTTCATTGCATTTCGTATACCTTCACGAACCTGCCATACCCCTACAGGAATCGCATATTCTGGTCTAATTTCACGTAACACCAAAATTCCAGATTGTATTTTATTTTTTAACAAATATTCCGCCACCCCAAGTTTAGCTGCAAAGAATGCTCCAGCAATTGTTGGGGGGTGATCTATTCCTCTTGCATCCTCATAATCGGAACCAAATCCAATCATTCCTCTTTCATCATACCAAGCTTCTTGCATTTCAAAAATCCACCTATGAGGAAATAAAATTATTGCAAACAGATTACCAAGATGATTAAATGAAAACACTTTACAACAATCGATTAATTGATAATCTAAAATCTCTGTAACAAGTGATTTTGAAATTATGTCATCAGTTGCAGTAATACTCCATCGAGTTGGAACTAATTTTCTTTTTTTACCAAACATTCCTATACTAAAACATTTTTGAATTTGAGATAGATCAATTCCATTGTTATAGAGTTTCAATATAGCTTCATTTGCGGTTAGATCTTTGTCATAGTAAGCACTCTCAATTGTTTTTTGAGAAGAGGATCCAGTAAATTTAGCATTTTTTATTTCGCCAATTGGGCCAAAGGGAGCACTTTCACCATCAAGAGAAGTAATCGGAACGGTATTTTTATGAAATTCAATATCTGCATCAATTGGATGAATTGCCATTGCGGCTTCCTGAAGATTCTCAATATATCGACCCTCTGGTTGTAATACTGAGGCTTTTTGAATTCCCCTTACCAGACTAAGTCTAAAATTAACAATTTCTTCAAGACTTTTTCCTAACCATCTCTCTGGAATATCAAGCAGGCTAGTATCTCCATGAATAGGTGGAACCAGTGGACCGACATTTACTTTTGGATAATTATATACACCAACAAAAACTGAGGGAGGACTAGAACCACTAAGAGACTTTGATGAAAATAAGTTCCCATATCTTGAAAGATATTCTCTCCAATTTTCCTCAATTGATTTACGAATATCTTTTGAGCTTCGAAGCATCATTATTTTACTGGTTTTGAGGCTATTAATATGACTAAAATTGATAATTTGACCTTCTGTTAGATATCATTTTTAATTTGACAATACTTTAAAAAAGTATGAAAGTAGATAGAATTGTATCATTTTTTCCAAGCGCCACAGAATTACTATATGAGCTTGGCGTAGAAGAGAAAATTTTTGGAGTAACCCATGAATGTCTTTATCCTGAAAATGCAAGAACAAAACCACGTGTTATAAATTCCGTTTTTAACCCAAATTCCATGACTAGTAGGGAAATTGACAACAAGATTGTAGAGCTAATGAAAGAGGGCAAAGAGATCTACAAGATTGATGAAGAAAAATTAAGACAAGCTAGACCAGATTTAATAATTTCTCAAGATACTTGCGAGGTTTGTTCAGCATATACTAGTCACGTTAAACGAGCCACTGAGATATTGGATGATAAACCAGAGATTTATCCATTAAATCCACAAAATGTTAAAGAAATTCTAGAAAGTATTGATAAAGTTGCAACAAAAATTGGAATGGCTAAAAAAGGAAAAGAAATAATTCAATCACTTCAAAAAAGAATTAATTTTATTCAGAGTAAAGAATTCCCAATAAGACCCAAAGTTTTAGCATTAGAATGGTTGGATCCATTTTTTACATCAGGTCATTGGGTTCCAGAAATGATTGAAATTGCTGGTGGAAAAAATGAGATTAGTTCAAAAGGAGAACAATCAAGAAGGATGAAAATTGAGGAAATATTTCAATCCGATCCTGACATAATTATTTTAATGCCATGTGGATTTGATGTAAATCGTACAATTTTAGAATATAAAAAAATTCTTCATAGCGATCAAAATTGGAATAAGATACGTGCAGTTAGACAGAATAAAGTATTTGCAGTTGATGCAAACTCCTATTTTAGTAAGCCAAGTCTTAGAATTGTCACAGGTATTGAAATTTTAGCAAAGATACTTCACCCTGAGATATTCGAGGATGGAAAAAATCAAGAACTCTCCTATAAGCAGATAATTTCTTAATTTATCTATTCATCTGCTGAATCGGCCAGTTCGTCTTCTTCAGAATCTCTTCTACTTGGCCTTATTGGAATATAGATAACTGTCATTTCTGATATTATTTCCATATTGTTCAGTGATAGGTTTCCCGGTTACAAAAAATTGCCTTTTTGGTTTAGATTATACAAGTTTATGATATAGATTCAATTATTCAACTAAAATTATCGATGAAAGGTAATGCCTCCAGTACATATAGATGAATTATTAGAATATTTAAAAAAAATAACAGGACATGAATTTACTGAATTAGAAAAATTCACAATTTTAGAACTAATTCATTTTGGAAGATCAAGTAAGAAAAAAGATGGAAAATACTACATGTCACCACCTGGGTAAGGTCATAAGAAAACGAGTTTGGCAGTCATCAAGATGTAATTTGATTTTGATTCCCAGCTTGTTCAAATTCAACAACCACTTTGAGAAATGCTAAAATTTTATAGGTAGATTATAAGGCGACTGGATCTATTTTCCCTACGTCCTATCTCGGGAGTTTCAAACAGGATTCAGTCGCCAAAAATTATAATTTTTTATGATTTAACTTTGCATTCAAGAGCAAGAGATTTTACTGTTGCATAGTAGGTATATACCAATATTCCAATTGCTACAAGTCTTATAGGAATTTCATAGTTTGTCAAAAATGCTGTAGCTATTCCTCCAGCTGTTCCAAAGATCGAAATCACTGCAAACCCAATTGGGCCACAGCTACACGCACCAGCTGCTGCACCAATTATAGATCCAAAAAGACCTCCACCCAATTTTTTTTTCGGACTATTACGAAATGAATTAATTCTATACACATTCATTGATAAAACTAATCCAGATAATGCAGATACAACTATAATCAATAAGAAGCTGATTTCACCTCCATTAGGGATGTGTGCTATGACGAATGGTTGGAGAAAAAGAAATTCAGAAATTATTGAAAGTGGAATTACCATTCCAACAAATATTACTGCTGCTAGAACAATATACTTGTAATTATGAAAAACTAGTTTAATCATTTGGGCCATTTTACAACATAGAATCTAAGACATTTTTGAAAACAGTATATGGTTGTGCGCCTACCAATTTTTCTTGTTGTCCATTCGAATTAACTATAATGAAGGTGGGAGTACCCGAAGCCCCTTGTTTTTTTGCTTCATTTATGTTAAATTGAACTCTCTTGTTAAATTTTCCAGAATCTAAACAACTGTTAAAGAGGTCTTCATCCAAATCAAGACTTTGAGCAAACGCTTTAAGACGTTCTGAATTTGCCCATCCAGAATCTATCCCTTCTTGAAAATCATACAAAATATCATGGTATTCCCAATATTTCCCTTGTTCCTCAGCACAATAGGTGGCAGCTGCTGCCTTGGGAGAATCTCTGCCAAGAAAAGCCAAATCAACAAAAACTAAATTTGCTTTTCCGGTTTTTATATAATCTTCAACAATGGAATCTTTTGTATTATGATTCCAATTATAGCATTGATGACATTGATAATCGCCAAATTCAATAATAGTTATTGGAGCAGAATCAGAACCTAAAATAGGAGACCCCATTGCAGTGGAAACAGTCCCATGTGTTTGGCTCATGTCAAGATTTAACGATTCGGTATTAGATTCAAACGCAGTTACCGATATTATAATAGAAATTATTACAACAGATATAATTCCGCTAAAAATAATTCCTTTCTTTTTCATAAAAACTCTACTTTTTCATTAATTTAAAAGACTTGTTCCAAATTTAATATACACATATGAGTGAAAATTACTTTGGTTTCTTAAACAATCCTAGAATTTTTCCCAATACCGTATCTATTGGACATGATTGAGAGGAAATTCCAGATGAATGTCTTACAAAATGCTTGTCAAATTGATTCTTTGATGAAAATACTTCATTACATTTTTCACAGTAAATCTTAGAAACTTTTGAATTACCAAAAGATTTGTCCATGTTTAGTTTATCAATTTAGTATTAATAAATAATTCTCCCATTTTTTTGAAACATGGCAACTTAGAGATAGTGAATTTTTACATGATTATTGTATTCAACCTCATATTGAGTTACAAAACCACAATGGGTACAAGAAAACAATTGTGCTTGGCGCATTGGTTCTCTTTCAATTATTTTACCTGAAATTGATTTAATTAAAATCACATTTTCTTTTGAAATAACAGCAAAATTGCGGGCTTCTCCTATAGAATCTAAAAATTCCTTTATTGATGTAATTACCTCTATTTCGTTTATTTCATCTTGATCTTGGATAGGAGATAATGTGAATTCATGTATCTTTAATGTTGGAATTGCTCCCACTTGATCGGAAACATAAACTACTAATTCCGATTTAATAGGTGCGATATCTCTACAGTCTACTGTTATCATAAAACAACACCATTTGGAATACTATTTTAGTTTAATACTATTAGGAAGTTTATCTTAAGAAAAATTTACTATAACTTGATTACCTTGTGGCTTTTAAATTACAGATGATTTTCTTTAACAAATAGAGAACGGTTTATGACATGATTATTCATCTACTATGATTTGAATTTCATGATATGAAGGAATCAGAATCATTTGGAATAGAAAGCGGTTATGGCTCAAAAGTAATCGAGTGGCTAAATGAAGAAGCCAATAAAGATGATTTGAAATTCGAGGCCAGGCTCTATGGATATACTCTTGCAACACAGAATTTTGGAACGTTTGAGATGTTTTCTTGGATTGGGGATGTACAAGTTGCAAGAAAATTAATTCTTAAAGCTGGTAAGCGATTTAAAATCAAGGTTATCGAGGGAGGATACAAAACCAAAGAACGAATTTTTCATACAAAAAAATCAGATTATGCAATTGTAAGAAGAGGGGAAAAAGTAATCGGTCATTTACAATTAGAGGCTTCAAGATTTTCAAATGAAAAGTGGAAGGTAAAAGAGGAAGAAAGGAAATAGAGTCTTTGTTTTTGATTAAATTCTAGAAAGATACTTAATTACATTTAGGGCAAAAATCCTTGTGACTAAAATAGGAATTATTGGAACCGGAATGCTTGGAAAAGCAGTTGCTTTGCATTTGCTAGAGTCTGAGTATCAATTGACGGTTTACAATCGTACCAAGAGTAAAACTGAGGAATTAAAGATCAGGGGCGCCCAAGTAGTAAATTCACCAAAAGAAGTTGCAAAATTATCTGAACTTGTACTTACTATAGTAAAGGATGCGGATGCTCTTAATGATGTCTCTTTTAAAAAAGATGGGATAGTTGATGGGAAGCATGAAAATTTGATTGTAGCTGACATGAGCACCATCAATCCAAATGCCTCAAGAGAAATTGCAAAGAAGTTTAAACAATATGG
The DNA here is from genome assembly GCA_035620615.1 of Nitrosopumilaceae archaeon. GTDB lineage: Archaea > Thermoproteota > Nitrososphaeria > Nitrososphaerales > Nitrosopumilaceae > CSP1-1. Next base: position 7,741 of record DASPGM010000015.1, on the reverse strand, counting down.
AATAAGGATGTTAGATACTCCTGTGATGGGAGGACCCAATGTTGCAATTAACGGAAAATTAGTACTAATGGCAGCAGGAGACAAAAATGCTTTTGAATCTAATAAAAAAATTTTTGAAACAATAGCGAATAAAATATTTTTTCTGGGACCTAATGGCAATGCGCATTCAATTAAGATTGCAATGAATCTACAAATTGGAATGTTGGCACTTGCACTATCAGAAGGAATCACATTAGCAAGAGGAGCTGGGATTGATCCCGAGGTATTTTTATCAATCCTAAATTCAACCTACTTTAAAACAGGAATGAGTGAGAACAAGGCACATAATATGATTAAGGATGATTACTCTCCAACTTTTACTCTAAGAAATTTAAAAAAAGATTTAGACACTATTAATGAAGCCGCCAAAGAATTTGGTCTAAATTTACCAATGTCCATGAAGGCAAATGAGATCTACGAGAAAGCATGCGACCAAGGATTTGGGGATCTTGATTACACTGGCATACTTGCATACCTAAAAAAAGCTACGAAATTAGTCGATTAACACAATTAATTTAAGATGAGTAATTCAATAATACTGAGATGCGTCTTAAGGACAAAGTTGCAGTAGTAACTGGTGCTTCAAGCGAAATAGGAATTAGTATAGTAAAGAGGTTTGTTGAAGAAGGAGCAAAAGTAGTATTATTGGGTAGAAGATTAGACGCTCTTGAAAAAGCTAGGTCGACTGTTAAAAATAATAAAGACACAGTATCTATGCAATGCGATATAATAGATGAGGCCCAAGTTCTTCAAACTGTTGAACAAGTTCTTAACAAATATGGTGGAATAGATATTTTAGTAAATAGTGCTGGTGCAATAAATGATCCCAAACACTTTCATGAAATGCCTGAATCTGAAATAAAAAAATTAATTGATGTTAATATGAATGGCGTTTTTAGAATGACTAAAGCTGTTATTCCAAATATGCGTGAAAATAAGAATGGATGTATTATCAATATTGGTTCAATCTCAAGTGAGAGGGCAATTCCCAGAGTTCATTTAGCAGTTTATTCGGCTACAAAGGCGGCAATTAGCATGTTTACAAAAGCTATAGCAGTGGAATATGCAAGATCCAATATTCGATGTAATTGTGTAAATCCTGGAATAATTAATTCTGGAATGATTAAACCATATCTGGATGACCCACAGGCTAGAAAAGTTCTCGAAGATAGATTGCCTTTGAATAGAATTGGACAACCAGTAGATGTTGCAAATGCTGTGTTGTACTTAGCCTCAGATGAGGCAAACTGGATTACTGGAACGATTCTTAATGTTGATGGCGGTAAAACATCTTCAGAAGGTTAGTGTTCCGGTAGCATTGTTTTTGCAAGCAACTGGGCCACTCGTAATGGTTCAGGAAAAGATCCTTGAAGAGTAAGATCATTTAGAAGATGTTTTACGTCAGAAATATTACAGCCTTCTATTCTTACATAAACATCAAATGAGGTATGAAGGGAAATTTTTTCACGACCACCTAATTCTTTATACTCTTTTAGTTTTGTTTCATATGAATGAGGAAAATGATGTTTTATTGCTTCATCAATTCCCTCTGAATCTTTGTATGTAACACCAATAACTGGAATTTTTAAAGTTTTAGAAATTTTTTTTAAATCTATTATATTATACATCGATATTATTATTCCCGAAATAAGTAAATAGCTAATATCTTGTCTTTCGAGTTTTTTGTACATTGATAAAATTACATCAGTAGCATCATTTCCTTCCAAGGTGGATTTACCAAAAACAAATCCATCAATTACAAAATCTCTTCGCATTACTACCCCAGCAAGAACTGATTTTATTGAATTTTTGGAAAAACTTTCAGCAATAGCTAATCCACGTAATCCTTTTTTTTCAAGATGAAGATTCCGCATCGATTTTCCTCCTAGAAAAGGCTCTATAGGAAAGTCCTGTAACAACAACAATTATGCTAGCAATAATAGACCATACAGCAAATGGAATAATCTCAGGTTCAGCCATAATATTTCAGAAGATAACTATCTATTATATCGCTAGTTTTAAAATTAATTGGGTTACTTTAAAATACATTTGAATTAACTCAAGATTATGCCTGAAGCATTATGTCCAGATTGTGGGAAAAGAATGTTCCATGAAAATGAAGATACATTAAAGATTGAAGAAACAATTCATAGTAAATTTTGTAGGAAAAAGGAAGGTGAAACTCATAGTTACATGCATAGAGAAAACAGCCAACAACAATCCATGGATTCAGAAAGAGAATCAGATGGGGCTGGAAAGCCGATTTTAAAAAGATAATTTCTTTAATTATATTTGGGTTTTTATTCAATATCTTGAGGCATGATGGAATTTAAGGAGTTAGATTATGATATTGTTGTAGTAGGAGCTGGTCCAGCAGGTTCATCTGCTGCTTATTCTGCAGCAAAAAATGGGGCAAAAGTTGCACTTTTAGAAAAAGAGGATGTTGTATCTCAAAGTGTTAGAACTAGCGGAGTCACCTGGATTAAGGATGTAAAAAAATTTGGCATACCTGCAGAACTTTATAATGAAATAAAAAATTATTCCTTTTGTTCACCAAATAACAAAGTGTCCGTTAGAGATTCAGAGCCAAGAGCTGCAGTATTAGATGTAAGAAAAACCTATCAGTGGCTTGCAGAGCAGGCAGAAAAAGAAGGCGCAGAGATTTTCCTCAAAACCAATGTAAACGGGATTATAAAAAATAATCAAGGAAAAATTGTTGGTATCAAAACAGCTTCAAAAGAAAATTATATTTTTAATGCAAAAATAGTTATTGATGCTAGCGGTTTTCAATCGGTTGTTGGAAAATCTTTAGGAGTTATAAAACAATGGGAAAGATTTGGAGCAGGTGCTGAATATGAGGCATATGCTGAACATGTTGATTTGGATACATGGTGGTTAATGGTAGGACAACAATATTCACCAGCAGGATATGCATGGATTTTCCCTGTCAAAAAAAATATTATTCGAATAGGGGTCGGAGTGGGAAAACCAGAATCGTCAATTGATCCTACTGAACGACTAAGGGAACTCTTAGAAAAAAAACCAGGGCCGATTAAAGAATTAGGAAAAATAACACCAATTGAATTTCATTATGGTTTAATTCCAAATGACGGATTATCTAGAAAAACAGTTTATGATAATTTAATACTTGTAGGAGATTCAGCTGGGCAGGCTAATCCACTAGTTCTAGAGGGAATAAGATATGCAATTATGTTTGGAAGAGTTGCAGGAGAAGTTGCTGCAAAGTCAATTAGAGATGGCGATACCTCAGAAAAATCATTAAAAAAGTACGAAGAGTTTTGGCAAAAAGAAATTAAGGCTAAAATAAATTCGGCATCAAAGGTTCAAGACAGATGGATTGGGCTATCTGATGAAGAGTGGGATAAAGAAATAGAAATTATTGGAGAATTAACTCCAGATGAGTTTATTGATTTTATTAAAGCAGACTTTGGGTTATCAAATATGGTGAAACTTGCTACCCGCCACCCAAAACTAGCTGCTAAGCAACTTTTCAATTTAGTCAAGGGGTCAAAAACTAAAGTTACAATTTAGCTAGCTGTAATTATCTTTTGAATATTATAATCATTAGGTTTACGAGTAATTTCATTCTGAATTGGCGGAACCATATATAGACATGGTTCATGAAATTGTTCCATTGTTTTTGTGCCACATGAAACACAAATCATACCTATAGCACTATTACACTGTTTACATATACTGTAGTCAGCAAGGATTCCCCCACACTTCCGGCATGATTCATCTGGCAATTCTTTTCGGCTTCGCTTTTCAAAATTTGGATTTAAGCCTTGAGTATAATTCGTTCATACAAAAGCTACTAATCAAGTCAACATTGAAATGGAAAAAAATGTAAGAAGTTCTGTGGATAAGGTCAAAATTACATTTGATAAATGGGCAGTTAATGGGAGGTCTGAATTAATGGAAAATGAACATTCTAAAACAGTACTAAAATTTTTAAGAACTATTCCATTTGATAAACCATTTACTTTTCTTGATGTAGGATGTGGAAATGGGTGGGTAGTTAGAAAAATTGCTGAGCTAAAAAACTGTAAGAAAGCTATAGGAATTGATAAGAGTAAAAATATGATTTTAAAAGCTAGAGATAAAAAGAAATCCCAAAAAGAATTTTTTTTCGAGACAGATATCCAGTCTTGGAAATTTCGTGGAAAATTTGATTATATTTTTTCAATGGAATCATTATATTATTTACCTAAGATGGAATTTGGCTTGAAAAAAATATACAGATTTCTCAAACCAGGTGGACAATTTTTTTGTGGAACTGATTTCTATAGAGATAACAAGGCAACTACCCGTTGGGCAAAAATGATGAAATTACCTTTAGATTTAAGATCAAAAAAACAATGGAAAAAAATGTTCGATGATGTTGGATTCACTACTAAGACAAAACAGATCAGGGATACTAAAAATCAAAAGAAATGGAAGCGCGAATTAGGAACATTATTTATAATTGGAAAAAAATAATTATTTTTTAATGATAGTTTTTTTTCTTGAATATCTTAAATAAAAAATTGTGGATACTATAATAATTCCTATAATAATTGCAGATATTGAAACATATTCATTTTTTTCAGACATATTTTGAATTTCACTAAAAGTTATTGCTGGCAAATTGGATGAAGTATTTACTACTAAAAAACTAACTCCATAGATATCAGGCCGAAGGACTTCATCAGATACGGCAAAAACCTTTAGGTCATTTGCTCCGATTCCAAATTTTTCAGTCTGCTCTTTAGACAAAACCAATGAGGTTTTTTCAGAATCTACTTCTTGTGTTCCTGATGCAACAGAATTACCCTTGGAGTCTGTAAAAAAATAATCAATTCTTGATGAATCTTGAGTGGAAATAGGAATTACAAGGTCTTCTCCTTGCATTACAACATCTGGAAGATCAACTTCAACTATTTTTGGAAATTTAACTTTTTCAAATTCTTTCCAATGGCCTGCTTCAAAAGGATAACTAACATCATCAAAGGCCTTAATAGTAATTGTTCTTGATTCAGGAGAATAGCTTTTCAAATAAAATGGCCCGTTACTTATTACTGCGTGATTATATTGATCAATCCATTTTATCGAAGCTTCGTATCTTGAATCAAAATAGCTCTTTGGTAAATCAGATAAAACTAAAGAGGGGGGTTCAAAGCTTGAATCTTTGAATTGAACTAAATATTGACGAATGAGATTTGCGTCATTTGGAACAATTAAAGAAAGCCAATTGACATTTTTGCTCACAGTTCCAGAACGAGAAAATGAAACCTTACCATCAATTACTGCTTGTTCCATTGCAGTCATCAGTTCCCATGGTTCAGAGCTCCAAAGACTAGCCCATTCAGCTATTTCAGCATCATCAAAATGCCAATAGTCAACATATACTTCAATTGTATCATCATCCACTGGAACAACCCCAATCAAGGTCTGGACAGATTGAGCTGCACGAGGAGTAAATTCAGAATCAAATGTTTTATCATCTTTTGTTTGTTCAGAGCCCCATTCTAATGTAAAATATAAAGAATGTAAAACATCATTGATATCCATTTGAATTCCGTTATGCCATTTACTTAGTTTTAGATCAAAAGTCACTTTACTTGTAGCCATTGTTCCCAGCTGAACATTACGCCATTTTTGCAAGCTAGAATCCCATATGATGGCATTTTCTGGAACGTTTAGTTTTCCATCGGGTCCTGCAGTTTCAACATAGTAATCTGTTCTAATTGGAATTGTTACGCCAGTATATGGGTGCTTGAAAACACTAGGATCATACAATGTATCCCAAATTTGTCTACTATAGGTATCGCTAAAGCCCATTACAGGATTCCAAGCTCCTTGATAAAGTTGCTTTACACCAATTTTAAGGGAACCGGAATCAGTTCGTGCATTAATTGGAGTAAATCGGGAAGGAACTCCTGCCCCAAAATCATTGATTATTCCTTGAACATTTTCATTAACAACATATTGATCAATTTTACTTGCGAGAAAAATTCTCACCGATTCTTTTACACCTTCCATAGTGGCTTTCTTAAAAAGCTCAATTCGTTCTTCGTCTGAACTAAAATTTCCAGTATAGATTTTTTGTGTTATTGTATCCATGTAATCATTTTTGTAGTTCCAATAAGACGGATCATTAAATCCAGGCATATTAGAAAACCAAGGGGAATACATTTGGCCTAGACTTACAGGATCATATTTTACAAATGCAGAGCGTCCACCCCAACCTTCTGTGTAAAAATTCCATTTCAAATCAGATGGATTTGAACCATATACGTTTACAAACGCTTTATTTAGATCACCAAAATCTTTTACAACTTTAAATCCAATTTTTTCTAACTCAGATGATAATATCTCACCAATAGATTTCCTTACAGGGTCGTCACTCCTAATAAAAGCAATAATTTCTATTTCTTTGCCATCAAATGACCATTTCCCATTGATTTTTTTTGCACCTACATCAGTTAATGCTTTTGTAATCATTTCATCAGCTAAAGCAGGATTATATCTAAAATGAAATAATTCTAATTCATCGACAATGAATAAATAATTTGGATCAAAAGGACCATAATTTGAAATCATGGTGGTCCCATACCCTCCCATGAGTTCATTTACAATTAATTTTCTATCAACAAGAAAGTTTAAAGCAAATCTTACTTCCTGAAGAGAAAATGGATTAAATTTTTCAGACTCTGCTGGATTAATTAGAATACTGTATGAACCTCCTGTTGAATCAAAAACTTGTAACCCCTCTCGAGATTTTACACTATCAATTCTGTCTGATGAGATTCGGTAATAGTATAAATCCAAATTTCCATTTCGTACTTCTTCTAGAGCAGTGTTTTCATCAAGATATTGTATGAATTGTATTTCATTAACATAGCTTCCTTGTTCTGCGAAAGCAATCTGAAAACTAAATATTCCAAATATTAGGAAAAATAAGAATTTCATGAAATGCATGTGCATTGGCTATAATATAAGGTTCAAAGGGCATAAAGCATTTTTTGGATTATAATACTCAAAATTTAAAAAAGAAAATTAAATATGAAAATGCATTGCAACTAAAACCACTTACAAGAGGCATAACAGGGATAATCCCAGGTGGAATTTCGGTTCTAGATTTTGCCATAGTTGCACAAACAGATCAAATTTCTGCAAAAGAAATCCTCAATATTTTAGTTGCAAACAAAATAGGAAGTTTTGAAGGGGAAATTGTTAATTTTAATCAGGAAGATAAGCTAAAAGCTGCATTATTTGCAATCAGACAAGGAGCCCCCATTGATGATGTTTCCATTTATTTGAATTGGAAGGATTTTGAGGGACTGGTAGCTGAGATATTAGAATCAAAAAATTTTGAAATCAAAAAAAATCTGGTATTAACCAATCCCAGAATGGAAATTGATGTAGTTGGAATTAATCATGGGATTGCGGTGCTTATTGACTGTAAACATTGGAAGAAAATGAGTGTGTCTTCACTTGGAGTGATAGTAAAAAAACAAGTTAAAAGAGTAAAGCATTTCGTGGCAAAAACTCAAGAAGCTATGGCGGTACCTGTAATTGTTACTCTATACCAAGAAGAAATTAGCTTCATTGATAATGTACCAATAGTTCCTATTTTACAATTATCGTCTTTTTTGGATGAATTTTATGGAAATTTAGATGATTTAAAGACTATAGAAAC
>DASPGM010000014.1:0-82372 GCA_035620615.1 Nitrosopumilaceae archaeon | reverse complement strand
AGGTAATAGATGAAGAACCAGATGTAATAGAGGTAATAGATGAAGAACCAGATGTAATAGAGGTAATAGATGAAGAACCAGATGTAATAGAGGTAATAGATGAAGAACCAGATGTAATAGAGGTAATAGATGAAGATGATGCTTCAAATAAAATTCAGATATGTCACATACCACCAGGGAATCCAGATAATCGTCATACCATAGAAGTATCAGAAGCGGCATGGAAGGAGCATGAGATGCATGGAGATTCGATTGGAGAATGCAATTTGAATATTGTAGAAGTTAAATCCAGTAACTCTACATCTTCAGACTTGACGTCTATACTCGAGGTTGATTCAATTAGCACAAACAATGGAGATAAAAAAATTAAAACTCAAAAAGAAATAGACAAAGAATTAGAAAAGCAACTTAAAAAAGAAATTCTAATAAAAGAACAAAAACATCAACGAGAAAAATCAATGAAAAAATCTGAATTGGCTTCTTATCGAGATGAGTTTTACAAAATAAAAAATGAATTAAAATTATTTAAGGAGAATGGGGAAAATACTGAGGATCTAAAAAGTAAACTTCAATCAATTATTTCTGATTTCCAAAAGACCATCAATATTCTAAAAAACGATTATGAATATGATGACGAATACAAAACCGTGATTAAAACTGAATTAACAGAAAAAATTAAGGAAAAAAATGAAAAGATGACTACAACTGAGCGTAATTTTTATAGTAAAGTATCCTCGAAATTGTCTGAATTATCAAAAAGTAATGAGCCAACTAAAACTGCAAAAGACTTGGGACTACAATACAAAAATGGAAAGACTACAGTAACAATAACACTAAGTAGTGTTAATCAAAAAGTTATAGATAATCTAGAATCTATTGGAAAAGTAAATGGTGTATCCGGCAAACATATTCAGCTAACAATTGATCTGAAAAAACTTAAAGACATAGAATCTGTTCCCGGTGTTGAATTAATTACACCTGCTTTTTCTGCGATACCATCATGATCTGTTAATAGTAAGTTATCATAAATCACGTAAGATATTATCCACGAACATTAAGGATAAAGCCTGAAAATTCTTAATTCCAAGCTTAATTGTCTGCTATTATGGGAAAAGCAAGTCTGATTATTGGAATTGTACTAGTTATTGCTGGAGCAAGTTTTAGCTTGTATGGGCTAGTTTGGTTTCCAGATGGAATTGATGGCTTTGGCTTTATTGTATCTATTTTTATTATTTTTTTTGAAACAATTCCAATGTTTGTAATAGGTGGATTACTTTTAAGAAAATATTTTAAAAATAGAAAGATGGATAAAATTTTTAATTGCTAGTAAATGACTAGTATATTATGCAAAGAAAAAGGCTCACGCAAAAAGAAATAGAGGAGCAAAAAGAAGAACAAAAAATTAGAATCAGTCTCAGTAAAGCTGCTCGTCGAAGTGGAAAAATTTCTAAAAAAGAGGGCAAGGTAAACCGCTCAAAAGCAAAGACAAAAACACCACGATCACAAAAAAAGATGGCAACTGTAAGAAAATCCAGATATTAAAAAAATAAACGACGAGAACGGACACAGGGAAATAGGCCGCATACCAAGTCATGAACCTCATTTCTTAGATGTTCTCGTCAAAAGTATGTTGTAACAGAATTACTTAGGGATAATTCTTTTTTTTGTGGAGTGCCTTTATTCTGAAAATTCCTATTTTTTAACAATTAACAATGTTCATCGAATAATAAATACATAAAAAACATACAACTTATGAGAACGTAAAATCAGGTTCATTACCTTCGTTGTTATGCCCCTATTCCTTTACGTTCTCAATTTTTCTTTCAAAATTCCTAATACCTAAAACAATCACGAGTGTGATCATTTACCATACCTACAGCTTGCATAAAGGCATAGCATATTGTAGAGCCAACAAAGCCAAATCCGCATTTTTTTAGTTCCTTACTCATATTATCAGAAATTACAGTCGTTGCAGGAATCTCTGAGAGTTTTTTGTACTTGTTTTTAATTGGAGTATAGTCTACAAACTTCCAGATAAAAGAATCAAAAGAGCCAAACTCCTTTTGTATATCTAAAAACATTTTGGCATTTTGAATTGCAGCAGCAATTTTTAATCTATTTCGAATAATTCCAGGATCTGAAAGCAAGCGCGCTACATCTTTTTTCCCATAGCGAGAAATTTTTTTGGCATCAAATCCATCAAAGGCTTTGCGATAGTTTTCCCGCTTGTTTAGTACTGTTTGCCATGTAAGGCCTGCCTGTGCACCCTCTAAAATTAAAAATTCATAGAGTTTAGAATCATCATGTACTGGAATTCCCCACTCTTCATCATGATATTTTATCATAAGAGAATTATCGCCAGCCCAACTGCATCGATTTATGTTATCCACTATTTTCCTTAATTTGCACGTATTTTTTAAAATTCTCACCTAAACTAGGATTTGAAATCAAAGTTAGCTAAATACCTGAAAGGACAAACACATCTCTATAACGTATTAGTACCTATGAAATACATGAAATGCCTAAGGTGTGGTAAAGAAATGAATTCTTTATCGAGTAGGGATATTGATGGTCAAAATACCATAGGCAGAAGAGATAGTGTTTTCAAATGTAGTTCATGTGGATATAATTTTCACCCACAGATAACTATGTGACAGAAATCTGTGTTCTTTTCAAAAAGATCGCCTGAAAAAAGTCTTTTCCTTAAGTACTATGTTGATGTATAATATAGTATCTTAATATGATTTTTAGAAAATGTGTGCATTGTGGTAGAGAATATTCCAGCTTATTTGATAATGCCACTTGTTCAAACAAATGCGCATCAGAAATATCATAATCAATTATTTGATTGATAAACGAAAATAATTGGTTTAAAATAAACTCTTAATTCATAGCATTAATGGTGAAGGGTCACAAAACATATGGTCTGGCTTTGTGACATGACGTCCCTTCAACCTTTTTTGGGAACTTTGGTTTGGTTTTCGATATCACCTAATCATCTATCACATATTATGAAATAAGCAAAGCTTTTGAGTTGTGGCGTGCCTCTGTATTTTTATTATTCTAATAAATTATAATTTCCAGTCAAGGAATAATCAAAAATGCTAAAGGGAATCTTGTTTGTTGTAATTTTTGGCCTTCTTTTCATAGGTACATTTTCAGCATTTGCCCAAGCCCAAGATACATTATCAGTAACTACTTCTAAAAAGTCCTACACCGAAGGAGATACGATTGTAGTTAGTGGTAAAGCAAAAAATTATGATAAAGAGTCTCCTCAAGTTACACTCCAGGTTTTTGATCCAACAGGAAATCTTGTCAGAATAGATTTAGTTCGCTTAAAATCTGATGGAGTGTTCCAAACATCATTTAGTGCTACTGGGACATTTAGAATTGAAGGAGAATATTCTATTCAAGCCTCATATGATGGCAATAAAGCAACAAACACATTTGAGTTTATAGAAATTGTAGATAATACACCACCTCAAGCACCAATTGTTCCAAATTTTCTAGAGTTTTTTGATCCAAAAATAGGAGCACAGTATTATCTTGACAGATACTATAATGAATCTGAATACAAAAGCTGGTTTGATTCAAACTTTCCAGATTATACTATAGAGAAAGCAATAGAGCTTGCAATTCCAGGCTCTATTTCAGAATCACCCCAAAAACAAACCCCTCCAAGTTTTATTGACCCACAAAACGGAGCACAGTATTATCTTGACAGATACTATAATGAATCTGAATACAAAAGCTGGTTTGATTATAATTTTCCAGATTATACTATAGAGCAAGCAATTGAGCTTGCCATTCCAAGTTCTATTTCAGACATACCAATAGATAGTGATCAAAACGATGAAAGTAATTCAAAATTACCCCAATGGGTGAAAAATATTTTCATTTGGTATGCAGAAGAAAAAATCTCTGAAGATGAACTACTTGGAGCAATCCAATTTTTACTCGATCAAGGAATCCTCAAGAAATAAAATTATTAATTTCTTAGGCACACCACAAACCAAAATCTATCCCTAAGTAATTTGATTGTAGTACAAAATTTAATGAATAGCAAAAAAATCAAGTTTGGAAAATTTGAGGAGGAATATGAGCAAGAACTCAAACTGCTTCAAGAAAATCGCTCACAAAATCCTCCTAGCCCCCAAGAACGGAGGGGTAGTGAAAGAGTCCCTAAAAAATCCCACCAAAATTAGGAATTAAAAAACAATTCCCAATTTTTATTTTTTTTTTTTCTAAAAATTTTTTAAATTACTTTACTTACAAAATTATAGTGACAAGGCCAAAAATTACCAAAATTACGATCTTTTGCCCATATTGTAATGGTCAGCACATTGATGAAGGATTATACGCAGTAAAGCCACACAAGATTCATCTATGTTTTCATTGTCAAAAAAAATTCAAGATTGCAAAGCCAACCATTGGAATCAAGGAGGGCAAATACATGACTTTTAAGGTATAAAATTAAAATTTTTACTCTATTCTTTTGTAAACTACCTTGAATTCTTCAGCAATATTATATGATATATTTAGCAAATGTGCAAGCTCATTCATTGTTTTTTTTCCTCGAGAGAGTTGTCGAACTATGGTAAGAGTCTGTAAGGCAGAGTTTATTGGCAATTCATTTTCACCAGACCAGCACTTGAATGCCTTGTTTACATCCATACAAAAATTTAAAACAAAATAGTCCATTTGTTTTACTGGCATATTTTGTACGTTCTTGCCGAGAAGAGTATGTGCTAATTCCCTAAACTCGTTTTTTCTATCGATCATAAGCATTTGTAGAGCCCTATCCGTTCGCTGCTCCAAAAACCCATCATGCCGCAGCATGCCACATTAGATACGTCAATCTTGCATTTAAGTTCGGATCATTGGTAAATGCTATGCACCTTTACCTGATTAAGATAAAATTCTTAATTCCTAGTTTATCGTATAAAATTTAAGAAATGACTCTGATTGACGAAATTAAAAATTCAAAACTGAGTCTAGAAGAATATATGAAATTAAAGGAAGCTGATGTGGAAATTAAAAGAAAGCAGCTAGAAAGGGCAAAAAAACACCTAGCAGAGCTTACGGCACGAGTAGATGAATTTGAAAAAAAGATAGCAGAGCTTGAAAAAAAGAAATGAATAATTTGTTTACAAAGATTCTTGTAATAGCTATAGTAGTAGTTGGGATATTATACATGGGTATATTTTTTTGGGGTTTTTTTGGATAAGTTTGGTCAAAAAAATAAATTTTCAAAAAAACTAGATCACTATATTAAGAATCTATGCATTTCATCAGAAGATTTTTTGTTTGAAAATTATTACACACGATACAATATATTGTAATAATTTTTATTTCGATTCAATGAATAAACAACTACTTCTCTTAAGCATAGGTTCAATTGCTTCAGTAATGTTGCTAGTTGGTGCTTCACAAGAAGCCGAAGCAGCTGGCTATTTGAAACTAGGCGATATCAAAGGAGAATCAACCGATGAGGGCCGCCAAGGCTGGATAAATCTACTTTCAGTATCTCATGACATTAACAGAGAGGCCAAGGCAAGTGGAACAGCACGAGCTCGTGGAAGTGCTACATTTGGAGATATTGTGGTAGTCAAAGAACTGGATGCATCTACACCAAAGCTCCAAGAATCAATTGCAGCTGGAAAATCATTTCCTACAGCAGAAATTGAATTTACAAAATCATTAGGAGAAGATCGCAGACAAGTTCCATATCTAAAATATGAACTAAAAAATGTCATGATTACAAGCTATTCCTTTCATGGCACTGCTGCTGGCGACTCAATTCCTGTTGATACAATCTCACTGAACTTTGGAGAGATCAAAGTAATATACACCATATTGGATGAAGATGGATCTTCCAAAGGAAACGTAGAGTATTCTTGGAAGGTTGAAGAAGGGGTAAAATAATCCCAAATCTTTTCTTTTTTATCAAATTTCTTAATTTACAAAAATTCTCAATAAAAAATGTATGAAAGAGATTACAAACAATCTCTTATCTATTTTTTCTATCAGAAATACGATATACTTGGAAGAAACAAATCTGGCAAACTCTACTAAAAACTTCTATAAAATAATCCTAGCAGGAATACTAGTCATTGAATCTGTACTTTTAATTGCACTGTATCATTCATTGATGTATGGATTAGCAAGTATGTCCCAGTTATGGATTGGATTAATTTTACTGGTCTTGGGAGCATTTTTGAGTGTACATCAATTTGGATTAAAACAAAAAAAGTTTACCTTATTTGAATTTCCCTAAATTCTATTCATATAAAAAATATGTTTTTACAAGATACGTTACCACAATAATGTGTTGTGATTAAAAATTTGTTATTACAATCATAATTTCTCAACAGAGTTTTTGTATAAGTATCCTAATTATGAAATGGGGAATAAGGCATAGACGTATCTGTGAGGGTTACATGTCTGAACTGTCACAAGGAAGGACAGTTAAAAATAAAGCTAGGTACAACAAAGGAAGAGGCATTAAAGCATGGCAGATGCCAGTTTTGTAATGTAGTGGGAAGACTGCAAACTAAGAATAATTATTCCTAAATCAAAATTCACGATAAGTATAAATCCAAAAATTAATCGATAGTAGCTGCCGAGCACACTATGGTAAATCGGAATTTTCAAAGTTCATTTTTTGTTCCCTATACGAACACTAGCTACAAGAGCATTTGTAATCAAAACAGCCTTTCTTTGAAAGTTGCCTCCTTGAGTGTGCTTGAGAAAAGGAGGTGCCCAATTTGGCAAAAAAACAAAAAAAATCTCATGCAAACCCACCACCAGAGGAATAATTAGAAAGATTATTGGATAAAATTAATCCACAAATCTTTTTTTTCTTTTTTTCATATAAATACAGATGATAAAAAAAGGGGTAAAATCTAAGATCTAATCAATGGGACAGAAAATTCCAGTCATACCTAGCATACTAGTAGTGTTAATGGCAACAATTACAGTTGGAATTTTACTTGAAGAACCAAAAAGTGGAGATTCCTCATTTGTTTTTGGTAGTGCCCATGAGCATGCATCAATTTCACTTATAATTAATGGAGACAAGTTTGATTTTACAGGAAAAGAATTTCAATTACAGAGTAGTTTTATACATTTAGAAAACTTTGATGGCTATGTAATTCACCGGCATTCAAAGGATGTTACAATTGGATATCTTTTTGATACTCTAAATTTTGGACTATCCTCTGATTGCATTATTCCCCCAAATGGAAAAAAATACTGCGCTAATTCAGAAAATACCCTAAAGTTTTACATTAATGAGAAAAAAATCGATAATTTGAGAGATTATCTAATTTTTGATGGGGATTTTATTTTAATTTCATATGGCTCTGAAAATCAGGATGAAATTTCAAAACAACTAAAGGAACTAAGAGACAGAGGTTTTCCCTTTCAAATACGAGCCCCAAATCAAAATGATTTATCAAAATTTTAAAAAATCTTAATTTCCACAGTCTGATACATTAAAGTCCAAAAATCTTTTTTTCTTTTTATTTTAAGAAATAGTAATCCAACAATGAGAACATTTTTGGCCTTTTTGGGTTCTTCCATCTAATGTTTCAAAAAAAGTTTGCTTCTTACATCTAGGACATAAAATTGCCTTTCTTGCATGAAACATAAGTACCAAATCATATCTACGTGAATAGAATTAATACAGTTATGTGTGTTCAAGTATAACGAATTCATTTCAATCTCAATTTATTTTAAAAAAAATGCGAGAACGTAAGTTTACAGGGGTTTTGTCATAAACATTAGGAAGGTATCCATAATGCTTTACGTTCTCGTGACAATACTACACAGAAATATTACTTAATGATAATTCTTATTTTGTGGAGTGCCTTTTTGTCACTTTCCCTAGGTTAGCATATATGCAATAAATAATCCCATTATTGACGACATGCCTATAGCAGATATGACATACATGCTCTTTGGGTTATCAAGAATGTTTTCAGCCTTCATTGTGCGTATTTCTTGAAATCTTGCTTTAATGCATTACTACACTTTTATTGTTTGAAGAAACCTAACGCAAAATACTGGATAAATATCTGAATTTGTGGGATTTTCTTAGCTTCTAGTCTTTAAGTAATACTTTGACGTAATACTTTTGGCGAGAACGTCCTCCCTGCAATAACCACAGTTCCTCGGGCTCTACTCATAACGTTCTCGCACAAAGTTTCAGGGATTTATTACAAAAACCTCACTTAAATCAAAAAAATCTAGATTATGTGCATTTGGCACAGCTTCCAATTTATCATCCACTTTTTGGTATAATTTGTGTTTGAGAAATAAATTAGATTTTATAAAAAGTCATAGGGCAGTAGATCCTGTAATAGGAACTATTCTAATGGTAGCAATTGCTGTGGTAGGAGGTACCATTATCTTTGTATTTGCTCAAGGATTTTTTAGCTCAGCCCAAATTAGTGGTGCACCACAGCTTGAAGCAATCAAAATACTAGGATATGATGCAAGAACTGTAACTGCTCTTAAAGCTCATGATGGAAATCTTATGCCTGCTGGTTCTGCTGGAAATATAGATTCATTTAAACAACAAGGAGAAAGAGTGGCAGTTTATCTTACAAATGACAGTGTAGAAAAAGTTGTTTTTGGCGAAGTAAGTTTTGGCGGATACATCTACCAATATGTAGATGCATCAGCTACAGGAATGGGTCTTTACACAGATCCAAACATTCCTCTAGGAAACTATACAATGTTAATAAAAACTCCAGATACACTATTGTCTGGTGGATCAGTTGAGCTTGGTCCAGGTCAAACTGCAACTATAATACTAGATCTTGATAGTGATCTAAGAGTTGGTCGTACTTCACAATTCAAAGTAACAACTACAAATGGAAATGTGTTTGTAGGAACAATTCCTGTTGGCCAACAGGGTGGATAAATAAAAAAATAGATAATTAATTGCCTGTAGATACTTTATTGTCTTAAGAGAAGAGCCCATTTTAGAGCATTTTCTGGAAGTTTTACAAAAGTTATTGTCTTTGAATCACTTTTTGTTTTAAAACTAAACTGCTGCATAAACATTAAACATGATTATTATACTTAAGATTCACGAAGAAATTATTAGGTTTCATTTTTGCACAGCATCTCTGTTTTATATAAAAAAAAATAAAATCAAATTTATGGCTCTATATCTGGTATAGTAGTAAAGGCAGAGTTTACTTGTAAAATAATTTCCCGTACATTAACATCTCTTTCAGCAGAAATTAATACAAGAAAATCTTTTGTAGGAATGCTTATCATTGTAACTTTGCCTCTTCTTGAAGAAATATACTCTATTGGACCTAAACCTTCATCAAAGTCTTTTCTCATCAGATATTCAAGAATTAGCTGAACATACATCATCCGACTATCTTTATCAGGAAGGTATGATGTAATTCCTTCTTTAAAGCCTCCAGCAATTTTGTTTCCCATTTTGTTTAAAACTCCAACGAAACGAATTTTTGGAAGTTGTAAAATTTTCTTACATGATTCTTCCAGATCTTGTGTAGTAGGAGTTACCATTCAAGTATATTTGGAGATACTCAAATAAAACTCTAATAATTAAAGAATCATAGAAGAATCAAAATGGATTATGAAAATTTTTGTTCTCAAATTTTAGATATTAATCCTAAAATTAGATTTGCAGTAGTCTATGATTCATGGTCAAAACGTATTGCAGGAGGCCTACGAAAAGGCATCAAAAATCTTCTTTCAGAGAATGAAGAAAAAGATTTGGTAAATCTTGCTACAATAAATTGGAAGGCGCATAAGGACATGGCAAAATCTCTTGGAAAAACAATCTACACCTTGGCCGAATATGAGAAGGTAAAACGTTTTTCATTTTATTTGGGTGAGGATTATTTGCTTCTTTTAAGCACTGAAAAAGATTCGGACACTAATGAGGTAGTTGAACAAGTAATCAAACTTTATTATAAAAATCAATAAGAATTTTTAATTGTTTTTTCACTTTAATTCCTTTTTCCTCATTATTTTTAAAAAAAAATGTGCAAACTGAACAGCGCTCTAATTATGTAAATAATAAGTCAACCAATCAATTAATGAATAGCAAACTCGCATTATCTGCAGTAGTAATGGTTGCAGCTATCATGGTGTTTGGAGCAATTAGTCCAGTAATGGCTGCTCCAAATGAAAACGCTAGTGATAGAGCAAAAGAGAGAGCAGCAGATAAGGGAAATGATAACGCCAAGGCAGGAAAAGTGTCAATTTGTCACTGGCAAGAAGAGGTATTAGATGATCCAGAAACTCCAGACGTTGATGAATTTCAGCCTGCAGAATGGGTAATTATCAATGTTAGCGCCAATGCACAAAAAGCACATGTTGACAAACATACTGATGGAACAGATGTCGACACTTTAATTGACGACTCAGAGGAACCAGCAGAAAATACTATTACTACTGACGACTGTTTGGGTAGAAATACACCAGACCCATTACCTGAAGAAATTCCTGAAACAGTAATTGAGTAAAACTTTACTCTACTTTTCTTTTTTTATGTATTAGATTAATTGTCCCGCACAGAATGACAAACTCAAGCGGAGGTTCGTGTGGAATAAACGTCAAAATGCTGTGCGGAACTATGACGTCTCCGTTGATAAGATAAATTGTACAAAAATCAGATAAAAAAATCAGCTTGTAGATAAAATCAAACAGTTGTTCATTTTCTTATTATATGATTATTTCATGATATATAAAAAAAGTGACAACGGCAAATGATTTGTTTGATTCTATTGGGGATTGTGGAGACGAGTATAGATAATAATTAAAAATAAGAATCAAACCTTTTAGTATCAAGTTGTGCAATTAGAACAACAAACTGATTAAATCCCATATTAGTTATTTTCGATATTAATGCGGAAATACCTAGTTAGAATAAATCCTCATAATATATGCAAAGTTTGCGGAAAAGAGTTTGATGGCCTTTCTAAATATTATTGTTCTATGCAATGTGCCAAAGTAGACGATTTACCAAAAAAACTAGAAAAAGCTTGGCAAAATAACCAGGGACACACTACAAAACTTTCTGCTAAATAGAATATTTAAGTAAATTATTGGATGTAAATTACTAAAGAATAAAATTGTAGAATTCTTTATGAGGGCGTTTCAAGTGTCTAGGTATTCATGAAGTATCTTCATGTATCGATGAAGGAAGATATCTTATTGTTTGGAGATTCAAGAAAAGAATGAGTTGCTTTAGATGAATACTATTGTAACCTAAAATAATCCTTCAAGGAAAGAAAGAAAATGAAAACGAGTACATTACTTTTGATTTTATCGTTTGTTATAGGAATTTCTATTATATCTGCACTGGTAATTCAAAATCCCCCAAGAAATGGAGTAGGTGTTGATGTTTTTTACTCTCAAAAATCTTATTTTCAAAAATTCTGGGATGATCAATTAGAATTGTTTACAGATGAATACGTAATATCTGAAAAAAAAGAGATAATGCGTCCATATGACCCAAATTCGCTCATCGAAATTAATGGTTTAAGAGCAGATTATGAAATAGATGAACCAATTCACTTCGAAGTACTTGCTGTTGGAAATGGAGACGGATGCTTACGTTTCAGTGTGACAATAAATGAAGAGGATAAAGTACCACCAGTTTATTTACAAAGCTATATCTCAAAATGTGATGAATCAAGAAAAAATGTTGGAGTGCCACTTTATTTTGATATTAATTCAGAGAATGGTCAAATTGAAAATCTAAAACCAGGCCAGTATGAGGTAGTAGCCAGTTTTTATCAAAATAGGGGAAGTTTTGGAGAAGTCAAACAAGATTTTACAATTAAGAATAACATAGAACAACCAGAATCTAAAGTTTCTTCAAAACAAACTGACTCTGAACCTGCATTATCTCCTATAGAAATTAAAATCTCGTCAGAAAACCAAGTAAGAAGGGGAACAACTCATTCTATAGATATTCAAGTAGTAAGAGGAAATATTCCAATAGAAGGCGCGAGAGTTTTTTTAGACATTGAAGATTATGGTGAAAATATAATTAAAGAATCAAAAGGATATACAGATTCACAAGGATACTTTAGATTTTCATGGGAAATTCCCCAAAGCTTTGATGATCTTAAAACGCTTTTAGCGATTATTGATGTTACAGATGGAATTTCATCTAAAACTGAACAATTCAAGTTTCAAGTTTATTGCTTACCAGGTGAGCAAAATTGTAAAGTAAAGGGAAATTAAACAATTATTTTTGTAACTTTATTTTTAAAATCAGATTCATACCATGTTGTTATTGGGTCCTTGTTAATGGAAGGCTTTGCATTAATTGCAATATGAGAAAATACTTTTTTCTTATCAATTGAACCATGAGTATGAAATTTTTTTGCAGGAATGTATACTATATCTCCTTCAAAAAGATTAATTTTTTCTGTTTTTTTAATTGAAAATTTTGATTTACCTTTTCCTAATTTTAAATATATTTCAAGACTTCCCTTTCCTTTAGTAGCAATTAGAATTTGACCTCCAGAGTGTGTATGAATTTTAGTTCTAGCACCGTTTTTGAATGTGACATGATAAATTTTCTGCTCTTGAGATTTAACTAAACTTGATAGTTCTTGTAAAATTGCTTTTCCTGTAAAGTAGTCTGGATTTACTTTCATTTTTTTTGTTTTTGCATAAATGCTGGTTTTTTCCAAGATGCAGCAGTTCATGTATGAATTCTAGATAAACCTAATCTTTCTTTAGTTTCTTTTTTTGTCTTTTTTTCTGATAATATGCAGAATCAAATCCCTTATCTTGGCCTTTCATGAATTATGGTAGAAATTCTATAAATTAAGAATTATCAGCAATTATTCAGAGTTTTAAGTTTTATTTCTTAATTCGGCTGTAAATATTTTCAAACTCTTTACAAAGATTGTATGCAATGTTTTGTATATGAGAAATCTCGGTTACAGTTTTTTTACCCTGAGCTACCTCTCTCATTATGGTCATACATTTTTGGGTTTGAGTTTGGGTTGGAGATGCAGAAGAGCTCCAGATTTTAAAACATTCATCATAATCAAAACAAAACTTTAGAACTATTACCTCCCAATCAGCTGACGACTGTGGAATTTTAATTGAAGCGGCTAATTCTTTAAACTCATTTTTCCTATCTCTTAAAAGTAAATTAATTGCCTCTCGAGCTTTTGATTCCTCAAAACCTTCTAGGAGATTTAGACGATTCATAACATGATTTTTAATTATGAATTTAAATACGTTAGTAAGATTACTATGTTTTAAAATCAAAATAGAGTTCTAATTAGCAATATCACTAGTCTAGTGAAGAAAAATCCTATTTATTACACCTTAAACCAACAAAAGCTAAATTGAAGATTGCAATAATGGGAATGGGAGTGGCTGGCAGCTATCTTATGGCCAGACTAAAAAACTCTGAACATACAGTAGTAGGATATGAACGCTCAAAAAAAGAAAGACATGATTCTATTTGTGCATGGGGTACAATCAAAAGTACAATGACTGAGCTGTGCAATAAAGTAGGAGTAGATTTTTCAAAATATGTAATCCACGATGGAAAAAAAATGCATGTCATAATGAATAACCAAACAGAGTTTGATATTGGTCTTCATGGTTTATGCACATATAATAAAATTGGATTAATTCAAGATTTCATAAAAGATTGTGATGTAAGATATGGGGAATCACCAAATTTAGAACAGCTAGAATCTGAATATGATCTAATTGTTGATTGTACAGGATTTCACAGAATGTACCTTCCAAAGCTAGAAAAAGATTTTTTCTTACCAACATATGAATACAAAATAGAATATCAAGACAAGGTTCCATTTGATGATTTTCTAATAAAACCATTTCCAGGAATGAGTGGATACTTTTGGTACTTTCCGTTAGGAGAAAAATTGGCACATATTGGTGCTGGAGATTATAACAAACAGCATGTAGAAGAGACTGACAAGTTCTTCAAAAAGTATGGTGGAAAAATTACAAAAACGGTTGGAAGACCTATCAGACTCGCAACTCCAAACCTTTGCAAACCATTCTATCATGGTAAAGTAGTTGGAGTTGGTGAGTCAATTGGAACAGTTTATCCATTATTAGGTGAGGGAATTATTCCAAGTATGATCTGTGCAGATATTTTTCTTGAACACATGAATGATCCAAAAAAATATGAGAAAGCAGTTGATGACTATTATAAAATATATGGTAAAGTATTCAAGTTTGTTAGAAAAAAAATTCACAAAAACTTCTCTATAATTAAATCTCTTGCTGATGTTTTAGCTATTTTCCGTTACATGAAAAAGAACGAAAAAAGATTTGGAATGGAAATCCACATGCGTGATCTAATGAAAGTAGCAAAAGCATAATTTTGTAATAAAATGGGACATTATAATACAAAAAAAGGAATAGAAGAATACATTTTACGTTCACAAAACTGGAAAGATCCAGGAATAATCAAAATTTTAAAAAAATATCTCCCAAAACATGCAACATTACTTGAGCTTGGGATGGGTCCGGGAAGAGATTTTGATATTTTAAAAAAAATTTACAAAGCCACTGGCTCTGATAAATCAAAAAGATTTCTAGATCGATACAAAAAATTGCATAAAGATTCCAGTCTAGTAAAGCTCGATGCAATTACTATCAGAATCAACAAAAAATTTGATTGTGTCTTCTCAAATCGAGTGCTTCATCATCTAACCAAATCTCAGCTAAAAAGATCGTTAGCAAGACAAAATGAGATTCTAAATCAAGATGGAATTGCATTTCATACTTTTTGGAAAGGAAGTATAACTGAAAAAAAGAAAGGATTGTACTGGGTTTACTATCAGAAGGAACCACTAAAAAAAATTCTAAAGCAGCATTTTAAAGTTTTAGAGATAGAAATATTTTCAAGTGATAAAAAAAATGATTCAATCTATGCGGTTTTAAAAAAAATTAACTAAAACTAACTGAACCATAGCCTTCACGAGTCGTTCTTGCTGATTTCATATTATAATCATAAATAATTTTAGCATAATCATCAAAGACTTCCTTCATTTGACTTGTAGAATCTGCAAGATAAAAGCCTGGGCAGTCTCCAGTAAATTGAAATGTTGCATGTACACGAGCAGTACCATTTTCATTTTGAAGCCATGTGGAAAATGGATAAAGGTAACAAACACCTGGCCTAGCAGGATGCATACTACATCCTCCTTTTGAATCAAGAAATCTACATGATATATGAGTACCATCATCGGCCTCTGTTTCATTTTCTTTTCGTTTAAGATTAATTGTAATCAAAGAAGTCGTATCGTCTGAGGAACCTTTTTCTTTCCATGAAGTAACTAGTGTTTCTTTTTTTATAAAATCAGAAATTTTTTCATATTTTAATCCCTTTCCTATTGTAATCAAATCATCAGAAGTTAAAGGAAGGCGACCTTGCCTATCACAACAATTATGGCAATCAGGCCAGTAGCATTTCCACAAGATAAATTTTTTTTCATTTATTAAATATGGAATATGAAAAATCACGTCATTGACTTTAACAGTATGATCTGCAGTATCAGAGCGTTTTCCTAAAACAAAATCTCTAAGGATGGGATCAATATCCCAATCTTTTTCTAGAAGAGTAAGAGATTCTTCAATTTCTTTTTGAGACAACTATTCAATTATAACTGCATCTAAAGTTATTATTAATGTTGAGAGAAAAAGGCAAATATGCTGCTGCGACTGAAAATAGAAGATTTGTTTGGCATGAAATAATTTGGCCACTAATATTAGAAATAAATGATGTTTCATTTACATTAAAACAATATCAAAAAAAACGGGATGAAGTTTGCAATATCAAAAATATAGATATTTCAACAACATCTAGAGGTCTAGTATCACTTTTGCAAAAAGGAATTATCATCAAAGAAAATGATTTGTACTCCATTCATTATAGACTCATTGCATATATGAGATTAAAAGCGAATTGCGATTATGCAACTGCCATACATGAAGTTAGTATGCTTAGTTAAAACTTTTGAAATTAGATATACCAAATAATTATATTCTTACATTATGCAAACCGTCTTTGGTAGCCCGATAGTCTAGTGGCCAAATTAATTCAAGGTTAGGGATTCCGCGCTCTGGATCTTATAAGAGTGGACACGCGGGGACGGCAGTTCGAATCTGCCTCGGGCTACTTGTAAAATTTGAATTAATTATCTTGAAGCTTGTGCCACTCTTTCCAGTTCGTGTTTTTTCTTAATGGATGGAGCATTAGGATCGTTTTCTGATGAACTAATTAGATGCTCAGCAAGATACTCCTCTATTGCTTTAGGATTTGAAAAAGTTGCATCACGAACACCTTCTGCAATGAATCGTAATGCCATATCTACTCGTCTAATTGGAGCAACATCTACAGAAACGTGATAAACTGTACCGCCGTAAACAATTCTAGTAGTATCCTCATTTGGTGCAGAATTTTCTACAGCCCTTACCAAAACTTCAATTGGGTTTTTACCAGTTTTTAGATGAATAATTTCAAAGGCAGCTTTGACTGTATTGATACTACGGGTTTTTTTTCCTCCCATCCTGCCAGTATTTTTGGCGTATTTTTTTCCAAAATGCATCAGTTTGTTGATTAATCTTTCAACAATGTTAACTTCTGCCTTGTTAAATCTCTTAAGAGCAGAACGACCAAAGGTTAGAGGAATAATTACTTTTTTTAAAGAGATTGCATTTTTTAGGCCAATATCTTGTATTTCAATATTAGACATATCCCATTTTCTAAATAAAAGTAAATTCTGTGTTTGTTCCAAAATTATCTCCTCGGTTTTTCTTTCTTTCCACGAACTAACTCACGTAATGATGTATCATTTACTTTGAATACTTTGAATCGAACACCTGGAATATCTCCCATAGCCCCCCCTTGAGTTGCTCCCATACCCTCTAGGGTTACTTCATCATGTTCATCAATAAAATTCATAGCGCCGTCTCGTGGAAGAAATGCAGTAACAGTTTTACCATTTTTAATTAATTGAACTCTAACACATTTTCTGACAGCAGAGTTAGGCTGTTTAGCTTCAATTCCTACTTTTTCTAAAACAATTCCTCTTGCCTGAGGAGATCCACCAAAGGGATTGGCTTTTTTATCTAAACCCAGTTTTCTTCTTTTAAAAACAGCAATAGACCAACGTTGCCTTTTCTTTTTTGCTTTTAAAACTCTACCTGCAAACAAACCTAGAGGAGATTTTGCCATAATTTTACCACTCCAATGTCCTTTCAGGACTATTAATTAATACACTTGATATCTCAAAATATCTTTTTGCTAGTAATCTGGCTTTTTCAGCATTACGTCCTTCCCTTCCAACTACAATACCTTTCTTTTTTGCATCGACGATAACAATAGCTTGTAAGCTCCCATCATCTCGTGTATTCATTTTAACTTCATTTACTAATTTTGAATTTAGAATATTTTTTAAAAACTTTGTAGGATCATCTGTATATTCAACAAGTTCAACATTTCTTTTAACAATATTTTGAAGATTTTTAATATGACAACCACCCTTCCCTATTGCTAAACCCATTTTTCCTTCATTGACAACAAAAATAACTCTATCTTGTTTTTCATCTTCAACACAATCTCTGGCTGTGGCGCCAGTTACATTTTGAAACAAGGACATTAGACGCATTTGATCAGTAGTTAATTTAATTGATTGTGGCATGATGTTCCTATTTATGACACGAAGCCTTGATGCTCTCATTTAAACTTTCATTACAAAAGTTGGTTTTTGTTATTATCATTCTTGTTCTGATTCAGATTCTTTCATTATTGATGTTATATTTGCATCACTCAAAGAAGTAAGTGATAGGGTTGTGACTCTAAATTGTAATCCACAAAGTCTTCCTAAAGCAACAGAAGAGCCTTCAAAATGTAACGTTGAGACTTTTTCTTTTTTTGTGTGTTCGAGGATTTTATCAATTAATGTTTTTGACGCGGATTGAGATAGAATTACCAATTTAGATTTTTTTATAGAATTTAGTACTTGCTTAGTTCCTAGAATGCTAGTATTTTCGTTCATAGCATCTTTTAATGTTTTTTCTAATATTTTTCTCTGCATGCTTTGTATTTTTGTATCACTTTGGGACCTTTATAGATTTATTGAAGCTCAAAATCTAGAATTACCTTGAAGATTGATTCTCAGTAATGATAATTTGGTGTGTTATTTAAGAAAACTAAAAAAAGAATTTCCAATTGACGAAATAAAATGTCCTAGTTGATCAAAGATGTTTTCTGGTTGGGGATTAATTGTCTTAATCAAATCTTTTTCAGGTTCCACTTTATCTATAGATGGAG
The DNA here is from genome assembly GCA_035620615.1 of Nitrosopumilaceae archaeon. Lineage (GTDB taxonomy): Archaea > Thermoproteota > Nitrososphaeria > Nitrososphaerales > Nitrosopumilaceae > CSP1-1. Next base: position 64,029 of record DASPGM010000014.1, on the reverse strand, counting down.
TTTCAATTTTTTGGATTACGGGTTCATTTTTAATTTGTATAGTTGATCTATCAAGAGCCTTTTCAAGATTTTGAAGAACAATTGGATTATTTCCTCCAACATCTATAGCTTTTTTGTATAATGAAAATGCTTCTTGGAAATTACCCAAGTTTGATAATGCATTTGCTTTATTATTTAGAGTAAAATAATTGTCAGGGTTAATAGAAAGAGCTAAATTATAATTTAAAATTGCTTCATCGTATAATCCCATTTTGGCAAGAGCTGAACCTTTATTTGTTAAAATTTCAACATTCTTTGGCTCTTTTAGAAGTGATTGATCATAATAAGAGATTGCATCACTATATTTACAAAGGCGAAGTAATGCAGGTCCCATCCCATCGTAATATGTAATTGTATCAACATATTCACTTTTATCACATTTTAAATTAATTTGATTAAGCATGATACCAAGCTCAATATCTTCAACAGATAAATTATTGTAAGAATTTATTGTAGATTTTTCTAAATTTTTATTTGATGTTGTTTGATCATTATTTTTATTTTCAATTATTTCATTAGAGGGTGGTGAAGGTTTTGTAGTATCACTTGTTTTTTTCTCTTCTATTGGTTTTTTCTCTTCTACTGGAGATTTTTGTTTAACATATTCAAAACTTGTTATTTCTTCAGATTCACCATAAAAAGCGGAAATAGAGTAAATTCCTTCCGTCTTGAAATTTACCCCGTCTTTAACAAGAAAAGAAACTTTGAATTCATGATCAGAATCTACTTGACCAAAATAAAATCCAGCAGGAGTGTTAAATGGATCATAAATTCCAACCAACACAGATTCTTCATCTTTTTCTGAAACTAAACCATAGATTGTTACTGTATCACCATCGCGATAGATTTCTTGGTCAGCAAACATCACAATAATTTCAGGAATTAAAGTTGGCATGTTATTTTGTACAGAATTATCTTCCACAATATCTCTAATCATTTTAAACGTGGTTTCAGATTGTAGTTTCCCATAATTTACAGAAATTGTGTATGTCCCCTCATCATCGTAGAATGGTGACTCTAACAAAATTGTTTTTGAGAAAGAATTATCTGTTTTTATCTCTAGTTCATGAGCTGAAAGGATTCCCCCATTAGGATCGAATACTCTTAATGCAATTACGGGCATTTTTTTTTCTTCAACTACGCCTGAAATTATGATTTTTTCTCCAAGGTAGTATTCTTTTTTATCAGTTTGCAAAAGAATTGACTTTAAATCAGGAGTATTTTCTTCAGCAAAAATCGGTATGAATAAAAATTGTAAAAGTAAAATAGAGAATAAGTAAACTTTTGTTCTAGACCCCATCATAAAGCTCCCATTTTAAATTCAATATTTAATAATTGTGTAGAATTCATACGATTTTGTAAAAACTAAAGATTACTAACTTTTCTTTGAAATTTGCATGTAAAGATCAACGGTACCACTTCCAATTGGAATGTTGCTACCTACAATTACATTTTCTGTAATACCCTTTAGGCGCTCAATTTCACCCTGAAGAGCTGCATGAGCAATGGTTGGAACTGTAATCTCAAATGCTGCTCGTGCCAAAACACTGTCTTTAGTACCAGCAATTCCATGTCTTCCAATCTGTTGCATGAATCCTTTTGAACACATGGTATCAGCTACAAGCATGAGATATCTTGTATCAACTTCCAAACCTTGATCTTCTAGCGTAGAACTTAATTCATTAATTAGTGCATTTCTAGCAGCTTCAATTCCTAACGTACTTGCAATTTCAAATACATTGTTGGTTCTAACATTTTTCTTATCAATTCCTTGAACTTCTAATACCTTTGCAAGATTAGAACCAGTGGTCTGAATAACCCATTCGTTATCTTTTTGCACAATTGTAACACGGCCTATATCTGGAACACCTTTAACAGTGGTATTCAGAACTTTATTTCTAATAGTAATAGCAGTTGGGGCATCGCATTCATCTACTAATTTTAAAGTTATTGTGAGACCATTTGTTTCGTTTTTAAATTTTTTATTTGATTCAAGTGCGGCTTCTACATCTTCTACGGTGCAACCACGTTCTTGCAATCTATTAGCGTTCAAATGAAGTTTAATTTCAGTAGAATAATCCGTTTCGCTTTCAGAAATTAATGCGCTAACTTTGGTCTGCAAGATATTTCTGGCAGCTTCAATAGCTTTTTCTCGAGATGTTTTTGAATCTTTTTCAAGATAAATATCCATAGTTGGTGTAACTGGTTTTTTCCTTGCATCTACTAATTCAATTAATCTAGGTAATCCAAGTGTTACGTTTCGTTCCCTAATTCCTGCAAAATGAAATGTTCTCAAAGTCATTTGAGTTCCTGGTTCTCCTATAGATTGGGCAGTGACTATGCCTACGGCTTGACCTGGTTCAACTTTGGCTTTATTGTAAAGTTCAAGGCCTTTCTTACATACTTTTTCAATGCCCTCTTTACTTAATTTGGCATCTTCAAGAGCATCAGTTACTAAATTCTTCAATCTAGGATTGTAAGTTTTTGTGTATTTTTTAGCAAGCTCACTAATTTCATCTTTTGTAGCTTTTTTGCCAGTATCAACTATAGTTTGTGATTCAATTAATCTGTTAATGTTAAATGCTTCTCCATGATCACTTCGTGCAACATCAATTCCATCTTCACCATACAAAAATTGTATGATGTGTCCATGAGGGTCTCTTACAGTTCCATCATATTCAAGTTTAATATGCTCCAAAGCATTGATTAATCTACGCTGCATGTATCCACTTTGTTGAGTTCTTACCGCAGTGTCTACAAGTCCTTCTCTTCCTCCCATAGCATGGAAGAAAAATTCTATTGCTGACAGACCCTCTCTATAATTGGATTTAACAAAACCGTGAGAGTCTGGATTATTTTCATGTTCTTTAAAGTGTGGCAGTGCTCTATTGTTGTAACCAGTAAGAAGTCTTTCTCCTCGTCGTGATTGTTGTCCTAATGCCCCAGCCATCTGACCAATATTAAGAGACGAACCTCTAGCTCCAGTGGTAGCCATGATTCTGCCTGCATTAGTTTCATCAAAAGATTGATCAGCCATACTTCCGGCAGCATCTCTTGCTTTTGATAATTCGTTAACAATGTAGGCCTCTAAAGCTTCTTTTGCAGAGAGTCCTCTAGTGAGTTTAAGAGTTCCTTTTTTTGCCTCTTCTGTAAGCTCGTAAACTTTTTCATATGTGGTTGCAATGTCATCTAGAATTTTTTGTTTGACTTTTTCTGGTAATTCTAGATCAGCATATCCATAACTAAAACCATAATGTGTAATGAACTGCTTTACCATAATCAGTACTGAATTAAGGAAATTTTTTGCTTGCGCATTTCCGTAATCTTTTGCAATTCTATGAAGAACGCTTTCAGCCTCTTCAGCACCAATTGATGATTTATCAATTACTCCGCTAATTAACTGGCCATTCTTAATAACAACATCTTTTGCAACGCCTTTTGTTCCCTTGGACCATTTTGAGGTCATTACATAGTTAAAGTCTTCAGGAAGGAAAAGTGAGAATAGTTGTTTTCCAGTGTATAAAGGGCCCTCTTTGCCTTTTGTTGCAGGAGGTGGTAATTCACCTTCATATCCACCTAGCATCGCATAGTTTGAAAAGTCTTGAGGAGTTAGTACTGTACCGTCTTTTGTAAGAAGATAAGCACCAGTAATAAAATCTCTTAAGGCACCTATGATTGGACCTCCGTATCTTGGGGAAATTAATTGATCTTGAACTCTCATCAACAAAATTGCTTCTGATCTTGCTTCTTCACTTTGTGGAACATGTAAATTCATTTCATCCCCATCAAAGTCAGCGTTGTAAGGCGGACATACAGATGGGTGTAATCTAAATGTCTTACCTGGTAATACTCTGACATAATGAGCCATAATAGACATTTGGTGAAGAGAGGGTTGTCTGTTAAAAAGAACGATATCTCCATCCGCAAGATGTCTTTCAATTAAATAACCAATTTCTAAATTATCAGCAATTGTTGAACGATCTTCAACAAAATCTAGTCGAATCTTTACTCCATCTGGTCTAACAATATAGTTGACTCCTGGAAATTTACTTGGTCCATTAATTACAATTTTTTTCATTCTTTCAATATTCCATTCTGTAACTATTTCTGGTATGGTAAGTTTCATGGCAACTGCTTCGGGGACACCTACTTCTGACAAGTCAAGATTTGGATCAGGAGAAATTACGGTTCTGCTTGAAAAATCAACTCGTTTTCCGGATAGTGAGCCACGAAATCTCCCCTCTTTTCCTTTTAATCTTTGAGTTAATGTCTTTAGAGGTCTTCCAGAACGATGATGAGCTTGCGGAATTCCTGAAACTTCATTATCAAAATAAGTCGTTGCATGATATTGTAATAAATCCACTAAATCTTGTACAATTAGTGGGGGGGTTCCTGCTTCTTTACTTTCTTTTAGTCTTTGATTAACTCTAATTATATCAACCATTTTGTGGGTTAAATCATCTTCAGATCTAATTCCCGTTTCCAAAATGATTGATGGTCTAACTGTTACAGGAGGAACTGGTAAAGCCTGTAAAATAAACCACTCTGGTCTTGCAGTATCTGGATCATAACCTAGGAGTTTAAGATCATCATTAATTATTTGTGAAAATCGCTCTCTTATTGTAATTGGAAGTAGTCTATTTTCACCAATTTCGGTTTTTTCAATAAAGATTGTAGGTTTTGTAAAAATTAGATCATATTGAGGTTTTCCACAATGAGGGCATTCTTTTGCTTTTTTAGCTTTTTCTAATATTTGCTCAGGAATTCGCTTTTGGGAAATAATGGTAAAAGCTGCTTCTCGTTTTCTAATAATTGCAAATTTATCAAGGTCCTCTTGTGACATTCTTAATCTAGAACATGATCTACATGTTGAAAGCAAAAGCTTGTAAATATTATCAATAAAAGCAATGTGCAAAACTGGTTCAGCTAATTCAATATGTCCAAAATGACCTGGACATCTAGCAGCAGTATTTCCACATGTAAGACATTTTTGGCCTGGTTCTAAGGTTCCTAGTCTTCCATCCATTAATCCTCCCTGAACCGACATTCCATCTTCATCATATGTTTCAGGAGCAGTGATTTCAGCTACAGAATATTTTCTAATTTCTGTAGGTGACCAAACCGAGAAACGAATACTGTCAATTGATTTAATGGTTTGAAGTGACATTAGACTTTCTCCTTAATCAAAAGTCTTGGAGCAATATTGAGGCTCTGCATTTCCTGTAATAATAATTTGAATGCATAAGCAACTGAAACAGATGACACTTTTGCTTTATCACCACATACTCTGCAGACATATCTTCGTTGTTTCACATCGTGATATGCAACTAAACCACATCTTTCACAAACGTAAATTTCAGATTTGTCAGATTCATCTAATAATCTATCTTTTAAAATCATAGATGCACCATAAGCTATAAGACAATCACGTTCCATTTCTCCAAATCTAAGGCCTCCTCCTCTGGCCCTTCCCTCAGTTGGCTGTTTAGTTAACATTTGAACTTGACCCCTAGCTCTTGCATGAATTTTATCTGCCACCATATGATGAAGTTTTTGGTAATAGACAACACCTATGAATACTTCGACTGGAAATGGTTTACCGGTTCTACCATCATACATTATTTCTTTTCCAGAATATTTGAATCCAGTAGCATCCATTACTTTTTTGACTTCATCCATTTTTTCACCAACAAATGCTGAACCATCAAATTTTTCTCCTCGTAATGCTGCAGCCTTTCCAGTAATTGATTCCATAAACATTCCAACTGTCATTCTAGATGGGAATGCATGAGGATTGATTAGAATATCAGGTGAAATTCCATCAGAAGTATATGGTAAGTCCTCATTGTTAGCTAAAATTCCTAAAACACCTTTCTGTCCATGTCGTGAAGCAAATTTATCTCCAATTTCAGGAATTCTCATATCACGTACACGAATTTTATACATCTTTCCGCCTTCATTGGATTGAGTCATAACTACAGTATCTACTACGCCAGTTTCAGAGGGTCTAACACCAATTGAAGTATCACGACGATAGGGTCCTTTTACTTCAAATTCTCTATATTCTTCCATAAATCTTGGAGGGCTAGTTTTACCAATTAGAATATCCCCACCAAGAACAGGGGATTCAGTTGCAATTACTCCATCATCTTCAAGAAGACGATATGCTTTTTCTCCTTTGTATCCACGAATATTATCTTCAGCGTTAGGGATTTCAAAATTATCACGCATTCCCCCTGGATATTGCTTAGCTTCAGCATCATAAATTCTATAGAAAAATGTTCTAGCCAAACCTCTGTCAACAGATGCTTTGCTTAGAACAATTGCATCTTCAATATTGTAACCATCAAAAGGCAATACTGCAACAACACAATTTTGGCCTGCAGGTCTCTCTTCTAAACCAAGGAGCCCCATTGCTTTGGTATTAACAATTGGAGTTTGAGGATACAGCATCAAATGCTGTCTAACATAAGTACTAGTATTCATCATTGGAGTAGAAAATCCTAAGCTTTGTTTTGCCATTGCTGATTCGTAAGTGTTTCTAGGAGATTGATTATGTTCTGGATAAGGAATTATTGAAGCTCCAGCCCCTAGAATGGCAGATGGAAAAATTTCCATATGGGTGTGTTTTTTACAGTCTTTTTCTTCAAAAGCAATAAAGCAGTTTTCTTCCTCATTTGCATCAATTAATTCAATAACTCCCATTCGAAGAAGGTCATTCCATGATAGTAATTTCTTTGAAACTTTGTCAATTAGGTCTTGAGTTAACATGGATTTATTTTCCTTAATAATTATAAGTGGTCGTAAAACTCTACCAGCATTACAATTTACATATATCCTCTTAGTAGCATTTTCAATTTCTGATTTATGGAATGAAATTCCGATATGAGGATGAATCTTAGAATTTCTTCTTAATTCACGTAGTGATTCTGCTAATTTTTCTCCATCACGATAATATCCTATAAGCTTTCCATCAACAAATACTCTAGTTCCATCACGTTTCAAATCATTTTTTCCTTCGGAAAAATGAACCGTTCCTAAATCAAATATTTTTTCAACAATTTCTTCAGAGGGAACATGAACAGAAATAATTCCGGATAGAGCGAGATTTTTTACTAATCCACAGTTAGAACCTTCCGGTGTTTCACTTGGACAAATTCTACCAAAATGAGTTGCATGTAAATCTCGAGCTTCAAAGTTTGGTTGAGTTCTACTTAATGGAGATTGTACTCTTCTAAGATGGCTTATTGTGGATAGATAATTTGTCCTATCAAGTAATTGGGTAACTCCAACTCTTCCTCTTCCCCAATTTCCAGTTGCAATTGCATTGTTGAGTTTATCTGTAACAATTCCAGGTCTTATTGCAGCTGCTACTGCATTAATTCCTCGTTTTTGGCCTGATCTTTCAAGTTGATATTTCATATCTCTTACCAAATTTCGAAAAGCAGTTCTGAATAAATCTGCCAACATTTGTCCGGCAAATTTTATGACTTTGTTACCGTAATGATCTTTATCATCAGGGTATATCCAACCTAATTTTAATTCAAGAAGTTTACATGCAGCTTCCCCAAGAAATTGAGCTTTTTCTTTTCTGTTTTCTGGATGCTTACCTAAATGAGGCAATAGTCCCCAGTCAAGCAAAGTTTCTGCTCTTTTAATTTGAAATTCTTCTAACATTCCAGGTGCAATTCTCTTACTAATGTAAACGATAGCGTCTTTTGGAGTTGGAACGTCGCCAGCTTTCTCAAATGAACCTTCTAGCTCATCTTGAATTTCATCAACAAGAGAAACTGCAGCTGCAATTTCTTTATCTGATTCTAATCCAAGTGCACGGATTAATGTAACAACTGGAATATCAACAGGGGAACCAGGAATTCTTGCTACAATTAAACCGTCGCCTTTCATCATCAATTCAAGTTTTGCGCGATATCCTACAATTGAAGAATAAACTTTAGCTTTGAAAACAATGTTACCACCCACAGTTTCTTTGTCTACAATTATTTTATTGTATGAAAGATCTTCCAAACCTACAATAACTCTTTCAGAACCATTAATTATGAAATAACCACCAGGGTCATGCGGATCCTCACCATGTTCGATTAATTTTTGGGTGGAAAAATTATTTAAAATGCATGCATTTGATCTTACCATAACTGGAATATCCCCAATATGCACAAAACGTGATTCTAAGATTTTTCCATCCTCAACAACACTTGCTTCCATCATTACTGGGGCTGAATATGATACGTTTCGTAATCTTCCTTCTGCTGGAGTAATATGAGTAATTGAACCATCAAGTTCCATCATTCTTGGTTGTTGAAGTTTTATTTTCCCAAGTTGAATTTTGTATGGATATTCTGCATTCTCAATTTCTATTTGAGCAACTTCGTTGATGATACTTTGTAATCCTCTTTCTAAAAACTCGTCAAATGAGTTTAGATGTTGACGGGCAATACCTTCTCTTTTGAGTAAGTCGTGAATAATTGGCCAGCGTTTATTGGAAGAATCTACCATTAAACTTCAACCACATATCTATAATACAAGCTCTCTCCAGCTGTTGCACTTTTTCTTGTAATTTTTATCATATCTCCAGGTTTTACCCCAAGACCAATTATTGCTGGATCATTTACAAAAATTAATGGTAATTCGGTTGGTTTACAATTAAATTTATTTAAAATATCTTCGGCTTCTTTAATTGTCATAATTTCATGTTTTGGAACATAAACATGATCTGGGACAAGTACAGGATTTCGCTTAGTTGCCAAAAACAGCGCCCCCAAGTTCAACATTAGCTGTAAGCATCAATAATTTACACAAACTAAAAAAAAACACAGTCGGGTTAATATATATCTAATCTGAAAATGGTACCATAATTCGCCGATTTAGTCAAGAATTTTTTGCGTAAAGTTAAATAGTATTATTAAGCCCGATATTGACGATGAGCACTCATCTAAAAGCATTCACTTTGTTAGCAATTATCATTGTTAGTATAAGTGGAGGATATGCTTTTGCACAAACAGATAATCTTGCCCTTTCAGGAATCAATGTCACTACAGATAAGGAATCTTATCTAGATGGGGATACTATAATGATTTCTGGCCAAGTCCGAGATCTTCTTTCGGGGACACCAGTAAGTCTTCAAGTTTTTGCCGCAAATGGTAATTTGGTTACAATCCAACAACTTGATGTTAGTCCAGATAAAACATTTAGTACCGAAATCTCTGCGGGTGGCAGTTTATGGAAATCCCAGGGTACTTACACTGTAAAGGTACTTTATGGCACACAGTCTAGAACAGCAGAAGCCACTTTTGAGTTTGGAGGTTCAGACGGCGGAATTACAAAACCATCAACTACAGTAAAGGTTGATAGAACTAATTTCGTACTAAGCTATAAAATTACCGGAGGAAGCGTTCTTAGCGTAACCCCAGATGACGAAGCAAATTCATTGATTATTGCAATCAAGACCACAAGTGATGGTGAATTAACTATCACATTGCCTAGGGCCTTGATCGATGCACTAACCCCCACTGGACAAGACGATGATTTCTTCGTTTTAATTGACGGTGAAGAGGTAGAATTTGAGGAAGTAACTACTGCTACAGATAGGACTTTGACAATCAAATTCCCAGATGGAGCAGAAGAAATCGAGATTATTGGTTCATTTGTAGTTCCAGAATTTGGTACAATTGCAGCCTTGATTCTGGCAGTTGCGATCATATCAATAATTGCTGTATCGGCAAAGACAAGATTGAGTATTTTACCTAAATACTAGATCTTTCATCTTTTTTCATTTTTTAAATATACATAAATAGCCAATTTACTCAACGGCAAACAAGATGAACACCCGTACGTCGTATGTGGCAATAGCCATTATAGCCGCAGTATTAGCAACATCTACTTCAGCAGTATTTGCTCAAGGATTCTATGATGAACTAGCTTGTCCGGATTGTCCTGATCAAGACATTATTATGAAGAAAGAAGAATCAGCACAAGCAGATATACCCATCAGAGTTTGGACAGATAAAGCTGTATATGATCACAAGTCAACTATTGCAATTGAAGGAAGCGTTGCTGGAGTAAGACCAGGAACCGAGGTTGGATTAGTAGTAATTGGTCCACCACCATTTAACAATATAGTTGCAGTTGATCAACTTCAAATCGGTAGCGATGGAAAGTATAAGACAATGCTAAGTACTGCAGGAGATGCATGGAAATACGACGGTACCTATACTATCAAAGTAACATATGGAAACCAGCAAATTAACAATAAAGCTCTAGTTCAACTAACTGGAGGAACTGTTAGCGGTGGCCAATGTGCACCAGGTGAATTAACTGCAAAAATAGGTCTAAGCAATTATTGCATACCTTACAGTATCACTGGTGGAACAGTAACAAGTGCAAGCATCAATCAGAAGACAACCTCATTGATGATTAACGTCAACACAAGTAGTGATGGAACAATAACACTTCATATTCCAAGAAGTGTGCTAGATACAAAATCAAGTACTGACCCACTCTTTGTCCTAGTAGATGGAGAAGAGACAGACTCTGAAGAATCAGTTACAGCTACTACAAGAACAGTTACGATCATGTTCCCTGATGGAGCAGAAGAGATAGAAATCATTGGTACCTTCGCAATACCAGAGTTTGGCGCTATTGCAGCACTAATTCTAGCAGTCGCAATTATTTCAATAATTGCAGTATCTTCACGAACAAGATTGAATGTATTACCAAAATACTAAGATCTTAATCTTTTTTTCATTTTTTATTTTAAATCCACAATTAAATAGTAAAGGAAATATACAAAAGATAGTTCTTGATTTTATGAAATATAAAGTCGTATTATGTCTAGTGTGTGCGATATTATCTTTTTCTACATTTACAGCTTTGGCACAAACTCCAGAACTACTTTCCGTAAAAACTTCTGAAAAATCTTATGAAGAAGGAGATGCTATTATTGTTTCTGGAAATGTTACAGCAGTTATAATTGACACTCCTGTAACATTACAAATATTTTATGAAGGAAATTTAATTGATATTGCACAGATTACTGTGGCCCAAGATGGAAAATATACACATACAATGCTAGCTAAGGGGCCATATTGGCAAAAAGATGGAACGTATATCATTAGAGCGTCTTATGGTGCAAATTACATGGTTGAAACAGAATTTGAATATCACACTAAACTTTCGATTAGAGAGACGACAGATATTTTCGAGGTAAATGCAGGAAGTTATGGAACTTTCGATATACACTACACAGTAAAAGGAGCAACAGTAAAAGACATGATTGTTGATCCAGAAATTTTTGCATTAATTGTCATCATAGAAACTGAAGATGATGGATTTATCATCCTAGATTTGCCTCGAAAATCAATTGATGCAAAAAAGAATGATAACACAGATGATAGCTATATTATTCTAATTGATGGAGTAGAAGTACCATATGAGGAAAATGAAAATAATGTAGATTTAAGAAAAATTACAATAAATTTTGAAGATGGAGATTCAGATATTGAAATTATCGGAACTTTCGTAGTTCCAGAATTTGGAAACATAGTAATGTTAGTTCTAATAGTGGGAATAATCTCAATTATTTTAGTATCATCAAAATACCGTATACCATTAAAAAATTCATATTAATTGTGTTTTTCTAAAAACTGTATTTTTCTTTAAGTGGCGAAAATGCACGGAGTTCTTTTACTACATTTTTTAAAATTTCCACAGTTTTATCAATCTCTGATTTGGTATTTGATATTCCAACAGTTAGACGTAAAGAGCCAGTAATTTGTTCATGGGAGAAACCCATTGCTTTTAGAACATGAGATTCCTTTTGTACTAAAACAGAGCAAGCAGAACCGGTAGACGCTGCAATCCCATTTTCATCAAGTTTGATAATAAGGTCTTCTCCATTCACACCAAGAAATGTAAAGTGTGCATTATTTGCTATCCTTTGGTCTGGATGTCCATTTAACCTAACCAAAGGTATCTCTGAGGTTATTTTTTTGATTAAATAATTTCTAACATTTGTTAGGTGAGAGATATTTTGAGACATGTTATCCATTGCAAGCTGACACGCTTTTCCAAACCCAACAATACTTGCAACATTCTCTGTACCGGATCTCATACCGTTTTCCTGGCCACCACCAAAAATGAAAGGATTTAGTTTAATTCCATTTTTTATGTATAAAGCACCAACTCCTTTAGGACCATTAATTTTATGAGATGATAAAGATAACAAATCAATATCAAGTTCTTTGACATCTACGTTGACTTTGCCAATTGCTTGAACCGCATCAGTGTGAAAAATTACATGTTTATCATGACATATTTTGGAAATTTTTTTGATTGGTTGAATTGTGCCTACTTCATTGTTTGCAAACATAATGCTAACAAGACATGTTTTAGGTGTAATTGATTTTTCAATATCGAATAAATTTATCATTCCGAAATCATTTACAGGAACAAAAGTAATTTCAAAACCTTCTTTTTGGAGTTTCTTACATGGTTCTAAAATTGCTTCATGTTCAATAGATGAAGTAATAATATGGTTTCCTTTTGCGTGGTTAGTAAATCCAAATAGTGCAGTATTATTTGATTCGGTTCCTCCAGATGTAAATAGAATTTCATTGGGTTCAGCATTTATTAATTTGGCAATTTGCTTTCTAGAATTTTGAAGTGCTCTTTGTGCAGTTCTACCAAATTTGTGAATAGAGGAAGGATTTCCAAATTGCTCTTGTAAAAATGGAACCATCTCGTGAAAAACCTGCTCATGTAGAGGTGTTGATGCTGCATTATCTAGGTAGATCAATCAACTAAAACATTGATCTTCCCAGATTTGTATCCTTCTGGATCAATTATTACTGATTTAAAACCAATTTGTAATAATTTAATAATTATTTCATTAATCTTGGATTTATTAGAAATAAGTTCCAATTCATTTTTTGCAACTTCTATTTTTGCTACTCCATCAAAATCCCTTACACGGACCTGATTTGCACCAAGGGTTTGTTTTACAATTGTTTCTCCTACCTCAATTCTAGCAAGTCGCTCAGCACTAATCCTCTGACCCCAAGGTATGCGAGAAGCTAAGCAAGAATTGGATGGTCTATCAAAAACTGATAAATTAATTCTTTTAGCTTCATCTCGAACCTGTTGTTTTGTAAATTGAATTTCTAATAATGGGCTTTGAATTCCATTTGATTTGAGTGCTCTAATACCTGGTCGATAATCGGCTAAATCATCAGATTGGGTTCCATCCACAATGGTTTCCACCCCAAGTTCCATTGCAAGATCTTTCAGTTTTTTTGCCAATTCGTCTCTACAATAGAAACATCGATTTTTGTCATTTAGCACAAAATTTTCATTTTCTAATTCATTATAATTAATTATTATTTGCTTAATTCCAATTTCATTACAAACGTTTCTTGCTGAAGATAATTCATCTCTTGAAAGAGTTTTGTAATCAGCAGTGACAGCTATTGCCGAATTTCCTAAATTTTGAAATGCTGCATAAGCAACTAATGCACTATCTACTCCACCAGAAAGCGCTACTAGTACACTATTTTTACCATTAAACCAATTAATTAGATCAATTAGTGTTGTCATTTAAGACCCAAATTATCCTTAACAGCTATTCGAATTAATTCCTCGGTTTTTTTGAAGGATTGATTAATTGTTTTAGAGATTAATACGATATCATCATATTCAATCTTGAAATTTTTTATTTTATTCTCTTCATAGACTATTTTACAATTTACCTCAAAAATTAAACCCTCGATTTTTATAGGAATTTTTTCTACTGTTCTTGGGACGGTATATCTTTCCGAAGAACGAACTCGTATACCTAGTGTACCTGTTTCAGAAATCAATAATTCTATAATTGAGTTCATTGATTCAGAATCACATATAACCGATACAAGATTTGTAGGTCGACCCTTTTTAGTAATTGCTGAAGTAATAGTAACATCTTTTGCTCCAAATGACATAATTTTTTCAATTAAATTCCCAAGTAATTCCCCTGAAACATCATCAACATTTGTTTCTAAAATTTGAACCACGTCTTGATGATAGAATTTAGTTTTTTCACCTTGAATTATTTTTAATACGTTTGAAAATCCGTCAAAATTTTTCTTACCTGCCCCATAACCTATAGAATTTACTCTCATTTTTGGGTAAAAATCTAAACATGTCTTTGTTAAATTGGTTAACATACTTGCACCTGTTGGAGTAGTTAATTCTTCATTTACTTGACCTCCAGAGATCATTATTTGAGAGTTTTTCAGGATTTCTAAAACTGCACTAGCTGGATTAGAGGTAGTGCCATGCGAAAAAGTTAAGGTCCCACCTCCTACTGCTACCTGAGTAGAAATAAATTCCTCCGCAAATAATTTTAAATCATCAATTGCAGTTGCTGTTCCTATAATATCTATCACAGTATCAATACTTGAGGCTTCATGAAAGTGAACGGATGATATTGGAGAGCCATGAATCTTTGATTCAGCCTTCATTAAAGTTTCAATACTTGCAATTGCAAAACTTTTAGCTTTTTCTGAAAGTCCAATTTCATTTATTGATTTTTCAATACATTTTTGAATTTCAGTTCCTTTACGCTCATGAGTTTTTTCATCAATATCCAAAATTAATTCAGTTGCTTCAACTCCATTTTTCTTTACTTTACAAAAATCAATTTTTTTAATGATAGAACCGCTCATGTTTTTTTCTGAGATTTTAATTGCTTTGATAATTTTTAATTTATTTGCACCTAAATCCACCAAAGCACAAAGTAACATATCACCAGATATTCCAGCAATCTGAGAATCTATTACAATTACCATATTTTTTAGATCAATAAAATGAATATAAATTCTCTTGAATAGAATTTAAAATTCACTAGATTTAATTAATGAGAATTAAAATCGCATGACATGATAACTATAATTGGTTCTGGAAAAGTGGGGGCTGCTGCAGCCCTTTTTACAGCTCTGAAGAAATTAGATGATGAAATTCTTTTGCTTGATATTGTAAAAGGATTACCCCAAGGTGAAGCTATGGATTTGAATCACATGTTATCTGAAAAAGGAATGGATGTTGAAATAAAAGGTTCTAATGATTATTCAGAGATGAAAAATTCTAAAATTGTTGTAGTGGTTGCAGGTTCTGGAAGAAAACCTGGAATGACTAGAATGGATCTTCTGAAAATCAATACTGGTATTGTAAAAGATGTAGTAGAGAATATAAAAAAATATGCAAAAGATTCTATGATTGTTCCAGTAACAAATCCTCTGGATCCTATGGCGCATGTTGCATACAAAGTTTCAGGTTTTAAAAGAAATAGAATATTTGGAATGGGAAATATGCTGGATCTTTCAAGATTTATACAATTTATTCATGAGGCAACTGGACATTCCCGAAGTTCTATTCGAGCTTTAGTAATAGGAGAACATGGAGAAAACATGTTACCATTAACTAGATTTTCATCAGTATCTGGGATTCCTCTAACATCGCTTCTTACAAAAGATAAACTTGATGAATTGATACAAAATACTAAACAGGTTGCTGCAAAAGTCATTGAACAAAAAGGTGCCACTATACATGCACCAGGTAATGCAATTTCTACAATTATAGAAGCGGTAGTAAGAGATCAAAAAAAAATAATCCCTGTTGCAACAGCACTGGATGGGGAATATGGATTTTCTAATATTACAATGGGAGTTCCAGCCGTAATTGGAAAAAATGGTGTTGAAAAAATTATTGAATTAGAACTTAATAATGAAGAAAAAAACGACCTTAGAAAATCAGCCGAAAGTGTAAAAAATGCCATTTCGAATTTAAACATCTAATTAGATTTTTAACTGAAATAAATCGTTAAATTCACATTGGAATTAGATGATATTCTAAATTCATTAAAATCTGGGAAAATTACGGTATCCCATTCACGTAAGTTATTATCACTTTATTCATTAGAAAAAATTGAAGATTTTGCAAAAATTGATATTGGGAGAAAGCATCGACATGGAATTCCAGAAGTAATATTTGCAGAACATAAACAATTTAGTGAAACCAAAAAAATCATTCAAAGAGTATTAAAAAAATCAAATTCTATGCTTGTTTCTAGATTAAAAAAAAATGATATTAATAAAATATTAGAGTTTTCTAAGAAAAGTAAATTTAAGGTGGATATTGGAAAAAATTCATCAACCATTTTTATTTACAAAAAACCCGTGAAAAAAAATAAAGGAGTAGTAGGCATCTTAGCTGCAGGGACTTCGGATATAGGTGTAGCCGAAGAAGCAAGGCTAATGTGTAAATCAATGTGTTGTAATTGCATATGCAGTTATGATGTGGGAGTTGCAGGTTTACATAGAGTGTTTCCTGCTCTCAAGGAATTTATTAAAAACGAGGTTGATTCGATTGTAGTAGTTGCAGGAATGGAAGGGGCTTTAGCAACACTTGTTTCATCATCAGTTAATGTACCAGTAATTGGAGTACCTACTTCGGTTGGATATGGTTATGGAGAAAAAGGTATTGCAACATTAGCATCGATGTTACAAAGTTGTTCCCTTGGATTAGCAGTTGTAAATATTGATAATGGGATAGGTGCTGGTGCAATGGCTGCAAGTATTGCAAATAGGGTTAATCTTAAAAGATCTAAACATTAATTATTCCAAGACTAGATAATTCACTACCAATTCCATATCCAATTAATGCTATGCCGGTTCCTAAACCTGCCATTTCTATTCCTCCTTTAAGAAAACTTGTATTTGCCATTCTTGATTTAACCGCACCAACGATGAAGGAGGCAGCAAGACTCATTCCAATTGCAATAAAAAGTGGGGTAAATCCGGAACTAAAGAAAAATGGAATTATTGGAAGTATGCCTCCAATTAAAAATGCTCCAAACATTCGTAGTGCACTTTTTATTGGATGTCCAAGAATTTCTAAATTCAAATTTAATTCCTCTCTAAGCATTGTGTCTAACCAGACTTTTTTATCAGAAGTGATTTTATCTACAATCATTTTAAGATCATTTCCTGTAAAACCCTTAGCTTTGTAGATATCCTCAATCTCTTTTCTTTCATCTTCTGGTTTATTTTCTATTTCCCAGTTTTCTCGATTAATTTCTGAAGATAATAATTCTCGTTGAGATTTAACAGCTAAATAATTTTGAACTGCCATGGCCTTTGCCCCTGTAAACATAGCTACTAGGGCTGCAAGAATTATTAGATCTGATGAAACAGAAGCCCCACCAACTCCTGCAGCAATTCCTAATGAAGTATTTATTCCATCACCAAAACCAAAAATAAAATCACGCATTGAGCTTGACTCATTAATATGAGGTTCTAAATGTCGAGGCTCACTAATGTCTTTCATAATTAATTCTTCACATTATTCCTACATAAGTGATTTTAGTCATAAGACTTTTCGTAAATGATTTATATCATGCTAAAAGGAGTTTTAGACGGTGTCAGGCAAGCGAATAGTTCTAACAGCAGACCGTAGTTTGATGACAAACTATAGAGGAAATTTTCTTTATGGATTTATTGCGTGTGGACCATATGAAGTACTTCCTGAATGGGTTTTTGACAAGGTTTTTTGTCCAGCAGTGGAGACAGATCCTGTAACTGGGGAAGCAAAAGTTGCTCAAGTAGGTTTACGACGAGTAGAAAGTGCTTTACTACAAGGATACAAAAAAGATGAAGTTTTTGTAGCAAATCCAGATTACCTTGAAAAATCCATAGGTCCAGAAACAAAAGTGGTAGGAATTAATGTAATGGATCCCCTTGGTATGGCACCTGTTACAACAACAATGTCTCCAGAAAAATTATCTTATGTAGCTATGAAGTTCAAAAAAATGTGTGCAAATATAATTCAATTAAAGAAAAAATATGATTTCAAGGTAGTTGTAGGAGGAAATGGCGCATGGGAGCTTGCAAAAACCGATAGAATGAAAATTCATGGAATAGACACTGTAGTTGTTGGTGAAGCAGATGAATTAGCCTTGGATTTATTTAATGATTTGGAGAAAGGAGATGCTCCTGAATTAATGCATTGTTTTGTGAAAAATATTCAAAATATTCCAATTATTGAAGGTCCCACTGTGAATTCACTGATTGAGGCTATGCGAGGATGCGGAAGGGGTTGTGATTTTTGTGATGTAAATAAAAGATCAAAAAAAGATTTACCTCTGGAGAGATTAAAGCATGAAGCAAAAATAAATCTAGATTATGGTTTTGATTCAATTTGGTTACATTCTGATGAAATGTTACTTTATGGATGTGATAACAGAGAATTTGTACCAAACAGAGACGCTATTACTGAATTATGGAAAGGTTTGAAAAGTTTAGGTCCCAATTTTATTGGTACTACCCATATGACCTTCTCAGCAGTAGCAGCAGATCCGAAGCTTCTTCAAAATATTTCCGAAATAAATGAAATGCAAAAAAATGGAAGGTGGCTTTCTACAAATCTTGGAATTGAAACAGTAGCCCCACGTATGGTTAAAAAACACCTAGGAGTAAAAACCAAGCCATTTTCAACTGATGAATGGGGAAGTGTAGTTAGAGAAGGAGCAAGAATTCTTAATGAGAATCATTGGTTCCCAGCTGCGACAATAATTATCGGATGGCCAGATGAAACCCCTGATGAAGTTCAATACACTATCGATATGATGAAGGATTTTAGGGCTACAAACTTTAGAGGTCTTGTTGCACCTTTACTTTATCAAGATTTTAGTGAGAAAAATTCAATGCATTTCGGTAATCTAAATGAGGCCCAATTCACGTTATTTTGGAAGTGCTGGGAAAATAATTTACGTGTAATTAATGATATTATTCCAATTATTTTAAGGAATAAAACTTATGGACCAGCAATGAAAGTTTTCATGTATGGAATAATTAAAGCAGGAACATGGGCAATTATGAGATACTTACGTGGTTTATGTAAAGATCTATTCAATGGAAGAATGCCTGATGAGATTGTAGAAAAATATGCACGGAGTAGATCAGTTAGTGCGCCAAAGATTGAAACTAAAAAATTATAATTTTTCTAGAGCTACATCTGCAATTGTATTTCTTTTTGGATGAAGAACAATAAAATAATTTTTATCTGCTCTTTCAATTGATTCTACTTTTTTATAAGAATGTGAATTGGTATCAAATTCTAAAATTCTCCCTTCAAGTTTTCCTTTTGTGTAAATAAAAAGATAAACATCTCCGTTAGAATGACTTAATGGAATAAAAGAGAAAACATAACCTTTGTAAGAATTTATGGGTAGAGTATTTTTCATCGGGGGTGCTACCGAAGACATGTACATGAAAATATCTTCAATTGATTCAAATTCTTCATATTCTATATGCATCAAAACAACCTGATTTGTTAGAGTATAATAACCTAAAGAAAAACTGGAATTATTGTAATCTTTTCTTTAATTTTACTATTACAATAGCTGGTGCTACAAAGTACATTCCAAGATTCAAGATTATTAGACTTAATCCGTAACCTAACATTTCTGCCTCAGAATCTATATCGACGTGATTTAGTAACGAGAGTGACATCAGCATTGGAGTTATGGTGATTCTAACTGCATCTTGGAATATTGGATTTTCACGTTCCCAATCAGCAATTGTTGGTGAAAATGAATAGTAAAATGTGTTAAATCCGGTCATAAAGGCAGTTCCAGATACAGTCCCAAGAACGGCATTATCACGAATTTCTCTTAGCATTTGAACTTGTGGTGCTAATTCAGTACCAAATGCTGCAGTTGCAATTAAACATCCACCTCTTTCTTCATCAGGAACACATTTTCCATTCTCTAAATGAGTACCGGTGCCACATGTTGGTGGTGGGGGTGGTGGAGTGACCACTGGTTCCTTATCAATGCATATTCCATTGACTAATTCTTGATTGGCTCCACATTTTGGTGGAGGTGGGGGTGGTGGAGTTGTTTCTTTATTCTTACAGATTCCATCTACCAGCTCTTGATTAGGACCACATTTTGGTGGTGGAGGTGCTGTTGTAATATCACCCTTAAAATTAAAATTAATACTTGCCTTTTCAGGACCATATCTTGCTTTAACTTCATAAGATCCCGAAGTCTTCCAAAGAGGACCATCTGCTATAAATTCAAAAACAAAAGAACCATCAGACTGGGGTAAAGATTGATCAATAGATACAATCTTACCTTCAGGATTTAAAATTTGAATAGTAACGGCATGTTGAAGAATTGGATCTAGTTTGACTTTCCCAGAAATCATGACTTTGTTTCCTTGAATGAAAGTTGGATTATTTTTAGGTTCTAAAAGTAAATTTGGGTTTGCAGGAGTTGGATCAACACCAGCAATACATTGTCCATCTCTAAAAATTTCATTAGGACCACAATTCTGTTGACTTTCAGTTTGGTTGAGTTGACCAAAAACTGGCCCTGAGACACCATAGGATATTATAATAAATGATAAAACTAGTGAAATAGAGTATCCTAAGCGTCTCATTTGTTGGATTTTATCTGGGATCATGGGTATTTATGTATTAAATGAAAGAAAAGTTGACTCGATTATAGCCTTATTATGCCATTTTTTACAAAAAATTCTATAGCTGCAACAAACTCATCGTCAGAAACAATATCTTGAGACCACCATTTTGCAGTATTTTTAATCCATATTGGAACATCCCCTACAGCGTTTTGAGATTTGACAGAATTTTGTATGACAATTATTTTTTTATCTATTAGATGTTGAATTCCCCGGATAAATTCAGAGTCTGAGATCTGATCTGAAGACCACCACCTTGCATTATTTTTTATCCAATCAGGAACCAAATATTTTGAGACCTGAAATTCTTCATCTCCAATATGTATACCTTGATAACTCACACTTAATTTGTAATTACCAGGCAGTGAATAGTCATGCAAGGTAAAAACTCCTCTAAATTCTCCATTCTTTGTTGCAAATGCAGTAAATTTTTCTGAAGACAGGTCTGGTCCAAAGAGAGTAATGTCGATGGTTGTGCCTTGATTGTAATTATTTACCTTGCCACTGAGAATTACATCAGTAGTTTTCCTATACTCTGGAATTATAAATTTTTTAAAGTTTAAGCTTGTTGGGCTTTCTCCCATAGATGAGGAACCGAGACTAGTTGAGCTAAAAATATTTTGTTTTCCTGAAGAATCTCTAAAGTCATAATATTTGGCATCAAGGCTTCCACCTGCTGTAGAAATTAGTTTAGTGCCGGTTTTATCACAGATTTGTGAGGGCATTTTAAAACTTCCTTCAAATATTCCCGAATTGGGTGCAGTTTCTACAAGAATAAATCCGGTTGATGCAAGACCTCCATGTTCTAGTCCATTTATTGTACAACGTTTATACCGAAAATCTTTGATTAAGATTTCAACTAGAATTTCGCCATTTGATGTTCCAACGGTATCTACATTAGGTGAATTAGGATTATTTACAACTTGGTATGATTCAATGGTATCATGTTTTAGATTAAGATCAGGATCTTTTAAAACAAAAAAAACTGGTTGTCCAAAACGATAAGTATTAGATGTAAAAGAAACTGTTCCCGAATTTGTGTTGATGTCAGTTTTTGATGATGTACTAATTATGACGCCAACTCCAGAAATATCAGAATATGCGATGTTAATTCCCTTCTCATCTATCAATCTATTATTAACTAGAAATTTTATTCTATCATCGATAGTTCTAAGTGATTTGATTAAAGATGGATCTGAAATATTTACCTGATTTGTAACTGAATATTCAATTGATCCAACAAAAATTCCAGAATCATTTGCGGTCTCTTCTAATTCAAATCGATAAATTGCATTGTTAATATCCTGATTGTTTTTTTGTCCAAACGAAAAAAAATCAACTACAATTGGTTGACTATCTTTTTCATTAGATATCATTCCTGTAGAAACAGTATTATCAGAAGAATCAAAATTAACCACCAAAAAAACAGAAGATGAACTTGGAACAGAATTTATTGCAACTATATCTACGTCATCTAGTTGTATTAAACCACTTCCTGATGAGATATCCCCTGGATCTAGAATTTGTACTGCAGTCCCAGGTAATCCACCAAAATGTAATGATATACTCGTATCAGAAAATGAAGAAACCCCTAATTGTTGTTCAATTGATTTTAGATCAAAGTTTAACCAATTTGTTCCAATATTATTTGGTAAGATATTATTAATGAATAATGATTGTAATGTTCCAGCAGTAATTCCCATGTTCATAGAAATTACTTCAAAGGCGCTTGTACCTACTGGAGCAGTGTTAATGATTAGTCTATCAGAATTTTTATCTGGAACCGAAAAATCCACTGAAAATCCCCCAGATAGAGTGTCAGTAGAAACAGTATAGAATTTCAGACCGGATGTTTTTTCAAGAGTTGCAGGCTCGCCTAGCTGTAAAGTAGGAATAATTGCTGTACTTCGAAAAACATTAAGGATGTCTCTTGAACCTGAATTAAAATTTTGATCAGTATCTACTACTGTTACTGGAGCCTGCTGACCTGCATTAAATTGACCACCTTTTGGAGTCATTGATATAGATGCAGTAGAAGGGCCTGCTAGAATTGAAGTTGACTTGTCATCATATTGTATAATAGCAGACTGACCTCTAGGGGCATTTCCTAATATTCCAATAGTTGACTCGTTACTGGAATCAAAATTTTCGAATTTTCCCGAATTGGGTTCCGATTCTACAACTGTGACGATTTGAGTAAAGGTATTCATAGTATCCGAGACTGAAAGGCTTGGTTGTTGGTCATTAGTTTTCAACCTTGCAATAGTTCCAAGATTAATAGCTAGTTTTCCATTATCTTCAAATCCTAGACTTGAGAGATGTGGAACTAAATTGATTAAACCTGGACTATTGTTTCCAGAGTCTGAACCAGATTCGGTGAATGCTTGATAAAAAGCTGTTTCTGGAGAATTTATGTTAAATGTCCATGAATCTTCATCTGTAGGATCTTGGTTTAATTGGATATCATTAATAGTTAAGAAAACTTCGGCGTTATTTGGATAGCCATTTCTATCCGTTGATAATGAAATATTTGGAATATCATCATATGAAAGAACAGTTTTTTCTACTCCACCTGCTCGATTAAATTTTATTTCTACACTATTACTAAAAGAAAATAATTGAATGATTGGCCATGCATCAATATCAATGCCAATTTGTCCTGGAGATACAGAAGGATTTGTGTTAATCGATCTAGGATTACGAACTACATTATTTTCATTACCACCTGTTGGAGATGAAGTGCATGATGTAAAGGCTGAATTACCATTTGTAAAATCTGATAGACCAATACGACCTGGAACTGAAACTCCTTCAGTGTCAGAAAAACTTACTCCAAGAACTGATGATGAAGTCGTACTACTGCAAAAAACGCCAAAGTCTAAACTTTTTCCAATAGCCCCTGGACCAGCATTTAAAACTAATTGATCTGCATTTTTTGCTGCTTTTATACTTGCAAAATATGCATACCATTTTCCATCTGTTGCTTGAACCATCCTTAGATCCTTACCATTTAGAGTAACATCTGGTTCCCCCATTGCGTTTCCCACATCACTATAATTTGGATCAGTTACAACTACTTCAATTACCATAGAGCCTGCAAAATGGTTTTCAAAATCTGAATTTTCAGCTGAAACATAGAGATTCGGATTATGAGCTGCATCTGCTTGAAACCCAGAAAAAATTGGGATAAATATCATTAAACCTATAATTATGATACCGATTTTATTCAAATTAACTCGTAATAGAAAGAAATGGCTTTCAGGCAAATAACATTGTCGCATAATTTGTCTTAAATTAGAAGACTAGTAATAAGATAAGTAACTCCCTAAAGTGTAAAGTAACCATGGTTCTGCAAAAAACTCAGGTTCTTACGATTTCTCTTTTTGCAATCTTGTCAGCGTTTGCAGTAGAGCTGGCTTTTGGATTAATTTTTAATAGTCTTGGTCTAATTACCGATAGCGTTCATGCTCTTTTAGATAGTGTTGTAACAATTGTTCTTCTCCTAGCTGCAAAATGGGCTATAAAACCTCCTGATGCAGAGCATACTTATGGACATGGAAAAATTGAATCACTTGGAGGATTATTTGGAGGAATAGCAATTTTATTAATTGCCTCCTTTTTCATTTATGAGGCAATAATTCGTTTATCAAGTCCAGAACCTCAGATATTACCAGGAGTTTTAGCTATAACAGCTGGAATATACACAATTGGAGTTGATATTTTTAGAATTATTCTTTTACAAAAATCTATAAAAAAAATTGGCGGTACAACACTAAAAGCTGATTTTTATCATGCAATTATGGACCTTGGCTCGACAATCGTAGCAATTGGTGGAATTTTGCTTGTAACAGTTGGATTTTTCCAAGGAGACTTTATTGCAGCATTGGTTTTAGGAATTTTGCTTGTAGTATTGAGCTTAAAATTAATTTATCGTACCGCAATGGATCTTACTGACATTATTTCACCCGGACTTGTTGCCAAAGTGAGAGAAATTTCACAAAACACAGAAGGAGTTATTGGAGTTGGACCAATTCTAATGAGAAAATCAGGAGATACGATTTTTTGCGATGTCACTATTACACTACGTGGAGATGTTAGCTTTGATAAGGCTCATGAAATTTCCGCTGAAGCTGAAAAAAACATAAAAAATCAAATATCAAACTCAATGACATCTATACGAATTGAGCCAAGCTGGCAAAATGTCCCTCAAGAATTAAAGATTAATGATATTGCAATGTCCATTGATGGTGTAAAAGATGTTCATAACATTTCATCCTATTCATCTGAAGGTAAAATTTTTGTAAGTTTTCATGTAATGGTAGATAGGGAAAAGAATTTAGAAGATGCCCATAAAATTTCTGAAATTATAGAAGGAAAAATTCAGAAAAATCTTCCTAAAATTCATCATGTCACAATACACTTAGAACCTTTTGTGGCCATTCCTGAAAAGCTCAAAATTGAAGGTAAAATAACCAAGGAAATGCTAGTCCAATTACTTGAAGAATTTACACAAATAAAAAAAATTGGACGAGTTGTTACTTTAAAGTATCAAGATGTACTAAAAATTGATTTTGATTGCTCTTTTGATAGAAATTTATCCATCGAGACTGTTCATGATTTAACATCTCAGATTGAAAGGAAAATTCGTAGTAGGTTTAAGAATGCAATAATAACAATTCATCCTGAACCAGTTTAAAATTTTGTCAAACTAAAATGCTGGTAATATACATTATCAACATTCCGATTCCAATCCCAGCTGCAACAGATGCACTAGATAGGCTTTTGTCGCCTTCGTCTTGGATCCATCTTAAAATTGCTATAATTACTTGAAATATTGCTCCTGCACCTATCGAAAGAAAGATTATTGCAGTAAACGGAGAAAAAAGAAATCCTCCAATCCACGCGCCAAAAATTGCAGGGGTTCCTGCAATTAATCCTAATCCAAAAAGCTTGCCAATCATTTGTTTTCCTTTTGCCATAGGAGCGGCAATAGCAAATCCTTCAGAAGTATTATGCAAAGCAAATCCAACAATTAAAAATGTGCTAAATGCGATTTGGCCAAGACCCACTGCAGCCCCAATAGCTAATCCCTCTCCAAAGTTATGTAGACCAATTCCAATTGCAATCATTAAACCTAAAGCAATAGGTTTTGAAGAAGATGATGACTTTACTCTGTCTACAAGCTTATTTCCAGAATAATATAATGCAAGAAATGATAGTATTACCACAGTAGCTATTAACAATGCACCATTAAAGCTACCAGCTAGAAATTCATTTGAAACTTCAACAGCTTCCTCTATGGCATCAATTCCCAAAAATAATAGAAGACCAACTGTAATAGCTAAAAAGAAGTTGTATTTTGCTTTACTTATTCGTTTAATGAATGGAAGCCAAAGAAGTCCAATCATAACAGGAATTATACCAACATAAGTTCCAATAATTGCAAAAAATCTAATAAGATCTCCAGATGGTTCTAGTGTAGACGCTGCGGCTTGAATTTCTTTTTCAAAACGAGTTCCATCCTCAATTGTTAATCCAACTATGTAGGGTTCTGCTTCATTCCATTCAAAAGGAATTCTTACTAAAGCAGTTTCAAATCTATCCAAAAACCTATCTGGTTCTATTGCGGAAGGTTGAATTCTATCATTTACATCGGCCATAACAACTTCAACTGGAATTGGGCCAGTGTTTCGGACACTAACTTGAATTTCTCCTTTCATAAAGTAGACCTGCTCTATAGTAATTTCTGGAAGAGGTGTACCCAAGTCAAGCAATTCAGCCCCTGGACCAAAAATGTAGGCGATTAAAATGATAACCAATCCAAATGGGACAAGCCCGCTGACTAAAAGCTGCCCCTTGGAGGTTTTGTTAACCTCCATATTCTACCCCTAAAGAATTAGATGTGGAATTGTTTTTTACCAGAAATATTCCAACCCATCCTTTTTCTGAGAATTCTACTTTATGAGCATGAAATAGATATTTCCCAGGGTAATCGTATTCAAATTCCATTATTCCTCTTTCAGTTTGGGATAGTGTAATCATATCAGTATAAAATGAGGGAACGGTTTCCGTTCCAGTTGGATAATAATAATAAAGATTTCCATGCAAATGAAAATTATTAATGGGATCAAATTCAACCATGTTTACAACATAGATTCTGATTAATTCGTCAGTGTTAATCCGAATTGGATGGTGTTGGTAGTAAAAAGGAATTGTGTTAGCAGCATAAAAATTATTTTCTGTATCAAAATCTGTATCCAATCCGTTAAGAACCATAACCAATTCATCAGCGGGTGCTCTTCCCTCTTTTGGATCTACAATGAAAACTCCATACAATCCATGCACAATGTGTTCTTCAAGAGGCATGACATGACAATGGTAAGGGTGAACCCCTACAGGTCCAGCTTCAAACTCGTATGTAAATTGGCCACCTCCAGGACCGACGGGTTCAAAGACTCCATCCATTTCTGCAGGATGAATTCCATGAAAATGAATTGTGTGGGATTTTGACCCATTATTTATAAAATTTATTCGTACAATGTCTCCTTCTGTTGCCCTAATTGTAGGTCCTGGTACAGTTCCATTAAAAGTCCAAACATTATAGAATACCCCAGGTGAAACTTCCATAATTTTATCATCTTCAGCTATTATGGTATATTCCCGAAGTGTATTTCCATCAGATAATTGTGAAATTCGACCGTAGTGAAATTCTCGAAGATAATTCATTGGATCAAATTCTACCGTTGAACTTGTATACAAAGGATCCAAAACTTCTCCAGTAGTTTTTACGATGCCACCATTATGAGTAATGAAAGTTTTTTCCTCAGATTGTGCTTGAATGGTTCCAGGAATTACAAAATATAAAGAAGATAAGACTCCTATAATAATTAAAATTAATACCATGAAATTTGTTTTAGAATTTTTCATTTTAAATTAGTTTAATTGATTTCCTATTTAAATTTAGCCTAGACTAACTTTTTTAGCCTTATCTAACTTTAATAAAACCCTCAACAATTGTTCGTCAAATAGCCTTGAAAAACCAAGTTTTAACTAACGGAATTTACAAAAAATCCTATGGAAAAACCATTAATTTTTTTATTAATTGTTGGATTTCTGATTGGAATAGGGATGGTACTATCATTTTATGGTACACAATTAGCAACTCAAAATTTGACCATAACAGAAGAAAATTTGGAATCTGGTTCTTCAATGGATGTAACAGCAGAACTTGATCCTGCTTTTAGTGAAACTGGAGTGTATGGGATTCTCTTATCAAAATATGAGGAAAATATGATTCATGTAACTGTGTTTGAACCAAGTGAAAGTCAAATTTTGTCAAAGACAATTGATCAAGAAACAACAGAAGAACGATTTGAAATCAACTCAAAAGGTACCTACAGGGTTACTATTGAAAATTCTGGGTTGGAACAAATAAAAATTGTTGCTGGAATTGGATACATGCCAGATAGCAATATCCTTTCTGTAGGGATTATAGGTTTCTATATTATACTTGTAGGATTAATTGGAATGGGTGGAATTGTAGTTAATTTAATACGAAATAAACGAAAAGAAAAATTCAATTAAGATAACTATCCATTTTAGCTAATCCATCAACTACATTATCAAAATTATTATCTTGTTCAACCTGTTCTGCTAATTTTTCTGCATTCGCTGTAAAAATAATTTTGCTATTGGTTTTTTCTTTTTTTACAAAATTGTGTTCAATTAAGTAAGATAGTTTTGCGTAAATTTCATCTTCAGAAATTTTTAATTTGTCTGTCAGATATTGTAATTCTTTTCCACCATTTTCTAATTCTGCTAAAATTTCAGATGTTTCAGGATCAAAAATAGATTCTAAAATCTTTTCTTTGTTGTAGGTAGGTTCCAATAAATCACCAAATCTGTTTAGAACTTAAAACTTTTCTGGTTTTTGTAAGATAATCATGAACTAGAACTTGTTCCATATTCTCCTGATTGATATGATAGGTTTTTCCTTTTAATTTTTGTTCAAGTTCTTGGGCATATTTCAAAAGTTCTTCTTCCTCACCTACCACAATAGTATCAATGTTAATTGCCTCTCTCTTACATTTTTTAGCTTCCATAATCGTTCTATCATTTATCTTTGAGTCTACTTTCTTGTATCTATAACAAAGGTAAACCAGGCTTCCTTCGTTTATGTCGAGTTTCAAATCTCGTTCTTTTTTTATTTTAGATATAACATCTTTACTAGGCGTATAGAAATTTGAGTATGGTTTCTCAGAAATAATATCATTTTTTTGGTGAATGTTATCAATAAAACAAGCACTAGGTTGTCCATCTGTGATCATTACTATTCTCTTATTTTCCGCAGAACTTTTCTGTAAAATTTTTCTAGCCAATCTTAACGCAGCCTGGTAATTTGTATAATGTAAAAAATCATCATTTGCATCAAATGTTTTTAGAAATGGAATGTCATAAGGATCAATTAATGATGCCATAGAACCAAATCCCACAATTGAGATTGTATCATTTGGATAGAATTTTTTATTTAGTATATAGAGTCCCCAAAGGGCTTTTTTGGCAGCTTCAATTCTACTTGAGTCATTTTTTCCTATTGAATATTTCATTGTAGAGCTTAAATCAATACAATATACTATATCTACTCGTACATCTTCAAAGGTTTCAAATTCTTCAAGATCGTCAAGAATTATTTCTACTGGAAAATTAATTTGATGGTTAATTTTGGAAATTCTTTTAATGGTGTTAAGTAACGTTTGAGGTACACTAAGGAATTTAAAATCATTACCTGGTTCAAATTTTTTTGTGGTATCCATTAAGATATTACCACCGCCAATAAATTTAGTCTCATGCAAACCCACATCGGAAGAATTAAGTTCCTTCATTACATCGTGAAGAATTTTTCCACCAATTTTAAAAAATCCTTTATGGGTTAACCATTTTTTTCCCTCACGAAGATAACCCTTTTCCTTCAGCAGTTTTGTTAAAGAAGCCCCGCCATCTTCAATATTTTTGTCATTTTCCATTTTAATCTCATTATCCTGGTTTTCATTTTGATGTAAGGAATTTTGTAATATAGATTCTAATTCTTCAAATTCTGGTGTTTTTTCTTTCATTGAATATTTTGAGAGTGTATGTAATATTTCGCCTAGCTTCTTATCAGAAAGGGTGTTTTCAAATTTGGTATTTTTTTTCTTACCATCACTTAGATAGTATACAAAATTTCCAGTATTAGGCCGAGACATATCCTGCTTCTTTTCGCTCGAGAATTTTTGGGGTAGTTCCCCGAAGTCCTTCAAGAATAATTTCAGTTAAAACCGAGCGTAATTCGCTTTCACCTGCTTCATTGATTATCAACGAGCTAGATTCTATACTGTAAGGAACCGTTTTTTCTATTAGTAATTTTTGTTCAGAATGTACTTTTTCAGCTTTTAATTCTACAAGTTGTTTGAGATTTTTAAAATTATCAAGTTGATTTTCGTATGAAGTTTGACCATTTTTCCATATCATTTTCTGTGAGACTTGGAATGTTTTTCCTTGAAATTCTTGTTTTATTCCTTCTAATAGGGTCGCATCCTTTTCATTCAGATATTCTATGCTGATTTGATGAATGGAGTCGTCGATTAATTTATTGAAGAATTTTTCTCGATTTTCAATGGTGTCGTCTTGTTCAATAAGTTCAAATTTTGCAACTTGATTAAGACAATACATATCAGATAATCTTGGGACTGCAGTAATTTTATGAGAGAGTGCACGTGCTCTTTCTGATTCTCCCACAAGTAACTCTAGTCCATGAATTCCAAGTCTTACACTCACACCTCTTTCTTGATTTATTTCAAAACTTTTTCTTGCGTTTTGAATAATTGTAGAAAGAATTTTTAATATTGGAGAAAAAATTATAGTTTGAGGGATTTTTGCCTCCTGAAGAATAATTAACATTTCGTTATCAATTGATTTTGGATAATGTGTATGAATATGGCTTTTCAATCGGTCGTATAATGGTTCGATTACCTTCCCTGAATGAGTATAATCAATTGGATTTGCAGTTGCAAAGAGAGAAATTTTTGGTTCAAAGATTACAGGATATGAACCTGTAGTAAATCTACCTTCTTGTAATACAGAAAGTAAAGATACTTGTTTTCTTGGATCAAGTACTGGTAATTCATCAATACAAAATATTCCATGTTTTGCCTGCATAAGCTGACCTGGTGAATAAGAATCAATTTTGTAAATTTCAATTCCTTTTTTTGCAACTTTAATTGCATCTATATAACCAACAAAATCTTTTACTGAGATATCGGGAGTTGCAAGTACATACTTGTATCTATTTTTTCCCTCCAACCATACTATTTCTGTGTCTAGTTTATCATCACGTATTCTCTCAGCACTTTCAGGACTAACATAGAATTTAGGACTTAGATTATTTGGTTCTTTATCATTCAGTAATGATATCAAATCATTTTCAGGTAAATCCATTGGGCAGTCGTTTGTAATACTATTTTTAATTACTGGAATTGGGGATAATAGGTTCTTAGAAATAGTTTCAACAATTTTGGTTTTGGCTTGACCAATTTGTCCAACCAAAAATATATCATGGCAAGAAAGAATTGCTCTATCTAATGCGGGAATTACATCATCCTCAAAACCAATTATTCCAGGATATTTGGGCTTACCCAAGTTAATTAGAGAAATTAAATTTCTTCTAAGTTGCTGTTTTACGCTAACTAATTTGTAATTAATAGCTAAAAGATCACCTAAGGTTTTGATATCTTTAAAATCTTCAGGTAATCCTGCTTGGATTTCAGTGTATTTTGGAGAGGAATTATAGCTTTGTCCAACAATGCTTGAGGTGTCTAACATAAACTACTTTAGAGCTCTTACAATTTATACCATTTACTGAAATTGTGATATATTTTTGAAAAGAATTGTTTTTTCTTGATAAAATTCTTAGTATGGTTTTTATCTTGGTAATTTTGAATCTTCATACTTGACAGCAAATGAATATCAGCATATTGTGAGAATTGTAGGAAATGATATTCCGGGATCTAAAAAAATTATAGTTGGTCTAACACAAATTCGAGGGATTGGTTATAACTTTGCAAATGCAATTTTAGATTCATTAAAAATTAACTCTAATAGTAATATTGGTAATCTTACTGAATCTCAAGTTCAATCAATTGAACAAATAATTAAGGATCCAAATTCAGCTAAATTTCCATCTTGGTTCCTAAATAGGCGAAAAGATTCTGAAACAGGGCAGACGTCTCATTTGATTACATCAGATATTGCCCTTACAGTTAGAAATGATATTGAAAGAGAAAAGGGGATCTATAGTTGGAGAGGTTACCGTCACATGTATGGCTTAAAAGTTAGGGGACAATGTACACGTACTTCTGGTCGAAAAGGAGGAGCCGTCGGTGTTCAAAAAGGAGGAAAAGTTTTACCAGCTGGTGCGCCTGGAGCTCCAGGTGCAGAAGTAGCTGCTGAAGGCGCAGCTCCAGCTGAGAGTGCAGCTCCAGCTGCAGGAAAAGGTACTACACCAGCTGCAGGAAAGACTGCAGCTCCAGCTGCAGGAAAAAGTACTGCACCAGCTGCAGGAAAGGCTGCAGCTCCAGCTGAAGGGAAAGAAAAAGCAAAAGAGACTAAGGGCGGAGCTAAAAAATAGGTGAAATAGATGGGAGATCCAAAAAATCCGCGAAGATCTTGGAAGAAACCAAGAAATCCTCTCAATTATGATCTTAAGATGGAAGAATTAAAGACATTAGGAACTTTTGGATTAAAAACAAAACGAGAATTATGGAAAGCACATACAGAACTTTCTAGATTGAGACATCAAGCTCGTTCTTTACTTGCGCTTAGACAAGAAATAAGAGATGAAAAAGAACCAATATTGATGAAGTCGTTATCTAAAGTTGGATTAGTAGAAGCGAATTCAACTCTGGATGATGTGTTAAACCTTCAGGTGACAGATTTGTTATCTCGCAGATTACAAACAGTAGTTCAAAAGAAATTTTCTTTTAGAACTCCTTATCAAGCAAGGCAGGCTGTAGTACACGGTCATATTATGATTGGAGATAGGATTGTAAACGTACCATCGTATTCGGTTGGAATGAATGAGGAAGATCAAATTCGTTTAGCCCCAGGTTCTTCATTAGGAGAACTGTTGGAAAAACACGGGAAAACAAAAATTGAAGAGCCAACTACTGATGAATCAGAAATAGATACTCCTGAAGAATCAAGTGATGGCACTTCGGCTGTTCAAGCAAAAGATTAAGCTTATCTGTAAATATTTCAATTACTAGGTAGAAATTATGTGTTCAATAATAGGTTACTATGGAAAAGGCTCTGCTGCCCCTATTTTGGTGAAGGGTCTTAAACGAATGGAATATCGAGGATACGATAGTGTAGGAGTAGCCACTAATTCTGACCATAAAATAGAAGTTAGAAAAGGAGTTGGAAAAGTTAGTGAGGTAAATAATTCTGTAAATCTTGATAAACTTTCTGGAAATATCGGAATTGGTCATACTAGATGGGCAACTCATGGAAAGGTGACCCAGATAAATGCACATCCACACCCAAGTAATTCAGGAAAAGTTGCAATTGTGCATAATGGAATTATTGAAAATTATAATGAGTTAAAAGAAGATTTACAAAAAAATGGATTTACATTTAATAGTGAAACAGATACTGAAGTAATATCAAACCTCTTACAACAAAATTATGATCTAACTTTAGATGTTAAAAAAGCAATCATTAGTACGGTTTCAAAATTAAAAGGCCATTACGCGTTTGTAGCAATGTTTGATAACGGTTTGCTAGCCGCGGCTAGATTTCATGAACCAATGATTATTGGAATTGGAAAAAATGATTATTTTTTATCAAGTGATGTTTTGGGATTTATTGAACAAACAGATGATGCGATATATGTTGATAATGGAAATTTAATTTTTATTGATACTACAGGAATACAGATTTGTGATTTTGAAGGAAAGCCTGTAAAACATCAAGTTACAAAAATTTCAAAAGAATTTGCTGATGCATACAAAGGAGATTATGCTCACTTTACATTAAAAGAAATATCTGAACAACCTGAAACTATACTGCATGCAGGAAATAAAACTCAATCTGCAATAGAACAAACTTCTGATTTTATAAAACATGCAAAAACTGTATACATTACAGGTAGTGGCACTAGCTATAATGCTGCATTAGTTGCAAAATATCTAATGGCAAAATTCGCTAAAATAAAAATAGAATCAATTATTTCCAGTGAGCTTTCTACCCTACCAGACTCTATAGAACCTAACTCAATTTTTATTGCAATTTCACAAAGTGGTGAAAGCGCAGATGTTCTTGAAGCAGTAGGCATTGCCAAAAAATCTAATGCAAAAATTTTGTCCATTGCCAATCATAAAAATTCATCACTAGTGCAAGAATCCTCACTTTTTCTTGGAATGAATTGTGGCCCTGAAATAGGTGTTGCAGCAACTAAGAGTTTTACCTCGCAACTTGCTATAATTTATAAAATTACAGAAAAATTGTGTAATGGGTGTCTGAATTTAGATTTCAAGGAGATATCTGATTCAATTTCAAAAATTCTTTCAAATCACTCAAAAATTCAGTCTATAGCAAATGAACTGAAGAATGTAAGTGACATTTACGTTTTAGGAAGAGGAATTCATTATCCAATCGCATCTGAAGCTGCTCTAAAATTAAAAGAGTTAACATACATTCATGCTGAGGGAATTCCAGGTGGAGAACTAAAACATGGGCCATTGGCACTAATGGATTCAAACGTTTATGTATTAATAATTAATCCAAATGATTCTACTTATACTGACACTTTAACTAGTGCAAGTGAAATCAAAGCAAGAGGTGCGAAGATTATTGGAATTTCAGATAAAAAAAGTGAGATTTATGATCATTGGATAGAAATTCCAAGTATAGGAGAAGCGATGTTTCCTATGATAGAAATTATTCCAATTCAACTTCTGGCATATTATTCAGCCATTGTAAAAGACACTGATCCTGATTATCCAAGAAATTTGGCAAAATCTGTTACTGTAAAGTAATAATTCTGTTGTATTCGTCTTCGGTTAATTCTAATAGCTTTTGTGAATTAATTCCAGTTTTTAAAATAGCAGAAATTAAAGAGCCTCCAGCCCCTGCTCCTTCCTTAACAAATCCTTGAGAGAAAGATTTCAATCCTTGAATTTTTGAATCTTCTAGTTTTGGATTTACGGAGAGGATTGGAATATTGTCAATTTCCTCAATTGTATCCAAGAAGTTTGCAGAATTATCATTTACAACGTAAGAGGTGGTTCCAATTGCAACATTGTTTTTATCATATCCAGTAGATTTACCAAGAGATAATACAGCAGCCATTTGAGTACCTCCAGCTAAAATAACCTTACAAGTTTGCGAAGCGGTACTTAACATTCCAGCAACTAATGGAATCATTGGATCACCCATATTTGCAATGATATCATATGAATCGTTTAAACGAGATCTACTTAATGCGGAATTAACAACATGGTTTTTTAGATCTTGTGGATTTTGTGGCATGCTGGAGCTAACCTTTGCATTAATATCAAAGGCTTTCAGCACTGCCATAGCAGTAGTTGTTCCCCCTGGGATACTCTCACCAATTATTAAACAATCAGTTAACGACCCAAGGGTTCTACCTATAATACGCCCATGTTCAACGGCACGCAATACATAATACCGATCCATAGCAACTTCGTCGCGAATATTTTTTCCAGGTTCTAAACCTGTTTCAAAATATGGTACCTCTGGAAGAATTTTGCTTCCAGCATTAATTATTACATGAGGGATACTAGCAGTTTCCAAGGCCACCTTAGTTAGAATTGCAGGAGTGGGTTTCCCATCAGGAGTCATAGGTATAGTATCGATGCATTTGCAATTTCCATAATGAAGATATTCTGCATCAGCTGGAGGAGTATATTTTATAAATTCAGGATTTGCTCCTGCCACGGTAATTCCAGGAATTTCACAGGTTTCTGTGTAAGATATTACAAGTGAGAACAGAAATTTTTTTTTTTCAATTGAATTTACAAAGTCTTTACCGCTATTAAGATTACCAAGAATCTCAATATCATTCATTTAACATTCACTGCCCCATAAGCTCCACAAATTCCTGCTCTTCTCTTTTTTGTAGTACAAAGTTTGTTTTTTTTTCATTTGCAATTGTGGAGATTGGGGTTGATCCATAATTATGACCAGGATATATTACAAGACTTTCATCCAGCTGGTATAAAATATCAAATAAACTATGATAGAGCTCTTTTGCACTTCCTCCAGGTAAATCAACACGTCCACAATTTCCGACAAAAAGTGTATCACCTGTAAAAATTTTTTTATCCCCAACCAAACATATAC
This sequence comes from Nitrosopumilaceae archaeon, assembly GCA_035620615.1. Lineage (GTDB taxonomy): Archaea > Thermoproteota > Nitrososphaeria > Nitrososphaerales > Nitrosopumilaceae > CSP1-1. The sequence goes on along the minus strand of DASPGM010000014.1, from coordinate 28,066 downwards.
TATCTTTTGAATGTCCTGGAGTATGAATAACTATTAATTGAGAATTTCCAAAATTAATTTTTTGTTTATCAGTAAGAGCTTCATCGTGTGGTAAAGTTGAAGCCTCATGTTGTAGTATTTTGGCACCAGTTTCTTTTGATAATGCTTCATTTCCCAAAGTATGATCAAAATGATGGTGTGTATTTACAATATATTTTACCCTAAGGTCATGGCGTGTGATTATTTTTTTTATTTCATCTAGATTCCATGATGGATCTAAAATAATAGCTTCCCCAGAATCTTCATCTTCTAAAATATATGTGAAATTCTCCATATTCCCAACTTGAATTTGATGAACCTTCATAATACTCCAATCTCTGCCTCTGGTGGAATTCCAATTTTTTCTACAAATATTTTCCCACAGAGATCTGTTCGTTTTGGCATTCCAACTTTCATTTTATGAAAAGTAATAGTAAGATCTGCTTTGACAAAGATATTACTTGTATTACCTGTATCTGGATCTAACCCAGAGGGTACATCAACTGCCAATTTTAATGCAGATGATTCATTGATAAATTGTATTGCAGAAGCATAAGGTTCAGAAATTATTCCAGAAATCCCGGTACCTAAAATTCCATCAACTATGATGTCAGGTTTTTGTTTAAAATTAATTTTTGAATCTGTAATTAATGTAATTGAGTTCATTTTTCCCAAAATTTCCCAATTCCATCTACTCTCTTCTGTTTTAATTTTTTCAGGCATTCCAAGTAATACAATAGTGATATTAGAATTTCTTCCAGCCAAGTGCCTTCCCATTACCAATGCATCTCCTCCATTATTTCCCAAACCTGCAAAAACTAGAATATTTTTTGAAGTCAAATTCCCATATTGCTCTTCCAATCTTCTAACTGCAGCAGCTCCTGCGTTTTCCATCATAAATTTTTTTAAGAATCCCATTTTGTGACCATTCTCTTCTATTTGCATCATTTGTTTTACTGTTATTTCCATAGTTAATCAAAAAAATGTACATAAATTAAGGGCTTTGGAAATAGGTTTTGGGTATAAAAAAAAGAAAAAAGTAGATCTATCTATTAAATTCAGTTGTAGAAACTGGATAGAATCTAAGTTTTAACAATTTTACACCATCGTTAGTTATTTCGTGATCAACAACTACCAAATCTGCTACGCTAAAGACCCATTCACTATCAAAATGAGTACAATTAGTCTCTAGGTATATTGCCAAATCTGCGTCATCAATTACTCCATCGCCATTTAGGTCAACTAATACATCATCAACTGTAATGCTTCCATCACCGTTGGTGTCAAAGCTATCATCACATACATCACCTGTCCAAAGAAATAGACCAGTAATGTCAACTGCTGTGCTTTTGCCTTGACCCTTGCCTTGCTCATTTCCAGAATTGTCTACTTGTACAAACTCTTGGTCTACAAGATCATAGACTCCATTTGATGTAATCAAACCCAATGCCAACAGATCCTCGTTTAAGGGATCGTCAGGACATGAAGTAAGATCACCAAAATCTGGATTTCCTTCTACTGTATCATTACAAGCCTCTATGTTTGGGTTTGGTACCATGATTAGAGAGCTTTGTCCTCCAGTGTTTTGATGATTGCCAGGTACTCTAGCAAATACATAGTAACCCTGTTCTTCAGATGGAATCTGAACCTCAACAGGATCACCATCAAATGCACTATCACAAGGATCGTTTGCAACTAGTTCAGTTACAGAGGATTTCTTGTTTGAGACATATTGGATTGTAGAGTCACCATTTTCAAGTATGAATACCGATTTTCCACCTGGGCTAGAATCACAATTATAGTCTGCTGTCTTGCCGTGAATATTCAGGTTTTCATGAGCACCACTTGGATACCCATTACTGTATTCGATTACTTTTTGTGGTTTTGCTGCATTTGCCATGATGTCAGTAGTTAAGCCAAAAGTTGCTGCTGCAGTAATCATTGAAAATGCTACTGTAAACAAAACAATTTCGCCTAACGTCAACCGTTTTGATGAATTGTTTTTTGCCTTACCAATACTATTCATTAACTTGATTTAAAATAAATGGGACAAAAGTTGTCTTATGTGCAGTATGAACATTTTTTTAAAAAATTAATGAGAAAAGATGAGAATAAATGAAGAAAAATTATTTTGTTCAGAAAAACATATAGAACTTTTTATAAAATTAATGGTTTTTAAAAAATATGCACAAAAAGTTTTACAAATATCCTAACAACTCATTTTATACCAAAAAAGCATGTGATGACTGTAAGAGAATGAATTGTGTTATTGGATGTAGTTGCGATTGTCATCCTTTTTACTATGGAAATTAATTTGAAAAAACTCAATATTTAGGCATAGAATTTAGAAATGAATTAAGGGCTTTGGAAATATGTTTTGGGTATAAAATATGACTTAAAATTAATTTAATGAAGCTATAGTTTTTCTAATAATTTAGATTCTCTTTCTAAATACTATCAAACCAATTCCTATTCCAGATACTAAAACAGGAATCATCCAAGTGAATATTTGAGCACCTGCTAGGATTAAACTAGTTGTTTCTATTGGAATTATTTTTCCACCAATGACTTGACCATTTTGGAGCGACGATGTACATTTGAGTATTAATGCTCCTACACCTACTGTCCAACCAGTACTTGAATTAACAAAATCAACAGACCATAGAAAGTTGGTAGTTCCAGAGGTTTGTGGAGTCCATGTTGTACCGCCATCAGTGGTCTTTAGTATTAAGTTACTAGATGCTAAGGCATCATAACCCACTACCCATCCAGTACTTGAATCAATAAAATCGACAGAACGCAGTTGATCTAAAGAAAAACCGATGTTTTGGAGAGTCCATGTTGTACCGCCATCCGTTGTTTTCAGTATTCTTTGAGCACTACCCACTACCCAACCAGTATTTGAATCAACAAAATCGACAGAGTTGATTGAAATACTTATGCCTGTGCTTTGGGGAGTCCATGTCGTACCACCATTTGTTGTTTTTGCTACCATCGAACCGCCTCCAGCCCAACCAGTATTTGAATCAACAAAATCGAGAGATGAGCCTGGAAATGCTGACTGTGCACTCCATGTGTTCCCACCATTTGTAGTATGTAGTATTCCATCACCACCTACTGCCCATCCAGAGTTTGAATCAACAAAAAAAACAGAATTAAGAGTTCCAAGAAAGCCAGAGTTTATGGTAGTCCAAGTTGTACCACCATTTACTGTTTTAATTATATTTACGCCAAAAGCTCCATCACCTACTGCCCATCCAGTACTTGAATCAACAAAAAAAACAGAATTGAGTTCTTGAGAGGTATTAGATGTTTGTTGAATCCATGTTGTTCCACCATCGGTGGTTTTGAGTACAGTTCCACCGCCTCCTACTACCCATCCAGTGTTTGAATCAACGAAAAAAACAGACCTTAGTTGAAAAGGAGGAATTCCTGAATTTTGTTGACTACACGTAGTTTCCGCTTGAGCATAATTTTGATTAAATAATAAAATTAGTAAAAATACCATAGGAAAAATTATTTTATTCAACAAAATTTGTATTAAGTTCTCAATTAAACCATTTATGAACTTGCTAGTCTAGAATTAAGGGCTTTGGCAAACGACTTTATCTCAGTTTTAATGGCCATATAGTATGTCTTCACAAAACATTAAATCTTCATTAAATAAGGTTGCAAAATCATTAGCTACGTCTCAGGATTCACGAGAATATTTAATAAAAAATACCAGGGATGTTGTAATTTTGTGCAGTCAATCAATTATATCTGCTCATAAAGGGGATTTAGATTCCGCTAAAAAAATGGTTCATAAAGCAAGTGTGTTACTTTCTACATATAGAAAAAAAGCAAATTCAGAATTAAAACGATATCTAATAACTCCAGAACAAGAATTGGTGGAGGCCTACGCATTTTTGGCAATAATTGAGAACAAGCCTATTCCATCGGTAGAATCTCTAAAGGTATCAGATGAAGCCTACGTACTTGGGCTTATGGATCTGATAGGAGAATTAAAGAGATATGTTTTTGATAATATTAGAGTAGGAAAATCTAAAGAAGCCACTAATATTTTTGAAATAATGGAAAATCTCTACTTACATTTGTATCCATTTGCAATGTATGATAAAATTCTAAAAGAAGCTAGGAGAAAACTTGATGTAAATCGTAAATTGGTTGAAGATGCTAGATCAGCTATTACTGAAGAGATTAGGAGAGCACATTTGATAAATTCTCTTAATAAAATTAATGGAAATTGATATTCTGTTAAAAAAATTCAAAAATAATCAATGCGGGTGATGGGATTTGAACCCATGAACTCCTAAGAGACTAACCCCTCAAGCTAGCGCCTTTGGCCAGGCTGGGCGACACCCGCAACGAAGTTGTCATGCAGGGTTTTTATAATCCTTGATTACTTTTCGAAATTATGCTTGTTCCAGTAAGATGCTTCACTTGTGGAAATTTAATTGCTGATAAATTTGAAGATTATCAAAATCGATTAAAATCAGGTGAAGAACCAGCTAAAGTCCTAAACTCTTTGGGAATGGAAAGATATTGTTGTAGAAGAATGTTGTTAACTTCAGTTGAAACAATTCAACAAGTTGTTCCTTTTTACGAAGCAATTCGAAGAAGACACCTTGAAGTTCAATCTGAGTTAGAGTAGTTTGCCAAAAATTACATCTGTTAATGCTAGATTAATTTACAATAGTAGAGGAAATAAAACAATTGAAGTTGACGTTATTTCTGATAATTCGCATATGGGAAGAGTATGCGCACCATCTGGAGCAAGTGTAGGTAAACATGAAGCTATTAGTTTTCCAGATGAAAATCCTGAAAAAAGTTTACGTGTGATTAAGGAAAATTCAAAAAAATTCTTAGGACAAGATCCATCAGATCTTAAATTAATTCATGACTTAATACGTACTTTAGATCCCAGTCCAAATTATTCCAAGATAGGTGGTGCAGTTGCCTTTGCAGTTACCATTGCATCATTAGAGTCAGCAGCCAAGACTTTCGATAAACCCTTGTTTCAGATGATTTCAAATGAAAAAAAATTCAGATTCCCCGTTCCTTTAGGAAACATTCTTGGAGGAGGAGCTCATGCAGGCCCAGGAACACCTGACATACAAGAGATTTTAATTTGTGCTATTGAATCAAAATCAATTCGAGATGCAATTGAAACAAATTTAGAAATTCATAAAGAATTACGAAACATTTTACAAAAAGAGGATCCAGGATTTACTAATGGCAGAGGAGATGAAGGCGGATGGGCCCCAAAGTTAGGCAACGAAAAGGCTCTCGAACTTTCTGCAAAGGCCTGTGAGAATTTAGGATATACTTTGGGTAAAGAAGTAGCTTTAGGAGTAGATTTTGCTTCCTCAACACAATGGAATAATCAAAAAAAGGTTTATGAGTATAAAAGAGGGGGTTTTGAAAATACTCCTGAAAAACAAATTGAGTTTACGTCTAATATTATTGAAAAATACAAACTAGTTTATGCTGAAGACGCAGTACATGAAGAAGCATTTGAAGAAATGGCTGAATTAACATCCAAATTTCCTAATACTATGATCACTGGAGATGATCTTACAGTAACTAACACTCAAATTCTAAAAAAAGCAATAAAAACAAAATCGTGTAACGCAGCAATTCTAAAAGTAAACCAAGCAGGCAGCCTTTATGATGCACTTGAATTTGCTGATGAAGCTAAATCAAACAATATTAATTTAATCACATCACATCGCTCAGGTGAATCCATAGATTCCCATATTTCACATATAGGGATTGGAACTAACTCTAAAATGCTAAAAGTAGGTGTTGTGGGAGGTGAAAGAATAGCCAAATTAAATGAGCTTATTCGACTATCAGAGCATGATTTAATACGCGGTATGGCACAAATTTAAAAACGCAGTATGAGCCAACAAAACGAAATTACAGATATTAAGAAAAAAATCCTATCTACTGGAATTAGGGTTGGAACAGCTGTTAAGACAAAATTCATGATTCCTTATGTAACACAAGCTAGTCCTGAAGGACTTTATTTGATGGATTTAGATATTACTTTAGCAAGGATTCAAACTGCCTCTAAATTTATCAATCGAGTGAGTATTGAAGACGTGATTGTATGTTCTGGAAGAGAATATGCTAATACACCAATTGAAAAATTTTGTGAAATTACTGGGGCTACTAAGATGCTAGGTAGATTTATGCCAGGGACTTTAACAAATCCTTCTTTACCATATTATATTGAGCCAAAATTAGTTCTCATATCTGATCCACAGGTTGATGCCCAAGCAATTACAGAGGCTACAAATGCCGGAATACCAGTAATTGGCGTTTCGAATACGGATAATATTACTTCAAAAATTGATCTTGTAATTCCTGCTAATAATAGAGGAAGAAAATCTCTTGCTACAATTTACTGGCTATTAGCTCGTGAAATACTATTAGGAAAAGGGGAAATTAAAAGTGATGACCAAATGAAGTATGAAATCGATGATTTCGAAACAAAAATTACAGAAGAAGAGGAAATAGAATAATGCAGATAAGAACACCGGCAGTAGCCGGAATGTTCTATCCCGGCGAATCCAAAAAATTGAAAAGTTTAGTTCATGATTGTTTTATACATCCATACGGTCCAGGAAAAATTCCCCCATCAGAAAACACTGAAAAAATTTTTGGAATAATTTGTCCACATGCCGGTTATGTTTATTCGGGCCCTATAGCTTGCCATTCTTTTTATAAAATATCTTCCAATCCAATTGATTTGTTCATAATTATTGGCCCAAATCATTGGGGCATAGGGTGCAATGTCGCATCAATGAAAGATTGTATCTGGGAAACACCTTTGGGAAAAATTGAAGTGGATTCAGAATCAGCAAAAGAGCTTTCAAATATCTCAAAAATAATTGAATTAGATTTTTTTTCACATACCAAAGAACATAGCTTAGAAGTTCAAATTCCAATATTACAAGAAGTTTTTTCTAAGGGTTTTAAAATACTTCCAATAGCTTTGATTGATCAAACCAAGAACACAGCAATTGAACTTGGCAGATGTATAGCTAAAATAGCTACAAAAAAGAATTCAATGATAATTGGATCCTCCGATTTTACTCATTATGAAGAAAATAATTTTGCACATAAACAAGATAAGGCATTGATTGAACCCATTTTAGAATTAGATATAGACAGATTTTATAAAATATTAAATGAAAAGAAAATTACAGCGTGTGGGTACGGAGCAATTGCAACTACAATGGCAGCTTGCAAAGAACTAGGTGCTTCAAAAGGAGAATTACTAAAATATGCAACAAGTGGCGATATATCAGGAGAAAAAAGTTCAGTAGTAGGCTACGGCTCAATAATTTTCACTTGAAATCAATAGCTTCTGCCCCAGCAAAGGTAATCCTATTTGGAGAACATTTTGTAGTTTATGGAATAAAAGCAATACTTTGTTCCATTAACAAAAGAGTAAAAATAACTTCAATTAAAAGTGAAGAACAGATAATTTTTGTAAAATCTAACCTTGGAGAAATATCTGTACCATCATCAAAATCAATTGAAGATGTCAATTCCCCTCTACTACCTTTCATTTACATTGCTAAAAAAATGATAGAGAAATTCAATTACTCCGGAGGAATTAAAATTATTATTGAGTCAGATATACCATCGGGAGTTGGCCTTGGATCATCTTCAGCGTGTTGTGTTGCTGCTGCAGGTTCAATATCTGGGCTTTTTACAAAATATTCTAAAGAAGAAATTCTAAATTTAGCAATAGAAGCAGAAAAAACAATTTTTAAAAATACTTCTGGGGCAGATTGTACTGTCTGCACATATGGAGGCATAATAGAATATGACAAAGAAAATGGATACAAGAAAATTAATACACAGATTGATCTTAATCTTGTAATTGCAAATTCCAGGATTCCTCATTCAACTTCAATTGTGGTTTCAAAGGTCAGGGATTTCATAGCACATAATGAAAAAAAATTTTCGGAATTATGTGATGAAGAAAAAAAATTAATAGAAAAAGTAAAATCGATATTTAAATCGGGAGATTTAAAATCACTTGGGGAAATGATGATGCTTAATCAAAAATATCTTGACCAAATTGGAGTATCAAATGAAATTCTTTTTAACTTGATTAAAGAAACGAACAAGACGTCATATGGATCAAAAATTACTGGTGCAGGTGAAGGTGGATGTATAATTGCACTTGTGGATAAATCAAATCTGGAAAAAACTTTGAATAATCTTCATAGTAAAAATCACGAATGCTTTGCTGTTAAAATGGATATAACGGGACTGGATACTTTTTAACTCTCTATTTGGCGAAAATTATTATATGATTTTAATTAAGCTCGGAGGTTCAATTATTACAAATAAGGAAAAACCTCTCTCACTTAGACGGAAAACTGTTGATCGAATTATTCATAGTTTAAAAAATATTGATGAAAATATTATTGTTGTACATGGAGGAGGTTCATTTGGTCATTATTGGTCAGTAAAATATAATATGCATACCAAGCCAAAAAAATATGATCTTAGAGGAGTATCAATTATCAAAAATTCAATGGTGGAATTAAATGGTATAATACTTGATTCATTTTTAAAAAATAACTTAAATCCTTATTGTCTTCCCCCTACAGATTTTGTTATGGGGAATAAGCCATCTATTAAAAAAATTAAACAGATGGCAGAGATTGCAAACGCAGGTTTAATTCCAGTTACATATGGAGATGCTTTATGGTATGGGGAGAAAAAATCCTACATATTATCCGGGGATAGTATAATGACAATGATTGCTAAAGTATTAAGACCAAGATTAACGATTTTTGTGTTAAACGTAGATGGACTTTATTCTGATTTAAAATCCAAAAGATTAATTTCTAATTTTAAGGATGACAAATTACTCATAAAAAAATCTTCTATGGATGTTACTGGAGGAATGTCTCGTAAAGTAACTGAAGCATTAAAAATTTCAAAAATGGGATTAAAAGTTTTTTTTGTTAATGGAAATAAACCAGCAAGAATTGTAAATGCCATTAAAAGAAAAAAATTTGAGGGTACATTGTTTAGGTGAACAAAAATTGGCAGACGAATTTGTGATTCTAGTTGATAAAAATGATAATCCTATAGGTCTAGAAGAGAAAGTAAAATGTCACTTACCAAATGGGAAACTGCATAGAGCCTTTACAGCAATAATATTAGATAAAGAGGGGAGACTTCTCATCACCAAAAGAAGTTTAAGTAAAATGCTATGGCCTGGCGATTGGGATGGTACTGTAGCCAGCCATCCACGTGAAAAAGAGACCTACATATCATCAGCCGAACGAAGAATGCCTGAAGAGGTTGGGATTTCATGTAAATTTGATTATCTTTTCAAATTTGAATATCATGTGCCATACAAAGATGTAGGGTCTGAGAATGAAATTTGTGCCACATTATTGGGATTAGTTGAAAAAACTTCTGAATTTAATTTGGTTAAAGATGAAATTTCTGAAATCAAATGGATAACAGCACAAAAATTAATTGAAGATGTACAAAAAAACCCTGAAATTTATTGTCCTTGGATGCTAATTGCGATATACCTACTTCCCCATTCAGAAAAAATGATGTTAACAAAATACAAATCAGTATTGTCTGAATGGATTAAATCAGAAATGAAAAAACCATTAGAAGATTCCATAAAATATCATTTGAAAGATAATAATTGGAGGTTGGTTAATTGATGAATTCTAATTCCTTAGCAAATAATGCAAAGAAAGTTGATCGATATCTTTCATCAAAATTAAAAGGAAATCCTGTACAATTGTATGATGCAGCATCATATCTAATTATTAATGGAGGTAAACGATTAAGGCCATTTTTGGTAATAAAAAGTTGTGAAGTATTAAATGGAAATTTGAAAAATGCAATGCCGTCTGCTAGTGCAGTGGAGATGATCCATAATTTTACATTAGTTCATGACGATATTATGGATAACGATGAGATTCGTCATGGAGTTCCTACGGTTCATAAAAAATTTGGAATGCCAATTGCAATTTTGGCAGGAGATGTACTTTTTTCAAAAGCTTATCAATTAATATCAAATTCAAATCTTCCAGCTATTGCAACAAATGAAATAGTTTCGAAATTAGCCAAGGCTTGTGTCGATATTTGTGAAGGACAGCTATTAGATATTAAGATGGCAGAATCAAAAAAGATTCCATCCCAAGAAAATTATATAAAAATGATTGAGAAAAAAACCGCAGCTCTTTTTGATGTTTCCTGTTCTATAGGTGCAATCTGTGCAAAAGCGAAAAAAAAGGATATTTCAAACTTATCTTCATTTGGAAAAAATCTTGGGATAGCATTTCAAATTACTGACGATCTTATTGGAATTATGGGAGATTCAAAAATTACTAAAAAACCTGTTGGTAATGATTTAAGGGAGGGTAAAAAATCCCTGCCAATTGTTCTTGCAATAACAAAATCTAAAGGAACAGATAAAAAGAAAATTTTAAAAACATTTGGAAATCCTAGTGCCTCAAAAAAAGAAATTGGCGAAGCAGTGGAGGTAATTCGTGCTTTGGGAATTGAAAAAATTGTAAGAAAACAGGCACTTCAATATTCAGAAAAAGCAAAAAAATCATTAAACACCTACTCTGGCTTAGCTAAAAAGGAATTAGTTAATCTACTAGATTTTGTTGTAAAAAGGAGTTTGTAACTTGGATGAGGATGTAAAAAAAGAAATTAGAAAATTTGCACTTCAAAATGCAGTTGAACATGATGGAAAAACAAATGAAAAAATAGTTTTAGGAAAGATAATAGGAAGCAGAGCTGATCTTCGAAAAAATGTCAAAGAAGTTGCAAAAGAGTGTTCAATAATAGTTGCAAATGTTAATTCAATATCTTTAGATGAACAGAAAAAGGAAATTAAATCTAGTTTTCCTGAACTTTTAACATTAGCTAAAAAAAATATTGAAGAAAGGCAAGGTTTCCCCCCTTTAGATGATGCAATTCAAGGAAAGGTAGTTACGAGATTTCCGCCTGAGCCTAATGGATATCCTCACATTGGTCATGCAAAGGCCGCTATAATTAATGAAGAATATGCAAAAATGTATGGTGGAAAAACAATTCTAAGAATGGATGATACGAATCCTGAAAATGAACGATTAGAATTTTATGCAGCAATAAAAGTTGGATTAGAATGGCTTGGAATTAAATTTCATAAAATAAAAAATACATCAGACGATTTAGAAATTATTTATCAAAAAGGAAAAGAGATCATCAGTTCTAATAAGGCGTACGTTTGTACTTGCAAACGAGAATTAATTGGAAAAAATAGAAGTGAAATGAAGTCTTGTAAATGTAGTCAATTAGATAAATCCAAAAATGAAGAAAGATGGGAGAAACTTTTTGATGAGTACTCACAGGGTGAAGCGATTGTAAGGTTCCGTGGCAATATGAAATCGCAAAATACTGTAATGCGAGACCCATTTTTATTTAGAATTTTAGACGACCATCATCCTCTGCTTGAAAAAAAATATAGAGTTTGGCCAAGTTATGACTTTGCAGTTGCAATAGAAGATAGTTTGGATGGGGTTACTCATGCATTTAGATCCAAAGAGTATGAATTACGAAATGAGCTTTATTACGCAATTCTTGACGCACTTAATATGAGAAAACCAAAAATTTTGGAATTTTCAAGGCTAGAATTCAAAGGAATGCCAGTTTCAAAGAGGGTGATAAAGCCACTAATTGAGAATGGAAAAATTTCATGGTATGATGACCCAAGATTGCCTACTTTGGAGGCATTAAAGAAGCGAGGCATAAAACCTGAGGCAATTAGAAAATTTATAATTTCTTTGAGTTTCACAAAGGCAGATACTCTGGCACCATTTGATGCTTTAGAGTCTTTTAATAGAAAAGAAATTGATTCAAAGAGCATTAGATTGTTTCAAGTGAAAAGTCCAAAAAAGTTATTTATCAAAAATCTTCCAGCTTCCAAAATAGAAATCCCCAATCATCCAACCGCAGATATGGGAAAAAGAATTCTTGAAGTAGATGGTAACATTTACCTTTCTGGTGATGATACAAAAAATATTGTAATAGGTAGTCAACTAAGATTAATGGGTTTAGGAAATGTCAAAATTAATCGAATAGGTAATGATTTTGAAGGAGAATTCATAGGAGATGATGTTAATGTTAACTTCCCAAAAATTCAGTGGGTATCACAAAAAAATTCTCATAATTTGAAGATATTAATTCCAAAGCAATTGTTCATTGATGAAAAATTTAACGAAAACAGTCTTGAGGAATTAGAAGTAGTTACTGAACCACATTATTTGGAATTAAAAGATGGTTCTGAGATTCAATTTGTCCGCTTTGGTTATTGCAGGAAAGATTCTGTGAACCAGTGTATTTACACACACAAGTGAATAATTATGAAAATTGGACGTTTTGCAAAATCTGGAAAGGAAACCTTTGGTTTAGTAAAGGATGGATATGTAGCAACAAGAGAAGAAATTTCGTATGATACAGGTGTACCATTACCATATAGCATTAAAGATTTTCTTTTTGATGGATGGTTTGAAGAAATAAAGAAAAAAATATCTACAATACAATATAAAGAAAATCTATCAAAATATACTATTCTTGCTCCAATTCCTAACCCTCCCAAAATAATTTGCCTAGCATTTAATTACGTTGATCATGCTGAGGAACAAAACCTACAGCCATCTGAGGAACCTGTAATTGTAATGAAACCTAGAACCGCATTAACTGGAACAAATTCAGAAATTCTTAGTCCTAAGTTTGTTAAAAAATTAGATTACGAAGTTGAACTTGCTGTTATAATTGGCCAAAACTGTAAAAACGTGAATGAGTCAAAAGCATGGAACGCAATTTTTGGATATATGATATTAAATGATGTATCTGCTAGAGACATTCAATTTGGAGATAAACAGTTTACAAGAGGAAAAAGCTTTGATACGTATGCACCATGTGGACCATGGATAACAACTTCCGATGAAGTTCCAGAACCACAAGATCTCAAAATGATAACTAAAGTAAACGGAGAATTAAGGCAGAATTCATCTACATCACAGATGTTTCTAAAAATTCCTACAATTGTTTCTAAATTAAGTCAAGTCATGACACTAGAAAAAGGTGATATTATTTCGACCGGAACTCCTAAAGGAGTAATTTTGAATAATTCTAAATTAGAATTTTTAAAAAATGGAGATAAAATTGAAATGGAAATTGAAAAGCTCGGAAGATTAGAAAATACTATAAAATTCATTGATGGTTAATCTATTTAATTTCTTTTTTCATTAAATAAAAAGAAAGTTTTTTTTCTAAGCTATTAATTTTTGGGAGATTTTTTAATTTAGTCAAAATTTGAATTTTTTCATAGTTTGTTTGTGAAGCGTAGTTTTGAATGTATGAAAGAATTTCTTTAATACCTTTTTCATTTCCAAATGCTATCGTAAGCATTAATGTATTTTTAAAATATTCAGATGTAGTAACTATTGCAATAGATTTAACATTTCGGTTCTGTTCAGTATATAGAATTTTTTTTTCTTCAAGTAAAAATTTAAAATTATTTTTGGATAAATTTAACCATCTCCATGATTTAACAAAAAATGAAGTATGTGAAAAAATTAAATCAATTATAGATTTGTCATTAGAGGCAAATTTAATAGTTGTTTTAAAATCGTTCTTCATTGGAAGAATAGAATAAAAATTCCAAGTTTCATATTTTTTGTAATCTAAGGAATTGGCAAGTTCAAGAGATATTTGATTATCTATTGCTATTAGCATTTGTATATATTTACAATTGTGTTTTTTTGCAATTAATTCTGCTTCTTTAATAAGATGGGTTGCATATCCTTTTCTTCTAAAATTTTTGTTTACTCGAATTCCTTCTATCCATAACTGTTCTTCATTGAGAGAACAGTGACATATTGCTACTGGAGTATTATTATCAGTTAAAACTAAAAGATTTCCCTCTAGCATCCAAAAATCCCATACATGTGAAATGTAATCTCCCCAAGAAAATGTAGATTTACAGAATTCCAATACTTCGTTTTTATCTGAAGATTTAGCCATTCGAATTTCCATATTAGTGATTTATTTAGAAAAACTATTAAGAATAATCGATTACAAAGTAGATATGAGTAAAGTAAATGTGGGTAAAGCCTCAGATATCCCACCTGGAAAGATGATTAAAATTTCTGTAGATGGAAAAGAGATTTTGGTTGTAAATTATGATGGTAATTTTTATGCAATTGATGATACATGTACACATTCTGGAGCTAGTCTTTCAGAAGGTCAATTTCAAGACTCTATAGTTACTTGCGGTTGGCATGGAGCTCAATTTGATTGTAAAAATGGTAATCTTGTAAAGTTTCCTGCAAAAATTAACAATTTAAAATCATATAATGTAGTTTTAGAATCAGATGAAGTTTTTTTAGAGGCATAAATTAAAAAAAGCCTATTTTTATTAAGAATGTGATTAGTGTTATGCCCGATAAAAAAAACCAAAATGTAGAATACTTACAAAATGCTATTGATACATTAAATCAAGTTGCTGCAAACCCCTCAACTCCAAAAAATATTAGAAAAAATATTCAAGATTTAGCAAATGATCTAAAAACTCAAGAGCATTCAATGTCGGTTCGAGCATCAAATGTAATAAGTATGCTAGACGATATTACACAAGATCCTAACGTTCCTTCCTATGTAAGAGTAACTTTATGGCAGGCGGTTTCAACTCTTGAAAACATTCGAGAATAACCAACATATAATAAAATTAGAAGATTATCTAGCGTCACTTCCAAAGGGGATAATTTCTGGAGAGGATGTACAACTTCCTGATAAATCTTTAAGAGAAATTTTTAATTTTGTTAATTTAGGAAAAAATGATGTTTTTTATCATCTAGGATGTGGAGATGTTAAAGGAATATCCATAGCTCTTGAGGAATTTGGAGTCAAAAAAGCAGTTGGTATTGATATAGATAGGGAAAAAATTGAAGCGGCTAAAATTTTACTTCAGGAAAAGAATTTTGAAAATTATGAAATATTAAATCAAAATATCCTTGATTCACATTTTGATGATGCAACTGTAATCTTGTTTTGGTTTACCGATTCAATAATAATAGAAAAAATGTTAGAGAAATTTGAAAAACTAAAAAATCTTTGCAAAATTATAACTATTTGGGGACCACTTCCAGGATGCATTCCTAATAAAGTAAATTTTCCATACATAATTAATCAGGTCCCCTTCCGTTATGCAAAGGATCTTCAAGAGCAATTATTAGCAGTATTTGGAACAAAGTGCATTGATTTTGTAAATGCATGGGAGTATGCGGAAAGATATACCAAAGCAGTTGCCTCATCTAATTCTGCAAATGATAGATTTTTGACAATAATTCAATCATTAGTAATCTGGATTAATGCAAAAAATCTTGGAGTTGCATGTACTAGCGATATACCACCTGCAATTAAAAATTACATGGGAATATTACGTAATTTTTTTAATATCGAAGTAGAACATCTATTAAAATGAAAAAACCAGTCAACCTTTTATCTTATAACTACTAGATAGAATTATGCAAGAACGATTGAACATTAATGTCTCAGCTACTGATTATGATAAAACCAGTAAAGAAATCAAATCCATTTTACATTTACTTGAAGAAATGGTTCATTCAGAAGATAGTTTTACAATAACCGATTCAGAGTTTGCTTTTGGCTGGCATTTTTATGTAGTTGCTGTAAATAAAGAGCTTGTTCAAAAATTAGTTGATCAGATGGGACCAGATTTTGAAAAATTAAAAGGAAAAAGTATTGAGAAAAAATTTCTTACATGGCTTACACAAAAAGTAGAAGAAAAAAACCTTAGAATTAAACTTGCAATAAAAGAAGAGATGGAATCAAGCAAATATGGGATTTTTTAAATAATTATTTTTGAACAAAATTAAGGTGATTATTTATAAAATAAATAAAAAAAATAAAAAAGCTAACTGATTTTAAAATAATTTAAAATATATTTAGCTTAAAATCTTCCTGGTCCGCCACGAGTACGATGTTTTGGCAAACATTCTTTACAATACACTGGTCTTCCTTCTTTTGGTTGAAATGGAACCTCTGATTCCTTGCCACAATCTGAGCAAGTACAAGGGTACATTTTCCTGTCTTCTGACATAATATTCGGCCATTTTTGCTACTTAATAAGTATTGTATTCTCGAAATTATTTACAGGTAAAAAAAATAATTGACCTGATTAGTTCTTACTCATTAAATCAATATGACAAGTAAAAATAGATTGTAATTAATTTAATGCCTATCTAGAACCCAGGCAGTAAATATTGATAGATAAATAAAACCCAAGTTGTTGATAAACTAGTCTTTGTGATTGATAAAAACTGTAATCAATGAAGTTATTCTCATCTTAATGCAATTAAGGATGGGCCTTCGGGGGACATAGTTGTTTTAAATCTATGCCCTCAAGGATTACAATTACAAATATTACAGTTTTTAGATTCGGCTTTTTTTGACACACGGTCCAAAACAAAATGAAATGTGATAAGTGGCAAAAATACAGCTGCAGACAATGCAGCAATTGATGATTGACCTAGAAACAGAAGATATCCAGTCACTCCTATTGCAGTAATTATTTCAATGTATGTGCATGTACATAACAAAAGCATCTTTTCTTTCATGGAATCAAGACTCTTGCCAGTTGATTTCGCACAAGTCACAGGTTGCCCTAATGCCGTTGTATCTGGATTCCCAATAAGGTTTTATTTTACGGTTACAGATTGGGCAGTCTACATCATTATGATCATTAATGTTTTCATGAACTACTTTATTCTTAGAAAAAAAAATGGTGCTCATAAAGTAATCTCATGGTTAATGTTCTTGTCAATAAAGGCCTTAATGTTGTTCTTGGAGAGTGCTCCAACTGCTTGAGCAATAAATTTGCCATTTATGAAGATTACAAGGGTTGGGATACTAAATACATTGTATTTTGACGCAATCTCATTATTTTGGTCCACATTTACCTTTACAAAGTCAACTTTGCCATCGTATTCTTTTGAGAGTTCTTCTACCGCTGGAGATACCGCTCTGCACGGACCACACCACTCTGCCCAGAAATCTACAAAAACGGGTTTAGTTGAAACAAGGATTTCGTTTTGCCACTGTTCTGTTCCATTAACTTCTTTCATGTTATTCTTAGCACGATAAACTCTTTAACTTATTACCCAAGTTATCCCCAAATTATTTCCAAATAAAATAATAAAAAAAATTATCGGGTTTAAATCCGATAACATTGTGGATTTTTTTTACCTTGTGTTACGAGTGACTGGAAGAGGATCTACTTCTGGTTCAAGATCTTGCATCGAAACACGAAGAGAGGCTGGATCATCTATTTGAATCCGAATATTACTAGTACCAGTAATAGAACCTACACTAGCACCTCTGTACAGTGCTTCTGTGCTATCTGAGTCTGACGTTACTAGTAATCTTCCATCTGGTAATGGTTCGCCTCCAACATGTATTGTGAAGTCGAGTTCATATTCCATGTCGCCTTTTTGGTTTATTCCTGTTAACTCAACCCAGGAAGTACCTAGTGTGCTTAATTTGCTTCTGACTTTAAAGTCACTCTTCTTTTCTGATATTATCTTAGCATGGATGGAGCTTGGATCCTGGGCTATCACTAGAATCTTGTCAGTACCAGTAATAGAACCTACACTAGCACCTCTGTACAGTGCTTCTGTGCTATCTGAGTCGGACGTTACTAGTAATTTTCCATCTGGTAATGGTTCGCCTCCAACATGTATTGTGAAGCTTACCCAGTAGGAATTGTCTCCTTTTTGGGTAATGCCAGACATTTTTACTGTTGGGCCATTTTCTGCCACAGCTTCTCTTGTTCCATCACTTGTCAATGCAATCGTTAATAGAGGTAGCATTGCAAGTAAACCAAGATATTTTTGTTTTTGATTCATTGGAAAGAAAAAAGTGAAATTAGTTAATGATGATTTTTCCAAAAACAAACCAGATTACAACCAACTATTAACTAGATTGCATCTGAAAGTTTTCATTACAGTTTTTTGATTTGCCAGACACTTCATTAAACAGATTAAAATTTGATTCTAAAATTGTGGTAAGAATATAGACAGACCCATAGTTATATCCAACTCTTTCAACTAGATTTTGTTTTTCCAGTATCTCCAAGTGACGTTCAACTACCTTGTAGTCTAACCCAAGTTGCACAGACAACTTGTTTGTATTGAGTGGGGTTTGCTTTAATTGCAAAACAATTTTGACTCTATTAAGACATCCTTTAGAACCCGCAAAAACTGACCAAAATAACATTTTGATATTTTTAGTACTTTCTGTTTGAGTTTTACTAGTAGACATGTTTTTTCCTTTACTCCGTCAGATCTCTCACCATAGAATGGAGGGGCATCGGGGAAGTGAGAGACATGACAGATTGAATTTTTTCTAGATGAATTGTATTTAATCAATTTACCAAATTGTTACCAAATTAAACGAAGAAAGAACTTCTAATATTTTTCTTTTCCTGGTTTTATTCTTCAACGTTTCTTAACGTTTGTTTGAACAGACTAATTGCCTAGAATTTTTGCAACTAAAATGAATTTGTTCATCAACGTATAGTTGGCATTTGCGGCATTGAAATTGGTTTGGTATCTTACAATCTGAACAGAAATTTAATGGTATGGTGTCACTACCACAGACTCGGCAGGAGTCCTGTCGATAGTGGGTGACAAGAACACTGAATTTAACTTGAATTAAACCCTGCATGTAAATTACTCCTTAATTTATGGCTTTGACCAAAATAATGAATGCATTCATCTCCTACATGCGCGTTTCTGATATTTTGTGCAATTTCACACTGGTCATAATCACAATTACATCGTCTCACCAAGGCCATTTTATTTCACCTTCAATGTTGGGATCATAGAATCTCGAATTTGCTTTGTAAATCTTAATCGTTTATCAAAATCTGAAGCAATTGAACCAAAGTCAAATGATATGTTTATGTGTGAAACTCCCATTTTATATAACTCTAGAATATCGTCTGCGATTTGCTTTACACTTCCATTCATTGGAAGTCGATCTTGACCGAGATTTTTTTCTGAAACTTCAGGAAAAATATGAACAATAAACTCTATGTCTTGAGGATCTCTTCTGTGTTGTCTTGCTGCATTTCTGAGATGCGTTTGTGCATCCTTGAAGAATTTAATTCCCATTTGTGGAATTCCAATCCATCCACGTGCCTCGGAATTAATTACTCTCTCAATGGCCTTAATTGAAAAGGTTCCAAGGTATATTGGAATCTTTAGTTGGAAGGGTTTTGGACCAATTACTGATTTTGGGATGCTATAGTATTTGCCTTTGTGTTCTACTGTTTTATCATACCAGATTTTGTTTAGAACCTCGAGAAATTCATCGGCTCGTTCCCCTCTTTTCTCAAATGGTACACCTGCAGCCTGAAATTCATCTTTTGAATGACCAACACCCAAGCCAAGCATCAATCTACCTTTAGATAGGTTATCAAGCGAGACAAGTCTTTTTGCTAAAATCAATGGGTTCTGATACAACATATCAATAATTCCTGTCGCAAGTTTGATTTTGTTTGTTAATCCTGCTACATAGGTTAAGGTCGATATTGGATCAATGACATTTTTGTAAACATCTGGCCATCTACCATCTGGTGATGGTGGATAGGGAGATTGTGGTTTTGAAGGCCAAAGTATTCGGTCAATTACCCATAATGAATCAAATCCTTCTGATTCACCAAATCTTGCTGCAAAGGAAATATTTTCTTGAGAAGCAACACTTCCCATATGAGGAAGGGTAAAACCAATTTTTAATGTCATTATATAGTCAACAAACTCCTTTTGAAATCTTCTGTTGATTGCTCAAATCCGCAATCTCGGCAAACCTGCCAGCTACGATTTCTGAGAATATTTAGCGTAACTTCGTAGCTGATTGCGTACATTTTGCCTGAACAGATTGGACAGGAAAGTGGAATATTGATTTTCAATTGCTTTAATGTCTCCCGTTTTTCTGTGCTTTAGAAAACAAAGAAAATTTTTTTGAAATTACATCTATTTGATTTGGTTTTTGTGGTGTATTCATAGAGTTTGATTTATGCTATGGTATAAAGCAAAATTGCTAGATTATATCCAATTTTTAACTAATTTACTTTAATTGAAAAGTTTGTTAATGATACTATAGATCTCTTTCATTTCACAATGATTAATAATCTTAAATAAAAAAATAAAATTTATATGGATTCTACAACTAGAAATTAATTATTTGGAATCCATTTGATACAAGTTTTTGAATGTCTATATGCTGATCTTTTTCATTAATTAGATCAATTTTACATTGTTGAACTGAATTGCTTGCACCGAATGCACCTGCACAAAATTCACAAGCACCCTCAATTTTGTCTTTCACAACTTCAAATAAGCCATTTGCAATATGATCTTTTTTAGATAATTCACTTATCCATTTTGTACCTGTACCATCAAAGTAAAGCTTTACTTCATCCTTTACTTCTTTAAACTGTTTAACTGCTTCTAGGGCATTTACAACACGGCCTAAGTCTTCGTGTGTTTCAATATCAGCTAACACAAACACTGCTATTTTCTTCATAATTTCACCCCCTTACCCTGATTTCTTTTTAAAATTATAGGATTGAAATTAGGGTTCAAAAATAATTGTTGTAATTTTTTTGATTTTATTTTTTCTGTCATAATCATTTTGATTTACCTATTTTTTTCTAATTTTTCTACAATTTCATTAAACACCAATTCCCCGTCCTCGAATAATGGAGACACAAAGTAAGTTGTACCATATTTTTCACCCATCTTTGTTACCATATGATTTTCCTCAAGAGTTTTCAGATGGTGTTCAATTCCCTTGTAATCGATTTGTAGATCTTGTGAAAGTTGATTTTTGTTTGATGGCGTATTTTTTAATTTAGAAATAATTCTAACTCTCGTATTGCCTCCTCGTGTTCCAACAAAAAGATGCCAAAACAATGCTTTAGTTTGTGGACGGCTTTCTGTCTTGATGTTTCGTATGGTTAATTGTTGCATGTTTTTATCAAATATGCTATCATAGTAGCATTATTTTAATGTTACTAAAATGCTATCATAGTAGCATTTTTATACACATTTACCTATCTAAAAACATGACAAAGGATCTATTCATTCGAGGACTTGATGATGAAATTCACAAAAAACTAACAAGCGCGGCTGAAAAAAAAGGAGTATCTCTAAATTCTCTGTTAAAGGATGTAGCAGACAAATGGGCAGAACAAAGCACGCAGATAACACCAAGACATGAACTAATTTTATACTCTGATGAACAAGTCCTTGAGAGTTTCTTAAAATCTGTCGATTATGCCTCAAGTGCGGACACAATTCTTCGCGCTTGTTGTGGTTCAAAAAATCATACAGGAATGCAATTTCTAAAAAAACAGGGATGGCTTGACGTCACAATAGAACCCTACAAAGAATTTTCGGAAAAGCCATATCAATATACAGGAAAAGTTTTGCAAAAAGTAGGAGCTCAGCTTGAAAACAAGTCATTGTTTTCAATAGCATTTTTGGCTGATGAACTTTCAGAGAAAAAGTCCCTCCATAGTGCGAAAAAGTTTTGTCATTGGTATGATCAAAAGGGGGTTCCGGGCAGCACATTCTGCCTCATAAATTACAAAAATGTTCTTAAGGGAGATATGGACGAAATGCTTGATTTTTTTGACACTCACGATCAAGTGTTTATAGTTAGAAAAAATGGATTTTTCAAGATTCATGTAAGTGAAGAAAGTATTCATAAATTATTTTTAAATTAATAAATTGGGATAAAATTTGGAGATTTTGTTAAATAAATAAAACTATAGTAAATTCATGAATAATATGTCATGGAAATGTTATAGATGTGATTTAATTTTTAAAGTTGAGTCACACGCAATTCTACATAAGGACATTTCAAATCATAATGTGACTAAAATAAATCTTATTTCAGCTTGATCAATATAATTTTGGTTACAATTTAGTATCAATTTAGAAAATTTTCTATTAATAAGAAATACCTTTTATGGTTCAATGAACCAAAAATTAAAACAGATCAGCTTGTTGGCAATCTTGCCTATAGCAATGATGGCGCCAATACCAGATCTATTTGATCAGGCTTTTGCACAACCAGCAGAAGGAAGCCATGGACAGATACCACCAAAATCTTATGGCTCTGCAACAAAAGAGATAGTTTGCGGCGACAGGCTATGCAGCACGCCTGAAGGTATGCCTGATCCAATAAACGTAGGCACAGCACAATAAGGAACAATATAAAAGAGAACAACCAAAAATTCTCTTTCTCCTTTTTTATTTTTTAAAAAGTTGGATGTAATCTGGTAAATTGATTATATGGTTTCATATTTTATGTAATTCAAATCTGTCATGTCTCTCATAATTCCTATCTCCGTCCTCATCCATGTGAGAGATCTGACAGGTTTTAAAAAAAATGATCCATTAAAAACTAAATTAAAAAAATAATTATTCATAAATTAATTATACAATCTGGTAAGTATCTGGTTTGTTTTTGGAAAAATAGTCTTAAACTAATTCACATCATTTTGTTTTAATGAAAATCACAATGAAAGTTGGAGTTGCTTTTGTGGTAATAGTATTAGGATTTGTAATTTCCCCGGCAATTGCACTAAACGAATCAGAAGAAACCAGAAAATCTTCAACGCTTATGAAATCAATTTCTCAATCAAGTATGACAAAAACTGTAATGATAATAGGAAACATTGACTCAGTGTTTGTACCACAAATTATTCATATTAATCTCAATGATTCTATAAAATTCATTAATCAAGATGGACAAAATGGTGGGGTTGCTCATAATGTTGTGTCAATAGATCAAATAACTCTTGAACCAAATGGAAACTTTAATGGATATCTACAGAATGCAGGTGATACCTTTACCGTAAAATTTGTTGAACCAGGAATTTATTACTACATTGATTCAATATATCCAAAGATACTTGGAACAATAGTGGTCGGCTAAATCATTTTTTTTTTCATTTTAATTTGGTTATAATCTAGTTAGTATCTGGTTTTAATATAGAAAAATTATCTTAAACAAATTTCCAATACTAATTGTTAATGAATTCAAAAAAGCTAATGGCAACAACTACAACAATTCTGTCATTGTCCATGATGGTTTTGTTCCTTCAAACATCTGGAGATGTATCTCAAGAAGTGTTTGCAGAACCAAATCAAATGACAGTGATAAATGAAATTCAACGACAAGATGGTGTTGCAGTAGAATTTAGTGTTCCTGAAACTATTGTTGCAGGAAATCTAATTCCTATTAATGCAAAAGTAATTGACCTGAATCGTGAGGCAAATCTTTCTCACACAGACTGGTCATATTCAATTGTCGGTCCTACAGGGGAAATCGTACACAGAAGCACCACGCTTCATGGTCACTTTGGAGTAATGAACTTTAAAGATAGTTTTCCTGAAGCAGGAACATACACAATAAAGTACACCGTGTCGTCTTCTGGCCCGTTCATGTTAGGAATGTCAGTACCTGAACTAGGTCAAACTAGAGCAGTCGTTTCTGGAGATCTCTTAAAATTTGAACAAGATCCAAAAAACAATTTTGGATCTAGGAGTTTTGAATTTACAGTTGATGTACTAAACCAGGGTAGAACAGCGATACTTGCTGGTTCTGAACCGGGAACATCGATTTCTGTAAATTTCTCAACACAACCAAATAGAATTGTTGCAGGCCAACCAACTACCTTACTCTTTGATGTCAATGATGCAAAAACAGGTAAAGACGCAACTCATGTAGATGGTCTGATAAAAATCAGACATGGATCCTATTATCCTTCAACTTCAGGGGATCAACCAAACATTCCTCTTCCAATTCCATTGCATGGTGCATACCATGGACATCTCGGGGTCTTATCAACCACCCATACATTTTCACAACCAGGTACATACATGATTGATGCAGATTTGAATGTGGTTCCATATTCGAACCCATTATTCGGACAGGCATCAACCAGATTCACAATCCAAGTTTTTGAAGCAGGAAACGAACAAGAAACAAAACAAATTGTGAAAGAAAACACTGTAGGAATTGTTGGTCTAGAGTCACCATTTTACAGTCCAAACATAATCAAAGTGTCAGCAGGACAATCAATAACGTTTGATAATGTAGATGGAAACCAGCACACAGTCACATCTGTAAAAGCTGGAACAACAGACCATGATGGTAAGTTTGATAGTAATCTTCTACAGCCAGGAGAAAAGTTTGAACTTACTCTCAAAGAAAAAGGTACATACAACTATTATTGCTCTTTGCATACTAACATGCGAGGAACCGTAATAGTTTCCTAATTTTTTTTTTTGAGTTCTAAAGATAAGAACTGAATAGTTTTTGGAATTATAAAAATATGATCAAAATCAAAAGAATTTATGAAGAATTCTCTAAAAATGACGGATATCGAATACTAGTAGATAGATTGTGGCCTCGCGGTATATCAAAGGAACGTGCAAAGATTGATTCTTGGTTAATAG
This sequence comes from Nitrosopumilaceae archaeon, assembly GCA_035620615.1. Lineage (GTDB taxonomy): Archaea > Thermoproteota > Nitrososphaeria > Nitrososphaerales > Nitrosopumilaceae > CSP1-1. Next base: position 3,431 of record DASPGM010000014.1, on the reverse strand, counting down.
AGGTTACTCCAAGCAATTACTTAAGAAAATGGTATTCCCATGATCCAAAAAAATGGAAAGAGTTTCAGATAAAATATAAAAAAGAATTGAAAGACAAATCAGACACACTTGATGATATCAAACATATAGAAAAAGAAAAAAAAATTGTAACTCTACTTTATGCTGCAAAAGATAAACAACATACACATGCCATAGTGCTACTGAAGATTCTTGAAAAAATGTCTATAACTTTAAAGTGAAACTATAGCGTAAAAGAGACTTTTCAAAATAGACATTAAATCTTTTCAGGAGAATCGATGATCTACATCTATACCCTCAAAAATTTGTGTCTCTTAGTGTCAAGAATAAAAGGGCTAGTTTTCATTAGGACTTCTTAAACTCTTTTTTCATATCATCTATAGAAGATTGTATTTCAATTAGTCTAATTGCAGTTTGATAGTTTAATTTAACAGAAATTATGCTCAGAATAACGCCTACAGCTACTGCGACAGTCAAGGGAACAAGAACTTGTGTAATAAGCGATGCAGATGGAACAAAAAGGGAAATCACAATAGCAAATGCTAGGTATCCAATACCAACTCCACTTAGTATATTGATTCGTTTATCTGTGAGTTTTTTTTCTTTTAAAATCTCTTCTTCTTTAATCATAAGATGATAAAGTGAATAATCATTATTAACAATTCTAAAAACATCAAAAACTAGAACCTTTTATTCTTGATGACTAAAGTATAAAGTATTACTTTAATTTGATGAAATGGAAAATTCTTAATTTATACTTGTAACTCTAATCTATTACGAGAAAAATAAAGAAAATAGCTATTGGGTTTGGATTATTTTTCTTGATTCTGTTTTTAATAGGTCTTACAACAGGAGATAATTTTTCAACAACTTCTCCATCACCAAAACTTGAAGAAAAATCTAAAGAAGCAGTTAACGAGATTTCCACCACAACCCAACCAGTAGTTACACCACCTGATATCAGTGAAGATATCAATCAAAAAATTGTTTCTTCAATAGATACTCAGAAATTAAATCGAGAATGTGTGCAAGACAGAGTTTGTGTTAAACCCGGAGACTATCTTCAATATTCGTATCAATCCCCTCAAGTAAACGATGGAAAAGGTAACTTAACTTATTATTTTAAAGATTATTTGGATAGTGATAATATATCAGTTCAACTCGTATCTATCTCTGAAGATGGAAACAAATATGAGGAAACACGAGTAATGAATTTGATTACTGGCCTACTTGATATGAAGCCAAAGGAACTTGGAGCATCACATAATAGAGTGCCGCATGCTATTTTTTCAATTAGTCCCACACAATTAACCTATGAAGATTTAGAAGACGTAACAATAACTGAAAAGAAATTTGGTGCATGGCATGGGAAAGGAGAAAGAGATACTATATTTGTTAAAAGTAATATCTATGGGACTGATTGGTCAGTTGACGTATACATAGATAAAGAAACTCGCGTTATTATTTTTGTATCTCATTATACTTTTGGTGGATATCTGATGGTACATTACGTTTTAGAGGATACCAATATTTTCAATTAGTTAAGTATGCACAACTATTTTTTAATAATTCTTAATTCCTAGTTAATTATAGAAGATTTATGGCAAAACTCACTAACAAACAGCATGAACAACAACAAGATAGAAGATTAGCAAAATTAGAAAAAAGAGCAGATGCTTATGATAAAATTGTAACAAACCATAAAAAAAGAATTGAATCTTTAGAAAAGCAACTAAAGAATCTAAGATCTAAAAAATAGTTTAAAGTTGTAATAGTTTTGTTTTCCTTTTATTCTTGGTGTCTAAAATATAATCGCCTTTTAGGATATGAAAAAAGAGTGAGATTTTACTTTACATATTTCATTTTTTGAAAGTAAAAGTACGCATTTACTCCACCTGTGAAACCGCCAGAAGACTGTCCACCTTGTTTTCCTTCATCAATGGCCATTAAACGATATCCTTCTCTTGTCAAATCATCAAAAGCGATAATAAACTCAACTTGTCTTCCCCAAGCTCGTTGCAATATCGCGATTCTATCTGTTTTGTATTGAATAATTCCATTTTTATTCCAAAATGGTTTGTATTGATTTGTTAGTTTGAATAGTTCAGAGTCTTCGTATTTTCTAATCTCATCACCATATACTTCTGAACTGGAATTTTCACTTGGTAAAGTATTCTTTTGAGTTATTTCAGATTTCTCAATGCCTTCATTAATCAGGGCTAATCGTTGTATCTCTTGCTCGTCAGTTCGCTGAATATCTTCGGGTTTACTTGATGGTATTAACCCATCTTGTTTTTTCTTTTTTCCAAATACCACTAAAATGGTATCATAGAACTTTTAGATAAACCAGATCATATTTTACGATAACTTCCCCTTTTATTCTTGTGAGATAAACTAGTCTTTTGATTCTTCTTGAAATTTCTTGATAGACTCTTTGAGTTTTGAACTTAATTCTTTGATATCTGCTTTATTTTCAAAATTGTCAAGAGTAGACTCTAGTTCATTAATGAATTGATTTGTCTTTTTTTGATATTTTTTCAACTGGTTTTCTTTTGTGATTCCCCACCAATCATTCATAATCTATTATGATTCTTAATGCTATTAATCATAACGCGAGTCATTCCGAAATTTTTACGCATAAACGTGGGAATTATATTTTTACTCTTGTGTCTAAAAAGAGAGTTTGCTCTTCTGAGAAAAACCAATCAAGCCCATAATAAACGGCATATCTTAACAGTAAACTGATAATAATCAGAACAGGGAAATTAAACTAATGATCACACCTGAAATTGAAAAACTTCTTTTAGGGAAAAATTTTGCATCTTTTGCCACATTGATGGATGATGGGTCTCCACATGTTGCTCCTACTTGGATTGATTATGATGGAAGAAACATACTAGTCAATACAGCAGCAGGAAGGATTAAAGAAAAAAATGTAAAAAATGATAAACGTGTGGCCTTGTCAATTCCAAATGAAGTCAATCCATATGAAATGGTTACAATTAGAGGAACCGTTGATGAAATTACAGAAAAAAATGCAGATGCACACATTGACAAATTAGCAAAACGATACCTAGGATTAGACAAGTATCCGTTTAGGAGTCCAACTGAAAAAAGAATAATTATAAAAATTTCTCCAAGAAAAGTTTTCCATCAAAAGCCACCAAACCAGTAATGGCAATCAATTTTCTTTTTTTTATCAAGTGTGAATACTTTCCCAACAACAGCATTCATTCCATGTACAATTAGGACATCCTTTTGGTGATATGCTTTCTTTGCATTCTGAAGGAAGACAACCACAGTCAGCACAATTGATTTGCATGATTAGATTTTAGAAATGGCAAGATAAAAGCGATCACCCAAATTTAGTTGAAAATTATAATTTTGATTATAGCTTTCATTTATAGTCAAAC
>DASPGM010000013.1:0-54325 GCA_035620615.1 Nitrosopumilaceae archaeon | reverse complement strand
ACCTTGCTTCCTAAAATTGAGATGTTACGTCCCTTGAGTAGAACATGATCTTCAAGTATGATTGCCATAATTGTTTCAGCTTCAAGTTTTACAGTATTTCTGATAAAACCTGCAACGATTTTTCCTCTAGGTGCTTTGAGCTCAGTAAAATGCTCATTAGTGATAAACATTCCAATCTTCCCAGAAGGGTCTTGTAGTATCTCTTTTTTACCAAATACATCTCCAACTATAATATCACCATTATCAGCAGTAATTTTTGCTCCATTTTCAATAACATATCCATTTTCAAGTGGATCAATTAAAGAAAATTTTCCTTTTGTTACATGGATGTGTGTTTTTTCATTTTCCTTGTCAGAAAAATATGGATTTGAAATACTGCCCCACATTATAATTGGATTATCGTATGTGAGGTTTCCTGCCCAAAATTTTCCTTTAATTGATAAAGCCTTTGTAGCCTTTCTTTCAAATTCTAATTGACCGAGCTCCTTTGAGCCAAAGAGTCTCACACCAGTTGCATCTACTCGATTTAATGCAGCAACCCACTCTTGAGCATTTTTTATCTCTTGAGCTACATCATGAGCTAAGATTAGATTTCGTTTTCTTTTTTCTTCTTCAGAGTCACCTGAATAAAATCTTGATTTTTTATTTTTGTCTTCAGGTGAGTCTGGATATTTTTTCCCTACTTTTAGATCATCAAATGCTTGTTTTATTTTTTTAAATTGTTCATCATCTCCCCCTCTATCAGAGTGATGCTCAAGAACCAATTTTCTAAATGCGTCACGAATTTCTATTCGAGTTGCATTTTCACTAACCTCTAAAATATCATAGTTACTTTGTACCATAATCTGTATCTAACCTATTTTTGCTTGTTTTAAAATCTAATGCGAGAAGGTAATATTAAAAAATAATTAATTAGGGAAATTTTCTTCTAAAAAATATGATTAAAGAAGGCGACATGGTGCCAAAATTTGAACTCTTAGATTCGGATGGAAATAATATAAAATCAACTGATTTTAAAGGGAAAAAACACGTAATTTACTTTTATCCTAAAGACTTTACACCTGGTTGCACCATAGAGGCGGATGAGTTTGCAAAAGACTATCCAAAATTTAAAAAAAAAGGAATCGAAATAGTTGGAATAAGTAAAGACGATGTAGAATCTCACAAAAAATTTTGTGAGAAAATGAACATTCCTTTTGTTTTGTTAGCAGATACAAAGACTGAAGTTGCAAAAAAGTTTGGAGTCTGGGGCAAAAAAAATTTTATGGGAAGAGAGTACATGGGAGTCACACGAAGTACATTTTTGGTAGATGAAAAAGGGAAAATTTTCAAAGCATATCCTAAAGTAAAGGCTGCAGGACATGCAAAAGAAGTTTTAGAAGCTTTTACAAACTAATTTAAAAAATAATTAAAAGAAAAGAAGGTTTAGGGTTAAAATCCCTTTGGAAGTGAACCACGAGTTGATCCGCCAGAGCTAGAAGAACCAGATGAGGCACGTCTTTTTGCTGCCAATTCAAGTGCTGCTTCATGTAACTCTTGAGCTTCTCTTTCTTGTTGGTCTAATCTTGCCAAGTATTCTTGCTCATATTTTTCAAGTTCGGACTTTTTGGAATTACTGCCTGATGAACTAGATGAACCTCCTGATGAGCCTCCAGTTTGCTTTGGAAGTGTTTTTTGTTGTGGAGGTGGTGGAGGTGCTTTAGTTTGCGCCTGTGCAGTTCCATGACCTAGAGATATGCCATATCCCGTAAAGCTAGTTGCTTGAGGATGATAAGCAAGTCTTTGTCTTGTTGCAAAATATTTGTTTGATGGTGCAGTGTAACCTGTAACCTTTGCTTTTTGTAAAGCCCATGGTTGAGATGGAGCATCAGCGCCTTCTGCATGTCGTCTTGCCCATGCTCTAGGATTTTCAGGAACATAAGCTGGAGTCTTTGTTTTTCTCTCATGCCAGACACCGGTTGGTACATTTTCAATAAGTGATTCTCTTGTAACTGGTGGTGCTGCTTCAGGCTGGGAAGCTGGTTTTGAGGCTTGAGTTTGTGGGGCTGGTTTTGATTGTTGTGGAGGCGGAGCTGTCTGAGTTTGTCCCGCTGGCTTTTGGCCTATTTGGGAAGATAACTGAGTTAGCTTTGCTTCAAGTTCTGCAATTTTTGCTTCAAGATCTTTCTTGGTTGTGGATGATTTTCGTTTAGTAGCCAATATTGTGGTTACATTATGTGTGCTTTATTTACATTTTGCTCAAAATTAAACGTCGAATCAAGGAGATCCAACAAATAATGCCAACAGGCACAAAATCCTACCAAGTTTTATTAGTGCAAAGTTAGCTAGATAAGGTATTGGACGATTTCGAAAAAGACTATCCAGAATTTGATTGGAAAAATACTCCTGCCTACAAACATCCAGGAGGAAGAAATTGCCCTTGCCCAAAACATGAATACATTAGAGAACAGATTAATTTTACAAAACAAGTAAACCAGAAAGGAAATGATTCTAGCCGTGTTACTCTAAAGTTTTGTCCAGAACATTACAGGGTATACATGAATGAGGTAATTCCTGCGATGCCGCTAAAATACAAAATATTAACAAAAATTGCGTTAAAGCTTGGAGCAATTCAAATTGAACAGCTCAAACATATGCAATCTGACTTGTGTTTTTACTGCAAGTTTGGTTCTGGAGGTCATGATAAAAAAACTGAACTTCCTCCAGTTGGGTAATTTTTTTATTAAAATTATTTTTTAAATTGGGTCAATCAAAATTTTAGGTTTGTTTGGGGTATCATGATGACAGCTTTTTCCACATAATGGACATTTTTTTCTATCTAAAAAAATGCATTGGCAAATATGTGAATCAAGATAACTTTCAGCTGCCTTGGTATAATCTCCTGTTCCATTACAAAATGGACATTGCGACCCAAGTAACTCTATAGTTCCTGTTCCCTTGCATACAGGGCATTTATCATTGACCACATTAAAAAACAAGGCATATTGAATTAAAATCTATATGTTAATTTTTTTTCAAATAAAGCAAGATTGGAGAAATTCAGTCAAGCTTTATACCACCATAATATCGAATTAGAGGCGTGCCCATCGAGGACATTAGACAATATATTGAAAAATTAGAAAGTGCAAACGAGCTAAAAAGAGTTAAGACTCAAGTTGATTCTAACTTGGAGATTGCAGAAATTTTGCGAAGAACCATGTATTCAAATGGACCTGCATTATTGTTTGAAAATGTAAAAAATTATGAAATGCCTGTTTTAGGAAATGCTTTTGGCTCAATTAAAAGACTTGAAATTGGTTTAGAGATTTCAGATTTTACAGAGATTGGTCAGAGAATTGTGGATATGACAAAGATGGAAATTCCATCAGGATTTTTTAACAAGCTAAAAAAATTACCAGAGCTCTCAAAGATGGGCGATATATTTCCCAAGCTTGAAAAGAGTGGCCCAGTAACTGAGGTTGTAAATGATTCACCGTCTTTTGAAAATATTCCAATTCTTAAAACATGGCCAAAAGATGCAGGAAAGTTTATCACATTTGGCCTTGTTGCAACAAAACATCCAGAGACTGGTGTAAGAAATCTAGGTGTATACAGAATACAAATTTTAGATAGTACGCATGCCTTGATGCACTGGCAAAAACACAAGCGCGGTGCCCATCATCATGACATTTCAAAAGAAAAGGGAAAAAAAATTGAAGCAGCAATAATTATTGGTGGAGATCCTGCAACAGTTTTTTCAGCAGTGGCTCCTGTACCAGAAGGATTAGACAAGTATCTTTTTGCAGGAATTACAAGGAAAAAAGGAATTCAAACTGTAAAATGCAAAACGATTGACCTTGAGGTACCAGCAAATGCAGAAATCATTTTAGAAGGATATGTTGATCCTTTTGATATTAGAGATGAGGGACCTTTTGGGGATCATACGGGATACTATACCCCAAAAGAACCCTATCCTACATTTACCCTAACAGGAATCATGCAAAGACAAAAACCGATATACCTTACAACTATAGTAGGTAAACCAATCCTTGAGGATGCATTTATTGGAAAAGTAATTGAAAGATCATTTTTGCCTTTGATTAGAATGTTCCAACCAGAGGTAGTAGATTTTGCAATGCCGGCTGCTGGGTGGTTTCAGGGGATGGCAATCATATCAATTAAGAAAATGTATCCGGGACAAGCAAAAAAAGTAATGATGGGTCTTTGGGGATTAGGTCAGTTGTCACTAACAAAAATTTTTGTTGTAGTAGATGAAGATGTCAACGTTCATGACATCAATGATGTAATTTGGGCAATTACCACCAGAGCAGATGCTGCTAGAGATACAATGATTATAGAAAATACCCCAACAGATACATTGGATCCTGCTTCTCCATTAGTGAATTTAGGCTCAAAGCTTGGAATTGATGCAACACAGAAAACAAAGGAGGAAGGATATGAGCGCCCAATCCAGGAGCTTGTTAAAACAGATGATTCTACAAAAAATCTTGTTGATTCAAAATGGTCTAGTTATGGAATTTAACGCATACAGACAGTTTGATAAAAGTTGTCTCGCTCTTCTACCTGATATCCAATTTGATGAATTGCATCAATTATTCTTTTATCAGTTAATTCTGTAGAGCGTGCACCGGTACAAGAGACAACCTCTTCTCCAATCAGTGTGCCACCAAAGTCATCTGCACCATATTGTAGAGCGAGCTGAGCCATTCCCACTCCATTAGTAAGCCAAGAAGATTGGATATGAGGAATCAAACCATCAAGAACAAGGCGCGAGATAGCAATCATTTTTAATAATTTTAAACCACCTGCTCCATAGTTTACACCGTTTTCTTTTTGTAATTGCGTGTTATTTGGCTCAAAACTCCATGGAATAAATGCCATAAATCCTGGAGTTGTTTCTTGCAGATTTACAATTTTTTGAAAGTGTTCTGCAATATCTTGAATTGTTTCTACAGACCCATACATCATTGTGGCTGACGATGGTAAACCTAATTGATGGGCTTCTTTCATGATTCTTATCCATTCATCACTTGAGATTTTTTTTGGACTGATAATTTCTTTAACAGAATCAACTAGAATTTCAGCCCCTGCACCTGGAACTGACTGCAAGCCGGCATCTTTGAGCCGAGATAAAATTTCTTTTGTAGATGACTTTTCAATTCGGGATATCATATCTATTTCAGAAGTTGATAGTCCATGTACTCCTACTTTTGGAAATTTTGTTCTAATCATTCTAAATGCATCCTCATAATACTCAACACCAAGGTTGGGATTATGTCCCCCTTGAATTAGCACCTGCCTTATCTTATACAAATCCCAAGCAGTTCTTACTCGCGCCTCTATATTTTCAAGGGAAAGCGTATAGGATTCATTATCGCCAGGAGATCTATAAAATGCACAAAACTTACAATCAGTTATACAAACATTGGTATAGTTTAAAATAATATTATTAACAAACGAGGCCTTTTTCCCAAACTTTTTTCTAGTGATGTGACCTGCAGTCATTCCCATTAAATGAATGTCGTCTGATTCTAGCAATCTAATACAATCTTCATTTCCAGGGCGTATCCCATTGAGAGAGTTTTCAAGAATGTCACCTACATCGCTAGAATGAATTTGTTCAGTTATTTGACTCAATTGACTTCGTTTTTGTGGTTTCTGATTGGTATTTAATTCTTAAGTGGATAAAATTTCCATTTGAGCTTAATTGATTTGGTTTTGTTTTAAATCAAAGTCACGTTATTTTTAAGTAAGGTACAAAGAGAGATTTATCATGGTTACTGGACATGAAATAAGATTAAACAGGATTATGAGGAAAGGAAAAATGCTTTGCATTCCAATGGATCATGGAATTTCAAATGGACCTATTGAAGGACTAGAGGACCCACATTCTATAATTTACAAATGTGAGCATCATGGATTAACTAGTGTAATTGTTAATAAAGGAATTTTAAAAACACTTCCAAAACCAACCAGTGTTGGAGTACTAGTTCATTTTTCTGGAAGTACTGTTCTTTCTTCTACACCTAACAGAAAGATGTTAACAGGTTCTGTGGAAGAAGCCCTAAGGCTTGGAGCAGATGGAGTTTCTCTTCACATTAACATAGGTGGTAAGGAGGAACCAGAGATGTTAGAGCAGTTAGGACAAATTTCAGAACAATGTCACAAATGGAATATGCCACTTTTAGCAATGATGTATCCACGAGGAGAAAAGATCAAGGACCCTCATGATCCTGAAATTGTTGCACATGTAGCAAGAATTGGTGCAGATTGTGGAGCAGATATTGTCAAAACACTATACACTGGTGATATTGATTCATTTTCCAAAGTTGTTAAGGGAACTCCAGTACCAATAGTCATTGCGGGAGGTCCCAAGGCAAAAACTGACTTGGATGTACTTCAGATGACAGAGGATGCAATGAAAGCAGGAGCTAAAGGTGTAACTTATGGAAGAAACATTTTTGGTCATAAAGAACCGGAAAAAATTGTGCAAGCCTTAGCAGCAATAATCTTTAGAAAAGAAACAGCAAAGGAAGCTGTAAAGAAACTTGACAAAAAATAAAGAATTAATTATTTTACCAAAGGTATCCAAACCTCAGATTGGTAAATTCTTAGCAGAGTTAGAAAACGAGGGAATAAACATGATATACATGGACCCAAAAAATATTTCCAAAATTAAAACAAAACTTGTAACTGTATATCCATCTAGTAGTGCAAAATATGTAATTTTAGATAAGGAAACTGCATCTAAACCTAAAGGAAAGAAAGTAGGAAAAAGGTTCAAGGTATTATCAAATAATGATATTGAAAAAATCCTAGTTTCTGCAAAAAAGGGTTTAGATTTTGTCATAGTAGAGGTAAAGGATTGGAAAATTATTCCTCTTGAAAATATTATTGCCAAATTACATAAAATTCATACAAAAATTTTTGCAATTGCAAAAAACCCAGAGGAAGTTCGCAAGATGTTCTCAATTCTTGAGGTGGGGGTAGATGGAGTAATTTTTAGTGCAGCATCAATTGGCGAGGTAGAAGAAGCCCTTGTTTATCTTGGAACAAGGAGTTTTGAACTCAAGCCTGCAAAAATTATCGAGATAAAAGAGGTAGGAGATGGCGAGCGAGTTTGTGTTGATACTGCTTCAATGTTACACAAAGGAGAAGGAATGCTAATTGGTAGTAGATCAAACTTTTTGTTTCTTGTTCATAATGAATCAGTAGGTTCTTCATTTACCTCGCCACGTCCATTTAGGGTAAATGCAGGAGCGGTTCACTGCTATACCCTTTCACCAAATGGCACAACAAATTATCTTTCAGAAATAGAAACAGGGTCAGAGGTTTTAGTACTTGATGCAAAAGGAAGAGCACGAAGGGTTACCGTTGGACGCTCAAAAATTGAAAAAAGACCCATGCTAATGATCAAAGCTCAATCAGGCACCGAGGTTGGTGGTATTATTGCACAAGATGCAGAGACAATTCGTTTTGTAAAGCCTAATGGGCATTTAGTTTCAGTAACACATCTCAAAAAAGGAGACTCTGTTTTAGTGCATTCAAAAAGTGCAACTGGCAGACATTTTGGAATGGAAGTTTCTGATGAATATATTTTAGAAAAATAAAAAATGACTTACAAGATATGTGTATCTATTGCAGAAAAAACTCCAAAAAAACTTGATTTAGTTCTTAAAAAGACACTTAAAAAATCAGATTATGCAGAATTAAGATTTGATTTTTTAAAACCAATTCAGATTCCTGATGCATTAGAGTTAGTTAAAAAAAAGATGAGACGTTGTGTTTGTACATTAAGACCTTCTTCAGAGGGAGGAAAATTTCAAGGAACTGAAAAGGAAAGAATTTCAATATTAAAGCTAATAGCAGAATATCATCCATTTCTATTAGATGTAGAGTTTGAGACCATAGCTAAAAATAAAAATCTTCATAATTATATTAAAAAAACAAAGACCGATGTTCTAGTTTCATGGCATGATTTTAAAAAAACACCTGATTCATCCTCCTTGAAAAAAAGATTAAAACAAATGAGAAAATTTTCAAAATACATCAAAATCGTCACTAGTGCTAAGAATCAAAATGATTCCTCAAACATACTTTCTTTATACAATGTTTCCAAAAATACAAATCTTATTGCATTTGCAATGGGGGACTATGGGAAAACCTCAAGGATTCTTTGTCTTTATTTGGGGTCTCCTTTTACTTATGCATCTCTAGGCAAACCGATTGCTCCAGGGCAATTCAGCATAGACCAAATAAAAAAAATTGTAAAGGCAAGAAAAAAATAGAAAAATTGTCAAATTTCAAATTTGATTCGGTGTTTGTTACAAAGAACAAACTAATGGATTTTAATTAAAAATTCCTAATAGTATTAGAGAATTAAATGAAAGGAATTTTCGTGATATTAGCACTTGTAATGATTTCTGGAATTGTTTTAGGCCAAGAGGTGTTTGCAGATATTGAAGGCCCAACAAAAGATGAAAAACAATTTGTGTCAGGCCTATATTTAGTAGGATTTGTCGGAATATATGGAGGAGTGATATATTATCGCAAATCAATGGAAATAAAGGCCAACTCCAAAGGGAAATTAAATAACAATTACTAAAACTCACTTTAGCAAGTAAAAATACTGGCATTTTAGGCTTATATCATTCATTAAATTGAAAAAACCATATGACAAAAACTTATGCAGTAATTGGAGATCCCATTGATCAGTCCTTATCTCCAAACATTCACAATGCTGCATTCAAAAAACTAGGGATGGATTGCACCTACATTGCATATAGGATTCCAAAAGGAGAACTTGAAGCAGGAGTTGAATCCTTAAAAAAAATTAAGATTAGTGGGTTTAACGTTACAATTCCTCATAAACTTACGATGATTAAATTTCTTGATTCAGTTGATGAGAATTGCAGTATTATTGGTGCTACAAACACAGTTACAAATGAAGAAGGAAAACTTCTGGGATATAATACAGATATGGAGGGGTTTCTAGAACCAATTAAAAAACGAAATATTCCAATCAAGGATTCAAAGGTATTACTAATAGGTGCAGGAGGTGCAGCACGAGCTATAACTGCTGGCTTTGCAAAAGAAAAGGCAAGGACATTAACTATAGCAAATAGGACATTACAAAATGCAAATACACTTGTTCAATTTGCACATAAGATAGGTATTGATGCCAATGCATTAGCCTTAGATAAAGTTGGAGAAACTGCCAAAGACTATAACATTATTGTAAATGCCACATCCATTGGTATGAAAAATGAGCCAAGCCCAATTTCAACAAAAACTATTAATGAAAAATCTGTGGTGTACGATATCATATCCAAACCAATTAACACAGATTTAATCCAGCAATCTAAAAAAAATGGTGCAACAATAATTTATGGTTATGAAATGTTACTTGGTCAAGCTGTATTAGCCTTTAAAATTTGGCATGGAATCGAGGCACCATATGACACCATGAAAAAATCAATTTTAGGGATGTTCTAATGGTACAAATTCAAGCTACATTACATGGAGCAGTTTCAATTGTAAATGCAATTGCAACCGGAAAGGGTGCAACACTAGGAATTTCGTTAAAAACAACGGCTAATCTTGAGACATCAGAAGGAAATGGAATAACCATTGAATCAAAAAATAAGACAATTAGTTCTCGCTTAATTAATAGAGTAATACAAAAAGTAGTTCCAAAAAATGATCTTTCAAAGACAAAGATAAGGATTTCATTAGAATCAGAAATTCCAACAGGGTATGGATTAAAGAGCTCAAGTGCTATCTCATCGGCTGTATCCTTAGCATGCGCAAAATTATTTAGACCAAAGTGGAATGATACTCAAATCTTACTTGCAGGGGTAGATGCTTCAATTGAGAGTAGAGTCAGCATTACAGGCGCATATGATGATGCATGTGGATGCTATTTTGGCGGTTTTGTCGTAACTGAGAATTACAAAAGAAAACTTGTAAAATTGGAAAAAGGACCAAATAATTTAGTAGCAGTAATTTTTATTCCAAAATCAAGAAAGCGTGGAAATGTAAAAAATTTAAAAAATCTTAGTCCTATTTTTGAAAAAGCATGGAATCTTGCTAGAAATGGAGATTATTGGAATGCTATGGTACTAAATGGGATGGCAACATCAACTATTCTAAACTCTGAACCAAAGATGATTTCTGATTTAATTGAAAATGGAGCATTAGGTGCATCAATATCAGGAAATGGTCCAGCAATTGCTGCAATTTCAAAAAAAGAAGACACGGGAAATATTAAAAAAATATTTTCAAATCTTGCAGGAACTACAATAATATCTGAAATTAATAACAAAAAGGCCGAAGTAAATGAGTTGTAAAATAGAAAAATCAAAAATTAGTGGAAAAATTGTTTGCCCACCAAACAAAAGCTATTCTCATAGAGCAATTATGTTAGCATCTTTAACTGATGGAAAAAGCATTATCAAAAATGTTCTTTTTGCTAGTGATACAAATGCGACAATTGATGCTTGTAAAAAATTTGGTGCACAAATTCATGAAAATGGAGAAGATCTTATCATAGAAGGAATTAAAGAGTTTAAGAACCAAAATATTGTAATTGATGCAAAAAATTCTGGTACAACAATTAGAATTGCAGCAGCAATTGCAGCATTATCTGAAGGAAAAACTGTTCTGTCAGGAGATGAAAGTCTAAGAAAAAGACCAATGCAGCCATTACTTGATGCATTAGAATCAATTGGTGCCAAATGTTCTTCAACTGACGGAAAACCACCACTCACAGTTTCAGGAATTGTAAGTGGAAAAGAGGTAAACATTCCAGGAAATATTTCAAGTCAATATGTTACAGCATTAATGATTATTGCCCCACGAATGGAAAAAGGACTTGTTTTAAATATAAAAGAAGATTTGGTTTCAAAGCCATACCTTGAAGCAACACTTTCAATTATGAAAAAATTTGGTGTCAAAGTTAACACCATTGTTCCATACAAAAAATACCAAATAGAGAAACAAAATTACAAACCAACCAATGTGACCATACCTAGTGATTTTTCAAGTGTTGCTCTTTTGCTATCTGCGGCAGTGTTACTTGGAGACAATGTAACATGTGAAATAATGAAGGGAAATCTACCTCAAGGCGATGAAAAAATAATAGAATTTTTAAAAGATTTAGGAGTAAAAGTTACAGTTAACGATAATTCCATAACTGTAAAATCCCCAGAAAAATTAACAGGAGGAAAATTTGACCTTAGGGATTCGCCAGATCTTCTACCACCACTGGCAATTTTAGTTCTAAAGTCATCAAAACCAATTGAGATTTACAATGTCAAGCACGCAAGATACAAGGAAACCGACAGAATAGCAATTCTTGCAAGAGAGTTACAAAAACTTGGAATAAAGGTTAAAGAAAAAGACGATGGACTAATACTAGAACCATCCAATAATCTAAAGGGGGCTTTATTGGATTCTGAAAATGATCATAGATTGTTTATGGCGTTTTGTATAGCTGGAATGTTTGTTGGGAATTGTACAGTTACAGATCCTGAATCAGTTACAATATCATATCCCAATTTCATTTCTGACATGAATAAAGTGGGCGGAATGATAAAATCCAATCTATAAGAATTATAAGCATCAGTTTAGTAATCTCATTATTGTCAGGAAGTTCTATTGGAAAAAGATTAGTTCTTACAAGCTTTGGTGAAAGTCATGGTAAATGTGTTGGCGCAGTCTTGGATGGATGCCCTGCTGGTTTGCAGCTTGAAGAAAACGATATTCAAAAAATGTTAGATTACAGGAGACCAGGGCAATCACAAGTTTCAACACAAAGAAAAGAAGAAGACAAGGTAGAGATTATCTCAGGTGTGTTTAGGGGGTATACCACTGGAGCACCTATTGCAATGATCATATGGAATAAGGATCATGATTCTCGAGCTTATGAAAATCTTACAACAAAAATGAGGCCTGGTCATTCTGACTATCCTGCACTAGTCAAATACAAAAAATACAATGATTATCGTGGAGGTGGAAGATTTTCTGGAAGATTGACAGCGACACACGTACTTGGCGGAGCAATTGCAAGAAAGTTGTTAAAAGAAACATTGGGAATTGATACAAATGCTTACACTTTACAAATTGGAAAGATTAAGATAAAAAAACAACCTACATTAAAAATGATAAAAACAATTTATTCAAATGATGTAAGATGTCCAGATACAAATTCCGCAAAACTTATGAAAAATGCAATTCTTGCTGCAAGAAAAAGTGGAGATTCCCTTGGTGGGATAATTGAATCAGTAACAACGAATTTGCCTGTTGGTCTTGGAGATCCAATCTTTGGCTCATTAGAATCAGATCTTGCAAAGGCGCTTTATTCAATCCCATCTGTAAAAGGAGTAGAATTTGGGTCAGGTTTTGCAGGTTCTGAAAGCACAGGTTCTAAAAATAATGATCTTTATGCAATAAAAAATGGCAAAATAGTTACAAAAACCAATAATTCAGGAGGAATTTTGGGAGGCTTGTCAAATGGGATGCCGATTGTCTTACGAGTTGCTTTCAAGCCAGCGTCATCAATATCAAAGAAGCAAAGTACCATAGATATCAAAACAAAAAAGCCAACTTCGTTGAATGTTTTAGGAAGACATGATCCATGTGTTGTGCCACGCGCGCCTCCAGTTGTAGATGCCTTTGTATCGTTGGTGCTAGCAGATCATGCCTTATTGGGCGGTTTCATAAAACCTGTCTTGTAGTAACATGTCAGACATAGATAATCTAAGAGATAAAATAGATGAGATCACTCTTGAAATGATTAATTTATTAAAAAAGAGATCCGAGATTGTAAAAAAAATTGGAATTATAAAAAAAGATCTTGGTTTAAGTGTAACAGATGAAAAAAGAGAAGAAAATCTACGATCTAAAGTTATTTCCCTCTGCAAAGAAATTGATATTGATGAAAGTGTAGGTACTAGGTTTCTTAATTTTTTATTAAACGAATCAATAAAAATACAAACAACTAACAAACAAACACACCTTTCTATTTTTTTAAAAGCAAAAACTTTGGAAGAACAGGGTAAAAAAATTATACATATGGAAGTTGGTGAACCAGATTTTCCTCCACCAAAAATTGTCAGGGATGCATTAAATGAAGTGTACGATAAAGGATTTGGAAAGTATGGACAAGCTAAAGGAATACCTAAATTCAGAACAGAGCTTGCAAGTAAAGCTAGCAAACAATATGGAGTAGCCATACAACAAGAAAACGTCATCGTTTGCCCAGGAGCAAGATATGCAGTTTACTTAGCTATTACTACTTTACTCAATCCTGGAGATGAGATAATTGTTTTTGAGCCAGCTTGGCCTGCTTACAAGGATTGTGCCGTAAATGCAGGAATCAAAGTAAGAAGCATTAAAACTACTCTAGAAAATAATTGGGAACCAAAAATTGATCAGATAAATGAAGCAATAAATTCCAATACAAAAATGATTGTCCTAAACTATCCGAATAATCCTACAGGAAAAATATTACCAAAAAAAATTCAAGATAAAATATTAGAAATAGCAAAAAACCATAATCTCTATTTGCTAAGTGATGAAATATATTCACAATATTCCTATGTAGACTGGAAAAGTATTCTTACATATAATTACAAAAAATCAATCATCACACAATCTTTTTCAAAATCACATGCGATGACAGGATTTCGAATAGGTTACGCTATAGCATCTCCTGAAATTATTGAAAAAATGGCAAAGCTACAAGCAGTTTGCCTTACTAACGTATCTGAACCTATTCAATATGTAGCATTAAAGGCATTAGAGGCAGATACAAGCAATAATTCTAATATCGTGAAATCTAGACTAGATGTATTGATCCAAAAAGCTAATGAGATAAAATTAGATTTTATCAAGCCAGATGGGGCCATGTATCTTTTTGCTAGAGTAAAAAAAGAAGGATTTGATGGGGTAGAATTTTCAAATAAATTATTAGATTATGGGCTTGCTGTAGCACCAGGAGAAGGTTTTGGAGATTTCAAAAATTTTATTAGAATTTCGGCATGTCAAGAAGTAGAGAGAATTGTGGAGGGAATGAATATACTTGGTGATGTTCTAAAGGAAGAAAAATGAAGAACGTTATTGCAATAATTGGTGCTGGAGGAAAAATGGGAGAATGGTTTGCAAATTATTTTCTTGAAAAAGATTATGATGTAATCGGATATGATTCTGAAAATGAGATTAAAATAAAATCAATTACCAAAGCAGATTCCTTAGTTGGGGGTGTGCTTAAGGCAGGCTATGTTCTTTTGTGTACACCAACTAGACGTACTCCAGAAATTATTCGTCTAATTGCTAAAGAGATGAAAAGAGGTTCATATCTAATTGAAATTTCATCACAGAAATCTAAAACTTCAACTTCACTTGCTAAAATGCCATCAAAGGTAAATCCGATCTGTATTCATCCTATGTTTGGGCCAGGAATAAAAAAAATTCATGGGCAACACATTATTTCAATTCCAATTAAAGATGCAAAAAAAGAATTAGCTGTTGCAAAGTCACTTTTTCCAGAGGCTGATTTTGTTACAATTGATGCAATAGAGCATGATAAAAAAATTGCAGTAATTCTTGGATTAACTCATCTCATCAACCTAGCATTTGCAAATATTTTAACAAAGGACGATAAGATTTCACTTACGGAAAAAATGGCTGGAACTACGTTTAAAGCTCAAAAGATTCTAACTGAAAGTATTATGACAGAATCACCAGAATTAATTGAAACCATTATTTCCAATCCTGAGATCAGAAAAGTTGCGGAAGAATTTTGGAAGGATATTGGAAGATTATTGACTTCAGTCCAAGAAGGAAAATCAGAAGAGATTCAAACTTATATTAAGACAACACAGGATAATTTGAGAAAAAATTCAGACCTTGAGGCATCTTATAAAAAATTAACAATGATGGTAAACTCTATTGAAAAAAAGTAATGACGCGTGCAACAAAAATTATTACTTGCTTTTTAAAAAATGGAGATAAAATCTTAATTTTAAAAAGAAGTGGTAAAGTAAAAAGCATGAAAGGATTGTGGGCAGGAATTAGTGGAATTATAGAAAAAAATGAATCTCCTCTTTCACGAGCAAAAATAGAGATATTTGAAGAGCTTGGGATAAATGATAAACAGATTCAATTAGTTAAAGAAGCCAAAGAAATGAAAATTTTATCACCACAGTATGAAGACCATGAATGGGAAGTCTATCCTTTTTTGTTTAATGTAGATAATCCAGAAATTAAACTAAATTGGGAAAATTCTGAATACAAATGGATAAAGGCAGAAGAAATTTCTAATTTTAAAACAGTTCCTAGTTTAGAAAAAGTATTATTCAATCTGCTCTAGTTTAGCGTTTTCTTTTTCATATTTTCTTTGTTGTGGCAACATTACGTAAACGCATGCACCACCACACATTGTACATGGAACATTGTTACCAGGTCTTTGACCGGTTCTTCCATGAATGCGTGCAGCCTCTTCAGGATCTATTGATAATGCAATTTGTTTTTCCCAATCAAGAGTTCGTCTAGCCTCTGTCATTTTCATATCCCATTTGATGGATTTTTCTCTTAACTTTACCAAATCCCCCGCATGAGCGGCAATTCTATATGCAATTAGCCCTGCTTTGACTTCTTCAGCATTTGGTAAAGCAAGATGTTCTGAAGGTGTCAAATAACATAGTAAATCAACGCCCTCACTTGCAGATACTGCAGCCCCAATTGCACTTGCAATATGATCATGACCAGATGCAATATCAGTTACAAGTGGGCCTAAGACGTAATAGGGAACATCACCAATTAATGATTTTGCTAACCTAACATTTGCAGCAACCTCATTGAGTGGAACATGGCCTGGTCCCTCGACCATTACTTGAACATCCTTTTCATGTGCACGTTTTGTTAATCTAGCAATGTTAATCATTTCTTGAACTTGCAATTCATCGTGAGAATCAAGAATTGAGCCAGGTCTTAATGCATCACCTAGACTAAATGTTACATCGTACTTGCGTGCTAGTTCAATTAAATAATCATAATGAGTAATGTATGGATTTTCTTTATCGTACTTTAACATCCAGGCTGCAGTAATGGTTCCACCTTTACTTACAACTCCACCATATCGCTCTACCTTTAAAATTCGCTTGGCAATTTCTTTACTAATTCCTGAATGAATTGTAGTATAATCTACACCATCCTTTGCATTATTTTCAAAAGCGTTAAGAAAATCATCTTCGGTTAAATTCAACGGGTTTTTGTGCTTTTCAATGCCATAGTTATAGGCTTCATAGATTGGAACTGTTCCAAATGTAATGGGAGCCACTTTTAATAATTCTCTTCGAATCATTCCAACATCTCCACCATCACTAAGATCCATGATTGTATCTGCGTGATATTTTACAGCGACCTTTGCCTTTTCAATCTCCTCTTGAAGATCAACTTTCAATGTAGATGTTCCAATATTTACATTGACTTTGGTTTTCATTCCTTTACCAATCCCTACGTTGTGAATTTTTTGAGGCCGTGAATTATTGCTGGGAATTATAATTGAACCTTTGGCAATTTTAGGAATTAGCCAATCTAATGTAACATCCTCGTCTTTGGCGACAAGTTTCATTTCATCAGTTGCAACACCTCTTCGTGCTGCACTCATTTGGGTGCCCAACATAGTATGTACATTTTTACTAGATTTAAACAATAGTCTTAAAGGAGAACAAAAATGAACTTACTTTCAATTGCTGGTTCTGATCCATCATCTGGTGCAGGGATTCAAAGCGATATCAAAACTTTCACATCTTTAGGAACTTATGCATTAACCGTAATTACAGCAATAACTAGTCAGAACACTACAAAATTTGGAAAGGTAGAACCAATTTCTTCAAAAATGATTAAAAACCAAATTGATTCTATTTTTTCTGATTTTGAGATCAATGCAATTAAAATTGGAATGGTTTACAATTCATCTACTATAAAGGCAATTTTCTCAAAACTATCAAAGACAAGCATTCCAATAATTCTTGATCCAATAATAAAATCTACAACAGGGGGGATATTATTAAAAAAAGATGCATTATCGGATTACAAAAAATATCTAATTCCAATTGCTCATTCAATTACTCCAAATGTATCAGAAGCCTCAACTTTAGCTGGAATTAGCATAAAGAACAAACAGGATCTCATCAAATGTGCTTATAAAATAAAAGAACTAGGCGTAAGAAATGTAATCATTACGGGTATTTCTTTTAAAAAAGGTGAAATTTCTGATTTTATTTTGGATGATTCAGATCAATATTTTATTTCAGGAAAAAAACTAGAACAAGTTAATCATGGAAGTGGATGTAATTATTCTTCAGCATTAGCAGTAGGTATTGCCAATGGCAAAAATATTCATAATGCTGTTAAATTTGCAAAACAGTTTACGTATAATTCCATAAAGAATTCAAAAAAGATCGGAAAAGGGATTCATGTTACAGAGTTTTCAAAGAGAATTGATATAAATAAAAAAAATCTAAGTATAGCAATTAATGATTTTAAAAATTTAAAAAATATTTATACTGTAATTCCTGAATGTCAGACAAATTTTGTATATGGTAAAGAGAAAATAAAATCCACTAGGGATATCATTGGAGTTGCAGGAAGAATTGTAAAGAGTGGTAAAGAAGTGGTAGTGGCTGGAAGTTTAGAATATGGAGGCTCAAAACATGTGGCCTCTGCATTGTTAGAAATTTCCAAAAAATTTCCACAGATTAGATCTGCTATAAATGTAAAGTATGATCAAAATTTAATTAATGTGGCACAAAAAAATAATTTGACTGTAAAAAGCTATGACAGAACAATAGAACCTAAAGCAGTAAAAAGAAAAGAGAATCAATCTATTTCGTGGGGAATTAACCAGGCAATTAAAAATTCCAATATTCCTCCAGATTTAATATATCACAGGGGGGACTATGGGAAGGAGCCAATGATTTTGATTTTTGGAAAGAACCCAAGCGAAGTTGTTGAAAAGATTTCAAAAATTTTGTAAGTCAAGTTTGATTGTTGTGTATTAGAAATCTATATCCTAACATAAATAGTCATTATTTCAAATAGAAATTCGTGAAAGCTGTAATATTGGCAGGTGGCCTAGGGACCAGGTTACAACCTTATACAACATTTGTTCCAAAACCAATGCTCCCACTTGGAGAAAAGCCATTATTAGAACACCTAATTGAGTGGTTACGAAAAAATGGAATTAAAAATACTGTTTTGTGTGTAAGTTATCTTAGAAAAACAATCGAAGATTATTTTGAAGATGGCTCAAGATTTGGGATGAAAATTGAATATGCAATAGCAAGCAAGCCTCTTGCAACTGCTGGACAATTAAAAACTGCCGAACGACTAGTCGATGATTCGTTTGTTTGTGTTTATGGTGATTCTATCTTTGATTTTAAATTAAGAGAGATGATTAATCAACATAAGAAAAAAGGTTCCTTTATCACCATGAGCCTTTATGAGTACAAAACCAAACTAAACTATGGAGTGATTGAAACATCAAAAAATGGCACAGTTACTGGATGGAATGAAAAACCCGAGATTAAAGCCAATATCAATATCGGATGTTATGTAATGGAACCCCAGGTTTTTGACCTAATTCCTAGCAACAAGCCGTATGGGATGGATGATGTAATCAAAAAAGCTATAGCCAGAAAAAAACCAGTCCATAGCTTCCTTACAAAAAAAGGATTCATGGACGTTGGGGATAAAGCATCCTATAAGAAAGCCTATCAACAATTTCTTGAAAGATTAGGAAATATTTGATTGGGAAAATGGTCGATATTATAATTAGAGAATTAGAAGAAAAAGATCTTTTCAATGGTTTTTTACAATCAATGGATTCTCTTAAACCTGCAAGTAATATTTCAAAGGAAAAAGCAACTGAAATTTACCAGAAAATTAAATCCAATCCCAATCACCTTGTATACGTTGCAATATCAGGAGACAAAGTTGTTGGATCAACAACTATGTTAATTGAGCCAAAATTTATCCATGAAGGAGGCAATGTAGGTCATATTGAAGATGTAGTAATAGCAAAAGAATACCAAGGTAAAGGTATAGGAGAAAAGTTAGTTCAATCATTATTAGAATTTGCAAAAGAAAATAATTGTTATAAAACAATTTTAGATTGTTCAGATGATGTAAAACCATTTTATGAAAAAATTGGTTTTAAACGACATTCTAATGGGATGCGTTTTGACCATTCTTAGAGATATTCTTTTTTTGGTTTTTGTTTTTTAATTCTAAATAATATTATACCAAAAATTATTACAGGAATGGATACTCCCATAAAGAGCGGCGGAGTGATAAGGACAGTGTTAATTACGTAATCAGGGTCTATTTTATCAATGAGGGACTGAGCTATGATCATTCCAATTAAAAGAATTATTCCACTTGAGATAATCATTAATCCAATTGATTTTGAACCATATCTTTTTGACATAATAAATGCAGTTCCTGCTAAAACACATGCTGGTGCAACTCCTATGGAAATAAATTGTAAAATTTTTGGTTCTGGTTCAACTTCTCTGGGTGGCTCTATCATAAAATCATAAAGAGTAATAATTTCTCCAACAAACATAATAAACAATCCCAGACTTGCTACAGCAATGTATTTTTCAATTCCCATACAAGTTCAGATTTTTTAAAGATAATAAACTATTCAGAATGTCTAAACAATGCCCACTAGACTAGCAAGCTCTTTTCTGCACGAGGCACCAAGTTTTTCAGCAGCTTGTTCAGGAGAGACTTTATTCAAAAATACTCCATATCCACGCTCTAATCCAGACCATGGAGCAGTAATTGGATACACTTCAATATGCCAATGAATTTGTCTACTATTCTTTTTTTCAGGAGATAGATGAAATACAAAATTATAAGCTAAATTGGGGATAGTGTTTGTTAATCCACCTAATGTTGCTCTTAAAATCAAAGATAAATCGTTTATTTCTTTTTGAGTAATTTTGGAAAAACTGGTTGTGTGTTTTTTTGGGCAAATCCAAAATTCGTAAGGATGTGATGGAGCCCAAGGACAAAATGCAATGAATCCTTCACTTTGTAAAATTTGTCTAGGTCCACCGGTTTCAGCTGTTATAGTTTGACATAATGCACAAACACCCTTTTCATTTAAGATTTTATGAGTGGCTTCGGCTTCAGATTCTATTATTGGTGGGATAGTAGAAAATGTTACAACGTGCAGGTGAGGATGTGAGATTTCAGCTCCTGCTTCCTTTCCATGATTTGCATAAATTGAAACATATGTAACGCCTTTTTGAGTGTATAACCATCTCAATCTATCTTGAATAACTACAAGTATGTTTGACCACTGTTCCACATCAATTGTTGCAAAAGAATCGTTTTGATTTGGAGAGGCAACGACAATGTAATGATAGCCATAGGCAGGTTCGCTATAATGGGGCTTATCGCTATAGGTATTTTCGGTAGTTATTGATACGGCTGGATTTTTACTCTCAAAAACCCTTATTGTCCAATCCTTAACATAACTATCTTCAGTATCTTGGAGTCTTTGCAGCATACCATCTTTTGCCACCAGAGATAGAACCGATGGATTTGTCATAGATTCATTTCCAGGAGAATAGGGGGATTTTTTACTTTCTACAGTTTTTCCATTACCAGAAGAAATTATCATAAATCTTTCAAGAATTGAATCTTTACGCATTTCTCCCATAACCAATAGAGAAAAAATTTACTCGTTAAAAGCTTTCTATGGATCGATGTTTTTAGATAAAATTGTCAAAGATATTGCAAGATTTTAAGTAACCATTACAATTGCACAAAAATGGAGTTGAATTAAGATCACAAAAAATTCTGATGTACATATTGTTTATGTCTTATTAGATGGTGTAGGAGATCTTCCACATCCAGATCTAAAAGGAAAGACCCCACTGGATTCTGCAGTTACTCCAAACCTAGACAAGTTGACACAAAATGGCGTAATGGGAGAAGTTATTTCAGTTGGCAAAGGAATTGCCCCAGAATCTGACATTGCAGTTTTTAATATGCTAGGTTACAAATTTCAGCATGATGACTATGTTGGCAGAGGTGTAATAGAAGCAATAGGAGTCGGCACCGATTTTAAAGATGGCGATTTAGCGTTAAGAGGAAACTTTGCAACATTAAATGATGATGGGATAATCATAGATAGAAGGGCTGGAAGAAGAATTGAACGAGAAGATGCACTAGAAATTGCAAAAGAGATTGAAAAAAATATTAAATTTTCAATTCCAAATAGCTCAGTAGTAGTTGCCCCAACCATTGGACATAGGGTTACTGTTAGAATTAGATGTGAAGGAAATCCTCTCTCATCAGAAATAACCAATTCAGATCCAGCTTACTCTAGAATAGCTGGAATGGGCATCGCAAAAGCAGTAACTGATTTTATGAAGATCGAAAAATGCCTTCCATTAAATGAATCTGCTAGCTCTATCCTCACTGCCAAATTAGTTAATGAATTTACAGAGCAATCACTTGGAATTATGAAAAGAAGTGAGGTAAATCATAGGAGAAGTAAAAACGGTAAGAAACTTCTAAACAGTATTTTATTGCGTGATGCTGGAAATAGATACCCTGTGGTAAAACCGATTAATGATTTGTATTCGATGAATTTTTCGTGTATTGTCGATATGCCCGTAGAATTGGGGATCTCTGAAGTTTTAAAAATGAAGGCCTATAGTGCAGGAGGCTTGACGGATTATGAAGAAAAGGCAAGGGTTGCCACAAAGTCAATGGAAACTCAAAATGCTATTTATGTTCATTTGAAAGGCCCTGATGAATTTGGTCATGATGGGGATGCAATAGGAAAAATGAAAAATATTGAAGAGATTGATAGAAGATTTTTTGGAACTTTACTTGATAATATTGATACAAAAAAGGTGACTGTGATGATTTCAGCAGATCATTCTACACCATGTATTTACAAGGGACATAGTGATGATCCTGTACCACTTCTTGTGTCAGGGGATTCAATTAAAAAAGATGATACCAAAAGATTTACCGAGATTGAATCCAAAAAAGGAATTATAGGATTACTAGAAGGATCTCAGGTAGTAAGCAAGGGGCTAGAGCTAATTAAATCGCAAATGTAGTAACTTGGGTAGAATTTTTTATTTCACCAATTCGTTTTTTTAAAAGATCAACATCAATGTTATAATAGTTTCCAGATGCATTTGATAGTTTTTCTAATGCTCGAGATAGAATTGAAATACAAATAGTGTTTTCATTTTTTTGATAGTGAACTAATGCCGCAGCAACTAAAATAATTCCTTGGACTAAGTCTTTTTCTCCCTCATAGCAATTTTTCCAAACACCTTCTAGTATTTCATGACATTCCCAGAATCTTTCATTATTAAAATAAAAAATTCCTTCTTTGATCGATTCTTCTTTGGACTTTTTTTCTTCTACAACGTGTTTGGCGTGATCAAGTTCTCCTAGGACTTTCAATTTTCCAACTAGTTCATCTAATTTTTCTTTCTTTATTGAGACATCAAATTCTAGATATTTGCTTGAAACTCTAGTATCTCTAATAGTAACGTCCATTCCTTCACAAATATCACGTGCCTGATGAAGTAAATCTGATGCATTTTTTGGAATAAAATTTTCATTCTTTAGATGAAGCATAAAGCGGTCCATGTTGTAAAACAGATTCATTTTCTTAAATTTCTTCGTAATTTTCGATTAAATTTATATGAACTATGGCAAGGATTTGGGTACATGTCGATGATTACAACTATAAACGATGTAAATAATTCATTTCTATCTAGAAGAGAGATTACCTGCTCTTTTGGTTCTATTGGTGGTAAATTAAAAAAACTTGATGCTATAGAAATGGTAAAAAAGCAATTCAAGCTTGATGGAAAGATAGTCATTCCAATATACATGAAAAATGAGACAGGGAGGCCTTCTATTACTGGAACATTTTACATATATGATGACGAAAAACTTGCAAAACGTCAAATCAATCCTGTCATTTTCAAACGACTAGAAAAAGCAAAGGCTGAAAAAGAAAAACTCGAGGCAGCCCCACCTGCTGAAAGTGCAGCCGAAACAAAAGAGGAAGCAAAAACAGCAGAACCAAAAGAGGCTAAAGAAGCAAAACCTGCTGAAACAAAAGAAAAGGAAAAACCCGTTGAGGAGAAAAGCTAAGAATGGCAGGAAAGAAAGGCTCTAGTCCAAATGTTTACAAATATTATAAAGTAGATGGAAATAAAGTATCAAGAACACATAAAGTTTGTAACAGATGTGGAAAAGGAGTTTTTATGTCAGAGCATAAAAATCGACGCACATGTGGAAAATGTGGCATTACTGAATTCATACAGTAATTAAAAATATTTTTTCTTACGAATTTTAGTATTTTTTTCTTCTAATATCTTTAATTTTTTTAGAAGAATCGGATCAAATTTAATTTTTGTTAATGCCTCAGTTGACAATTTAATTATGTTAGTATCCATAGTAATGTTTGTGGTTGGAAGATTTTTTTTAAGCCAAAACTTTACAGTTTTATCTTCTAGTTTGTAATCTTTAAAACCTGCTGGAAATTTTTTGGTAATATGTAACAATAATGTTTTATCATTAAACACTGCTTTTTCTTCAAATAATCGCGTACTATCTGCATAAACATTTTCAAATAAATTTCCAGATATTTCATCTGAGAGTAATTCCATATTAGAAACTTTTTTTATCAAATCAAGATAGTGTAGAAATTCATGGGCCAAGATCGCGTGAATTGTCCCCTTTAAACCATAGGCAACTAGGGGAGCTGAGATTTGAATTACTACTTGAAGCTTATTTTCAAAAATTAGTGGAATGGTTCGTGCAAAAAGTATTCCATAATCATATGAACTTGATGAAGAAAGTACAAGCGAGGGTTCAACATATGCTATTGGATAATTGATTCCTGAGGCACTCTCAATTCGGTTTATTCCTGAAACTACAAGTGGGAATCTCTTCATAATTAAATCAAATACATCATCAGGCAGGATTCCTTTTTGATGTGCTTCTTTTACTTTTACTAATGGATCCAATGAACAAAGTCGAAAACTAGCTGAATAAAAATTCTAAGCTATGACGATTTCTCAGTAACTCTTTTTTTAGTACTTTATTTTGTTATGATATCCTTCAATTCCAAAGTGGGGGGAAACTACAGTATGAGGCAGGCTTGTAATTACCCCCACTTTTAAAGTATCAAAAACGAAAATTAGGGCTAAAAATTTAGTTCACATTACACATTAGTTAAATCAATTTTATGAAAATCAAATTCCTTACATTTGCATTTATGGCCAATTAATTTAGCAACGCTAGGCTCAATATTATTGCCCTCTACAAATCGTTTTATGGGAAGACCACCGTCAGCAATAATCCAAAATTGAAATGATGTCGATGATGTTTTTTTGAATTTTATGCTGTAAATTAATTTTTGATTTCGTTTGTTAGGTTTTTCATGAATTATTATTGGGGTTTTTATGAGACTCTTAAGAGAAGTGAGATCTTTTGGATCTAATTTATCTTCAGTTAGGATTGATAGTTTAATTGTAGATCTAAAATTGAGTGGGGCTTTTGGAATTTTAGAAATAACTTTGAGATTATGAATTTCTATATCTTTTTCAACGAAATTTTTTTTCAATCTAGTTTTTCTTTTTTTTGGATTTAATAGTTGAATAAAAAAAGGGCGTCCGTTTCCCAACACAAGACTATTTTTATCTTCACCACCTAGCCATGTAATTTTTGTTATGGTTCCTTGAAATTTTTCAAATAAAAATTGAGATATTCTTCCCTCAATACTTGAAAATTCAGAAATACCGTGATAGTTACATTCACGGCAACCCTTACCTCCACAATTGACACATGAAATTTGTTTTTGTGGCAGACCTCGTACTTTTTTTATGTATCTTCCAGAAAGAAACAGAGATCTTGCTTGGAGTTCACAGGAATCAGTTTTGAAATTAAATGTAAAAGTAAGATCGGGATAAAGATAGTCAACATTAGTTTTAGTTTTCTTTGAGAATTTTTTTGTTAATTGCTGGGTTATAGCAGTCTTTACACTGTCAATTCCTTGCAGCTTAAATTTTGATCTTATTGTATCATCTCTATCAGTAATAGATGGTCTTAAAATTGCCCCTATTACAAAAGTAAAAAATTCATAATCTTGTGATTTTTCTAATAATCTATCAACTACTGTGTCTAGATTTGAAAGAATTCCTTTACAAATATAGCAATTTTTTGTTGTTTTGTAATGTAACTGATGTGTAATTTTTTCGCCTATGTTTTGGTGTGAGGATATCTTTAGTTTCTTTGCAAATAATCTTCCAATACATTGTTGGCAAAGATCATACTCGAGTAGAATTTTTTTAGCTTGAAGTAAGCATTGATTAAAAATTTTATTTGTATTTTGTACCTTTTGTTGAGAATACATGATTACTATGAGATGTACCTAGAGTAAAAGTTCTATCCCAAACCCATTCTTCGAAGGGCTCCTTGCATTTGTCTGCCTTTAGAGGCCTTCATCATATTTTTTGAATTATTATAATTTTTTACAAGTTCTTTTACTTCATGCTCAGGCCATCCAGAACCGCGTGCAATTCTTTTAATTCGTGATGCATTAAGAAGATCAGGGTCGGCTTTTTCCTCCTTATTCATACTTTGGATTATGTAACGCCATTTTTCCATTCTTCCTTCAACTTGATCAAGCTGATCCTCTTTGACCATTCCTGAAAATCCTGGCATACTATCCAATAATCCTTTTAGAGAACCTACTTTGGTTACTTCTTCTAGCTGGTAGTAAAAATCATCCATGTTCATTTTACCACTTGATATACGCTTTAGACGAACATCATCAGCTTCGCTTTCAAGTCTTTTTGCCAAATCTAAGAGTGCTTGTAAATCTCCCATACCAAGTAATCGTCCAACAAATCTAGTTGGGGAAAATTTTTCAAGGTCATCAATTCGTTCGCCTGTACCAATGTACATTATTTGTGCACCAGTTGCGGCTGATGCAGCAATGGCTCCACCTCCTTTTGCAGAGCTATCAAGTTTTGTAATTACAATTCCTCCTACGGGAACTATTTTATGAAATGCCTCAGCTTGAGAATAACATTGTTGACCAATTGTTCCGTCAATAACTAATAATGCTAAATCGGGTTCGGCAACTTTGTTAATCTGAGTCATTTCATCTAAGAGATCTTTTTCTTCTTTGTGTCTTCCTGCAGTGTCAATTAATACAATATCCAGATTAGATTTTTCAAAATGCTTGAGACCGTTTTTTACTATTTGGGGAGAATCCTTTGTTTTTTCTTCGCCATAAACTTCAATGTTTTCTTTTTCACAATTTGTTTTTAATTGAACTAATGCTCCAGGTCTGTAAGTATCTGCACCAATAACCCCCACTTTGTATCCTTGTTTAGTTAAAAATTTAGCAAGTTTTCCAGTAAGAGTTGTCTTTCCGCTACCTTGAATGCCAAGCATTAGTACCTTGTTTAACTTATTAGGTTTGAAAGAAAATTCGGTTTCATTTCCAAGGAGTTTAGCTAGCTCATCATATAGGATTTTTACAATATGATCTTTTCGAGAAAGCCCTGGAGGAGGAGTTTCTTTAAGTGATCGTGCCTCTAAATTTTTTGTAATTTCTAAAACTAATTTTACATTAACGTCAGATTGTAATAAGGCACGCTGCACATCTTTGGATAATTCTTTTATTAGTTCTTCATCAATGCCAGAAGAGTTTACAATCTTTTTGATGGCAGCTTGAAGACTAGTTTTTAGATTATCTAACATTATGATAACATGATTTCTATATTATTTAATTATTTTTTGATGATTTAAATGAGCTTCAAGTATTTCGAATCTTCCTCTATACCCATCCCAAATCTTATTTGATTTTCTAATGATTAGAGGTTCTGTAAAAAGTGGGCAATCAACTACAAATGTTTCTGCCTCTCCTCCTTCAAAGCTTAAATTAAATCCATGTTCACTAGCTAAGTTTTCAAGTTTTAATAAATCTGATTTGGTAATTTCTTTTCCAAGCCAAGATTCATCTAGTCCTGATGATGTTACACTTGAAATTATGAAATGAAAACCAGATTCAATTAATTTGTGCATGTATTCTTTTTGGTTTTTTTGCCACAGTGGAGAAACCAACTCTAATTTTAATTTTGAACATATTTTAGTAAAGATGTTTTTTTGATATTTACTTAAAATTCCTCCATGGACCAGTCCTTGAATTCCATATTTTGTTTTTGCATTATTTAATAGGGATTCAATTTTTTTCGTTTCTTCCTCCGAATCTTTAGAGTCACTTTCAATGGATAATTGCGGAATTTTCATTGATTCCGATTGTAATTTAGTATATTTTATGTTTGGAAAGTGTAATAGCATACTTTCTTCAGAATGTGGAAAAATGGTTATCAAACAAACTATCTCATGTCCCTGAGATTTTGCTTCATAGATTGCAAATGTACTATCTTTTCCTCCTGAATATAGTGCAGCGAGTTTCAAGCAAATCATCTTTCAAATGTCTTGTATTTCATCTTTTGAGGAAAAAGCCTCGGATGCTTCAATACTCATAATCTACATCATTTAATCAGATGGCTTTTCCAATAATCATCAGCATCCATTGTAGGTTTTTTTTTGGATTATTTTAGTAGTAAGGACAAAAACGAAGGCAATTATCTAAATAGTGGGCATAATTTTATTGGGTTATGCCAAGTCAATCAGTTTGGATTGGAATTTCTATAGTAGTATTTTTTGCAGGTTTGCTTGCAGGCTATGCCGCATTACAATCTACTCCTTCAATGACTATAATGGATTCAGAGCAAATGCAACAAATGATGTCTGATCCTGAACATGTAAAACAAATGGAAAAAATGATGCAAGAAGATCATGAATTTATGACACAAATGATGCAAGTTTGGATAAACAATCCAGATTTACGATTACAGATGATGGGGCATATTACTGAAAACCCAGAGATGATTGAATATATGAAAAACATGATGGGGGATGATCATATGACTCCTAAAAAAATGAGCCCACAAGGATTTTGCCAGAGTAATGGTGGAAATTGGTTACCAGAATTTATTGAGTGTGAGGGAATTTCATCTGATCAATGTAAAGTTATTGGTGGAGAATTCAAAGAATGTGAATCTGCATGTAGGCATGATCCAAAAGCTGAAGTATGTACCTTGCAATGTGTTCCAGTTTGTGTAATACCCTAGTTAATTGTTGGTTATGTTCTACTCTAATAAAAAAACTAATAGACAAATATTGAATAATCATTATAGCTATGGAAAAATTAGATATGGAACTTACTGAAGAAAACAGAAACGAGCTTAAAACGATATTAGAGATTGTGATTAATCAAATTCCAAATTATTTTAATTTAATAAATCCTTCAAGCGAGGATTGGAGTATTAACGATATTGATGATTTTGTTTTTGGAATGGTCTTTAATTCATTTATAGCAAAATCTACTGATTATCTAAAAAATAACATTCTTGATAATGACAAAAAGGCTAAACTTGAATCTAATTTAGACTATTTTGAAATCACAATTAGTTTTTTCAATGAAAATGTGCCTAAAATAAGACAATCTATTACTGAAAATTCAATACACTAGAAAACTC
Source organism: Nitrosopumilaceae archaeon (assembly GCA_035620615.1). Taxonomy (GTDB): domain Archaea; phylum Thermoproteota; class Nitrososphaeria; order Nitrososphaerales; family Nitrosopumilaceae; genus CSP1-1. Next base: position 25,640 of record DASPGM010000013.1, on the reverse strand, counting down.
TATTTTGTAAATTTTTTCACGATATTATACTTTACAAAAACTATAATTCGCTATTATTTTAAAACTAGGAACTTTTTATTCGCATAATTTTGATTCTGCCCATAACATTCCAATATTCAATGTCCTGGCCTTGTTGAATTTTGTCTTTTAGTTCATCTTCTACCAGAGATGCATCAACTGTTTCAAAGGTTTCAGAATCCATGATTTGAATTCCTGCACTAGTCATGGAAATAATTTGCCCAGTTCTTTTATCTATTAATGGGATATACACTTGCATGCTAACAGGGCCTACATGAGGTCTTTTCTGATTATCAAAAACACCCACCCCAACAATTCTTGCTTTGGCAGCCCCGTGTTTTCCAGGTTTACTTGTATCATATTCAACAATTCTACAAGGTTCACCAGTTGGTTGATCGGATACTGGCAGTAAAATGTAGGAGCCGATTTTAAGTGAACCCAGATCAGAAGGCTTGCTCATGCAATGACAGGTTTTTGTAGCATATTTAACTTTTTTATTTTAGTTTTTCAAGTACGGAAAGACTAACAAGATTTGTCATTGTAATTCCTTTTCTACTAACTTCTCTGCGTGTTCTCTCACAATATTTGTTATCACTTTGATGACCCTTATCACTAGATACCTCAAGAACAACAATGTGATCATTATATGGAAATGTAAATTTTGGTTGCTCATTACAGTATAGATCCATTCTGCCAATTCCAGCCCTTGCAACTTTATCGCGTTTAGCAACTACATTGGCTATTTCTGTAATGTCTTCGTCAGAATCGCTGTAATCAAGATAATAAATAGAGATCAAATTCGTTTTTCCTTCTCCCTCCTTTTCAAAAAGATCATCATTTATCCCAAAAACAAAAGAGGGACTTTGTTGCTGAAATTTTATGACGTCTTTTTCAACTTTAGTTTTGTCTTTAAATTTTGCAAGTAGATAGTGATTTGCCGAGGAAGGGAAATAGGGTTTACTGTCACTAGAAAAAGTTGCGGTAACAAAAAACATATCTTCTATATTTCTTGAATGAGACCAAGAGTCCTTAAGCTCAATAGAATTATGATTATGCAGATATGGAGTACAAACGTAACCAGAAGTCATTATTTGAGATTCCAATCGTGGATCAATGACACTTTTGGTAGGTATTTAATTTTTGTCGATCATTGTATATTAGTAAATGAAATTTCGCTAAGATTTTCTAAATTTCTAATAAAAACTAAAATCAAATTCGATAGGCATTTAATACTTGAACACGGCTCAAATCTGTCCCACGCTAGCTCAGCCTGGTAGAGCTTCCGGCTGTAGTTGTTGGCTTTTGGCTAACTGAATAACAGCCTATCAGGCGTACAGAAACCGGGTTGTCGAAGGTTCAAATCCTTCGCGTGGGACTTTAGTTTTCTATTTGTAGTTATCCGGTTCCCTAGTAATGCATCATTAATTTACAAAGGGTGTGACTGAGAATTTATTCGGTTTATTTAAGTACTAGAAATTTTGGATGAGATCCATTGAGCCTGCCAAGCCATGTAATTATTGCTATTGTATCAATTACACTAATTTCGTTTATTTCCAATGAGGCATTTTCTCAAGAAGAAAGTCAAGGTGTAAGTGAACAAATAACGCTTTCTGAGGACTTGGCAAATAATCCAGTAGCACAAGATATTCTAAAAAAAATTGAACAAACTAAACAATGGATTGCTGACTTGGAAAAAAGAAATTATGAAAAAACTCAAGCCCAAAAACTTTTGGAAGAAAAAAGAGCAATTGCATTAGAACGACTAAACAAAGATCTTGAACAGTGGGAAATTCTATGGAGCAACTACACATCAAAAGCAGCGTTTGAAAGATTTGTTGCCAAGAAACCTTCTGAAGTACAAGGAGTGTTTTGGGATCAATTTGAGTTTAAAGAAATGAAAGTAAATGCAGGACGAGAGGCTCTAAAAAAGGTAATTGCTGAAGGTGGAACAATGAGGGAAGCAAGAGAAGCTTATCTCAAAGCAGCAGAAACTAAACGAATTGAATTAATTGAATCAAATGCTCAATTCAATATTAAATATAATCTTGCATATTACAAAGAACAACTTCTTTTTGATAAGCAAGGAGAATTTATTAATTCAACTGAATCGTGGAATACACTTGGAGAGTTTTATGATGACTATTCAAACAATCCCAAATATCTTAAAACAAATCCACAAGATGAATTTGCAAAACAAGCTTTACAATCTGCAATAGATTCACAATGCAGAGAGGGATATGTGTTGATTCATCGCTTTCAGCAAAATGATAACGTATGTGTAACAGAATTTTCTGCTCAACAATGGATAAGATATGGTATTGGAGAAAAGCCTGGAATTGCTGAAATTATAATTGAAGCAGATTTAGAAAATCATAATTCTATTAGTGTGGAAGGGAAAATAGAGATAATTAATCAAGAAATTAGGGAATTTGAAGTGTACTATCATACTAGACAAAATGAGATAATCAAACTCTATGACATTAAATATCAAAATGTGGATGAAGAGGCAAAAAGACTTGAGAGAGAAATGGTAGCAGAATATTCTGCAAATGAAAATATATCTGGAAAAGATGTAAGTGAAAACATATTAGAAATTAGAAATCAAATCGAAGAAAAAAAGAACCAAGTCCTTAATGAAAAAGTAAGAGAATTAGAGAAGATTCAAGTTGAATTTGACAAAAACGTTTTAGGTTTGATAACCCCCTTTGAAGAAAGATTAGGCATAACGATAATTTGGAATTCCTCAATTGAAGGATATGAAGCATTTAAGATAGAGTCGTAATTTACTCAATTTGATCACGTAGTTAATTATTCAAAGAGTAGAACACTTTAAAAATACAGGTAAATCAAAAATTTTCAGAGGATTATTACGGAAAAAAAAATCTTATTCATTTTCGGATTACTTGTACTGTCTTTAATCCCATCAGGTTTAGCAGTTCAAGAAAAAGTGATCTATGGTTCTTCCTATTTTGAAAAATTACCTGAAATTGAAGCAGGAAAGACAACTGATTTTCAAATAAAGATGTTTTACAAAAGTGAGTCATATTCCATTAAAGATCTTAGTCCAATAATTGAGATCTATCCATTGAATTTAGCTCAACATCTAACCATCAAAACTGAAACTATAACAGAAACCATCCATCCAATTAGCTATGTCTTAGTCAAAGGAAACATAACTGCAAGAGATGAAATCCCTGCAGGCAAAGTTTCTTTAGTGTATTCATTTTCTGCAAAAGATACACTTGGAAATTCATACCGAAGTTCTTGGAATGAATCAACTCCACCTATTGAAATTAAAAATAAAAATTCACTAGCGGAACTAGATCAATTGATAGAAAAAGCAAGACAAACTATTGAGCCTGCAACAATTGTAATTAATTATGATGATCCTCCACTAAAACAATTTCAAGCAGGATCAGGACTGTCAAGTTACGAGATTAAATGCAAGGAGGGGCTGGAACTTGTTATAAAAGCAAGTAACAATTTTCCAGCTTGTATTAATTTACAATCTAAACAAAAACTGTTAGATAGAGGGTGGGCACTTGACGTTTAAGAATTTTTATTAAAAATACTCAATTACTAAATTGCCAAACAGAATCTTGTTTTTCACATTCGTCCGAACAATATTCATTAGGCTTTCTAGGCTCTTTCGTTCCACAATATATACAAAGTTTTTTTTGCAGGCTATTTTGTTTGAGCCAGTCTTTTACCTGTAGGATATGTGGTACACTCTCATTTTTTTTATTGACGTTAAATGATTTCATTTTGAACACTTTTTTTAAATTACCAAAGCCACTATTTCATGGCCATAGTTATAATACGTCGTTCTAGATATTAAATAATATTGAAATTAGCTAAAACTAATCTTGTTTTCATTCCAGAGATTTAGAATGATATGATTAGTTTTTTCATTGAATTGGGTTATGAGTAAATTATCACATACCTTATAGATTCAATCCCAAAGTATCAATATTTTTGGTTAAACTGAAGTTTAATCAAACCCTATAAACAAAACATGTGTAATTATTGTGTAAAAAATATGTCAAACAATTTGAAAACTTGGTTCCAAATAAAAAAGATGATACAAAATAATTCTTCCGAGACTAATTTAACATATTTTAAAATTAAAAACTTTCAAAATGGAGAAATTATTCCTCATCTTTATATAATTGGATTAGAGCGAGGACTATACAAATGACTAGTCAAAAAAAATATCTGATTACTGGAATAATTGGAGCAATCTTAGTTATCGGAGTTGCTGCTATTGGATTTACATTAAACATGGATGATCAATCTAAAACCAAACCTAATTCTATTGACGAAAGAGTTTTAGTTGAAACAAAAATTCCAACCTCTTTTAGTTCATCTGAGGATTTAATCAAATTTTCATCAAACGAAGAAGTTATACAATTTTTAAAAGAAGCTACACAATACGCGAATGCTTTTCCCACACATGGTGGATTAGTTAGACTAGATAGAGCTAGTACAGGTTCATTTGTCTTGGAAGAAACCCTGGCATTATCAGAGAGAGAAAGTGGCTCGGTATCACCTACATCTCCACCACCTACCGCAATTAGAGATCTTGATGGAAGCCTTGGTTCTGGTGAACCCTATCAAGATTATTCTGGAACAAACGTTCAAGTAAAAAATGTAGATGAAGCTGATTATGTAAAAACAGATGGAAAATATATGTACATTTTATCACAAAATACTCTAACAATTATTGATGCATATCCTCCAGAATCTTCAAAGATTATTTTAAAAATTGGATTAGATATTGAACAGCAAGATCTTCAAAACATGTTTCTAAATGACGATAGATTGGTTATTTTCTATTATGGATCAGGTCAGACATTTGGAATTCAAGAATATGACTTTAGACCATATCCAATTTATCAATCAAAAACATTTGCAACAATCATAGATGTTTCAGATAAGGAAAATCCAGAGACAGTAACAACATACGAAATTGATGGAAATTATCACAATTCTAGAATGATAGGAGATATGGTGTACCTAATTACCAATAACTACGTAGACTATGCTCACCCAGTTATTCCAAGAATATTAGAATCATCGCGAATGATAATGCCTGATGTTTATCATTTCCCAAATCCTGAGGAAAATTATAATTTCAACACTATAACGACATTTGATTTTTCTGGCAAACTAAAAGAAACACAGACATTTTTGATGGGAAGCGCAAATACAATATTTATGTCTGAAAATAATCTATACATTACTTATCAAAAAAATGTTCCACCAAAGTATTACGATACTATAAAAAAGGATAGATTCTTTTCCATAATCCTTCCTCTTTTACCTTCAAGTATTCAGCAAGAAATTAAAGATATTCTGAGTAATTCACAGTATGATACCTATACCCAATGGAATATGGTCGAAGAAATTCTTCAAGATACATTTAACAAAATGGAAAAAAATGCACGCGAAAAGTTGTATTCTGATATTCAAAAGGCAGTAGATGAATATGATTCCATGGTACAGTCAGATGTTAGACGAACTGTAGTTCATAAAATTGCATTAGATAAAGGAAGTTTGAAATATGTAGAAAATGCCGAAGTGCCAGGATACCTTCTAAACCAATTTTCAATGGATGAGCACAACGGTAAATTTAGAGTTGCAACTACAACTGAATCATATACTCGTGATAGAACTATTCTTTCAAATAATGTCTATGTTCTTGATGAGAATCTCAAAACAATTGGCAAACTAGAAAAGATTGCTCCAGATGAATCAATTTATTCGGCACGATTCATTGGAGATAGACTCTACTTAGTTACATTTCAAAGAGTTGATCCATTTTTTGTAATTGATCTATCTAGCAATACTCCAAAGGTTCTAGGTGAGTTAAAGATACCTGGATTTTCAAATTACTTGCAGGCATATGACGAGGATCACATTATTGGCATAGGTAGAGATACAAAAGAGAATGAGTGGGGAGGAGTACAGCAATTAGGAGTAAAAATTTCAATGTTTGATGTAAGCAATGTAAAAAATCCTAAAGAAACAGACACTATAGTAATTGGAGATTCTTCAATTTATTCAGAAATTTTAGATAATCACAAAGCATTACTCTTAGATAAAGAAAAAAACATAATGTCAATTCCAATTAAAGGAAACGTCATGGAAATATTTGAAGACAGCCTCATAAAGAAAGAAGAATATAGAAATTGGAATGGATTTTTCGTATATGGCTTTGATAAAAATACATTTGTAGAAAAGGGAAAAGTAGTACACTATACAGGTGAAATGGGATATAACCCAGTCTACATGCAGGCTAGATCACTGTACATCGGGGATACATTGTATACAATCATGGATGGAAGTATCAAAATGAATGATATTGATGATATTAGTCATGAGCAAAATTCAATCTTACTGCAAAAAACAGGAAATATTCTAAAGCAGCTACCAGTGATTATAGACTAACAGAAGATTCAGAACTAGTTTTTCTCGCCTTTAGTATAGAGGCTCCAAAAGTAATTCCTAAAATTACAAAGACCACAATTAAAGAGTGGGCAACGTCAATGTGTACAAATTCAGAAATTAGCATTTTTACTCCAATAAATCCAAGTAATACTGTCAAACCATATTTGAGATAATGTAATTTTTCAATTCCTGAACCAATAACAAAATACAAACTCCTCATACCAATTATGGCAAACATGTTAGATGAAATTACAATAAATGAATCTTGAGTAATTGATAAGATTGCAGGTATAGAATCAAGTGCAAATACTAAATCTGTTAGCTCAACAGATAATAAAGCGACAAGCAGTGGTGTAACAACCATTTTTCCACTTACTATTTTAATAAATTTATTATCATTACTAGTTGTGTCAACTGTAGTAAATTTTCGTAATACTCGTACTACAATACCTTTTTCAATTTCTAATTTTTTATTTTCTTTTTTAGTAATTATCCTAAAACTTGTGAAAAGTAATACCCCCCCTAGAACATAAATCATCCAAGAAAATGTTTCAAGAAGAGAAATTCCTGCTAAAATAAATAAAATTCTCATTCCTATTGCACCGATAATTCCCCACAGCAGTACTCGGTGTTGGTTTACATGAGAGATTCCAAGGGATGTAAAGATAAGTACAAAGACAAGTAGATTATCAACACTAAGAGATTTTTCCAAGGCATACCCAGTTGCATATTCTATAGCTTTTTGTGAGCCTAGTGAAAAGAAAATAACTATAGCAAAAAGACCACCAAGAGAAATCCAGACGATGGTCCAAAGTACATCTGTTCCAAAAGGATATTTTCGCTCATGATTCGATGGTTTGCTGGATTTGAAGATTTTATGAAAATGATCAGAAAAAAGGTCGATTACTAGAACAACTGAGACTATAGAAAATAATGCTATCCATAATTCTAAAGGAGCGCTACCTACAACTTCCATAAAATTTCCCTCTAGTTTACTGTAATTAATGGATATACTCATGAAAAGGCGGTTTCTACATTAAGGAATTTGAGTCCTAATTGATGAATGCGATCAGATTTGGATGATTAAGTTGGCGCTATAGTTTCAATGCGACCTAGGTTGTACGCTTCCTTATGAGAAAGCCTACATTGGCGTATTCAATATGAGGAATTTACGCTCAAGGTAATTCGGCTGTGTAGCAGGAAGGGGAAAAAACACTAGTTATTATAGGAATCAAAGTAAAAGGTTAGAGGGATATCTATGGTAGTTCAGAACTTTAAATCAGGTTCCAGTTGCGCACGTTGTGGAAAAAATGAGATTTTAACAGACAGCGTAACTGGGGAAAGATTTTGTGGAAAATGCGGATATGTAATTTCTGAAAAATTACAAGAAGCAGGCCCAGAATGGAGATCTTTTTCAAAAGATGGCGGTACAGATCCTACAAGAACTGGCGCACCTACATCACTTACAATGCACGATATGGGTCTTGCAACTATTATCAATCCAATTAATAGAGATTCAACTGGTAAACCACTTTCAGCTTCAATGAAAAGTACCATTGAACGTCTTAGAACTTGGGATAGCAGAAGCCAAGTACATGAACCACTAGATAGAAACTTTAGACAAGCATTTAGCGAGCTCAATAGATTAAAAGATAAACTTACTATTTCTAGTGCTGTACTTGAAAAAGCAGCTTACATTTACAGAAAAGCATTAGACAAAGGTTTAGTTCGAGGAAGATCAATTTCTGCATTAATTGCAGCTGCTCTGTATGCTGCATGTAGAGATACTGAAACACCTAGAACATTAAAAGATGTTGCAGATGCTGGCAATATTAAACGAAAAGACATTGCCAGATGCTACCGATTATTGCATAGAGAACTAGATCTAAAGATGCCTGTAGTAAATTCAATTCAATGTGTTGCACGAATTGCAAGCAAGATCGGAATTTCAGAAAAAACAAAACGTAGTGCATCCAAAGTACTCAAAGAAGCCCAAGAGACACATGAATCTGCAGGAAAAGATCCTATGGGACTAGCAGCAGCTGCTTTGTATTTATCATGTGTTAAAAATGGAGAACTTTTGACCCAACGAGATATTGCCGAGGCTGCAAATGTTACCGAAGTAACTATAAGAAATAGATATAAAAGTCTAAAATCAGATAAAGGGATCACTCTCTAAAACCGTTTTAGTGAAACTAATATCTATAAAAAAAATCCAAGTTTTTTATTAATGAAAACTCAATTGGTAAAATATTTTGTATTCAAACTTTAAATCAATATCAGTCTCTCTTTTTATCTACAGGACTTTCAACCTAAATTAGATGAAATCTAACCAACATAAAGTGGATAGATATTCATTATTTCAGCTATATTCAAGGCAGAATTATCACCATATTGTCATTCGTAATTTTTGGATTTCAAGCAACGCATACGGAAATTAATTTAAAAAGAAAATTTTCTAGTAGCTTTAAGATACTTGCTTGGATACATCTTATAGGAATGAATGTCGGTGGAACGGGTGCAATGTTCCACATGGTATTTGTAGGGTTAGCTAGAACTGGTGTGCTTTCAATATTTACAGAGGGTCAACTCGGCAAACAGAACTTGACAATAATGGATTCATTTATTGAGCCAATTGGTGCATTTATTGGTCTTTTAGGAATTGGAGTAATTTGTGGCGTAGCATTTGTAATTGCATATACGCGAAAAAGTGAAGTGGAATAATTTTAAACAAAAAACTAAAGTTAAGAAATTTTAAAACTCATTTAAATTTTAAAGGAAGTATGTTCTTTTCTTTTTATGGAAAATGTACAGATACGTTCAGCTAAATCTAAGGATATTCCAATTATTCTTGAGCTCCTTTATGAATTAGGAAGACCTAGAGCCAAAAAAGATTCAGATATAGATACCTTTACTAAACTTGTAAAAAAATATCTAAAGGATTCAGATAAAGAAATTCTAATCGCAGAAAATAATGATTCCAAGATTGTTGGAATGATAAGCATGGTATTTCTATTACGGCTCAATCAGAAAGAAAATGAAATGTATATTCCTGAACTAGTTGTTTTTGAAAATTATCAAAAAAAAGGAATAGGCAAAAAATTATTGGATTCATGCATTAAACTTGCAAAAGAAAAAAAATGTCACAGAATCAGATTAGAATCAGGAAATTCTAGAAAAGAATCTCATATTTTTTATAAAAAGCTTGGATTTATTCAAAATTCACTTTCTTTCATTAAAGAGGTGTAGTATTCAAAAAAAGATATCCAAAAGAACCGTCTAAATTTTCAAAAATATCTCTGAAATTTACTCTTTAATAACAAGCTAGGCATGAAATTGAATTTTTTAGACCAATCTTACGAATTCTATGTACAAACAAATATTCAAAAGCATGAAAAAAAACCTAATTCATGAGCAGTGATGCATGGTCTAATCTTGATAAAGTGGATCAAAAGATTATTGAAATTTTAAATAATAATGCCCGAACCCCTTCAAAAGAAATTGCAAATGAATTAAGAAAATCTGGGCATGATGTTTCTGATAGAACTATTAGGAAAAGAATAGAGAGACTCGAAAAAAGTGGTATAATAAAAGGATACAAAGCGGTTCTTTCTGATGTTTCTGAAACAAATGATTATGAAGCATTATTCATGAAGTTCAAGCCAACTAAATCCCTAGAGATGGTAAAAAAATCAATAATTGACCATGTAATTGATAAACCAGACTATCTATTTGTTGCAAATCTTGAGGGAGAATGGAATATGATGGTAGTTATGAAAATTGATTCTGGATCAAAAAATGCAGCTTCGAAAATAATTGAAAAGTTTTCAGAACAAGTAATTGATTATAGAATTAACAAGTTTGACATTCAAAATGTTAATTTGTTGAATATGTCTTTACTTTTATTATAAAGATGAAGATTCTGATTCTGCAGTATTCATTGCTTCTTTCAAATCGTTAATAGTAAATGGTTTTTGAATAAATGCAGTAACTCCTGAGCTAATTGTTTTTGTTACTCTTTTACTTGTTTTTTCATCAGCAGTAATTAGAATAATTTGGGAGTCTGGTTGCATTTCAAGAATTTTTGATGCAATTTCATCTCCTTCAATATCTGGTAAGCCCATATCAAGTAAAAATATTGGATTTTTAGAAGCTTTGATTAATTTTTGGGATTCTTTTAGTGCATCTGCTCCCTTTTCAAAGGTAATTACATCATTATATCCTAGTTTTTTTAAATAATTTGAAAGTTTAATGATAACTGCTTTGCTATCATCAACAATCATAACAGGCCTCACAGTCTCAGTCTGAGTAATCTGGAGTTTTTTGGATTTGTCAAACGCTTTTTTGGCTTCAGCATAGTTTTTAGATTTTAGAAAACACCTAGCTGCACACAAATAGGCATTTTTTATGTTGATATCCTTTTCATTTTTTGTAAAATTTAAGAATGATTTTCCGGCTTCAAATAGTTCATTAGAATTATCTTTATTTTGGCGATGCTTGCATTCACCTGCAAGAATGAATAAAACAGATGATTTTAGAGTATCAGTTTTTCTTTGACTCTCAGCCAAATCTAAAAAAAGATTGTATGCAGTAATGTTTTGATTATTTTGTAGATGCGTAAAAGCCAACTCATAATCTAGTTTTTGCTTTGCCATGGATTTTCTCTCGGTTTGTTTTATATTATATTATTGTAGTTCGAATTGAACATCCACACAAGCAGGGAACTCTTATGGGTTTATTACTGCGCGACCAATAATTTTACGTTGTTTTAGATTTTCAAGTGCTTGATTTGATTGTTCAAGCGAGTATCTTTCTGAGATGATTTGTTTAATTTTACCCTTTTTTGCTAATTCAATTAATTCTACAAAATCATTATAATTTCCAGTATATGCCCCTTGAATTGTAATTGCTTTAAGCGGAATAGTTACTAAAGATAGTTCGATAGAACCTCCAAAAAGTCCAACTAAAACTAAATTTCCTCTTTTACGCAATATCGCAATTCCGGTTTTAGCAGTTTGCGGAGCATTTACAAAATCAATAACGCTATCAGCACCTTTGTTATCACAAATAGAAATTATTTTTTGCACAGCATTACCAGATCCTGTTGTAACAGAACCAATAACATTAGTATTGATAACAAAATCTGCTCCCATTTTTTTTGCAACATCTAATTTTTTATCATCAAGATCAACACAGATGACTTTGGCTTTGGTAATTGCTTTAGCAATTTGTATTCCCATTAATCCCAAACCACCAGCACCAATTATTACCAAATATTCTGGCGAATTTGAGTTTGCTTTTTTTACTGCAGTATATGCTGTTAGTCCAGAACATGCAAGTGATGCTGCAGGTTCTAAATCAATTCCTGAAACCTTAACTAAATATTTGAAATGGGGTACCAATACATATTCGGCGTAACCACCATCTTGAAAAACTCCAAGAGATTTTGGAGAATCACAAAGATTTTCATTTCCTACCATACATGCTGGACATTTTCCTTCTCCTATCCATGGATATACTAAAACATCATCTCCTTCAGAATATCCTTTTACTAAATTTCCCTTTTTTGAAATAGTACCTACAATTTCATGGCCAGGAGTTACAGGATATTTAACTCCTCTATCAGTTACTTTCATGAATGTACCATCACCTAGATCATATCCACCTTCCCACAAGTGTAAATCACTATGACACACCCCAACTGCTTTTACTTTAACTAAAACTTGATTTTCTTGTGGTTCAGGGATTTCTATTTCAGATATTTCAAGAGGTTTATTTGCTTCAATGATTCTTGCTGCTTTCAACGCGTCTTCTTTTTGTTGTTTATAATATAAGAGTTGACTGAGTACGACAAAAAAATAGAGCGCGTAGATATTATTAAATAAGCACTTTAAAAAATTGTGAGCGAAGACCAGTCAAAATCAGGAATTTCTCAGGCACCAGTTAATATTCTCTTTAACCCAGCCAATATAACAAAAAAAGATGTATGGGAAATTAACATAATTCAGATTTTAGAATTATTGATTCAGATTCTAAACCAAACAGGAAAAAAGGACTTGAGAGTGGCAGGAATGGCAGCGCTCTCTTCGTCATTAATTCACAGAATGAAAGTAGAAAGTATTTTTGCATTACAAAAAGCTGCAATGGAAAAAAAACCTTTAACTCAAAGAGTTGATTTGGATATAGATTTAATCAACATGCCTTATCGGCATGAATCAACTTATCCAGTAACATTAGACGAACTTTTGAATTTACTTGAAAATCTTATCGGAACAATTGCAAATCCAATATCTAGAAAGGGAAGGCAATTAAATTTTGACCCTATTGAAGCCCCAGATTTTAAAGATTATTTTATTTCGCTTGAAAATATCATAGGTAAATACGAGGAACTAATTACAAACAAAATCAAGTCTGCAGGTTCAGGCATGCTAAAGGATATCATAGTAGAACTTGATACTATTGATTCGATTAGATGCTTTTTTGCCATTTTATTTCTTGCAAGGGATCAAAAAGTTGACTTGGAACAGATTGAAGATGACATAAAAATCACTCTAATCAAAGAGAAATTTACAACCTAATCAAAGGTGGAGAAAGGATTCTTTTAAGTAGATTCTAGCGTAGGTGTGATAAATGGTAAAAATCGATGATGATGATGAGGCAACAGCCAGAATCGAGGCTGCGTTATATTCTGCTGGAAGGCCTTTGAGCATAGAGGATTTGATTAAAGCCTCAGGGACAGAATCTAGAACAAAAACCCTCAATTTACTAAATCTCATAATGAAAAAGGCAAAAACTGCTTTCAAGGCTATAGAAATTGTTACTCTTCCAGATGATTCTTATGTATTTCAGCTAAAACCAGAATATAGTTCAACAATTAGAAGATATGCATCAAAACCAATTTTGCCAAATGCAACTCTAAAAACTCTTTCATACATTGCATACATGCAACCAATTTCTTCAAAACAACTTGTTGAAACAAGAGGTTCCGGAGTTTACTTGCATCTTAAAGAATTACGTCAGCTAGATTACATTGAAAGTCAAAATGTTGGAAGATTGAAAATTTATTCTACCACTCCAAAATTTCAGAAATATTTTGGAATTCAAGGAGATACTGATGCACTAAAACAAAAACTTTTCAAAAGAGTAAGAAAATCACCCCAAGCTTCTAGTGTAAGCTCACCTCAAAATGTTGTAGAACCAAGCCCGACGCAAACTATTGCCACCCCTCAGGCTTAGTTCTTGAAAATTAAGAGGAATTCTTTGAAAACCTAGTTTTGATAAGAAATTTTTGCGTTTTGTATAAATTAGAGTAGTTCAAACTGGATACATGAGAAAATCTTTAGAAAATTTGGCAACAAGTAAAATAACTGGTGGTAGACGACATCCATTACGAACTAGAAGAAAATATGAAATTGATAGATACCCAAATGAAGCTCTAATGGGTCCCGCAATTACTGTTACAAGAAAAGTTCGCGGCAAAATTCAAAAAACAGCATTAAAGACAATTGATTTTGCGAATTTATCTATTCCAAATTCTAAAGTAAAGAAAACAAAAATTGTAAAAGTTTTAGAAAATCCATCAAACAGTGATTATCAAAGACGTGGAGTAATTTGCAAAGGAGCAATTCTTGAAACAGAAGATGGAAAGTGCAGAGTTGTTTCAAAACCAGGGCAACACGGCGCCGTTAATGCAGTTCTCATAAAGTGATTAAATGAAAGATTACGAGCATGTCGTAGTCTGGCTGGATTATTTTAACAAGACATTACCGCGCGATAAGGGACGAAAGCTTCCAAAAGAAAAATGTGTTTTTGATCCATCATTAAATGAATTAATCGAAGCTGCAAAATCAGCTGGATTAGAACTTACTGAATCAAATGATAAAGTTAGATTTCCAAAAAGACCCTATGTCAGATCAGGGTATATCATTTTACCAAAAGATGGACCAAAAACAAAAATCCTAAATAAAATTTCTGAAAAATTAGTTTCTAAAAGAGCAAAGCAGTCTAAATAATATTCAATCTAGCTTCAAGCTAAAGGAAAGTTGACAGAAGTCTATGATAATGACAAAACATTCTGTCCAGTAATTGCAGGAGGTAGGCGAAATTATGCATTTGGCCAATAGTGGCAGAGTTATCATACGACTTTCTAAAACATTAGAAGAAGGTCAGATAATTTGCGACGAAAAAAGTAGTAAGTTAGCTAAGGTTACGGAGATGATAGGTCCAGTTGGAAAACCATATGCATCTGCCATTCCGTTAACAAATAGCATAAAAAAATACGTTGGCAAAAAAGTTTTTGCGCTAGCATCTTCTCCTGTGAAAAAATACAAAATACTAAGGAGAAAAAGAAATGAACGCAATTGAAATAGAAAAATGCTGTCCTGAATGTGATTCATCATTAATTGATGACGTTCAGAATGGTGAAAGGATTTGTTCGGGCTGCGGTGTAGTCGTTGCACAACAAATGGCAGACTATGGCCCAGAAGCTAGAAGCAGTAGTTTAGAAGAAAAAATGAAATTAGCAAGAGCAACAGGACAAACAACATATTCTCAACACGATTTGGGAATTACAACAGAGATTTCTATAAGCACCAAAGACTTTAGTGGAAAATCGATTAGTTCAGATGTAGCAAATCAAATGAACAATCTAAGAAAGTGGCAACAAAGAGTAAGAGTTTCATCTCCAAGAGAAAGAAGATTATCAAGTGTGCTTGAAAAAATTGGGGAAGCATGTAAAGTTCTTACCCTGCCAAAAAATGTACTAGAGACATCATCGATGATCTATAGAAATCTAGATGGCAAAATGGACGTCAAAGGAAAATCAGTTGCAAGTATTTCAGCAGCAACCATTTTTATGGCTTGCAAGCAATGCAATGTGATTAGATCTTTAGAAGAAATTTGTGCTGGAATAAGTACAGTTAAGGATCTCAAATCCAAAACCAAACTAGCCGCAAGATACTATAGAACTATGGTAATGGAGCTAGGAGCATCTTCAACACCTGTTGTAACAATGGACAAGTACATCTCTAAAATTGCCAATCTAACAAAAACAGATGTACGAGTAGAACGCCTTGCATTAGAAATTTCAGAAAAAACCAAAGGCCGTAATCTTGCTGATGGAAAGGCTCCTAACGGTATCGCAGCAGCATATCTTTATGTTGCATCGATATTGCTTGGTCAAAATGTCCTTCAAAGGGATGTTTCAAGTGTAGCAGGAGTTACAGAAGTTACAATTCGTAACAGATGTAAAGAAATTCTGATGAGTTACAAATTATGCGTAACTCTGAGACCATCACTAGCCAAAATCTAATCCACCCCCCTTTTATTTTATTTTTAATCTAGTAATGGTAATTCTATAAATTTAGAATAATGCCCCTTAGGAGCAGCTAAAATTCGCCTGTATTATATAGCTAAAAATAGAATTAATTTTATGGCAATTCTCGAGATTAAGGATCTTCATGTAAATGTTGGTGGAAAGGAAATTCTCAAGGGTGTTAATCTTAAAACCGGCCCAGGCGAGGTACATGCAATTATGGGCCCCAATGGCTCTGGTAAGAGCACATTAGCTTACACATTACTTGCACATCCAAAATATGAAGTGACTCAAGGTGATATTTTACTTGATGGAGAAAGTATTTTGGAGTTAAAAGCCGATGAACGAGCTAAAAAAGGACTCTTTTTAGGATTTCAATACCCAACCGAAGTATCTGGTGTTGGTTTTTCACATTTTCTTAGAACATCTTACAATGCACTAAGCAAAGCTTTGCAAGGAGATAATCGTGAAGTATTCATCACTGTTAGAGAATTTCAAAATTATTTGAAAAAAAATATCAATGCTGTTGGATTAAAAGATGACTTTTTAGCAAGATATCTCAATGAAGGGTTTTCTGGTGGTGAAAAGAAAAGATCAGAAGTTTTACAAATGGCAGTACTCAAACCAAAAATTTCAATTTTAGATGAACCTGATTCAGGATTAGATATTGATGCAGTGCAAGCTGTTGCAAAATCAATTAGTCAAGTTTCTGGAAAAGATTCTACTACAATAATTATTACTCATTATGCTAGGATCCTAAACTTTCTTGACAAATTAGATTTTGTTCATGTTTTTTCAAATGGAAAGGTAATAAAAAGTGGGGATAGTTCTTTAGCTGCAGAGTTAGAGAAAAAGGGATACGAATGGATCTTAGAATCCCAACCAGCATCATAAAAATTTTAGTTTCCTACTTTTACTAAAGTTCTAATGCATAGGAACAAAAAAGAACTTAAAGTGTTAGGCTAAAAGGTAGGAGTACTTTTTTATTCATATACGTTAGAGAGGTATCCATGGAAGCTAGCTCCGAAGCAGAAAAAAAATTCTATTTTAATTTCTCGTTTTTTAAAATAGATCCTAAGTGGAGATGGATGGCAGATCTAGCCAAAGAAGAGTCTGCAAAAGAAGTTGAAAATATTATTGGAAATTCAGGTATTCGATTTAGATCTTATTCAACCCTAGGCTTACGAGATGACGCTGATTTTTTGTTATGGTTTGCAGCAGAATCAGTTGAAGAGATTCAAGCTGCAATATCGAAACTATACTTGACGGTATTTGGAAAATATATCACACCATCCCATGTTTACCTTTCATCTACAAGGCCTTCAATTTATGCAAAAACAGGAAAAATACCCTCGTTTATTGCAGGAGAAGAAGCACTACAATATGTTATAGTATATCCATTTACAAAAACTAGAGAGTGGTATCTTTTACCGGTACAGCAAAGACAAAAAATGATGGAGGAGCATATTGAAGTTGGCAAAAGCTATCCGCAAGTAATTCTAAACACGACTTATTCTTTTGGTATTCATGATGAAGATTTCATGTTGGCATTTGAAACTGATGATCTTCATTCATTTCAAAATCTCATAATGGATTTAAGGGGAACACAGGTATCAAGATATGTTGCAATAGATACTCCGATGATTGTTTGTGTTAAAAAAGATATTATTCCTTTGATATCCAGTATGGGTTAATGGATGCACTAAAAGAATGGGCAACTGTAGTACAAGCCCTTGAAAATGGCGACCAAACGGTAATTTTACGAAAAGGTGGAATTCTAGAAACTGCTTCAGGTTTTAAAATTGAATCAAAGAAATTTATTTTATTTCCAACATTTGAACATCAAGAGATTAAAAATTTAAAACCACAATTTCATCATTATTTGGATATTGTAAATCAAAATTTGGCAAATGGTGAATATAACAAGATTACATCTTATGCAGAAGTAATGTTTGAAGCAGATATCGATTCACAAAAAAAAATTGATGAATTATCCAAGTTTCATATTTGGAGTGAATCATATATTAAAGAAAGAATGAATTGGATGCCTGAAAAACCAATCAAGGCAGTTTTTCTGAAAGTGTATAAAGTACCTGAAATTAAAATTCCAATAAAATCTGAATATCATGGATGCAAATCTTGGATAAACATAAATGAAGAAATCAATGAAGGAAAACCTGTTTTGAGTGATACAGAAATTAATTTAAGATTTCAAAAATTCAAGGAGATTGTGAAATGAAATACAAACCTTTAGGAAAAAGTGGAATTAAGGTTTCTGAGATTGGATTTGGAGCATGGGCTATTGCGCTCAATTGGTGGGGTAAAGAGATTGACGAGGATGAAGCAAAGCGTATGTTAAAAAAAGCATATGATTTGGGAATTAATTTCTTTGAAACAGGGGATATGTATGGGAAAGGAAAAAGTGAGAGGCTAATTGGAGAGGTTTTCAAAGATATGCGAAATGAAATTATCATTTCAACAAAATATGGATATGATTTTGAGAAGGTGGATCAAATTGGACATAAGGAACTACCCCAACGATTTGATGCTGAATTTACAGATCATGCTTTGAATAACAGCTTAAAGCGTCTTCAGACCGATTACATTGATGTTTATGGCCTGCATAATCCAAAGCTAAATCACATTCACGATGATAGAATTTTTCAGACTTTAGATGAAAAAATAACAGAAGGAAGAATTAAGACCTGCCAAGTTGCTTTAGGTCCTGCGATAGGGTGGACTCGAGAGGGTCTCGATGCAATGGATAGAGATAATATTTCTGCTGTACAGACGGTTTACAATATTTTGGAGCAGTCACCTGGAAACGAATTGATGAAAAAGGCCGTCAATAAAGATGTAGGAATTCTAGTAAGAGTTCCTGATGCATCCGGTATCCTTACAGGAAAAGTAAATACAGATACCAAAATTGATGAAAAGGATCATCGTTCTGTTCGAAAAGGAGAGTGGATCAAGGCATCTTTAGAAAAGGTTGAGCAACTAAAGCCAATTGCAAAGCGAAATGGGCTTAGTATTACCGAACTAGCAATAAAGTTTATCCTATCAAAGAAGGGCATTTCTTCTGTACTACCAACAGTGATTAGCATTGAGGAAATTGAGATGTTTTCCCAAATGTCAGATGGGAATTACCTTCCAGAATCAGATATGAAGGAGATTGATTCTTTATACAATTCCTGGCCCTCTTACGAATTAAAAGCCACACCTCAAACAGTATAATTAGTTTAAAATAATTTTATGCCGGAATTGTTTCCTCTAAGGAAAAATTCTGTTCAACAAAATATTCTACGCGGGTTTTTTTGAATTCTCGTGCACTAAATAAAATCTTGTAATCATCTACGCTAATTTGCTTTTGAATAATTTTTGCCACATCTTGTGCCTCATCTTCGGATTTACAATGAATCATAGAAAATACATTGTAAGGCCAATCAGGATATACAGGTCGTTGATAACAATGGCTAACTTGTGGGAATGCACCAAGTTTGGCACCTACTTCAGTAATTCGCTCTTCTGGTACCCTCCAAACTATCATGCCATTTGCAACAAAACCAACATCACGGTGACGTAAAATTGCTGCAAATCTTCTCATGACGCCAATTTCTTCATATTTTCTTAGCTTATCAAATATCTGCTCTTCAGTCATACCAAGTTTTTGTGCAGTCTTTGAAAATGGCTTATCTGTAATATCTAGATCTTTTTGTAGTTCTCTAATGAACTCTTTGTCATCTTCAGTGGGATTAAATTTTACATTACTAATTTTTTTCTTTTCCTCTGATGGTTTTATTTCGTGTTTTTTTTCATCAACCATGTCAAGCTTCACACCAATTTTGAATAACTGAATAGTTGGAAGTAATCTAACTTTCTTAATTCCTTCAAGTTTTGAGAATTTATCAACTTCATTTTTAAGATCAGAACCAGGTGGAACAGCTAAAGTAAACCACAAATTAAATTGATGATTTCTTTCATAATTATGACTCACTCCTGGGTGACGGTTAATTTGTTGGGCAACATAATCGAGCTTATCTGGATCAATTTCCATTGCTACTAGTGAGCTCTTGTATCCAAGTTTTCTAGTATCAAAAATTGCACTAAGTTGACGGAGTACTCCTATTTTTTTTAGATTGATTAATCGTTCTTTTACAATCTCAGGGGTAATTTTAAATTTTTTTGCAATATCGTGATATGGTTGAGAGGTAAGAGGAAAAGTCCATTGAATTTCATTTAGTATTTCTTTATCCAAATCATCCATAGAAGCCATAACACATAGAATTTCTCTATCAATTAAAAATGTAGCTGGGTTCCTTGAATCTATAAATACAATTTCAATGATGCCAGATCGTTGATAGTAGATCTTAATCTGAAAGGAAATTTAGTAATTGTAGTAGGAGGGGGGGCAGAGGGAATGAAAAAAGTAAATTCACTTCTAACACAAGATTGTAAGATTTTGGTAGTTAGTGACAAAATTAATTCACAGTTAGCAAATTACGTAAAACAAAAAAAAATTAAATTTAAAAAAATAAAGTTAAAAGATGGAAATTTTCTTGAAAAATACAAACCCTTTCTGGTAATGGCTGCAACTGACGATAGGGAGATTAATAGAAAAATTATTCAAAAAGCAAGAAAAATGGATTGTTTGGTTTATGCTTCTGATGACCCAGAAGTAAGTGACTTTGCACACCCTTCTGTAATTAACATTGAAGATACTATTCAGATCGCTATTTCAACTGGGGGTAAGAGTCCGGCGATGGCAAGAAAACTATCATTACAAACAGAGAAAATCTTTAAAAAAATAATAAAAAAAGAAGATATTTACCAAATTAAATTACAGCAGATCGCAAGGGATGCGGCAAAAAAGACAATTCCAACCCAAATAGAGCGAAAAAAATTCCTATATTCGATATTAAACGATAAATCGATTAAACAGTTAATAAAAGACAATAAACTAAAAAAAGCGCAACAGAGGGCAATGCTGATGTTAAGGAAGTGGAAATGAATCAGAATATCATTAATGCTAGGATAACATTTCGTAATTCACCAATTCATGTTTTAGAAAAGTTTACTTTCAAGAATATTGATGATGCATATTCTAATTTTAAAAAACATTCAGGATTATCAGAATGTGTAATATTACAAACTTGTAACAGAGTAGAGCTGTTTGGTACTGGAAAATCTTACGACCTTGATAAAATTAAAAAGACATGGGCATCTCTTGCAGGGCTAGAGGAATCTGCATTTAAGGAAAATCTAGAGCTTTGTGAAAATGAAGAAGTGTATCATCATTTATTAAAATTAACTTCAGGTTTAGATTCAATGGTTTTAGGGGAAGAACAAATTCTTGGACAAATTAAAAATTCAATTACAACTGCAAGACAGGCCAAGTTTTCTGGAGAGCGTCTAAATACACTATTTGATAAAGCAATTCAAATTGGAACAAGAGTAAGAAACTCAACTGGAATTAGCAAGGGAGGAGTATCAGTAGGTTCTATGGCGGTAAAACTTGCTGAAGAAAATGTTAATGACCTAAAAACAAAACGCATTTTATTAATTGGAACAGGAGAATCTGCAACACTAGTTGCAAAATCTCTTAAAAAAAGAGGATATGGATTTTTTATTTCCAGTAGAACGCTTGAGAGATCAAAGGCATTTGCAGAAACACTTGGAGGAATACCAATTAGGTTTGAAGAGGTCTTGGAGGGTTTTGAAAATTACGATGTATTGTTTGTTGCAACTACTGCTCCATATTTTCTAGTATCATATGAAAGGATAAAAAAAGCCACTAATTCAAATAAAAATGGCATTATGATTTTAGATTTATCTAATCCTAGAACGGTAGATGAAAAAGTAGCCACTCTTCCTAAAATCAAACTTATGAATCTAGATCAAATTGCCGAAATGGTTGATAAAAACATGAAAAATAGAATAGGAAAGGTTGAAGCCGTTGAAAATATAATTAGTGAAGAATTATTAGTAGTTGATGCTACAATGAAACGATTAGATGCAGAGCCAATAGTTAAGGATGTATTCAAAAATATTGATTCACTTAGAATTAAAGAATTACAAAAGGCTCTTCAAATGTTAGGAGAAACAGATGAAAAACGTGTCAAAATTATTGAAGAGCTAACAAAAGCTTTGGTTGAAAGTATTGTGTCAGCACCAATGAATAATTTAAGAAAAGCTTCCGAGCAAGGAAATCCAGAGTTACTTGATGCTGCAAGTAAACTTTTTGATTATAATAAAAAAGATTAACGATTTTACAGACTAGAATTATATAACAAACAGATAGATTTTTGGCATGTCTACTTTTCCTAATCGGCGTCTTAGAAGATTACGAAAAAATGAAAAGATTCGAGAATTAGTTCAAGAAACAAGACTCTCTTCAAAAGATTTCATTTGCCCTGTTTTTGTCCAAGAAGATTTAAAAAAATCTGTTAAAATCGAGTCAATGCCGGAGATTGAGAGATTCCCTCTGGACGGAGTGAATGATGAAGTAGGTAGAATTATTGATTTAGAAATACCTGCCATAATGTTATTTGGAATTCCTTCATCAAAAGACGATATTGGCAGTTCCGCGTTTAACGATAATGGAATTGTTCAAAAGGCAATAATCCAAATTCGAAAGAATTTTGGAGAAAAGATTGCGATCATGGCAGATGTTTGTCTTTGTCAATATACCAAATCTGGACATTGTGGAATCATCAAAGAAAATAAAATTGATAATGATTCAAGTAATGAAATTTTGGCAAAAATTGCAGTTAGTCAAGCTAAGGCAGGAGTTGATTTAGTATCACCGTCCGCAATGATGGATGGTCAAGTAATTACAATACGCAAGGCACTAGATGACGCAGGTCTTTCTGATGTTGCAATAATGTCACATTCCGCGAAACACAGATCTTCATTTTATTCACCATTTAGGGACGCAGCAGAATGCGCACCACAGTTTGGAGACAGAAAAACTTACCAGATTCCATTTTCTAATGCACGTGAAGCAATAAGAGAAGTAGAGATGGATGTAAATGAAGGAGTAGATATTGTAATGATTAAACCTGCATTAGCGTATCTTGATTTAATCGCAGAAACAAAAAAGCAATTTAATGTTCCTGTGGCAGCATATAGTGTATCTGGAGAATATGCTTTAGTAAAGGGTGCCGCAAAACAAGGATGGATTCAAGAAAACGATGTACTAACCGAGATTTTGTATTCTATTAAAAGAGCTGGTGCCGATATGATAGTAACGTATTTTGCAAAATCGGCTGCAAAGATTATCAATGGATAGCCAATGAGAGATGATCAAAGATTTGAAATTGAGCGTGCTTTTGATCTATTACCCCATGTAGTAGGGGCAAGTTGGGCAGTAATTTGGTTTAGATTAAATGATATAAAAAAACCATCCAGAGAAGAATTTCGCAATAAAGTTTTAGAATATTTTGATTTATTAAACCCACTTTTTGGGTCATTTTCTGATTCAGAAGAATTTAGAGATATTATCAGATATATCAAAAATAGAAGAAAAGACGAAATTGAAAATATAAAAAATGGAGGCAATAAAGAAATTGAAAAAAGATATGATAGGTATATTGATTATGGCTAAATTTCTTTCTTCAAATCACTTAGAAATTTTTTAAGAATTTTTGTTCTACGTCGCGCTTCAATTTTTCCAGATTTTGTGTTCATTTTTGACTCTAAGAGAAGAAGTTTTTTAAAAAAATGATCCAAAGTCCATTCTTTGTCATTTGGATTTCTTGCTAAACAAAAAGGATCCCCCTTATTGTAAAAGGATCTATTTTCAGCCCCCCCAACTGCAAAAGTTCGTGCAATACCTATAGCACCTATTGCATCTAGTCTATCAGCATCTTGTACTATTTTTCCTTCTAAAGTTTTGGGAATTTTATTTTTAGAAAAACTGTGATGCTTTATAGCGTCTGCTATAATTTTTATTTCTTGAGGAGAATAATTATATTTTTTAAGAATTTTGTTTGCTTTGATAGCACTTATGGTTGAAGAAGTTTTTGAGCGTTTGTCAGATTTTGGAAAAGAAATTATATCATGTAATAAAGTGGCCGTAAGTACAAGTTTTTTATTAGCTTTTTCAGTTTTGCATATGCGCTCAGCATTTCTATAAACTCTTTTTACATGTTCAAAATCGTGGGCAGGATCGTTTTTTCTCATCATATTTTCCACTTCACTATATAATTGTCTGATATTTTGCAATTAAATTCTCCAAATTTTTGGTTTGATAAGCTTGAACCTTCTTTGAGTAATTAACATACCCCAATCAACACTTGCAAAGAAAACTAAACTTCCTACTCCAATAATATCGGCAACTATTATACCAGTAAGTGTGTCTTCAAATAGTTCGAGAAATGGGGCTAAAACTGCATGACTAATTGATAACATAATATAATATGACAAAACTCGTCCAAGCCAAAAACCAAGATAGATTCCTAGATTCTTAATGCGCATTAATCCATAAGCGATAAAAAGCATGTTAGCTGGGAGGGGTGTTGCTGCAAATAGAAAAGAGGTTAGGATGTATCCGAATTTTCTACGGTTAAGAAAATTTCCAATTATATCAAGATTTGACTGTTGCTCTTTTCCAACAAATCTCCTAAAAAGATGACTCAGGCGTTTTAGAAAAACTCTACCAATGGTGGCACCTGTGGCTCCAACAAGAGTGAGGATAAGAGGATCCAAGGATGGATCTAGTGCTTGAAAAGATGCCAGTACCATCCATGATGGTGGCATCAATAGCGGTGCTGCTCCAATTCCTAATAGCAGTAAAAATATTCCAAAATAGGAATATTCAGATAATATTTCTAAAATATCGATCATTTTTCATACTCAGAGGTTGTAATTCTTTATCTAAATCATTTGGAGGGTCTTTACTAATGAAAAAAATGAAAAAAATGTCAAGAAAATGAAAAAAAAATAAGTTTTGTAATAAAAAGATGATGTTGTTCAAAAAAAAGGACAGTTTATTCAATATCTTTATATCTGATTTTACTGTTATTATTATATGTCTTCGTTAGGTTGGAAGTGTTTTAGATGCGACCTAACATTTAAGGAAGAAAGTCATGCAAAACTTCATGAAGAGATTTCAAAGCATTCTGTGAGATCTGTAAAAATCATTACTGCTTAGAAAATTTTTATTTAATTTATTTTTAAATTTTATTTTTATTTATTTTAAAAAAAGTGCAGGAGGTGGGATTTGAACCCACGAACCCCTAAAGGAAAGGATTTCCTATTGTCATAATCTTGAGTCCTTCTCGGTTGACCGGGCTTCGATACCCCTGCAACTTCTGCGGAACATTCGTGTTAAAAAAAGCTTTATAATTGGCTCGGCAAAAACGAAAATTATGACTACAACTGAAGAAGCAAAGAATATGCGAAATGGAATCAATTTGGAAGGAACTGTAGAAAGAAAAGGAGAAACAAGAACAGTTAACAAGAAAGCAGGTGGAACAATTGATGTTTGTGATGCCTATCTAGTTGATGATGCAGGCGAAATTAAATTAACTCTATGGGGCGATGATATTCCAAAAATAAAGGATGGTTCCAGAGTCAAGATAACTAATGGCTATACCAATACCTTCAAAGGTGAAGTTTCATTGACGAAGGGAAAATATGGTCAATTAGAAGTACTTTCTTAGAAATTCTTATTAGAACTGAGTAAGCTAGACCCTGAAATTATTTTCTCTTTCTTAAATTATTTTTTCCTTTTCTAGCTTTGGATTTTCCTTTTCTAGCTTTGGATTTTCCTTTTCTAGCTTTGGATTTTCCTTTTCTAGCTTTGGATTTTCCTTTTCTAGCTTTGGATTTTCCTTTTCTAGCTTTGGATTTTCCTTTT
>DASPGM010000012.1:0-51727 GCA_035620615.1 Nitrosopumilaceae archaeon | reverse complement strand
CGCTGCAATTCCTGCACCAACTAGGCCCATCACTAGTCCAGAAAACATCATTTTGTCTTGTAGCTTTGTTTCACACTCTATAGGTACTGGAGGGGAATCATCAAAATATTCATAGCAATTCCCAAACTCTTGAGCCTGAATCGTTGCATCAAAATATGGGGCACCAAAAATTCCTAGAATAATAAAACCTGCAAAAATTAAAACTATCCCAAGTAACGTAAAGCGTGTATCGCTCACAAAGAAAATATCCCTTTATTGTATTTAATGTAGATGATCTACTCTTCTTTTATTGGCAAAGTAATTGTAAAAGTACAACCTGTACCTACATTATTTTTTGCAGATAAATTGCCACAATGTGCATCAATTATTCCCCTACACAAATACAAACTCAATTTTACATTGACACCCTCAATATGACTCTGGGAAATTTCTTTATCAAATATTTTTGGAAGAATATCTTTTGGAATTCCTTTTCCAGTATCATTGATTCTAATTATGAATAAATTTTGTTGGTGTGCTACAAAACTTTCTACTTTGATGTGTCCTAATTCTGTATACTTAATAGAATTATTTAATATAGTTTGAATTACTTGGCTGAGTCTAATTCTATCAACAGGAATTTCAATATCATGATCAAGACCAACACGAATAGGTACTCTTGCATCAGATCTTACAGAATTAACGACATCTAAAATTATTTCATTAATTTTTTGATTTTTTTTTGATAAGGTAAGACTGTCATTTTGGATGCGATTAGTATCTAAAACTACTGTAGTTACATTTTGAAGCTTTTTTGCTACTCCAATTACACTGTCCAGTGCCTCTTTGGGGTCAATATGTCCTGCTTTTGCAAGCTTGGCATATTCTAAAATATCTTGAACAGGTTCTGTAATTTGACTGGCTTTAGATGAAACAAACTCTTCTTTTCTATCTTCTATACTTTTTATTTTTTGATATTTTTTTTGTAACTCTGTAATTTTTCCATTTAAAATACCAATCATTTCAAAAAGCATTAGCTCTTTTCCAATAAACTGTGGACGCGATTTTGAATCAATTGGCTCATTTTCAATGTTATTAAAAACTAATTCGTCATCTGTCTGCTTGTATTTAATATCCATTAGAGCACGTTCTAGCTGCTCAATAATTCTTGGGACAGTAAGTGGTTCCAATTTTTTTGGAATCTCATCATTAGACACTTGAGCCAATCCATTTTTTGTTGCTTTAGAATTGTAATAATTGCCTGTTTGTTTAATGCGTACAGACACGCTATTTTTCTAATATTAATTTTAGATTTCTAAGTGATTTTTGATAAAATTTTTCTAAAAAAGATTTAAACTCTTTGAATTCATTTTTTGTCATTTTTTTACTATTAAGATAAGTTTGCCAAGTTACAAGGGTTGATTTTCTGGTTTGCGGTTTTATTGAAATCGTTGCATGATATACTCTTAATGGCATACCGTTTAGAGCTAAATATGAAAAGTATTCATTGTTTTTCCATGCAACAACATGTTCTTCAATTTGATTACCATCATCAAATGTAATTTTACGAATTACACCTATTCCTTTTTTAATTTTAGAAAGATAAACTGTTTTTTTTACATCAATTAGCCACTCTGGTAATCCTACTACATTACTAATTTTTTTCCACACTTTATCACTTGATGATTTAATTACGATAGTTTTTTTTACTATGCCTGAATAATATGCCTTTTTTTGATTAGATATTTTTTTCATTTTTATTTATTTATTCAGGTTTATTTTAAATTTTTTAAATAATTTCATTCTAACACTTTAATTTCCCCTAAGCAATGTCTGACTTATGGTCTTTGGATGGGGAAAAAAGAAAAATCAAGTTCAAGATAATTCCCTTCAAGAAGAAAAAAAAATCAAGCTATCTGAAATAAAGCCAAAAATTGATGAAATTCATTCTCTACGTAGCAAAACAATAATTGCCGAAGTAAAATCATTTAGGAAAAAAATAGAAGAAAATCTAAATGAAATATCCAATATAATCAAAGAATTAGAAAAAGATAATCTTCATGTTGATGATATTGATAAACATTTAGAAATCCTTGTAGTACGTGGAAAAAAACAAGTAATTGATACAATTAAAAAGGAAAATTCAGAAAAACTTCCTGAAATTAAAACATATGATGATGTAGTATCTCTAAATACCCTAATTACACAAAGACTCAAAAGAATTGGTGATGTACTTGGAAGACAATCAAGGGTCATTCATATTTTTGCAAAAAAATATGCTACAAAGCTAAAAGAGCATCTTGCCACATTAAACTCTGATAGAAATGAAATACAGATAATGATTGATAATCATGCTAGATTATCTGAAGATATACAACAAATTGATCAAAAAATATCTGAATATTCTGATTCAAAAAAGAATCAAAGCGAAACTGAAAAGCGAATTTTAGAGCTAAAAAACTATATTGAAAGATTTGATAAAAAAATTGTGGAAACTACTAAACACATTTCAAAGATAAAATCTGGAAAAGAATACCTAAAATATCAAGAAGCGCAAAAAAAACTAGAATCCTTATCGTCAGAACAAAATGAAATTAAAACAAAAATTGATTTCCAATTCACCAAAATATCGAGGCCATTAGGGAGATACGAGCACGGCTCATCTCTTGAAAAGCCTCAACAACAATTAATGGAAAAATTAGTAATCCAACCCTTTTACGTTTTAACCACTGAAAATAAAAATGAAATCATAAAAATTCTCTCATCAGTTAGAAAAGGAATTGAAGGTGGAACAATCTCTGTTAAAGATACTGAAAAATCTATTGCCAATATAGATGAGACTATTGAAATGCTTGATGGCTTTGTAAAAGAAATTCAAGATTTTACGGAGAAAAAAAATCAACTTCAAAAAGAATTGGAATTATTTAATAGACATGAATTAAAACAAAATGAAGAACTTCTAGAAAAAACCAATCTTGACAAATCTGATACAGAATCAAAAATTAAAAGATTGGAACAAGAAAATTCCAATACTACAAAACAACTCCCAGAAATATTAATGGATATAGAAGTTAGATTACGCCGGGTATCCTCAACAAAATATCGTGTTGAGGAGTAATTCTTTCATTACTTAATCGTTACATTAGTCTAGGGGATATGGTTACACTTGAATATTGGATAAATTTAATTCTTTTAGGGATAAAGTATGCATAAAATCTTTCTAACCAGTATTATGGTTATACTATTCCTAAATAGTTCTATTAATAATTCAAACATTTTTGCTGCAGAAAATTCCCCTGAATCGATGGATCATATCACCGAAATGGGGGGTTCCCTTGAAATGTGGATTGCAATTGCCCACTGGATAACAGGAATAGGTACAGCGGTATTGGCAATTGCAATTTTTAAGACATTTCGCCATTTAGAGGCCTCTACTAGAGTAAGTAAAATTGAAACAGAATATAGGCTAAGACCTTGGGTTGGGCCAGTTAATACTATTACCGCACTTCCTCCAAATGGAGATACAAATCAATATGACTGTACGATAAAAAATTATGGTGAACTTCCAGCACAATATGTCAAAGCTTATTGTAAAATTGATACAAAGATAATGGATAGAAATGTCTTCAAATCAAATCCTGGAACAACCTTTAACTTGGGACCACTATTGCCAAATATGGAAAAGCATTATTGGGTATTCATTGATTCTAGCTTAATTAAAAAAGCTAAAGAAGGCTCTGAAAAAATCTTTTCTGCATTATACTTTGAATATCCTGTATCTGGTGGAACGAGCGGATATGGCATGATTAGTGAGTATAACCCACTAAACGATGGATTTGCCCATAAAGACATGTGGGTTGATTCTCCAAATGATTTGCCAACCTAATTACAAAAATGCATAAGGTTTTCTGTAAATAATGACGATTAAAAATAACTTTATAATTTTATAGTTTTTCAATAGCATGTAAACAAAAATGTCTACCAAAGAAAAGGTATCTTTTAGTAAATTATCTAAGATTGCAGAGATTCAAGGATTACTTGATGAAACAAAAAGAGGCAAAGAATGGTTGCTTGATCAGCTAAAAAAACACAAAATTAAAACTAAAACTATCATTAATACTTTTGAAGTCCTAAAGGAGTGTCCTGATAATTTCTTGTCACAAATGCTTCGCTCATTAAAAGGTGAAGACATTGTAGGTTTTGAAGACATTAAAACATTAACGAAAACATATCACTGGTTTTTTACAGATATTGTTGCAGGGTCTAATCCTACAATTCCTACTAAGAACCAAGTAAAAAAAATTATTGTTTTAAATGAGTTAATTCAGCGAACTACAACATTTTCAAAAAGGGATCTAAATTCTACAGTAGTTCTTGCAACAGGTGATGGCTATGCAATAGGATTTAGCGATAGTCCTGAAAAACCAATTCATCTTGCAATGGAGCTACATAAGGTACTTTACCGGTATAATGAGTCACAGCGTGGAAATGAAAAATTATTATTAAGAATTGGAATTGACATGGGTCCTGTCTATGTGATTAAAGACCTAAACAATATGGATAATGTATGGGGGCCTGGCATAATTCTTACAAGAAGGGTAATGGATCTAGCAGGGGACATGAATATTTTTGCTTCTGCCAGAATAGCTGATGATCTATTAAAACTATCTTCAGATTATAAAAAAATCCTACATCCTATTGGTAGCTACCACATAAAACATGGAGAAGAGTTGCAGCTTTTCAATATTTATGGAGAGGGATTTGGAAATAAAATCGCTCCACGATTAAAGAAGGTAAAGACAGTTACACTTGATCAATCAATGAGAAGCGTATATAATTTTAAGTTTGAGACAATAGAAATTGCATTAGATGTAATTGATATTAAAACAATGTTAACACATCATACTTGGTCTTGGACAGTGAGAAATGTTTCAAAGGAAACAAAAGACCAAATCTTTTATACACTTGATGGTGATTCACCAAAGGATTTTGCTAAAATGAATGTACAAATCTCTGATGATAAAGGAAAGCAGCTTGAAATTCAAAGTCTTAATGTAAACAAGCCATATCATAAAGAATTTGTTGTAAAACTTCCGCCTATTCAACCAAAAAAAACAAAATCAATTAAACTTCAATACGATTGGGAAGAGCCTGATAGAAACTTTTTAAATCGTGTACCATCTGACTGTAAACAATTAACCTATTTGTTTTCCATTCCAAAAAGGTCTGACATCAAAATTCGTGTACTAAAAGTAGACATGGATACAGGATTAAAGATTCTTGCAGATCCTGCTCCGCTTGTAAAGCATTTAGCAGATAAAACTATAGTTAGCTGGTCAAAGCAAAATCTCAAGGCATATGATGCCTATCAATTTTTTTGGTAGTCAATTAATCATCATCATACTTAATTACAAATTATAAAAAACTATATTCTATTTTTGTACGTGCCTGACTAGAGAATATTTATGAAATATTAAATCCATATTTTTTATATACTAGCCTAATACTTGTAGTATGGGCATTGGAGTATATGGCGCAGAATAATATTGAAGGGATTAATGTTAATAAAAATAAATTTAATTTGAAAATAAAAAATAGAATTTTTGTTATTGGGCTTTTTGCATTAATTATTACAACTGGATTATTAGGTAACCAACAAATTCAAGCAGGTAGCATTGGTCCATCCCCAATTATAATTGATGACTTTGAAAATTATGGCTCTAATTGTAACATATCGCAAAATACAATTTCTACTAAACAAGCAGCCTCTGATGGTTCGCTAACTGGAGTATATGGTGCAGTTAGAACTTGTGAACTTGAAACTACCTTTGTAGGAACTGCTCCTGATTCACTTAACGTAAAAGTTGACGGAACTACTAACGGTAAGTATGCCTTTACCTCATCACTGGAGGATGAAGGAATTGCTGGAGTTAGATATAGTGATGTAGGTACTCCCATTGACCTTTCTGTACATGAATCAATAAATGTTCATTTCGTTACTGGTTCTACTTCTGGAATTTCTGCTACACTTCAGTTAAAGGAGAGCTTTGCTAGTGGTGAAGCATCAGAAACTAGCGCTGCTATTGTCACCTCTGGTGGTTTAGAAACAATTAGCTTCGATCTTAGCTACTTTTCACTAGATTTAACAGATATTGAATTTGTTGTATTTCAGTTTGTAGCTCCTGCTGATGCAGATTTTGAAATAGAACTAATTGATACAACTCCCGATATCACTCCGCCAACTGTAGTGGCAGTTGATACAACCAACCCTGATGATTCTTACACAGTAGGAGAGATAATTGGCATTACCGTTGAATACGACCAGATTGTTTTTGTTGAGACAGTAGGAACCCCAACTATAGTTCTTAACAACGGAGCTACTGCAACGTACATTGGCGGTAGTGGAACTGATACACTTACCTTCAGTTATACTGTTGCTGGACCCGCTGGAACCGAAGATGTATCTGATCTAGATTATGATTCAATAAATGCACTGGTTTTAGATGAAACTGATTCAATTCAGGATGCTGTAGGAAATGATGCTGATAACACCCTACCTGAAGTTGGAACCTTTGCAGCAGCACATACTATAGTTATTGATACTACTCTCCCAACTATTTTGGTTCAACCTACTGATAAGTTAGTCGAGGCTACTCCACAGAATGCAGAATTTACTCTAGTTACTTATACTCCAGCATTTTCTGTATCTGACAATTTCGATATTTCCCCTGAAATTTTTTGCGAAGATGATGCAGAAAATTCACTTGATAGCGCAGAAGATAATTTTGCAAAAGGGGTAACCCCAGTTTCCTGTGTGGTCGTGGATGATGCAGGAAATACTACTCCTGCAACTGTATTTAACCAAAAAGTAGCTGAAGTTGTTATTACGGAAATTTGTGTTAATGCAATTTGTAGTCCAGTTAATCCAGATGGTTCTCCTGATCAAACAGTGGAGGCATTTTGGGGCGATGTTCCTGATGGGAGTGGAGATGTAATAGTAAGAGGAACGGTATGGGCATATGGAAATGAAGCCCTTACAGTTGATTGGGGAGACGAAGATACTGCTACTGATCTTATCTCAAACACTTCATTAGTTGGAGATGAAAATACTGGTGCTACATTTGAATCTGAGATTCATAACCCTGCACAAGCAGCATCGAGTACCATTCAAACTGTAACTGTTACATTCCCTGGTTCTTTAATTAAAAGTAACCTTAACGCAAAAGTAAATGTATTGCCTCATCCAACTACAATATTTCTAGACACAATTCAAGATCCTTACACTCTTGATGTTTTTTCAGTAAATGGTAGACATGTTGATGATAAAAATGGACAAGGCATACCAGATAGTGAAATAGAATTTGAGGGCGATGGCGCAGTGCCTGATCTTGCTAACGCATTTACAAGTGGTTTTACAGTAACTGATTCATCTGGCATAGTGATTGATGAGTGTTGTGGAACAGATAAAGTTCTTCGACTAAATGTTGATGCAACAATAGATTTTCCATCTAATCCTATTTCAGTAATTCTCTCATTACACGACATGGGTGAAGACCTTGTTGATGTTAATGTTGAATTTACTACAGGTGGAGAAGATACTTTACCAGCAACAGGACAGAGCCAAGGAATGAATACAGGAGTATTTATGATTAGTCATCCAGATGGTATATCATCTATAGAAATTACAGGTGTCTCTGAAGAAGTTGCAGTAGGCATTACTAGGATTCAGGCTCTAAACTCTGAGAATGTTGCATATATTGATGAAGAATTTGAAACATTAGCTCCTGAAGAATCTACATCACTTTCATTTTCTCAAGGTTCCTTCTTTTCAATAGGTACTTCGGGGGTGGTTGATTTTGATTTACTTGTAGAAGCAATCTTTAGTGGTAATGCAAGCTACGAGCCTTCTGAAAGTGACCCTGCACCTGAACCTGACCCTGATGACACTACTGGAGTTTTCCTCGAATCCCATCAACAAACCTATTCAGTCTTATTTGCTACTGCAGGCGGCTTTGGTGGAACTGCATCAATTACAAATGGGGATGGCTTGATTAGAACAAGTATACTTTGTGCGGCTGGTAATGATGATGATGGAGATGCCTTATGTGATGACTGGGAAGGCCCAGGTAATGGTGTACCCATTGCTGGAGGTGGAGAATACAATCTACCTGGCTCTGATCCAAACAAAAAGGACATTTACGTTGAAATAGATTACGTATCAGGACACAACCCCTTTGTTAGTGGTCTAAACAATGATGCAATAGATGATGTGATTGCAGCATTTGCAGCTGCCCCAGTAACTAACGTCGGGGGATCAAATGGAATTAATCTTCATGTTGTAGAGGGAGACGATATAGGCCCACTTCAAGAACTAATTGTCTGGACTGACGGTAATCCTGATCTTGATGACTTTAATTCAATTAAAGCAGAATACTTTGGTTCTTCTGGTGAGACTGATGCAGAGCTTACTGCACGAGCACAAGCCTACCACTATTTTATATTTGCAAATAGTATTGGTGGCTCATCAGGAGCTGCAGAGATGCCAGGCAATGACGGCGTTGTTGCTCTCGGTGTAGGATTTGATGGGACACGAGCTCAAAAGGCTGGTACATTTATGCATGAATTAGGTCACAACCTCAACCTAAATCATGGCGGTCCTGCAATAAGGGCTAATGCAGATCATGGTGATAACTGCAAGCCAAACCATGATAGTGTAATGACATATTCAAGACAACTTCCTGACTTGCTTGGATTAGCAAAATGGAGGTTGGATTATTCAGATGGTGATCTTCGAAGTAATTTCCCAGCATCATATGGTTTTGGTTTGCGAGAAACAACCCTCTATGAAACTTTTAACTTAGTCCATGTTCCAAATCCTCTAAGGCCCTCTGATCCACTACCCTGGATAATTTGGGGAACTCCTGGACAGGCTCAACCATTTTTAATACAACAGGCCCGTCTTTCAGGAGGAACCCCAATTGGAATTGACTGGAATGGTATTGGTGGTCCCTCTGGTGTATCTGGTAGTGACATTAACAATTTTGGATTTTTTGGATGTGAATCTTCAACTCCATCTTCATCTAAAATATTCAAAAACTATAATGAATGGACTGCACTGGAATACAATTTTAGACAAACTCCGACTGGCTCATTTGATGGGGGAGAACCATTAGCCAATTCTTATCCTATTCCGCCAGATTCTTATGACAATGTTATTGCAGACACATTAGAAATTTTAGGTGCATATCATCAATCTGTATCTCCTTGGAATGCTGATTCAAGCTATTCCGCAAAGGGTAATGTTCCAATCAAGGCAGAGATATTTGATGGTGAGGACATCCCTATAGTTGGGGGAGATACAACAGTATCATTTAGAGTCTTCAAAGAAGGTGAATCCGAACCTTATGCTTCTGGTCCTATGGAATATGATGCTGATAAAGTTCCCCCACATTGGCATGCAGATTGGAAACCTGCAAAGAAGGATAAAGGCACTTTCTATATCCAAATAATATTACCAAATTCTAATGCATTTCCCCCAGTAAAAATAACAGTAGATCCTGATACCGATTCAGACAGCGTAACTCCTGGAAATCAACCTTACATGAATGCAGGCAAACTGATGAGCATGAGAGTAATTATAAAGTAAACAACAATGACAAATGAATTTTTTCAAAACACAAAAAATCTTTCCATTTTTTTTCTAATAATTTTTTTAATTACAATCACAAGCCCACAAGCTTTTGCAGGTGTTCCGCCATCTATTGATACAGATGTAACTATAGATTTCATTACTGTAAATCCATCAAGTATTGAAATTTTTTGCACAGACCCAATGCTTAGTGGAGGAGCAACAATAACTGGAAATGTTTTAGAAATTGATGATAGCGTACTGTTTGACAGTGTTGATATATCAACACCTGGACTGGTTTGTGATAGTTTTACTCAAAATATCATTAGCACTGCATCTCTGATTGATCTTGTAAATTATAATCTACGACTGACAGTGTCAACTGACATCCCAGCAGATTCTGTTGTTATGGATTCTTTTGTACAGCCACATTCTGCAATCCTTGTATTAGATGATGTACCAGCAGGTTCTTACACCATACAATTTAGAGACATTTCAGTTATTGATGGTTTAGACCCAAGTGTTGATGTACCAGTCTTGTTTCCAAACGAGATTGGAACCTTAACTGTAACAGATCATACTGCAAATGTTGATCTTCAAAATATTGAAACCATTAGAGTTAAAATTAATGAAGTTGAAACCATTCTATCAGAGACTGACGTTAATACAGGAATGTTTCAAGGCCCAATACCTGGAGGATCTTCTGTTTCATATGATCCAGGAACAGCAGGATTGGCAAGAGCAATTATACATATTGATTTTGATGTTGCTACAGGAGACACTGATTCAGGTTTCCCTCTTGTTACATTTGCACCAGATGAAAAATATGACGATCTTTTTGGCATAACCTTTGGCGCCTTTGATGAACTTGAAACCATATACAGAGATGATGTAGCTAACCCTGGTGTTGTCAGTGAAGGTGATGTTAGACTCGCTAATGCAGCAACTTATGGCTATGTTGATGGTTCTATAGTTGCATCATCTGACGTTGATGTGGGTACACTGTTATCTTCGTTTGCACCAGATGAAAAATATTTAGATGATTTTGGTCTGGCACCAGGAATATTTGATGAATTTGATACCGTCTACAGGGATGCAGACGGTGATGATACTGTTAGCAGTGGCGATACACGACTTGCTAATGCAATAAACCAGGGATTTTTAGATAATTCTGTTGTAGTCTCTGGGAATGGATTGGGAGATATTATTGTTCAAGATGTGATTTTAGATGACAATCAAATCGCAGGAAGTGAGGGTTTTACTCCAGTAACTCATGCACTAGATATTAGTTTTGATGATGGGGGAATGGTACTGGCAGGCACCGACATTACTGTGACAATGTCTTATGCAAATGCAGACCTTGCTCCTGCAGATGATCCATCTCTTTTGCAGATGTACTATCAGGAACCAGGTTTTGCATATAGCATGGTCACTATATTAGATGATGTAGCATCACATGATAATGTCGCAAAAACTGTAGTCAGTAATCCATCTTTTGATCTTGGTTTTGGGCCAATTTTTAATGATGGATTTGGAAATCCACTACCTACCATTCAAGGTAGTTATGTTTTAGGTTTTAACTCTGGAGCAGGCGGAGGAGGAGGCGGAGGAATTGCAAAAGGGGGATTTGTAGTAAATGCACTTGGAGCATTGAAAAATCCTGGAGGTACAGGTTCTGGTGGTAATGCACCCCCCTCATTTGGCCAGTCTTCATTTGCATTAATTTCTGATGGGGAAGAAGGGTTTGGTGGTATTCTTAACGACAAAGATGTAAAAACACTCGAAGAGACAAAAACATTCAAGGTTGGAGAAAAGGCAGTTCTTCGATTTGATTTTACTGAAGGCGGAGGAATTGGAAAAATTGAGCATATTGGACTATACACAAATGTTAGAGATGGGCAAAAAAGACAAGATAGTGATGCCTACATCTATTTTGATCCTTTAAAATCTCCCCAAGTATCGGTGTATGATCCAAACAAACTATTTTCAGAAGCCAATTTTGAACTATTGCCAACTGACACAGCCTCTGATTTTGTCTTAAAGTTTGAGTTTATCTTTGCAAAGCCCATGGCAAAGTCTGATCTAATACTCGAATCATGGAATCTACAAAAATGGTCAACAATAAATAAAATTTCAAATGCAATTGAAGTAATTCCTTCAGATATTATAGAAGAGGTACCGGATGAATCAGAACCAATTGTAGATACTTTTACTGAAGATATTACTGACGACAAAGTTGTACCAATTTGGATTAAGACTAATGCAAAGTGGTGGGCAAATGATCAAATTGATAGTAAGAATTTCATTTCAGGAATTGAATATTTAGTTAATGAAGGAGTAATTCAGGTATCTCTTCCTGACACAACAAACAATGCAGCAGTTTCAGAATTACAACCTTGGATCAAAAGTACTGCAGGATGGTGGGCAGACGACATGATTAGTGAAGATGAATTTATCGCAGCAATCGAATGGCTGATTTCAAATAATATAATTCAGGTGGTATAATTGGCAACAAAATTCCTAAAAATATCATTTGCAATTTTTATCGCACTAATAATGCTAATCCCCCTACACACTCAAAATTCCTTTGCTACCCATCTTACAGATGATACAAAATGGCAGCTAGTCTATCTTACTCATAACCCTGTGTGTAGTAATTATGATCATCAAAGTGTAGTAAAATATACTGAACTTTCCCAAAAATATCTAGAGTTATACAAATTTCCAAACTCCAATTATGATTCTCTTTGTACAACTCAAGGAAAATTATTATACAATTATAATCTTCCAAAGGATCTTGATTTACTAATTATAGTTCTTGATAATGATTTGGGTGAAGAAAAACTAAATGCTGTAAAACTCGGAGGATTATATGCACATAGCGGTCTTGACAAAGATCTAAATCATGTCATTATAGTATGTGATTGCTCAAACTTTTATTATTCAGATCCAGCATGGACACTATCTCATGAATTATCTCATTTTGTACTATATTCGTTAAATTATAATTCAGAAGTCATCGAAACTCTGGTTCATAGATATGATAATACATATGATAAGTGTAGAAAGTCTTACTCAGCAGAATGTAGTACTGTAGTTGAAAAATTATACGTCGATAATGCTGCCTATTTCTACTCTGTAATGCCTCCATACAAATCGGCTATTGGAGTTTTAGAATCTCAAAAAATTGAAGGAAGTCTTTCCCCACAATTAATTCAATTAAACAAATACATAACACAATGGTGGTCAGAAGGAAAAATAAACGAGGGAGATTATAGTAATGCGATTGGGTACCTTGTAAGTGAAGAGGAACTAAATGACCTTAAATCAAGAGACATTATGTTTGCAGATGGACCTGTGGATGATCCTGGTCCAAATTGGTTTGACCTAATTAAATACAAAGATTCAAAACATAAAGAGGAATTATTTTCCATTATTCCATATGATTTTGAATCTGATCTAAATAGAGTTTATGAAGATGATTTGCAAATTGGATTACCTTCTTGGTTTAAACAAACAGCTACATGGTGGTTAGAAGATAAAATAACAGATGACGAATTTGCCAAAAGCGTCAAATTTTTACGCGATATGGGATTAATTCAACCGCGATAAAAAATATCTAAATAAAACTCTTTTTCTTACATTCATATTCTAAACATTTTTTAAAAATACTCAAATTTATACCTCAAAATAAGTAACCTAGTATAAGATGCGCAAAACGAGTTTTTCAAAAATACTTACGATATTTTTATTATTTTCACTAGGTGGATTTATAGCAAATTTTCTTTTAACGGATTTTGCAAGTGCATCGACTTCTATTCTAATAGATAAAATTGAACAGAAAGATGGATGGGGAGTAGTTGCAGTGGATCCTGAAACTTCAAAAGTTTATGTAACAAATTTCAAATCTAATACAGTTACAGTTATTGATGGAAATACTAATAAACCAATTTCTGAAATTGAGGTTGGTATATCTCCATATGGAATTGGAATTAACATAGATACCAAAATTTTGTTTGTGGCACTAGAACACAATGATACCCTCGCAATAGTTGATACTGCCACAAGTGAGGTGATTAAAAAATTAGATATTCCTGATCCTTATGATGTTGTTGTAAACTCTAAAACTAATACAGCATATGTTACAAGTGATAACACTCATACAGTTTTTGTTGTAGATGGAACTGAAAATGAAATTGTAACTAGCTATTCAGTTGATAAACCATGTGGTGTGGCAGTCAATGAGAAAACAAATATGGTTTATGTTACTAGTGAAACTACAAATACTCTCCATGTATTTGACGGTTCGAATAATACCCTAGTTGCAATATTAGATGTAGGAAAAAGTCCAAGAGGAGTAATTGCTAATCCTACTACCAATATGGTGTATGTAACAAATCAGCTTTCAGGCACGGTAGATGTAATTGATGGGTCAAAAAATGAGATAGTAGATACAATCTCAGTGGGAAAAACTCCAAGGAGAATTGTAGTCAATCCTGATACAAACATTCTTTATGTAAGTAACCAAATCTCAAACTCAATATCGGTTATTGATGGAAAAACAAACCAGGTAATTGATACTATTCCAGTGGACCAACCATTTGAGCTAATGCTAAATCCTAAAACCAACAAAGTATATGCTACTTATTTTGGAAACCCACATCTTTCAATAGTAAATGAAGGGATACGAGGACAAGAACGAAGTGATTCTCAAACCATAATTGGGGTTTTAGTTGCAGGAGCAGGAGCTGCAGCAGTTGCATTTTTTCTTACTCAAAAAAAGAAAATAAAGAAAAAGCCAATCTCTAGCGAATAAATGATTAATCACTGATTTATCAATACGTAACTTTATGCAAAAAACTTGTGTCATAAGCTAATTTGTTGAAAACTAAGCTTTGATAGTTGATCAATCTAATGAATTTGAATGCTGTAAAAGAGATATGCAGAAAATATGGGTTCTGTGTACTCGTTGTGGTTCTAGTGATGCCTATGCATACTTTGGAGCAAGATCCATTGGCCTAGGGGCCGATTGTCCTACTTGTGGAACCAATTGGCAGGATAGCCAAGTCATTGCCTCGACAGTAAGTCCATTCTCATCTGAAATATTAGGGGATTTCAGTACTATGGATAAAAAATCTACTGTTAAGGTGATTTGGTTATCTCCATAGTGATTACAACAATTGCACTGGATTCTGGGAATTAGCTATTATGGATACCAAATGTTAAACCATTAATTTGAATTCATAGATACAATTAATTAATTAATTTCCAAAAGAAAATCATTTCATTGCTATTTAAAAAGAAAAACATAGAGCGCCAAGTATCACTTAAAAAAGAAGTTAGAGATGGAATTTTATCATATTGTAAGATGAAGCATCCTAACGAATGTATTCTAATTCTTCGTGGAAAATCAAAAAAAGGAAACATAATCATAGATTCTCTAGTTATTCCACCATTTGCAGAAACAGGACCCACCTTTGCTGGTTTTCCAAATTCATTTTTACCATTTGATCTTAGTTATGTTGGAATTGTTCATTCTCATCCACGTGGTTCAGCTGAACCATCACTTCCAGATCTGAGTAATTTTTTTGGGTTAATCTCTTTGATAGTAAAATCTCCATATGAAAATGAGGATATTTTTGCATGGACAAGTAAAGGAGATTCTGTTAAAATAACAATTATTTAGATTTTCTATTAGTTTAGAACAAAAACTGACAAAACTTTATATGCATTTTTGAGAAAAAGCTATTGTCTTGATGAATTATAGGATGTATTTAATTTTCTTGTTTGCCTCTTTAGCAATTAGTATTGGCTTGCAAATGGTTTTGCCATTTCCATATGGATTAGGTGTTGCATTGGCGATTTTTATTGCATTTCCCTTAGTACTTCGAAGAAAAATGATGGGAAGAATACGTGGATCTGGAGATTTTGGTGGCGGAGGATTCTTTGGAGGAAATTCTACACCTACTGTAAAATATGTATGCCTTACTTGCAATAATAGATACAAAGGCCGTGAATGTCCGAGATGTGGCTCCACGATGAAGCGTGCAGATTTTTAGAAAAAACATCATAAAAATAAGATGGCACTAGAAGAATTAAGAAAAAAAGCAATTTATCAAAATACTATTGATACATGGATTGCAGCATGTGAAGAAAAAAAAATTGACTGGTATGAGACTGAAAATTATAAAAAATTTATTTTATTTCTTAACCAAAATAATCTAAAGATGCAAAAATTTCCATTATGCATTAAAGAAGTTGGTAGTGAGTATGAAAGAGGTCGTGATAAAACAAAATTTGCCGAAACTCTTGCAACTTCTGAAGATCCAAATGCTGCAGCATATACAGTAAAACTAAATGATGCTACGATGGAAATTATTCGCAAGTTTAAGCTGTAAATAGATTTTTATTATTAATTCATCAAAAATCTTTGTGAAAAAAACTCCAAAAATTTGTAGTTGTACAAATTGCAAATGTGCAATATACACATATGAAGACTCTGGCACATGTAAAGCATGTAACGAAGGAAGCCATCTTTCTGGTGCAGTCCAAAAAGATTATACAAAACCTGAAGAGGCTACAAAATTAGGTTAAAAATTTTTATCGTTTTAGTTTGGGGTTTACTATACTATCTAGAGCATTTCCTAAAAATACAAAGGCTAAACCAGTAATTGCAATCATTAGTCCTGGTGGGACAATCCACCACCATAGGCCACGAGCCGCAGCACCATGTGTGTTTGCATCATGAAGAATTTGTCCCCAAGTAGGAAATGATGGATCCCCTAATCCAAGAAAGCTTAGTCCAGCTTCTGTAGTGATTGCTGCAGGAACAGATATTGCAATACTTGCAAAGGCATAGGGTAATAGTTGAGGGATAATGTGTTTGAAAATTATTTTAGAATTTTTTTGACCCATCATCTTTGATGCCTCAACATAACCTTTAGTTTTGATCTGAAGTGCCATACTGCGAGAGACTTTAGCAATACCAACCCATCCAAAAATTGTAAGAAATCCTATCATTACAAAAATACTGTTACTAATTGTTACTGCTAAAATAATCAAAAATGGCAAAACCGGTAATGCGTAAATTACATCATTAAATCGCATCATAGATTCATCAGTTAATTTTCCTTTAAAGCCAGCATAAACCCCATAAACTAAACCCATAACAACTGAACCAATTGCCACTGCTATTCCAATAAACAAAGCAAGCGGTGTTCCCCAAAGTATTCCTACTGCTAGGTCACGTCGCAGCTCATCTGTTCCCATTATCCCAAATGCTTTTCCTCCAACTATTAGAGTAGATTCCTCTATTGAATTATCTTTTTGAACTCCATACAAGTTAACTAAAAACATATAATTTCCCTTTAGTGCAACATTTTTAGAAGATTCTGAAAAAACAATGTCTTCAGCAGACAATCCCTCCTGAAGAAAATCAAAAACCTCTGATTGTAAAAATAAACTTTTTTTAATAGACTCGTCTGTTGAAAATATTTTTTCATTGTGAAATACTAAATCATCTGAATATGGGAGTGACCTTGAAAATAGTTTGAGATTTATTCCATCAGGTCTTATGACGGAAATCTGTAAGAGCGGTGATCCAGTATACTTGGCAGTAAATTCATAAATAAAATCACTGGGAAAGTCATCATACATATAATTTAGTTGAAATTGGTGAGACACAGCAGTTATTTCATCTTGTGATATGGTCTGCATATAAGGACTATCAAGTATTTTATGCTCTGGAATTTTTTCAAACTTAAATAGATTCACCCATGAAGGTATTGCCGTTTTTGGATATAGAATCCAATTTTGTGGATTATTCCATTGCTGAAAAGTTTCCACTGGAATTACTATTGCAGAACCAATTGAAATTGCAACAAGTACTAGTAGTATTACAATTCCTGTGATGCCAATCTTACTTTTAAGAAACTCTTGCTTTATTTCATTAGGTGATACACTACTCAACTTCCAGTTTTCACCCGTGGATCAAAATAACCATAAAGCAAGTCAGCAACAAGTATACTGATTAAGAAAAATAATGTAAGTACATATGTTGCGCCAATAATTATAGGCAAATCCATAACAGTAATTGCTTCAAAGTAAAGACGACCCATCCCTGGCCAATCAAATACTGCTTCTGTGATGATTGCTCCACCAAGTGAGCCTGATAAACTCAATGCTAGTATTGTGATAATTGGCGGTGCGGCATTTTTTATGGCATGACCGTAAATTATCTTTTTTTGGTTAATTCCCATTGCTTTTTTTGCAGAAATAAAATCTTCTTGCATAATTCCAATTATGAAATTACGAACAAGATATGCCCATGCTCCAAATCCAATTAAGACTATGGTAATTATAGGTAAAGTCATGTGATATAGTAAGGCTAGAATGTATCCAGGCTCAGATGGTGGAATGGATGGGGTCGCACGTGCAGGAAAAATCTGATAAACAAATGCAAACAAAAATATCATTAACATCCCAATCCACCAAACAGGAAAGCTACTACTTACCACTGCAAACGTTGAAGTCACTCTATCTATCTTTGAACCAACCTTGCTGCCAGCAAGGGCACCAAGAAAAATACCTATTATTGAAATAATTATTGTTGCAGTAGTGAATAGTAAAATGGTTCTTGGAAGTTTCTCAAGTATAATGTCTTTTACATCAGATGATCCCGCATCACTAGTTAGAAATGTTGCATTCCCAAAGTCTAAAATTAAAATTTTATACATTGTGAGGCCAATTCGTTGTGGTGAGTACCATGGTGTATCAAGACCAAGTGCCTTTACTCTTTGATCAATTTGTTCCTGAACATATTTTTCAAATTCTGCTGGGTCTGAAAAGCTATCAGATATTTTAGGATCCTCTGTGATTTCTGCTCTAACTTGAAATGATATGCCTTGCTTTAGAATTGTATCCATATTGGACCCAACTAAAATTATTGTAAGAAGTAGGGTTGCCATTAAAACCCCAAACATAGTAATGCCTCTAGTGGCAAGATATTTTTTTAAT
Source organism: Nitrosopumilaceae archaeon (assembly GCA_035620615.1). Taxonomy (GTDB): domain Archaea; phylum Thermoproteota; class Nitrososphaeria; order Nitrososphaerales; family Nitrosopumilaceae; genus CSP1-1. The sequence continues at coordinate 33,105 of DASPGM010000012.1, read as the reverse complement.
CCCACCCATTGTTTTTAGAAAATTTGGCTTATATTATTTCAGGTTCATTTCTTTTTCGATCTTTTTACCTACATTTTATGATAAAATAGCAGCCAAGAAAACTAAAAGGAAATAATCAAGTCCTTCTATTCTATAACAGTGAATTAATCTGGCAAAAGCTTATGTTCTTATGGGCTGTCATTTGGGATTTGAAAAATCATTAATTTCAGAATTAAAATCAATCGAACATGTAAAAGAAGTTCATGGAACTTTAGGAATATACGACATTGTTGCAAAGCTTGAAGCAGATTCTGATGAAAAAATTAAGGAAACTGTTACAAAAAAAATTCGACAGATAGAAAAAATTGGCTCTACGATGACACTAATGAAGGTAGAAGGAGAGGATTTGTTTAAAGCAAATCGTGAAAAATTAATGGGCTCACTGTTAGGAAAAAATGAAGCGCAAGCTTATGTGGTAATTCATTGCGAACAAGGAAAAGAAGAATATGTACTGCGTAATCTAAATGAAATTCCTGAAGTAAAAGAGGCTGACATTGTTTATGGTAACTATGATGTAGTAAGTAAAATTGAATCAGAAAATTACAAAGAACTTGAAAAAATAATTACAAAAAAGATTAGAAAATTACAATTTATCAGAACTACAATGACATTAAATGTGATTAAGGAGCAAGAATAATTCTTTGTTAATATTGTACTCTCTCTTCATATAAAATGAATCTCCTAGTCTAGATTACAAGTTTCATAAATGGTATTGTTTTCTTTTCCTTAACTATATTTGAATAAGTAATGAGCGCAAGAATAATTTACTCTGATGAATCCCAATCTTGGCTTGAAATTACATCTGCTAAAGTAATTCTTCCAAACATTGAAGAGTCTTTAAACGATTCTGTTTGATTTTTAAACTAATAATTATAGAAATAATTTTTTAAAAATACTTTCAATCTAAATAAAAAATCTAATTAATTCTTTGTACAAATACTACATTCTAATTCTAAACTGCCAATCATAGTCAAGATTGCAAATGGTTTTTCAATTAATTCTTTGATCTCATTCAGTTCTGGTGAATAATCAGAATTCATGAATTTTGCTAATGATAGTATTTTTTGTTCAGGTTTAATTTCCAGTATTTTTTGTGCAAGTGAATCTACGTTCAAGTTTTCTAGAACAACATAATCGTATTTTTTATCAAATTTTTCAAAAAATTCAGACTCGTTTTTTGAATAATAGACATCATAATTTTTTTCTTGAAAGATTTTTTTGTATATTTCTAAAACAAGTTCATTTTTTTCTAAGACAAGCAGTTTCATTGAAGCATTTTCTCCCTACCACCATCTTACAAAATTTCTTGGCAAAAATGCTTGTATGCCCTCTTGTTTTGCAGTTTCTAAAAGTTCTCTATCAAAACTAACCAATGCCGATCCAGTTAATTTTGCAGTAGCCAGAATCAAGCTATGTGGATGCCGACATTCCGTGTATTGATTTACTAATCTTTCTGATTCAGTAGTAATCTCATCTGTTTTATCCAATGTGATTGGATGTTTGAAATACTGGTAAATTGTATCCATTATATGGTCAGATTGTGTGCCAGTAATTTGTTGCACTTCGCCTAGAACCGATTCGGGAATAACCATTTTTGATTTATGTTTTTTTATTCTTTTTGCAATTGGTTTTAATGATCTTCCCTCTTGAATTTCTTTAATGATGATGTCAGAGTCAACTACTACTGGTTGTCCTGTATTATTAATTCGCAACACATTGCATTTGTTTTTGGTATAAAAGCGATTTTGAAGCTTCTGTATCATGTTACAATTTGTAACTGTTTTAAATTATTGATCACATGAATAATTATCATGTTACAATTTGTAACATCACGTTAAATATTTGAATATTGACGATAAACTGTGTCGAAGGGGCCACAAGATCTATCTTTAGCTGAGAAGCTAGAAAATGCAATTAAACAATTAGGTGCTTGGTACCGAATTAGTATTATAATTGTTATAGTTGGCTTGGCGTCCCTATCAGGAATTATTTCAATGTCACAATATTATTTTCATGATGAAATCAGTAAACATGGATATATTGATCAGATATATGATCCAGTTAAAGACATTACATATATTGCATTTTTCCCATGTGCCTGGGATAACGCTACTCATAATTGTATTCCTACTGAGAATGTCTTTTCCTCAGAAGGAATTGTTACGCTTTATCTTACTCAAGTCTGGCTTACATATGGTAATGGTGTAGTGATTGTATTACTATCATTTCTATTTGTATGGGTAACATTTAGAGGCAAAGCCCATACAAAAGAGTTTGAATCCATAGAAAGGCAGTTTATTCGCCAATCATACTTGGTAAATTTTGAAACATCAATTCCAGAAGGCAAAACACGAGTAGAAAAAATTTTAAATGAAGCGATTAACGTGTTTCCAGTTTTAAAAGATGTACAAAGAAAAGCAAAACAAAAACAAAGTAAAATTCCTTACAAATTAGATCAAAAAATAAATGGTGATATTATCGATGGAATTGTCTCAACTAAGAAAGGCGATTTTATTGTGAAATTTTATGACAAGACAGTGACTACATCTGATATTGCAAACTTGGTTAAAATCTTATCCAAATCAAGAGATCGAATATTTCGAGTATTGTGTGTTGCTAAAGATTATGATGAAGAACTCCAATCAAACAAATTAGTTGGTATCATGGACCAAATGCCAAAGTACTTTAAACTCGATTTAATTTTTGAAGAAGAACATGGTTACTCTATGCTATGGATTGACTAGTCTTCAGTTGGGAAAAACTCTGTCTCTTGTAATCCTAAAACAAATTTAATATCAGGATCAAAACTTATACATTTTTTAAATGCATTTTTTCCCTTGTCTGTAATTTTATATTCTAATTTAGCCTTTGGATTTTCACTTTCTCGGGTTTCCACAAATTCCTTTTCAACAAAACCCTCGATGATTTTTTTTAATCTATCTCGATTTAGGTCAGAACCTGGGGTTCCAGTTGTTATTTGTCTTAGATTTAGCCACGTCCCAATTTTGGTCAAGTATCCTAAAACACTGATGTTAGTATCACCAGGTGTTTGGTTGAATCTTCTTTCTACAGACAACTAATCTCCCCTTCGAATAAAATGATTTTTTGCTTACTATTTTAGATTGCCTATATCTCACAAAAAACAAGTTTTAAAAAAACAAATGGTATTTGATCGATTATGAGTGCTAATACATTAAGAAAAGCCAAAAAACTGGTTGAAAGTGGAAACGTGGTCAAGATCGATGAAGACCTTTTTCAAATAAAATCATTCACAGATCCAGAAAAGTCTTATTTTGTTACATCTGAAACTTGCGAATGTGCAGGATTTAAGAACTTTTACAAATTCCATCATGGAAAAGGACTAAAAGCAAATTGTTCGCATCTTGAAGCGGTTCGAATATTTAAAAAAGAAAATCCAACTATATCCTAATTGTACCCAAATTCACTAGAAATTCTATTCCTGAAATAAATTCTACTTCAGGTATTTTATCATCTGACCACCAACAGGCATTGTTTTTAATCCATTTTGGAACTTGATTAGAATTTGATGCACTTGATACTGTATTTCTCAAATGAATGACATCTTCATTAATTAGATACTGTATAGCACTTACAAACTCAGAATCGCTAATTTTATCAATACACCAATAACTCCCTATGTTTTTAATCCATGTTGGAATTAATTTTTCAGATTCTGATATATCTGATTTACCTGATAGGTGAAACCTAGTTTCAGATGATTTACTTGGTACGCCATATACCAATTTTACTTGATAATTTTCATTTGTTTCCCAAGCAGAACCTCGTGCATTAATTGATTGTATATAGGATGATTTTTCATCAAAATTGCCATTTAAAACATCAACTAAATTATTATTTTGATCATAAACTAGAATTGCATAAGCAGTATCTGCAAAATCTTTATGCACCTGACCTGAAATAGTAATTAAATCTCCATATTTGTAATCATTGTAGTTAGTAATTATCTCATTATCGACTTCTGGCTGGGCAATTTCCAAGTCGCTATTAAAAAATTTTCCACTCATCCATGGATGAATTTCACAAAAATAATAAAATGCTAAAAAATCTGAATCAGGCATTACATAAGAAACAGATTTCCCAGGTTCAATATGTCCAAGATTGAAAAACAAACCCGAATGTTCTGGATGTTCAGGTAAGCCACTTGTTATACTATGAATAATAGTATCTTCATTTTTCCAGATTATAATATCTCCTACCTTTACGGGCAGCTCATTAGGATAAAAGCCATTTTTTTGTACTTCTAAAGATGACCCTTTCTGAATAGATACCTTCCATTCATTTTGATTATTATCTGCGTAAGCATTAAAAAAGATAAACGGCGCCGTAGCTAAGGCTAAAACTGCTAATAAATGAATTATTACATAAATTGCTGAAATACTTGATGCCATTTTAGCCCAATTTTATTTTTTAATTAAATTATATCGGACTTTGTCTGTCCATACTAAACAAATGCCGTAGCGATTGCTAGCTTATTAAAAAAAGAGAGATTTTTTGGATTTAAACGCAAAATAGTGATTTTTTGAATGCTTCTGTTTCTACCTGATAATCACAATCTTTGCAAATTAGCCAACTTCGTTCCTTGAGGATCTTCAACGGTGCTTCATATTTTGAAAAAAATACTCTGTTTCCCCCACATGTTGGACATGTGACAAATAATTGTTCCATATTCAAATTTGGGCAAATTTTAGTTATAAGACGAACGTAGGACTGATAAGTCGTTCATCTATTTGCTAAAAAAAGTAGGTTTTTGCCTGGAAATTGGTTTTTATGACATAATTTTCCAATTTGTTAAATTAAAAATTTTAACATTAATTGGGAACAGTGACTGTAGATGATTTGAAAATATTTCTATAAAAAAGTAGAAGACCAATTAACTCTATTTGTTCTACAAACATTACCATAACAACATGTTCAAGCCATCCTTCTGACATGTCATTCATAACCGCATAAGCTACTGAAAACATGTAGTCTATATTTTCAAAAATTTGAAAATTCTGATATTCCTTTTGATGTTGTAATTTGGGTCCTAATAATTCATAGGTAGATAAATCATTGATATTATACCCGCCTTCTTCCATAATTGCCATATAGAATATCTCTTTATCATTTGCATATACTTGGTTGCCCCTATCAATAAAAAACAAAGTTGCTCCAAAATAAAGAAGGAAAAATATTGCAAAACAAATCAAATATTTGCCAGTTTTTCCTCCAATGGTTTTTCTCATCTGCCTCTCAAATAACATTCCTAGTCTACCGAGTTTCTTTTTCTTTATTAGGACAACAAATATGATTGCTAAAAATGACATTATTCCTAAACTGCCTAGCCAGTGTTCAGAAACATATAATGAAAATAATATTCTAATAGGAAAAAATAATCCAGCTGTTATTCCTATGACAATTAATTTTTCTTTTAAATCCTGTTTCTCCATTTTCATTTACCCTGTACCCATTTTTACTGTTTGAGAAAGGCGATTAAAGATGTCGATGTAAGTATCAATACCTCTCAGTTCATCTTCTTCCAGATTTGTCTGATTTTTTTCTAATCTAGGCAAAGCGTGTTTTTAATTGCTTTAAATATCTGACACTTACTCGATATGCTCTTATTGCAGAGTATATCTCAAAGAGTTCTTTGTAAGTAGGATCCAGTTTTTTTAGTTCTTCTCTTTTTATCCCAAATTCCTCAATGGTGTCCCAGATATTTTCTATAGGAACTCCCTGCTCATCTATTAGGATAGATGAGAGGTTTTTGATTATCCCACAGCCCAAGTTAATCCTCGTTTCAAACATGATATCAATACAGTTAGATTTCATATATCGAGCGCGGAATTTGGTCATAATTACTAGTTCCAAATTGGAATTTATTCCAGATTCTAAATTTTGCCTAATGATTCGAAGGAAATAATGTATGTCCGTATTTAACATACATAAGGTAATAGGATTTTTTTGGAAAATTCCTCCTAGATTCATTTGCAATCTCCAGAACCTAGTCATAATCATAAATTATTAGAAGACTTGTCAGAAATGACTATCAAAACCTACAAAGAATTAGAGTTAACAAAACAAGAACTAAATGAAAAAGAGCTACAATTAATGGATTTGGCAACCCTGGCAAATCAAAAAATAAATGATTCAGCCCGTGCAAATCGAGAATTAAAAGGAAAAGTGGAATTTCTACAGGAAATTACAAACAGTTTAAATGAAAAAAATCAATATTTAGAGAGAATTAATTTAGAACTAGAAACTCAAAAAATGCATTATAATCAATTATCAAAAAAACTTAAAAAAGATCTGGGAAGTGTCGTTGAAAGAGAAAAAAATCTTGAAATTCAAAGAAATAAACTTCTAATGGAAGTAGAAACAAAAACTCGTGATCTAATAAAAACAGAAAAAATGGCAAGCGTTGGACAGCTATCATCACGATTGGTTCATGATTTACGTAATCCTCTTAGTGTAGTAAAAAGTACAGTGGAACTTTTAAAAATTGGCTACAAAAATATAGATGAAAAAACTGAACAAAAATTTCAACGAATTGAAAGTGCTTTAAAAAAAATTTCTTATCAAATAGAAGACGTTTTAGATTTTGTAAGACAGTCAGAACTCCATTTGAAAAGACTACCTGTTGAAGAAATTTTAAAAACAACTATGGCTGGAATGGATATTCCAAAAGATGTTAGGATAAAACTAACCTCTCAAAATGTTATTGTAAACTGTGATTCTAGGAAACTTGAAGCTGTTTTTTCAAATATCATAACCAATGCATGTCAGGCAATGGATGGTAAGGGTGAAATAAAAATTAAAATTCTGGAAGACGATGATGATGCCTTAGTAAAGTTTGAGGATTCTGGTCCAGGTATGACAAAATCTGTAATGGAAAAGATCTTTGAACCATTGTATACTACAAAAAATACTGGAACAGGTCTTGGGTTATCCATTTGTAAAAATATTGTAGAGCAACATGGAGGTAGTATAGAGGTATCTAGTCCACCAACAATATTTAGTATCAGATTGCCCAAAAACCTTAGAGGATATTACAAGGCCTCAGACTCAAATTCAGATAATTAATAACATTCCAAGAAGTTTCTTTTTCCTTCCATTATGGAACAAAAAATTAGGAGTTATTTCCATATTGACTATAAGGGATTTCAAACCACCTATTATTATGAAGACGACCGAGCAGGTAGCGACTACGGTATTTGATTCTGAACCAAATTCGCAATTACATGAGTATAAGATGGATCTTGAAAAAATATGTAATGAACTTTTAAAATTTGGACTTACAAGAAATCAAGCTAAAGTATTCATATATCTAGGGAAATACGGTTCAAAGACGTCCCCAGAAGTTTGCAAGGCATTAAAATTACCAAGAACTGAAACATATAACGTCTTAAATGACTTGTTAAATTTAGGAATAATTTCATCTGAATTTCATCACCCGATAAAATACTCTGCATTACCAATGGGTAAAGCAATCATGACCATGATAAACGATGCACAAGAAAATGTTAACAAGCTAGCAAAAAAAGAGTTAGAGCTTGCACAATTGTGGAATAAAATTCCAACATTTAATTCCAATTCAATTGATAACAAATTAGAAAAATTTCAAATGCTACAAGGAATTCCAAGAATAAATAATAAACTTAAAGAAATGATAAAGGATGCAAAAAATGAAATAAAAATTATATGTACAGAAAAGGATCTCTCTAGATTTTATTATTCAGATTTTCTAGATATGTTAGGTAGTTTGCCAATTGATGTTAAGCTAATTATCTCGCCAACTCAAAAAATTCCTCGATTTATTCAAACACTTGATAGATCTAAAATTCGCCTGACTCCGACCAAAGATGCCGATAACCAATGTTTTATTGTAAAAGATTCCAATGAAGTTATGGTATTTTTAAGAAATGCCGATCAGACTTCAAGAAATGCTTTTGCATTTTGGACTGATACATCATCTTTGATCGCTTCAATGAAAAAACTGTTTAATTTTTCCTGGCATAACTCATTACCATTAGATTTTGAGAGATTTTTAGAATCTCATTACAATTGAAATTCTGTATTATTGGTAAAGGATAATTTATCAAATATATATAAATAATAACAAACGTTCGTTCTATAAGTTGAATATACCTAAAAATAAAATCATTATAATTTCCTTAGTGACTTTAGTTATAGCTGTATCTTCATTTACCTCTGTGTACGCTCAAACAATACAGGATTTAAGATGTCCTGCTTGTATCCAAATATCAGACACTAAAACTTTGGACATACACAAAAATCTACCCTTAGGAATAATTCTATGGGCGGATGGTTTTGATTATACATATGATCACAAATCAATAATTACTATTAATGGTCATTCTAAGCTCAATGATCCTGATACTCCAATTCTGTTTAGAGTGATTGATCCAATTGGTAACCTAGTTACTGTACAGCAAATCATGGTTGCTCCAAATTCAGACTTTGATGTTAAATTTAACCCAGATGGTCCTCTTTGGAAGAAGGATGGTATGTATATAATTACAGCACAAGGTGGCCCCCAAAGTACAGTCTTTAAAACAAAAGTGGAGCTAACAGGGGGATCTTCGACTACTGTAAAATGTAATGAAAATGAATTAAATGCTAAAGGACACTGTATACCATTTAGCATTACTGGTGCAACTATCCCAAATGCATTCATTGATACAAAAAGTAAATCAATTGTAATCTCTCTATCTGGTTCTACTGGAGGAACACTTAACATTAAACCCTCTACTGATATCATAAAAGAAATATCAATGGTTCTAATTGATGGTCAGGAATGGGATGATGTAATAATAAACGGTAATGATGTAACTATTTCATTCTATCACGGAGCTAAAAAAATTGAAGTTATTGGAAGCTATGTAATTCCAGAATTTGGCTCTATCGCGGTATTGATATTGGTGATAGCTATAATTACCGGGGTTGTATTTTCAAGAAAAAAATTAATGACGCCTGTACGTTCTTCATTTTAAATAATTAAAGTCTCAATTACTTATTTCAAATTTATGAAGAGGTTTAATTAATTTTGGATTTAGAAAAATTTCGAAATGATGTATATGAAATCACTGAGCGAGTAGGGAAAAATCTTAATCATGAAGAAATCCCCAAACTTAATTTTGTGAGACAAAAACTTATCGAACTCTATCAACAAAACCTTGTAAAAATTAATCACTCGGTATTGGAGATTATCTGTGCTGCAAATCTGATACATCGTGGATACACGGTAGATGCGGAAAAATCAATATCAGATATTTTAGTATGTGATATTTTTGCAAAAAAAGGTGATGGTTCAGTCATCATAGAAATTGAAACTGGATTTACCCCTCCTGAGCATGCATTAGATACAATTGATTACTATACTGCAAGAATTATGAGTAAAATTGCACGATATAGCCAACACTGCTCAAAGTTTTCATTAGCGACTCCTGTGATAGGACTTTTGCCACTGCCCAGAATTTTTCTTACTCCGCCTCCAGTCCGTGATAAAAATGATATACTTCAAGCTCAATCCCTTTGTAATCGATATTACAAAAATCCCCCTATACAGTATGACGAGATTTTAAACGCAAGATTGCATTCTATTTTTTTGATTCATATTGATAAGGGATTTGCTAAAGAGCTAGATCCATCGAATTATGTGGATTTAACCAAAAAACTACAAGAAAAAAGTGAAATTGACCAATAGAAATAAAAAAGTTTTCAAGTAACATTTCTTAAAGTATCCCTAATGAAATGTGCAAATTGCGAAAACCACAAACACTATGATTGCATAGATTGCCAGAGCGATCATAAAACCTATCTATGTGAATGTGATTGCCACACTGCTACAACAAAACCACATAAAGAACAAAAACACTAGATTTCAAATTTAATTAAATTTTGATTTAAGCCATGTTTGTATTATTTGGACAGATTCCATCTTATTACAAAATGGTTCTAGATGATTTTAATGAAGGAATTGGTTAAAGGGGGACACAGTCTTTGAAAATAGGGGAAAGTACTTTTGTTTATTTTTACCCCTTTGACTCTAAATGTATATCCTGTAATGATCATTTGCAGGGAAGAGTAGTTGCTAGTTGGAAAGGCATATTGCACTGTCCTACATGTGCTCTTGAGCTTTCTTTGGTAAGAGACGAGGATCTTGAATCTGCTTATAAAATCGTTGAAGGACAAATAGAAAAAATAGATGAAATGATGCTCGATATATTTACTTGATAGAAAACTTTTTTCATTATATTGAATTAGTAAATTTGTTCATTTTGGACATACATGATGCTGAAACCAATTTTGTTTTTATTTTTTTGGGCACGGACGCATTGTGTCGACACATGCCTCATGGTCATGCAGCTGTGCGTTCGGCCCAATAAATTTAATCTGATTTAATATTTCAAAGAATCATTAATTAGTAGGCAAGGATTGTACATACTATTCACACAGGGTTTTAATAATCAGATCTGAAATAATCCCTTATTGACTTTAAAGCTAGGAAGTTTTCTCTTATCGCCAATATTAATTATATTTCTGATACATTCAAGCTATGCTGTTAGTGTAGAAGCAGAATCCTCCTGGGATGAAGAATCATTGATAAATATTTCAGTTATTGGGGATTCTGTCATAAACTTAGATTCTAATAATAAACTGCTTCGAGCTTATGTTGATATAGTAAACCATAACCCTGCTGACGGATACTATTATTTGCGAATCATTCAACCAGGAACAGAAAAGATAATTTCTGAAGAAGAAATTATTATTCGTAAAAAAGGAAATGATAAGGCTGGTGCAGATGTAGCTCATATGTTTAATGATGAAGAAATTAGTAATAATGGGAATTTTATACTTGGTGATTATATCCTAGAGGTATTTTCAGAAAATGGTGCTGCAATAGGAAATACAAAATTTTCAATAATCAAACCCAGTGTATCTAATCTATCGAGTGAATCTGAATCAATGGAACAAAATGATAATACTATTACAAACGTAGAAAATGTTCCAATTCCAGAAACTATTGTAACTGACAAGCCTCTGCCAAATATTAAGAAAATTCCTGATTGGGTAAAAAACATTTTTATTTTATATGTTGATGATAATATTTCTGAGGATGAATTAATATCTGCTTTAAAATTTCTTATTGAAGCAGAAATAATTCTAGTTAACTAATTTTTAATTCATTTTGCAATATAATCAAATGAAATTTGTTTTGATATTTTCTCATGTTCTGCATTCAAATTAAACTTTCCACTATTCTCCCATCCTGCACCTCCTGCAATTAACAATGTAGAAAAACTTCCATCATTTTTTAGATTCAAATTTTCTGTCCATACTAATTTATTATTTGGGTTAGTAATTGATAATTTAACCAAACCACTTGATACTGAAGGAATTCTACCTGATATTGAAATAATATCTGTCGGCTCATATGAGAGTAAATCAGTTTCTAGCGAAAACTCAGACGAAACGGTGTCTACGTTGGTATTTCCTGGAAATTGTATAACGTTATACTCTATACTTATAGTGGTAACTAAAATTATAGCTAAAACAATAGCTCCAATTCCAATTATGATTTTATTATTTGAGCCTAAATCAAAGGTTTTTACTTGATTTTTTTTATTTTCTAATTCATAATCAAATTGTGGTTTTTTTAGTAATTCGTTTTTAACTTTTACTGAATCCGCTTCAAGTGGCTGAGCCAAACTAGATTCATCAATTGGAAATAATTTTGGTTTGTTGGGATTTTTGGGTTTTTTTATCTCAACTTTTTTAAGATATTGTGAAGCTAATCTCTCAACATACTTGCGATCTGCTAGAGCAACAATTCCATTTGCTTCACATATTTCTTTAATTTGAACTAGTCTTCCTGAATCCCCTTTTTTTAAATTGAGTAGAGCATTTACATCGTCAATGATAAATGAATCCATTTGTCCCTCCCTTCTTTTTGCTACAAATAATATCTTATTAAGAATAGGGGAGAATGTCTTTCTATTCTTACTAAAACTCGAATATTAGGAGATCAGATTGATAATGATTATCGGGTTAAGTTTTCTATGTAAATCATGAAAAATGCATTATAATAACCCCTTATTATTATAAAAAAACCTTCTATTTGATAACAAAAGTATCTAAAAACCTCAAAAAATCTTAGATTAAATACGGTGTTCATTATTTGACTAGAACCGCTTAAATTCCCCTAAAACAAGCTAATGGGCTGATTTGAAAGTAATTACAGAACCAGTAGATCTAAGTAAAGTCAAAAATTTTGGAACTCTGGAATATGTTTTGGATAAATATTCTAGAAGCTGGAGCTGGAAGGTAACTGGCACTCGAGCAGTAACTATGGTATCGAGACTCATACCTCAATCATGGTATGGTGAAGGTCCAAATGAAGCAATAATTCCAGATAGTCCTGAAAATATCAAGCAAATTCAATGGATTGTAGATAGGTACCCAATGGCAATTCTTTCAAAATCAGTATGGCGTAAAAAAATCTCTAAATCCTCCCCCAAAAAAATAAAATTAAAAAAAATAGAAAAACTTCGAAAAGCTACTCCGGGAAAACAATTTCGTGGAAAACTACATAATTTTCAAAGAGAAGGACTGGACTTTCTTTTAAAATCTTCTGGAAATGCATTGTTAGCTGATGAAATGGGTTTAGGAAAAACAGTTCAAACATTGGCATATCTTGCAACAGAACAACAAGCTTTACCATGTCTTGTTATTGCACCATTAGTTACTCTAAGGAACTGGCAGAGAGAAATAGGTAATTTTATGAAAAAAAAGAGTAGAAATGGACGATTAATTGATGGAGAAATACCTTCATCAATAGTAATTAGAAAAGGCAAAGCACAAGATATTGGCAAATTTGATTTTTATATTATAAATTATGAATTACTTGAAAAAAGATTTAATGATTTATCAAAATTAAATATCAAATCAATAATTTGCGATGAAGTTCAGAATCTTCGGTCAAAAACTACAAAAAAATATGCGGCTGTGAAAAAACTTGCAGCACTAAACTCTGTTAAGTATCGGATTGGACTTTCTGGTACCCCAATTTATAATCGCGGTTCTGAAATATGGCCAATTGTCGATATTTTACGACCTGGAATGTTAGGGAGTTTTAAAGAATTTTGTGAATATTTTTGTTACGTCAATGATAAAGGAAAAGCCATTGTTTTAGAAAATAAACGAGAATCTTTACGGTCAGAATTATGTAATCATGTAATGCTACGTCGAAAAAAATCTGATGTTCTAAAGGAACTCAAAGATAAAGTACGATATAAAGAAATCATTGACTCCGACTCAGTTTATTATAACAAAGAACTAGATAAAATTTGGAAAAAATTAGAGGAAGAACAAAAACAAGCCGAAACCGAATTTGATAAATCCGCTTCATATCATCGTGCTATACAAAGCGAAAGACAAGCTGCAGGAGTAGCAAAACTTCCACATGTAATTAATTTTGTAAAAAATATCATGGAAATTGATGAAAGTGTTGTTGTTTTTTGCCATCATAGGGCAATTCATGATTTATTACATAAAAGCCTCAGTGAGTATAGCCCATCTTCTATAATTGGAGGTCAATCTGACAATACACGTCAACTTCAGATTGATATGTTTCAGGATGGTAAAACAAAACTAATGATTGCAGGATTGAGGGCAGGAAATGTTGGGATTAATTTAACACGTGCAAAATACGTAATATTCGCTGAATTAGATTGGAGTCCTGCAATTCATAGACAAGCCGAAGACAGATTGCATAGAATGGGGCAAAAAAATACTGTCTTTGCTTACTATTTGATAGGGAATGGAACTTTAGATGATCATGTGGCAAAAATTCTAGTTGATAAAAGTTATGAAATTGATTCTATTATGGATAATGCCAGTGAATCATTTGAAAATAAAGAAAAGGCAGAATTAATCCTTGCACAAATTCAGGATAAACTTAATTCTACACAAAAAATTATTACTGACTAAAATTGTTTTAAACTTTTTATCTCTAAAAAGGAATTCCCACTTATGGATGCAATGTTGGAAGAAGAGATGATTGATCTCATAACATTCTGTATTCAAAACCCTAATTCCAGTGAAGTTTCAAGTAAAAAAAATAGGATTTCTGAAATAGGAAAAACCCTTTATCTAGATGGAGGAGTTGATGCAATGGAAAACATGTTTTTTGCCATTCAAAATAGAATTATTGAAGAAATCGGCACGAACCCAATATCATTTAGAAGTCTCTGGAACGAAAATTCTAAAGAATGGAAGTATTAAATCCTGAAATAAGATTCATTAAAAAAGTAGAGGTAAGCCCTTAGGCTTTCCCAATTCTAAACATCTTTGTACTACAGGTAGGACAATGACCTTTAGTGGCAGGTTTGCCGTTTTTCAGTGTTACTGCCTGAGTTTTTTGCATCTCTCTTTTACTCCTGCATTTAACACAGTATCCAGTTGTCATAGTTCAATCAGGTGTGAGGTGATATTAGCGACATACTGTAAAAATTATTTAACCTCAAGGTAGTATGGATCTAATTTTTTTCATTCTTCAGAAACACTTTTTGAATAAAAAACTCTTTTCTATTGATTCAGGAACATCTGGCGATGAATTATTCGACATACTTATAACAGACTGAAAATTGGAATAAAAAAGTTCAAAAAATTTTTTACGATGTGTTATTAGTTGATATATGAAATACTTTAACATTAAATAAAACAAAAGCGTAAAAAAATAGAAAAAAATGGAACACCATTTGGAAACTATTTCTACTGAGAATTCATCAAAAATATTATTTTTGAAATGATGTATTCTATACTTTACGGTAAAGGGAAAATAAATTTTACAATTCCTAAAGATTTTTTAGTTGATACTCTAATCTCAAAATACAGTTCTCCTATTACCTCTTTATATGAAAAAACACTCGAATCACTTTTACATCCAATTAATTCTAGTCCATTAAACGAATTAGTTAAAGGAAAAAAATCAGTATGTATTGTGGTTACTGACATAACTCGAGAGTGTCCAGATAAAGAAATTCTTCCTCCAATTTTAGAAATAATTGAAACACAAGTTAAACATGAAAATATTTCAATTCTCATAGCTTCCGGAATGCATAAGAAAATGAATTATGAAGAAAAAGTTGAAAAATATGGAAAGAAAATTGTAGAAGATTATAGAATTATTGAACACAATGGAAGTGATAAAGATCTTATTTTTATGGGACATACGAAAAATGGAACTCCAATTAAAATATCGAAACACGTAATGCAGGCTGATTTTTTAATTTCTTTAGGCGTAGTTGAGCCTCATCAGTTTGCGGGTTATAGTGGAGGCTACAAAACAGTATCAATTGGTCTTGCAGGAGATGAAACAATTAGTCATACCCATTCGAGTAATTTTTTACGAAAATCAGATTCTAGAGTTGGAAAAATTCAAAATAATTTAATCTATGAAGAAATTATAGAAATTGGGGAAAAAGTAGGTTTGGATTTTATTGTTAATGTTATACTTGGAAATAATAAAGAAGTTGTTGAAATACAATCTGGAGAACCTTTAGCAACGCATAATTATTTAATAAAAAAAGCTAGAGAACTTTATGAAGTCCCTGTGAAGAAGTTATACAATGTTGTAATTTGTGGTGTAGGGTATCCAAGAGATTCAAATTTATATCAGGCCACAATTGCTGCAAGTTATGTTTTTTTTGCTCCTAAACCTATCATAAAAGAAAACGGGTACATAATTATCCCTGCATTATGTAACGAAGGAGCTGGCAATGGAATTGGAGATAAACGATTTTTTAAAATGCTAAAAACTAAATCAATTTCTGAAATAATAAATTTGAATGAAGAGTTTAAAACAGGTGAGCAACGTTCTTTTTTTATTGCATGTGTTCTTAACAAATGTAAGATTATAGTAGTTGGAAGTCAAACTCCTAATATTATTCAGGAGGCAAAAATGATTCCAGCACAAGACATGAAAGAGGCACTTGATATTATCAAAAATGATTTAAAAAATAATATTGATATTCTTTTAATCCCGAATTCTCTTTTTACATTACCAATACTTGAATGATTTTTAAATTATTAAAAAATCATAATTCAATTCTATAATAATCCCAACGCTCTGGATCAAACTGCGTAACAAATTTTGCTTCTTCGTGAGTTTTTGATCGTTTTGAAATTACATCTCGGAGAGCAAAGCTTGTTTGATACTTGTATCTTTTCGCGTGTGCCTGCATAGTAAACAAGTGGCGTAATTCACTGCCTCCATGATGGCCCCAATACCCCATTTTGATAGCAATTGGTTCTAAAAAAATTGTATTTTTTGCACCAAAGTTTTCATCATTAACTTTCTGATGTAAAATTTCATAATTTTCAAGTGGGCCACCTTTAGCAAATCCTATTATTGGTCCTCCAGAATCTGTTAATCTAATTGTACTAAGAACTGTATTAGGATCTTTAATCGATTCTTCAAAATTGTCTCTTGTTATTTGTAATGGCTTTGGTAATTCATCATAAATTTCTCGAAGAGTTTTTATAAAATCATCATGTGTTCTAGTAATATTTTGTTCAATTGTAGGAACGATTTTTAGATTTTCATATACAAAATCAGCATGAATTTGAATTTCTTGCTGTCTAAGATTCAAAAATGATAAAACATTATTCATAAAGTTTTTTCTCATTTGTTTTGGAAGTGAACTTAATACACGCTCACACATTTCAGATTCATTATTTAAAAGATCTTCAAAATAAGCAACTGATCTTTGAAATATTAATGAGGGATGCCAGGCAAGTGCATGAGCATTCTTTTTTGCCATGTCCATTGCTTTAGAAAAATCCCCTAATGCATATCCGCTTATCCTATCTACAACTGACAAAAACCAACCCAATCGCATATAGTGATCTTGTTTTTGAGAATCATTTTTTATAATTTCACAATTTTCAAAACATTTTTTAATTTCTTTTTCTGCATTTTCTTTAAGCTTTCCTTTCCATGGAAATGTGGTTCTTAATATCAAAGCTTTAATTATGTTAAGATCAATCTCTGCATCGCTAAGAAATTTTTTTAATGTTTCACTTTCTGATAAAAATTTTATTACGCTTTCCTCATGAGGTTTATCTACGCTCTTATCAGGATCAAAATCATGAAAAAGTGCTGCAGTATAAAGATATTTTAGATCATCTTGATTTATTGGATTAAGGTTACTCTTCCAGTTTGCTGTAATTAGAGTAATGTATGTTACTTCTAATTCATGTTCTATATTGTGATAGCCATAATAATCCATTCCAAGCCCCTGGCTTTCAAACAATTCTATAGTGAAATCCAACATTTCAGAATAACATCGTTTATCTAAACCCATAAGAACAGCTAGATTGTTAATTTCATCTCTACGTATTTGGATATCTGAAACAAGCTGCACTAAATCTAAATTTTATTTCTGGTTTTTAAAGTTGTGTATGACTCTGTTTACTGTATGGTAATACTATCCCACCTTTGGTTTTTGTGAATTCTTTGAAAGGGTAAATCTAAAAAATATCAAAATTCCAAATAATTCTAAATATTCGACAAATGCTACTGTGTAAAAATGTAAAATCCATCCATCCAGACTATCATTTAGAACCGCTAATACTGCAGATAATTGTGGAAATGCAAAAAATATTGATAAAAACATTCCAGAAATTCCATAAGCCCAATCTTGGAATTTTAACTCTTCAGTTTTTTTTAAAATTTCTTCAGGATTTGAAAATTCTTCATGTTCTTCTAATAATTGATTTTTCAAATCTATATATGCTGAATTTCCCTGTTCAATTGCAAAAATCGTTCCTCCTAAAATGAGTAGAAAAATTATTGACTGCCCATAAATTATTTTAGCCCGCTTTCCTTTTTGTAATTTGTTCATTTGATTTTCAAACATTTTCCCAAATTTTCCTAGTTTTTGTTTTTTGGTGAGAATTATCATTAAAGCAGATATTGAGGAAATTATCCCAAAAGAAGCAAACCAATCCGTGGAAATATAGGTAACAAAAAAAAGTCTAACTGGTAATAGTAATCCAGTCATGACTGAAAATACAATTATGCCTTCTAGAAAATTATGACTTTTCACTAATCTTTAATTTATGATTCTTTAATTTGAGAGATAGCTTCACTATATTGAACAGCACGTGGTGTATATTCTATTTATACATCTAAAAAGAAATATTTTTCAATTTGGCTTTAGATGAAAAGTTCTTAATGGAAATAATAGAAGCAAAACAATTTCCTAATTCCTCTTTCATTTTACAACTTGGAAGGTCATCATATATTTTGAATAATATATCTATTTTCAAATCCTCTACAACAGTTAATCGACCTACAAAGAGAGGTGGCATATTTTTCTCTGATACATTTGCTTTTAAGATTAAAGGCGATGTGAGTGATCTATCTATTGTTGACTTATTATCTAAAAGTATGTTAGGCCCTAACCCAGAATTTCAAAATCTTGAAATTACAACTAACCTGTTAATTAATAACTCGAACAAAAAAATAACATTTTATGTTAATCTTACAAATAGTATGCAAAATACCTCTCGTATTGAATTGAATATGACAATTATTAAATTTAAGATTGAATAAATTTTTTTAGTTTATGATATGTCAAAATACTTGTCGTAATTTTTACGTCGTTCAATATCTGATAATACTTCATAGGCTTTGTTAATCTCCGCCATTTTTTCTTTCGTATCTGGATCAGGATTTTTGTCAGGATGCCATTCCTTAACTAGCCTTCTAAACTGATTTTTAATTTCTTCTTGTGTGGCATCATTTTCTATCTCAAGAATTTTATAAAAATTTGGAAAATTTGAATTTTTTATCGCCTTTCTATATTCGTCATTATCATTATTGTGAGCTTTTTTGCCAACAAATTCATCACTTGTCCAATCAGAATGATATTTTTCATAATCTCTGTTTTTTTTAGATTCAAAATCCCCTATATCATACGATAATTTTCTTCTCAGAATTTGATTTCGTGCTAGGTACAGAAAAATGGCTATTACTGCTGTAATAAAACTAGAAAAAATAATTATCAAATCCTGATTACTTACTATCAATTCATTTGTTTTTCTTACTGCCTCTGACTCTTGGGAAAAAACTGGGGTTGTGAAAAATTGTAATACGAATGGAAAGAAAAAAAGTAGTTTTTTCATATACTAAATCATAACTTTATTAAACATTTATTATTCTTAATGTCTTTCTAATAGTAAGAACAGGATCTGATAATTTGATTGAAAAAGAATTCTCATCAGATTTACTTTATAATAAGATTGTACACTATTATGTTGATAAAAAACATTTTTCTAAAGAACAAGCAAATTCAATTGCACAAAATATCATTCAACGCGAAATTGAAAGAAGAAAATGTAAAAATCTTCAGTGCAGGCATTCATTAAATGATCATATTAGAAACTCAGAAACTTGTTTAGTTTTAGATTGTAATTGTTTAAAATTTGTTAGTAATTAAGTAAATTGTGCCTTAACATTCGACTTGTCTAATTAGTTTTGTTAATGAAAATGGTTTTTGTAAAAACTCCACATTTTCTTTAAACTCTTCTGTAATTTCATTTTCTCCCCCAACTGCATATGCCGATGCAAAAATTATTCTCTGATTTGGCGATGTTTTTAAAATTTCGGTGGCTACTTCTCTTCCAGTTTTTTTTGGCATAGATTGATCTAAAACTACAACATCAAATGGACTCTCTCCAAGCATTTTGTATTCATTTTTTTTCTTTTCATCTTTATACATTTGAATACATTCTTCTCCATTTTTTGTAACAACGACTTTATGGCCGCATTTTTCTAAAATTCTATTATACTGTAAAGCAGTAAAATCATTGTCTTCTGCAATAAGAATATTTAATTTCATTTTGATATAGTTTTTTCCTCTTTTTTATCTTTTAAGACAAGTATGTTTAAAACAAACGAACAGGGTTGTACAGCAAAATGGGTCATATTGAAGAGCTTGTAATTAAAGGAAAAAAATTTCTTGAGGAGGGCAATTTTGAGGAGGCCTTGGGATTTTTTGAGCAAGCTCTTTTGTTAAATCAATCTGATCCAGAACTATGGAATCATAAAGGAACCACATTGAGAAGTATGGGTAGATACGATGAGGCAATAGAGTGTTTTAACAAATCCTTAGAACTAGATCCAAGGGACAGAAAAGCTTCATAATGGCTACTGGAATTTGAAGTTAGCTGCTAACTTGTCGTCAATCTATATTATACACAAATCATTAATTGTAAATATTGAATAGAGAATTAATGAATTTACTTGATCACGCTTTTGATCTATGTGAGGAAGAAGAATATGTTGAGGCTTTACAATGTTATGATAAGATACTTAGTATGGATCCTAAAAATATTAGAGCATTAATTGACAAAGGTGTTACCTTACAAAATCTTGGAAGATTGGAAGAATCTCTTACACTATATGATATAGCGTTAAAAATTAATCCAAAAAATTCAGATGCCATGATTAACAAGGGCTCTGCTTTACATTCCTTAGGAAAATTTCGGGAAGCAATAAATTTGTATGACAAGGTTATTGCACTTGATAAAAAATGTGCAATTGCTCTTGCATACAAAGGGCTTTCATTAGGTGAATTAGATGAAATTCAGGAAGCGTTACAATATTTCAAAAAAGCCTTAGAGATTGACATGGATTATGATCTTGCACATTTGAATAAAAAAATGGCTCAAGATCTATTGAAATCAAAAATAATGAAACTAAACAAATCTAAAATACAGTAACATCCCCAGGTGCAGGTTCTCTCCTAGAACTCTGTTCATGAAAATCAAAAAAATCTTTATGGCTTGATTTTTGATGATTCTGAACTTCTTCAATGCTGTCAAAACCTTTGTAGCATAGAAAGCATTTTGGTTTATCTTCATCAACTAACGGCAATACCATATTATTGTAGGGGTATTTAGACTACTTATCTTTTAAGATTTAGTCAAATTATATATTTGCAGTAAAATGAGTTTAATTTATGTTAGATAAATTAATAGGTGAATCCCAAGCACTTGACCGTGCAATAGCTGGTGAAGAATTATCCATGAAGGATGGATTAGAATTAATGCATTTTGAAAATATCCATATGCTTGGAGCCGTAGCTGATATTTCTAGAAAAAACCTTGTAGGAGATTCTGTTACATTTGCTTCATCTTATTACATGAATTACACAAATGTCTGCGCGGCAAGCTGTCAAATGTGTGCTTTTTATAGAAAAGAGGGAGAAAATGATGCCTACACCCTAACTCCAGAACAAATAGAAAAAAGAGTTTCAATTGCAAAGGATATGGGTGCAACTGAGGTTCACATTGTAGGCGGGTTTCACCCAAACCTTCAACTTGATTATTATGAAGAGATGATGAGAACAATTAAGAAAAATCATCCCAGTCTTAATATCAAAGCTTTTACTGCTGCAGAAATTTTTTTCTTATCTAAACTTACAAAAAATTCTGTAAAAGAAATCCTCTCTAGATTAAAAGCTGCTGGACTGGATTCTATGCCAGGAGGTGGGGCAGAACTTTTTCATCCAGATATCAGAGAAAAAATTGTAAGAGGCAAATGTACTGGTCAAGAATGGCTTGATACAATTGAACAAGCACACAACTTAGGAATTAAATCTAATGTTACTATGCTTTATGGACATATTGAAAAACCCGAACATGTGATAGACCATTTAATTAAGATTAGAGAATTACAGAAAAAAACTGGAGGGTTTATTACTTTAATTCCATTAAAGTTTAGTTTAGATAATACTGAACTTGAACAAAAAAAGTATGTTACTCATGAGTGTTCATCAATATATGATCTTCAAGTTATTGCTTTATCTAGGCTAATGCTTGCAAATGTTCTTAACAATATTTCAGTATACTGGGTAGCATATGGCAAAAAACTGGCACAGGTTGCCTTGTCCAACGGGGGAAACGACTTGGTTGGAACCGCCTTTTCTGAAGAAATCTATCGTGCTGCCGGAAAACCCACAGATTCATCAGTAATAGATCTGGCAAACATGGTTAAAGAAATAGGAAAAAGCCCTGCACAACGTGATTCTTTTTTTAATATTTTGAAAACATTTTAAATTACTTTTAATTGATTATGGTTCAGGTTTTTTTTCAACACGTTTTAGGTTCCCTTTTCTTTTTCGACTTACCCCAAAACTAATTAGTACTAACATAAAACCTATCCCCATTAATAATCCAGCCAATGTGTTGTAATCTTGATTTTCTCTCTGAGCAATAATTATCTCAAGAGCTTCTTCTTCAGTCATCCCAGGAGTTCCAACAGGACTAATGGAATTTAGATAGAACGAAATCACCCCTCCGACTATAATCATAATAACTCCTGATACGAAAATTTTTTTATTAACTAACATAACTCCACCCTTACTAATTTAGTGTTTACAGTATAATTATTATGCTATTTTTAATTCAAAATTTGGAACTAGATTTTTTTCTTTAGCCATATTAAAGAGATGCCTTATTGATTGCTCTCCTTTTTCACCCATGTCAACAGTAACATCATTTACATACATATTGACAAATTTTTCAATTAGAGCGCGATTTTTTCCTCTCCCATATTGCATAGCATAATCTAAAGCTTCCTCTTTATGAGAACGAGCATAATTTATTGAATCACGAAGATACTGGTCAAATTTTTTAATTATATTAGTTCCTAATCCATCTCTTATCACATTTATGCCAAGAGGAACAGGAAGTCCATTTGTGATTTTATCCCACCATTCTCCAACATCTAAAATTTTAGTTAAATTCTCTTGATCATAAGAAATCTGCGTTTCGTGAATTACTAATCCCGCATCAACTTTTCCATCTAGAACCGCCTTTGGTATTTCAGAAAAATTCATTTCTATATATTCAAATTTTCCAATCATTAACTCTAAAAGTAAAAATGCTGAAGTCATTTTACCTGGAATAGCTATTTTTATTTTTTTTAATTCGTCCATTGAAATATTTTTTTTTGCAATAACTATTGGTCCATAACCTAACCCAAAACTTCCTCCACTCCTTAAAATGGTGTAATTAGGAATATACGCACATGCATGTACTGATATTGCAGTTACATCTAGTTCTGGATTAGATGCTTTTTTGTTTAGCTCCTCAATATCACCAATTACATGTTTAATTGTGAAATCTGAAGACTTTATTTTCCCTGTGAGCATAGCATAAAACATGAATGCATCATCAGAATCAGGAGTATGGCCTACAGAAATTTCCACATATCTATTCTCAGAATCTGGTTATAAATATTACAATGATTTTTGATAATTATTCATGAAAACAATGGCTGCTTTTGAAAAGGATATTCTTTTACAAATTCCATACTTACAAAATATTAAGCCACAAAAACAATTATCGAAGAAAAAACAACTTAGAACAATTTTTTGTGGAAGTGGAGACTCACTTGCAGCGGCTTTGTTGGCTGAAGCATTTTCCAATTTTCGAGTAAAATCTGCTGATCCACTTGATTTATTGAAAAATAAATCGCTAATATCAAATAATGACATTTATCTAATTTCAATCTCAGGAAATACAATTTCAAACATAAAGGTTGCAAAAAACTCTCAACATTCAATTGTTATTACACGTAATGATAAAAGTAAACTTGCCAAAATCTGTTCTAACCATATAGTTCTTAACTACCCAAGTTCGGGTGTTTTCACTTCTGGTAGTATAGGATTCCTTTCTAGCGCATTAACTGCTATTTCTTTGGTCTCAAAACTCAAGGTTAGGGGAATTTTTGAGTTATACAAAAAAGCATTACATGAAAGTAAAAAAATAAAGCTCGGCAAAAAAATCTACATACTTGGTAACATGCATACTTTTCCTATAGCAATGTATGGTGCAGCAAAGTTCTATGAGGTACTTGGATATGATGCACACTATGAAAGAATTGAACAATTTTTACATATGGGACTTTTTTCAGCCAAACGAGGTGACACTGTAATTATTTTTGAAGAAAAAAGCCCTCATACTTTAAAGATTATCAAAAATTTGAAAAGAATAGGTCTTAGGGTTTATCAACCAAACCCAAACACAAAAGATAGGATTTCTCAGGTAATCTTTTTCACTTTTTTCTCCCAATTAACACCTTTATTTTATGCTAAAAAAAATCATCAAAAAGAATGCTATTTTATGACAGCTAAAAAAATAAGAAATGTAAGCTCCAATATGATTTATTGATCAAAAAAATCCTTTTTCTTCATAAGATTTAATAGATGTACAAAAAGGATTTGCGATTATGAAGTACAAGTCAACTGATCAAGTGCTAAAAATTATTAAAAATAAGGAACAGATTCGAAATTTTGGTGTAATTGCTCACGTTGATCACGGCAAAACAACAATGAGTGATAGTCTCCTAGCTAGTTCCGGAATTATTGCTCCTTCTGCTGCTGGTACGGCATTGGCCATGGACTTTGATAAAGAAGAACAAGAAAGGGGAATTACCATTTACCAAGCTAACGTAACATTACACTTTACTCAAAAAGACAAAGAATACGTCATTAACATGATTGATACTCCTGGACATGTTGATTTTAGTGGCCGAGTAATTCGTAGTCTTAGGGCAATTGATGGAGCTGTTGTTGTTTGTGATGCTGTTGAAGGAATCATGACCCAAACTGAAACAGTTACCAGAATGGCAGTTGAAGAAAGAGTCCGACCAGTTCTTTTCATTAACAAAGTAGATCGACTCATCAAAGAACTAAGATTAACCCCTGAGAAAATGCAAGAAACCCTTGCTGAGGTTGTTTTAAACTTTAACCAACTTTTAGAAACTTATGCTGAACCCGAATTCAAAGACAAATGGAAGGTAGCAATCCAAAATGCAAGTGTAACTTTTGGTTCAGCAAAAGACAAGTGGGCCATTAATGTAGATGTTATGAAGGAAAAAGGAATAACCTTCAAAGATGTTATAGATGCATATAAAAATGAAAAAGTTCAGGATTTAGTTGAAAAAGCACCTCTTGCTGAAGCTGTATTAGGAATGGTTGTTAAACATGTTCCTCCTCCTAACGTTGCACAAAAATACAGAATCCCAAAAATTTGGCATGGTGATTTAGAATCTGATATAGGAAAAGCACTCTTAGAGTGTAAAGATGATGGTCCAACAATAATGATGGTTGTTAACATGGTGTTAGATAAGGCAGCAGGTCCTGTTGCCGTAGGCAGGTTGTTTTCTGGAACTATAAAGGATGGTGATACAATTCACATTCTTGACGCTAAAAGAGACGGGCGTATTCAATCAGTCAACTTTTTCATGGGAAATCAAAGGGAACATGTTGGAGAACTAGGAGCAGGAAATATTCCTGCATTGATGGGTTTGACTGAATCTCGTGCTGGAAACACCCTTTCAACTGTAAAAGATATCCAAATGTTTGAAGGAATTAAATATATTTCTGAACCAGTTGTACAAATTGCAATTGAACCAAAACACGCAAAAGACTTGCCAAAACTTGTCGAGGTTCTAAGACAACTAACAATTGAAGATCCTAACTTGGTTGTAAAGATTGACGAAGAGAGTGGTGAAACAATTGTTGCAGGAATGGGAGTTTTACACCTTGATGTTGCAACACACAGAATTCAAGATACCAAAGTAGAGGTTATTACTTCTGAACCACTGATCAACTATAGAGAAACTGTAAAGGGCACATGTGAGCCAGTCATGTCAAAATCACCAAACCGGCATAACAAAATTTTCATGAAAGTTGAACCTTTGGAACCTGCAATTGGTGATTTACTAAGATCTGGCCAGATTGGTGAAATGAAAGACAAGAAAATGATGGCAGAACTTCTAAAGAAAGAAGGATGGGATACAGATACAATAAAAAGAATTATGCGGCTAGATTCGCGTGGCAATGTTTTGATTAATGGAACTAAAGGCGTTCAGTTTATAGCAGAATCAACAGACTCAATTAATTCTGGATTTGATGATGTTATGAAAGAAGGTCCTCTTTGTAAAGAACAAATGAGAGATTGTAAGTTTACCTTTACTCACTTTGTACCCCATGAAGATACAGCTCACCGAGGTTTATCTCAATTAGGGCCTGCATCAAGACGTGCATGTATGGGTGCACTATTGACGGCTGGAACTACTATTCTAGAACCAATTTTGGCAATTGAAGTTCGAGTTCCAACAGATCTTGTAGGAAATGTTGCAACGGTTCTTTCTGGAAAACGTGGGAAAATTTTGGATATGCAGCAAAAAGGAGCATTAAGCATTGTTACTGGAGAAGTACCTGCAGCAGAAACATTTACCCTATCTGAAGATATGAGAGGTCAAACAGCAGGAAAGGCAATGTGGAATTCCCACTTTAAGGCATGGGGAGAACTTCCAAAATCCAAATTAACTGAAATGATGGCTGAAATTAGAAAACGAAAAGGATTGAGTCCAGATCCTCCGACTGTAGACGAATTTATCGATAAAGAATAAACTACATACTTACTGTTGGTTAAAAACAAATCAATACCAGACATTTTATTCTAAATAGTATCAGAGTATTCATGAAAGCTAAATTCAAAACAACTTGTGTTTCTTGTAATGGAGAAATTAATCCAGGCAAGGAGATTGCCAAAGATGACACTGGAAAGTGGGTGCATAAACACTGTTTAACAGAAACTGTCGAACTTCCATAATAAAGTGATCTTATAATAAAGAGTACATAGTATTTTATCATATGGTACTAATTTTGATAGGAATTGCTGTAGGCGTTTTAATTGCCGTTGTTTTATTTATTAAAGTTATAAAAACTCCTTCTTATGAGGCTCTTATGATGCAATCTTCCTGTAAAAAATGTGGCTATAAGACAAATGGCCTCAAATGTCCACGCTGTGACAATAATGCATCATTTTCTAAAAAATTCCGATAATTTTTTAATCTTTTAAAAATTTTTCAAGATCAGAAATATTTGTTACTCCATATTTTTTCATAAGAGACCCAAGATCATTTTTTATTTCTTCTTTTTTACTCTCATTTTCCTCAATTAATTTTTTATTTTTTATTTCCTCACTTACTTCCTCAATTTGGTTTTCTTGCTGTTGGAGTTCTTCTTCAATTTCGCCTATCTCATTTTTTAAATTATCTAATTTTGACTTGGTAATTCCTTTTTCTAGTAACAATTGATGAAGTGATTCAGTAATCACTTTTACATCTGGTTTTGATGAAAAATTACTATTTAATAGATCTATCTTATGGCGATTTGATTGTAGTAAATCAATTTCATGATCAAATTTTTCTTTAATTTTTTTAATTTTATCAATCTCTCGCTTTTGATTATCGATATGTCTATTGACAAATCTAATATACTGACCAGTGTTTCCAGCTGCATCCATTGCATTTCTTGCTTCTTCTCTTAGAATTTCAAATTTAGATTTTTGACCAAATTGTTGTTGGTTTCCAAAGATAATGTTTCTGTCTCCAACATCAGCGGCATCAGCTGCTTCAATTTTTTTTTCTATTTTTGATTCTATCCCACTATCTTCTGTTCCAGTTAGATGAGCCCATTCATCTTCTGCCGCTACATCTTTTTTAGCATCTAATCCTTTTTTTTCAGTACGATTAATGAATTTTCTAGTCAATTATTTTCTTTGTATGATATCAGAATAATACTAGCTATGTGTGTATAATTTGAACATACGAAACCTGGTAAACCTAAAAAGAACCTTTTTGTCCTTATGTTTCAATAATATATTATACGAAATAATTCTCAATCCAATAAATTTCTATGGACATTATCTGGTCTATAATATGTGAAAATTTCCTATCTAATCAATGGTTTAGCTTTGGACCAAAAAATTGAGATACTGTTGAAATTTTAACAAAGATATATTTGATGAATAAGAAATTTTTGATATAGGTTTGATTACTAAAAAATCAAAGCTATTACTGCTTGCTGAAAAAATTATTAAATTAAATCCTAAAATGAGATTTGTAGCTATAATTGATCTAAAAGGAAATATTCTAGAATCAATAATGAAAAGTGGCAAAACATCATTAAAAACACAAAAAGAAGAATTACATTTCTGTAAGCAGGTTGCCTTGAGAAGGAAGATGCGACACGAGTTTGATAGACATTTAGGTAAAGTTCATTATGTGCATGTGGAGCGAGAAAAAGTCACCCAGTTGGTAGTTTACTCAAAATACAAAACCATTTACTTTACGGTAGAACCTGAATTAAACATTCCAATGAAATTACAACTTGTATCTAAAATAAAAAAACTCACTAAACATTTATGACTAATTTTAAAAATATTTTCATTTTACTAATATCTGTTCATACTGAACACACATGAGTATCAATATGCTTTTAGCTTTTTTAAATTGGAGAAAAAATCAATTGCATGTTATTTTATTACTATTAGCTGGTTTGGCTGCCTTGGGATTTTTACTGCCTTTGATAATTGGGTTTTCTAAATAGGTTATTAAATCCTAAACTAATATAATCAGTAATTTTCATTAATTTTTTAATGTCTTCAAAACCACTAAAAATTCTTGTCGATGAAACAAGTGATGGATTGGATATTAAATTACAGAATGCAGGTTACTATGCTGAAAGCGTAAAAAAACTTAGGAGCAAAAACGAAAAAATGGGTTATGATTATAACATTATTCAATATGCAAAAGAAAATGATATGGTTTTCATTACAAAAGATAAGGAACCCGGTAAGGCCTGTAAAGCAAATGGGATTGCCTGTATATGGATAAGTGATGATCTGGTTTTTGAAAAAATTATTTTACCAGAATTAGTACGCTTACAAAATAATTAATCCTTTTTATCTAATAAAAATAAATATCTGTGATGGATAGCTGTGATAGAAGAGTCAGGGCATATAAAAATGGAAAAACTTTTGATCAATGTAAGGATATTGCTCAATCAATTAACAAACAAATCCAAAAACAAATTTTAGAAAATGGAAAGGTTACCTGGAAGGATCTTTTAGAACAAGTTGAACATGATGAGCTAGTTTACAAACTTACTTTAAAATTTTTAAGACTAGATGGATTTGATATAGGTAATTCAAAAATCCCGGAAATAAAAAAATTTACTAATTCTTAGTATTTGTTGCACAATTTCCTTTTTGTGTTTTTAATTTTTTTGCTATAATAAATGGTACTGCTAATAAAATAGGAATTGTAATTACAATAAACATTGTTTGAAGCTGTGTTATTGCTAATGTAAAAGCAACTGCTCCAGCACTTCCAACAAAAATAGAGCTAAATGCCCCTACACAAGTTGGACATGCAATAAATAATCCAGTTGTTGCACCCACTCCACTTAGACCTCCTTCTTTTTTAAACAACGTAAAAGCACTAACAGCTAATGTTGTATTGAGTCCCACCAGATATGATACAATTATCTGAAGGACCAGATTAATTGGAACTATTTGTAATCCAATATGTTCAGTTAGGTATACTGTAATTTTTGGCATGTATCCAGGTTCTCCACAACAAGCAGTAAGATGCATTGAAGGAATAATTGCTCCGTAATGATAAGAAAAAACTACTTCTGGTTGATATACTAACATGCCTGAAGTTAGGGAGAAAAAAATCCCATATCCTATGAAAGTTAAAAGAAATATTTTTTTTGATTTTTTGCTAAAAGTTGTTTTTGCTATTATGGAAAGCAATCTATCATTTTTTTCATGGGCTTTTTGTTTGTGATATTTATACAATCCAAATGAAATAATTCCCAATGCCATTGCAATGATAAGATAAAAAATACCTGCTAAACGTTCAATCGCTAATACTGCATCCGGAGTTAAAACTAGACTAGCAGTTCTTGCATAAATTAAAAAGAGAGTTACAATTATAACAAATCCAATAATTATTAGTGATCTCCCATTTTGAGTTTTTGCAAAAACGGATTCCTCCATATTTGAAAAAATTAAAATGTTGAATTAAATTGTATCTTTAATAATATAAAAGATGTTTATAATCTCTTTAATAGTTTTTTTCAACTTAGGATTTTTTTATGATTATTACATTTGACATTTTTTTAAAGTTTAATAAGATTATCTTAAACAATAATGCTAATGCTTTATGGAGTTTCAGCTGTTCATAGTCCTGAATCATGTCCTCTAAATAATGAAACCAGCAAAAAAATTTTCTTAGATATTCAAACAAAAATGGATTCTAATATGAGTAAATTTCACATAAATAAAATAATTGGATTTTACATGTCTGTTCTTGAACATCAATGGATAATAATTTTTGATGCTGAAAATGCTCATGAAATAGAACAATTTTGTATTGAAGTAGGAATTTCTGCCATTAGCACCGTAAAGATAGTACCTGTAAACCTTTTCACTGACACTATAAAAAAAATAAAGGCTCAAATGCACTAATCATTTTACCACATCAATATTACATTTCGATTTGATACATTAGATTTGTTCAAAATAAGTTTAGATATATAATAAATGATAATTGATGTCTTTTTATGCGTACGTTCCTTCTTTATGTGTAAAAATGGTGTTACTTGTATATTTATATGCATTAAAAAATTAGCTACTCAGTGAGTACATTTTGAAAATTGATCAAGGTCAAGAACCTGATTATGATGTTGTAAAAATTACGTATGTTGGTTTTGTTGACCCCTACGCTGTTGAAGGTATGCTAGTTTTGACTGCCGATAATGGAAAAGAATTTCATATGAGGGCTTTTTCTGGCGAAGTGGCAAAACATATTTCTAGTTTTTCTGAAGAAAATAAAAATTCCGTACCAACTATTTACAAAATGGTTGAAGAAATCTGCGAAGAAAATGAACTAGTCCTTGTTAAAGTCAAAATCTATGAAAGCGGAGAGGTTCTAAGAGCAAATTTGTATTTTACAGGGAAAAAAGATCTAGTTTTAAGAAATTATCGTGCTTCTGATGGGTTAGCATTAGCAACTTTTTATAAAATTCCAATTCTAGTTAGAAAAAATCTTCTTAAAGAAAAAATGGAAGCCTAGGTTACTATTTCTTCTAATCGTCCCTGATCTTGAGCTTTTTTAATTTCCATTGCAATTCTTCTTCCAACTCCAAAAGTTTTTCCATATTGATATTTTGTATAAGGTGAAGTTGTTGCTACAATTGGATTTCCTGGAACTCTTAATGAAACATCATATACAATTAATTCAAGATCTTTTGTAATTACACTTTGTAAAGAAAAAGGGCCGATAATTCCTGGCGGGTACTCTTTTTTAACAGCTTTTACGAATTTGTCTCCCATGCTAATTACTTTTTCAAGTAAGGATTCTCTTATACTTGCAGGCATATGGCCTACTTCGATGTTTTGGAGTTCAACATCAATTTCTAATTGTTGTTTTGCAGGTAATGCATTAAAATCGTGTATGTTTGTTTGAAGCCTTCGCTCAATTCCAATAAAATCTACATTTTCTGAAATTGGTGTATGAAAATAATTAAAATTAAGATATGTTCCAATAACTAGTTCCTCAATACTTGATTTTTGTAAATCTTTTTTTGAAATTAAGCCTTTTTTTATTTTTTCTTCAGACTTTTTCTTATAATCAGAATATGATGATACTGTAAAAAATGCCCTTTCTAACCTCCTATTTTTTTCTTGAACTTTTACTATTGCTGGTCTGTTGATATTTTTAGGGGTTTTGAAAAGTTTGGGATGTTTAATTTTTGCTTTTTCTAGTAGATAATATTGATTTTTTTTATTTGCACGCTCTTCTGCTTGAAATAAAGTTCTATTTCCAAATATTGGCACTTTGAAGTTATTCTCAATTGTTTTGTATCCTAAATAAGCGGTTAATGCTCTATGTGGTACTATAATTGTATTTTCTTGCAGTAATTTTTTTTGAAATTTTTGTGATGCCATCTCTTTGAATTTGTTTAGAACAACTATTTTGTCGGCAATTCTGTTAAATCTTCTATATGGTGTGTCTCTTCCTTTTTGGCATATTACAATTGTTCTTAGATCCTCATCTTTTGCCCCATCCATTATCTCTAATGCTGAATGACTTCCTAAAACACCAATTTTTAAATCAGTATACTCTTTTACAATTTTTTTAATTTCGGCACGCTTAATCATATTCTGTTTTGATTACAACCAATGGTAATATTAGTATAAGATATTGTTTGCGTGAGATTTTGTCTAGTTTTTTCTAATAATACAAAAATCTGTCTTCTGAAGTAATTTTCCTTTTTATCTGATTTTCTTCTATCGTTTGTGGTTCCTTTTTAATTATTTGCCTTTGGGTTGGGATGTTTTCTTTTAACCCATCTTCATTCATTCTTGCTAATATCGCACGTTTTAGAATTTTAGATACAGTGAATCCACTTGCACTACACAATCCAACTAGTTTTCCATATTCTTCTTCAGATAATTTTGTAGAAACTACCTTTGCTCCCATATTATAAAACTGATCGATTATTATATATAAGTAACAGTATTTTTTTTCTTTTCAAACAAACACCGAATATCTAATTTATTAAAAATATTGATAACGAATTTTTTGTGTTAATTTTTGTTCTTGTACTGGTGATTCGTTGCTTATAGTAAACTCTGGTGCATGGATTGTTTCTTCTATTGGTTTTTCAAGTTTTGTTGCTTCTTTTCCAACCAAATCCATTACACATTCTTTTAGAAATGCAGAAAGTGTACAACCTGCATTATCACATACTTGTGTGAGCTTTCCATATTGTTCCTCTGTTAATTTCGTTGAAATTACCCGTAATGCCATGTTATATCTAGTTAATTTTTATCTATAAGATGCAGTTTGTTCATTTCATCTAAACACCGTGTATGCCTTGCTAATTTTATTTCTCTACTGTTATCTCACTCTGATCTAACCGTAACTAGGGTTCCCTGCTCTGCCCTATACTGTATCTTAATTGACATATCTGTACTAGCTGATGCCATAAACTCACTATTCCTATCCTCTACAGATACCTTCCACTCTCCTAGGACAGAATCTAGCGATGTAATTGAGAATCTCTCCAGTGGACTGTC
>DASPGM010000011.1:0-131493 GCA_035620615.1 Nitrosopumilaceae archaeon | reverse complement strand
AATATACTAACTATACTTTATTACAAAACTAATGAACCTTATTCAAAAAGGACATAGACATACCCATCGTGGAATCATTGGTGTAGAGTCTGCTATTGTACTAATTGCATTTGTAATTGTCGCAGCAGCTTTGGCCTTTGTCGTTCTTAACATGGGCTTTACAACTACTCAAAAAGCAAAAACCACAATAGTTTCTACTCTTGCAGAAGCAGGTAGTAGTCTAGAGATTGAAGGCAAAGTAATTGGCTCATCCTATCAACCAGGTGCCGGAGTACCATCTTCACTTAACGCAACTTCAATTCCAATTAAAATTGCTGGAAGTGGGGAATCTGTTAATCTGGATCCAAATCTTACTGCAATAAAATACCTGAGTAACACAATCACTTACGATGACATTTATGCAGGTACACTAAATGGAGCTGCTCCATTCATCTCAACTTCATTAGAAAATGCTGTAGGTAGAGCAGCCGGAGGACCATTTAATTACATAAATGTTGATCCTTATTCAGATCTTGGTTGGCCTTTAGAAACTACTGCTTTCATATATTGGACTGTACAATCGAATACAAATGATATTCTAGAAGGAGGAGAACATGCAAATGTTGCAGTTGTTTTTGCTGCTGGTGATAGACCACAGGAATTAGATACAATTAGACTGGAAATAATTCCTCCTGCTGGTGCATCATTAACTATCTCACGACAGGTACCTAACATTACTACTGAGGTAGTTGACTTAGGATAAATGGTGGGGTAATTTTGAACCCTCCACGCATTTCTTTTTCTTTTTTAAGTAGTTTCCTACAGCTTGCTGAGAGTTTTAGAATATTTGTAATTACTAGTATAATTAGCGTATATGGTTTAGTTCTTTACGAGTTATTTCCAGAACTAATTTTTGATATCAATAATGCAGTATTTTATTTTTTCATTCCTGTAACCATTCTTGCAGGAATAGGAATTGCTCTCCCAAGATATATGCCAATAATTATGGAAAAAATCTTCAAAATCCAAATAACAAAAACCACACATATTGCTGAAACCGAACAAGGTGATGATATTTTAAATGAATTAGTAACTGAAGGATCATCCCAGCAACTCTTACAGTCTGATTCAAATAATTTACTTAGTGGGGAATCTAGTAATTTATCAGAAATTGGCAATAAAGAACTTGATGATATAATCTCTGGCGCCATCAAAAAAGAACATCTCGATCCAAATACTGTTGGAATAGATCCGACAAGTTTAGCAGACGGTAGTAAAAATGATTTTGGAATACAAGGAGTACAAGATTTAGTTGATCAAAAATTTGAACCTGTTGAAAAAGATCTAGCCTCATTCAAAAAGGATCTTAATAAAATCAAAGAAGACATGAAGGTGACAAAAGATAGCGTAGATACTCTAACTGAATCATTTGAGGGAACTTTAACTGACATGAAGGCATTCCAAGCTGAAATTTCTAACCCACTTAATTTTATGAGAAAATATTTTGAATCACTTGATCTTAAAATTTTACAAGATCCTTCTTTACCTTTACGTCAGCAGTTACAAGATAATTCTGTTCCAATTAGAGAAGAAAATGAGAAAGAAACCATCTTAATTCCAACAGGAGCAGGAGGTCAAAAGGTTCAAGCAGAACCAAGTCAATTATCTCTTACCAAAAGCGATGAAAAGTCCACAAGTAATTTGCCTGATTCAGGAAATCCAATGGACTCTGTAATGAAGCCACTTTTTAGTGGTAACCTGAGTGTTGGTAAAATGATGTCAATTATTGAGCTTGCAGGAGATTTATTAAAAGAACAAGGCGATGATTGCATTGATTTACTAATTGAGCAGTGTAAATTAATGGGATTAAAAACCGAAGACGAAAATACAATTTACAATATTATTGATATGTTAAAAAATTCTGGAATGAAAGTAGAGGATTCTCTTATACAACTTTACAAATTTTCAAAGATTGTCGGTCTAACTGATAGAGAAGCAGATGCACACTATTCCAAGTTATTGTCTGCACGTAATAGAAAAAAATTCGGAAAAGGTGAGTAAACTTGGCATCAGGAATAATGTCAGAAGCAATTTTAATTATTGCTTCAGTAGTTATTGCTACATCCGTTGCTGGAGTTGTAATGTCACAGGTGGGAGTTTTTGAGTCAACATTTACAGCCACTACCGAAGGTCAAAAAGATACTTTGTTAACTAATTTTAAAATTGTTATGGCAACAAACACTACTGACGATACTGTATCAATTTGGCTAAAAAATGTCGGACAAAATCCAATTAGTTCACTAGATAAAATAGATGTATATTTTGGAGAAATTGGTCAGATTCAAAATATTCCTTATGATCCAAGTTGTGTTCCTCCAGCTGCATGTACTGATGATACATGGAGATATGATTCAGTTTCAACTTTATGGCAGATCATGGATACTTTAAGCATCAACATTACTGATAATGATATAATACGAGATGTTACATATCAAGTCACTATTATCTCACCTAACGGAGTCACTGCTGAAAACATATTTTCATTGCCAGGTTAGTAGGAGATTTTCAGAGGTGATTAGATGGGTCTAAGTGTTGCAATTTCAGGAGGAATTATTCTTACTGTATTTGTGCTGATACTTTTGAGTTTACCAGGATTTGTAGATAAGATGTTTTCTATCGGAGATGCTTCTTCTCAAGTATCAGCATTTGATCGTAAAGTTGCTAATACTGATATTAGTTTGGAATCTCTTTTTGCAGAAAATGGTTCGCCGTATGTAAATTTTACATTAAACAACGATGATAGGGAAAAACTTTGGAATTTTGACAAATTTAATTTAATTATAAGATACGAAGGAGTATTAGGAATTTTAGTAGAAGAATTAGGATATGTAGGTAGTTGTAATGGAGGAGTACCTATTGTAGATTCATGGTGCATTGAAACTATTGCGGGTGATTTCTTAGATGTTGGTATTCTTAATGATGGCGAAAGTGCTAAAATTATAACTCAAGTAAGCCAAAATCTTGTTAGTCAAAACGTAATTGTTACATTAAGTACTGATAATGGTGTCGTAGCAAAACTTCCTGCACCAAAACGAAGTTGGTTTGATGTAGGACCAGTTCCTCCTGCCAACTGTGAATTTGAAACATACGGACGAACTTTTCAAGATACTGATACAGGAATCAACTATTCTTGTGATTCTACACGTGATAAATGGTTATCGACATCAACATTAGCCCTTATAGGTGAAGAAACCGGAGTATGTGATAACGGAGATGATTTTGATTCTGATCCTGATTGTCATGTAGATTTTGGAGCTAACGCAGATAATGGATCTAATTCCCCAAACTCTGGAATCTATTTTCCAAATAACGTAACAATTACTGGATACAGTTTTTCAATGGCCGGTTCTCTTACTTGTACTGGTCCAAATGGTTTTGATGTAGAAATCTGGGGTTCTCAGAGTGGGGCAAATGATGATCCAATGGTATTACTTACTGAACTTGCTACAGGGCTTTCAGAAGATGATGAAAATAATTCCAATCTCAATATAGATTTGGATGGAGATCAATACATGATGTGGGGTATAGATAATAATTGTGCCAATGGAGCAGGGGATATTACTGATTATAATATTATGATATTTTTTAAAGAAAGGCATGATGATCCATAATTATAGACTAGAATTCTAATATTCGTTCAAAATAGTCAAACACCACCTTATATCGATTTTTCAATGTTGAATCAATGTTGGACTCTGTATTTGATCTAGCTAGTATTATAATTAAACAATTTTTGGAGGTAGTTTGAGTTGCCACAAAGCTTTCAAACCGGAAATGAAGAAGTTGATAGACAGTTTGGCGATTCAATACCAATTCCAACTCTTATGCTGATTGAGGGTGGTCATGGAACAGGAAAAAGTGCTATGGTAGCTTTATTTATGAAAGGACTACTTGATAACGACAAAAAAGTTCTATGCATTACAGAAAATACAGTTAAAGAATATATCGAAAACATGAAGGCAATTACTTATAATTTCTCACATGCATTTTTACAAAATAAATTAACTATAATGCCACTTCATGTATATGGCATAAAGTGGAATAGAGAACAATCTGCATATCTTCTTCCAGTAATTAGTAAATACATTAGTAATAGTTTCAAAGAAGCAAATGCTGTCATAATTGATTCACTTTCACTATTAACAGTATTTTCTGATACAACAAAAATTTTAGATTTTTTTACCCAATGTAAATATCTTGTCGCAAGTGGTATGACAGTAATAATTACAATTCATCCAAATGACATACCACCTGAAATTGCACCCAGAGTTACAGGAAGTGTTGATGTATTTTTACAGCTAGGAGCTACTAATGTTGGAGGCAGAGATGTTAAAACATGTAAAATTCAAAAATTAATTGGAGCAGAAGTTAAGCCTGAATCAGGATTTGCATTTGAGGTTGATCAAGTTTTTGGAATCAAAGTTGTACCAATCTCAATGGCAAATGCTTAGAGGAGGAAATAGGCTATGCCTTTTGATTTCTCACAAGTAAAAGATACTCACCTAGTAGAAGTTCTAAAAAAAACCCCTCATTTACTAAGATACTTGGAAACTTATACTGCTCAAGGAAACCCACTGCCAATTTTTACTGATCAACTAAAACCAGAACATAAAAAATTAAAAGAACCTAATCTGATTTATCCAGTATCAGAACAATCCTTCATTCATATCAATCCACATACCACATCAGATGATGGTTATATGGAATATGTAATCATCGAGCCTGATCTTCCTGAACGAAAAATTATGGATATGGCAGACAGGATGTTTGCAGCAAAGTCTGGAAATTTAGATCCCCCAGTTGAGATTACTGAAAGATTTAACATGGTAGAAAACTATATTGATAAAAATATTACAATTACTGATGTACCAACTGATTATTCTAAACTAGGTGATGCATACAAACTAGAGACTTTGCCTATCTCAAAAAAAGACTATCCTGGATTCAAATACCACTTTTTGCAAAAACGAGCAGGAACAGGAATTTTAGACCCATTCCTTGCTGATTCTAACCTTGAAGACATTTCAATTATAGGAGCTGGAAACGTTTACGTAATTCACAAGTCTTTTGGCGCTCTAAAATCTCCATTGTTTCTTGGTCAAGAAGAAATTGATGAATTAATGATTAGCATGTCAGAACAATTTGGAAAAACTATATCTCATGCTAAACCCGTAATCGATGCTAGTCTTCCTGATGGGTCCAGAATTAACATTGTTTATGGTAAAGATATTAGCAGAAAAGGTACAAACACCACAATCAGAAAATTTGCAAGCACTCCTCTATCTATTACTCAAGTATTAACCTCAAAGGCCTTTGACTATAATGAAGCTGCCTACATGTGGATGATGTTTAATGAAGGAATGAGTTGTTTTATCTGTGGAGAAACTGCATCAGGTAAAACCACAACTGCAATGGCACTAACCGCCTTTATTCCTTCAAACTGGAAAATTGTTTCTATTGAAGATACTCCCGAACTTACGTTGCCTCATGCTAACTGGATTACAGAAGCAACAAGGTATACTGGAAACGATTACTCTAGTGTAACAATGTTTGATCTATTAAAAGCAGCCTTGAGACAGAGACCAAACTATATCATTGTCGGTGAAATTAGAGGTGCTGAAGGAAACATTGCATTTCAAGCTATGCAGACAGGTCACCCCGTAATTAGTACATTTCACGCTGCAAATATGACATCACTTGTACAAAGACTTTCAAACGATCCAATCAACGTACCAAAAACCCACATGGATAATCTTAATCTTGCATTATTTCAAGGTGCAGTACAAGGACCCGGAGGAAAAAGAGTAAGAAGAGTTCTTTCAATAAATGAAATTCTCGGTTACAATCCTGAAGGTGGAAACATCATGTTTATTCCTGTGTTTAATTGGGATCCTGGAACTGATACTACCAAATTTAGAGGTAAAGGAAGTAGTGCGTTATTTGCATCAAAGATATTACAATTACGAGGAATGGGGAAAAGAGATGAAGCAATTCTATATGAGGAATTAGCATTAAGAGCAAAAATTCTTGAAAAGATGGTTGAAAAGAAGATCTTCAACTTTTACGATGTATTTGACTCTATTTCTCACTGTAGAGAAATTGGATTAGAAGCATTTTTGAAGGAGTTAGATTCACTGTAATGCAACTAACCCTTCTAAAGTCACTTTCTTTATCTGATCTTAAAAAAAGTGACGAAAAATTAGTTTATTTTGTTGCATATCTTTATGCAATTTCAACAGGTGAAGTTGAGGCAACAGACCTAGTAAAAACTGCTTCAAAAAGTGAGTATGGAAATTATTCCAGGGCATTTAGAGATGCTTATCGATTAGGCGTAGGATGGACGTTTGGTATGGCAAAATCACTAGAAATGGTGGCAATGAAAGTGTCATCTGACCAAGGTAATGCATTGAAACAACTCTTAGTTAAATTTGCTCAAGTAGTTAGACTAGGTGACAAACTTAGTACATTTTTTAGAGCAGAGCTATCAGCAACATTACTAACATTTGCTATAGAATATGAAAGAAAGTTAGAAATGCAAAAACTATTTTTAGAAATGTTTTACACTCTAATGTCAACTGCAGCCTTTATGATTGCAGCCAACTCTATTATGACAATGTTAACTGGAGCAGCATCATCAGAACTAATCTTGATATATTCATTAGTTGGGGTAGCTACTTCCATGAGCGTATTTGTGTTTATCATGTATATGTTATTTCCAAGAGATAAGCTTGCTTTTAGTAGAGAAGATGTGGATTTGAAATTTAGAATTAAAGTCTATATCTCAATAGGAGCAGGAACAGGAATAGGAATAGTGTTATTAATCTCTCAAGCTTTACCATTAAGCTTAATTGTAGGAATTTCACTGGCACCTCTTTTTTATCCAGGATTATTGGCAAGAAAAATGGAACAACAAATTAAAAAAATTAATCAATGGTATCCTGAATTCATCAGACACTTTGGGGAAATCCTTTCAACAGTAGGTTCAATGGGACAAGCTTTAGATGCAGTTCTAAGGAGTGATTTTGGACCAATTCAAAAATACGTAATCTCATTAAAAAACAGAATAAAAAATAAAGTCGATCAACAACACGGTTTTGAATTATTTTCACGCGATTGTGGAAGTGAAATAATTGCCAACGGTAATCAAGTAATTTCAACGTCACTGGACAAGGGTGGAGATATGAATGAAACTGGAAACAAAATAGCCGATATTACAATGAAAATTAACGAATTGCGTGCAAAAAGAGCACAAACATCAAAAACATTTGAATCAATCATAATTGTACTTCATGTTTTAACTTTAGGGGTTTTTGGTTTGATGAATAAACTCACATCAATATTTTTTGAATTAATTAGTACTGTAGATATTTCAAATAATGCTTTTCCACTATCTCCAATTGATCCAGCCTTTATGGAGATGATCCTGCCTGTTATGGTACTAATGACATCTGTTATTAGCGCTGTTGCCTTAAAGGTAGCTCAAGGAGGATTGTATAAGACCGTATTTTATCATATTGCCCTTCTAGGAGTACTTGGTTCTGTTACTACATTTGCAATGAATGTATTAATGTCAGATTATCTGGAAACCTCTATCTTAGACTTCGCAGTATAGAACAAATAATCTTAATGAAATCATAATTCGTGCAGATAATACTTCTGAAGATATTACTTCATCATCATATAATATAACCACAAAAATGTTTGTTCACATTATACACATGTAGGGTTATTGATATCAAATCAAGATAATTCATGTGAATAATAACGTAATATCCTCCCTGAAACTAAGTTTAAAGAAAAAGCTTATGATATTACATCTGATTTTAGTTATTTCAGTCTTAACAAGTACCGCATACATGCTATTTGAAATCTCTGACTTTAAAGAGGAAAATTTGAGTAATGTAAATAATATTCTGATATTAATAATGGGAATCACAGTTGGAGTTTTTGTATTAAACACTATTTCAGGAAAAATTATAGCTGAACCAATTAAAAATGCAGCATATATTACAAAACAAATCAGTGAAGGTGATCTGAATGTTCAAGTTAAAAGATCCAATTCATCACAGGATGTAGATGATCTTACTAATTCTTTAGATAATATGATTACTACTCTTAGGCAACTTGTAATAGATGTAAAGCAAACATCAAATAAAATTGCTAGGGATGCACGTGATTCTGCAGCTGCTGCAGAAGAGCTTAATTCTAGTGTAGAGGAAGTTTCAACTACTGTACAACAAATAGCCACAGGTTCTCAATCACAAGCATCTGAACTTGCTGAAGCTAAAACTATTGTAGATAGTGTAATGGACTCTAATTCAAAAACGGGCTCAAGTGCAGCAGATCGAATGTCTAGAATTATTGAGCTTACAAACGAATCGTCAAAAAAAGTAAAAAATTTAGCAGAGAAAAGTGATAAAATTACATCTGTTGTAGAAGTTATAAGAGAAATTGCAGAAAAAACTAATTTACTTGCATTAAATGCAGCAATTGAAGCAGCACGTGCAGGTGAATCAGGTAGAGGGTTTGCTGTAGTTGCTGACGAAGTAAGAAGATTGGCTGAGGGGTCAGCAAAGTCATTAGAAGAAATTGATACTCTAATAGGTGAAATTCAAGAAGATATTCACAGTACTGTAAATAGTATTAACGGTAGTGCAACAGAAATTGAAGAAGGACGAAAAGTGGTAGATTCTTCACTTAATGCATTATCCAAAATAAGTTATAAAGTTCAAGAAGTAGCTGCAGTAGCTGAAGAAAATGCCTTTGCCACAGACCAAGCTTATGCTGCAGTTGAACAACAGACTACTGCAACCCAAGAAATTTCAACTTCAAGCCAAAATATTGCATTATTGGCAGAACAACTAGCCAAAAAAGTACAACTATTCAAAGTACCTTCAGACAATATACAATTTAATGAATCAAATAACGAATCATTGAAAAAACCTGGTATTAAAAACAAATTCAAAAATCATAATACAACTAGCGAATTTGATGAAATAATTCAAACTGAAACTGAAGAGGGGGCAAAAATTGAAAGTTGAAACCGTTCCTGTTGATTCTCTAAAAGCTATTACTTTTAGTTTAATTAATGAAATTAATAAAAAAAAAGAAAATTATGCTGTACCAATCGAGCAAGTTAGAGAGATTAGAGATTTTTTAGAAATTACAACTGTTCCAAAATCAAAACAATATGTCAAAGGAATAATGAATCTTCGAGGTTTAATTATTCCTGTTATTGATATTAAGAAAAGATTAGGATTTGGGGAAGCAGATATTCAAAATAAAAAAAATTATAAAATTATAATTGCTGATGTAAGAGATTCAATTTATGGTCTTATAGTTGACAAGGTAGAACAAGTTTTGAACATTCCTATAAATGATATTGAACCTGTTCCGGCTGATTCATTTGGATCATATCATTACATTAAAGGAATTGCAAAAATAAATGAAAAATTAATTGTTCTTTTGGATATAATTGCATTACTTGAAGAATCAGAAGAAAATTACAAAGAATCTGAAAATATAACTGACTCATACATTTCTAACTTTGATAATTCAAATATTAAAAAAAATGATAAAATTAATTTAGAAATAAATCATAACCAACCTATTGATGATGATATTCCAGAAGAGCTAAAAGAAGTTTTCAGAGAAGATCAAAAAAAAATATCTTCAAAGGGGGGACCAAAATAATTCTCTTATTATGATTGTAATTTAATATTCAATCATAATTTTTTTCATAAATTAGGAATAGATAAAAAATGATGACAAAATCTATGGAAGATCAAATTGAAGTTTGGATTGTAAATGATTCAAAATACATGACCCAACTTTTAAGTGACCTAATATCTAAAAATAATATCAAAGTCACCAATACAGCAAGAGATGGTGCGGAGGCTTTACGTAAACTCAATAATAAAAAACCCGATGTAATTTTACTTGATCTTGAAATGCCAACAATGGATGGGCTTACGTTTATTGAAGAAGTTGTAAAACAGGATAAACTTGTTCCAATTATCGTTGTAAGTAGTTTTTCTCAAGATGGGGCAAAAATTGTTTTGGATGCTTTAGAAAATGGTGCATTAGATTTTGTTCCTATTTCGACTTCAAATCCAGATCAAATATCTGAATTAAAGGATACCCTACAATCTAAAATAGAAATTGCTGCAAAATCAGATCCTCATC
Organism: Nitrosopumilaceae archaeon; assembly: GCA_035620615.1. Taxonomy (GTDB): domain Archaea; phylum Thermoproteota; class Nitrososphaeria; order Nitrososphaerales; family Nitrosopumilaceae; genus CSP1-1. Next base: position 121,269 of record DASPGM010000011.1, on the reverse strand, counting down.
AACTTATCATTTCAAATATTCAAAAATTAAAACCAAAAAGAAAGATTGTAACTGCACCAAATGCAGCCACTAGAATTGTTGTAATAGGATCTTCTACCGGAGGTCCTAATGCAGTTCAATCAATTCTATCATCACTACCTGAAGATCTGCCTGCTGCCATTTTAGTAGTTCAACATATGCCTAAAGAGTTTACAGGTCCATTTGCACTTAGATTAAACGAAAATTGTGCCCTACCTGTAAAAGAAGCTGAAGATGGAGATGTAATCAAAGAAGGAATGGTTTTGGTAGCTAAAGGTGGCTACCATATGATTGTTGAACCAAATATGAGAATTAAATTAATTGATGGTCCAAAAAGATTCGGTGTTAAACCTGCAGTAAACATGACAATGGTTTCTGCATCTGAAGTTTTTGGTTCCAACACTATAGGAGTTTTACTAACAGGTATGGGGCATGATGGGGCCTTTGGTATGAAAACTATTAAAAAACGAGGAGGAAAAACCATGGCTCAAGATAGTTCTTCGTCAGTAGTTTATGGAATGCCAAAAGCTGCAGTTGATCTTCATGCTGTTGATAAATTGTTACCCACGGTAAAAATTCCTCAATCAATTCAAGAAGAGGTAGAAAATCTTGTCTGATGCAACCTATAGAGAAATGTATCATTCAGAAGCTTTAGAGCATGTTGATATTATGTATCAGGCTTTACTAAAACTTGAAGAAAATCCTGATATTGCTGAACATGTAGATCTTATTTTTCGTTCAGCTCATACAATTAAAGGAATGGCAGCTACAATGGGATATGAACAAACAAAGGAATTATGTAAAAATATTGAAAATGTTTTTGATAAAATTAGAAAAAAACAATTAAAACTTAATTCAAATCATGCTAGCGTTCTTTTCAAATGTATTGATGCAATTCAGCAAATGATTAATGATGAAAATAAAAAAATCGATTTAGATTCATACATCTTAATGCTTGAACACCCAGATGAATCTCGTCAAATAGAGGAAACTGAATCAATGTCAATCTCGCCATTACCTACTATACGAGTGAAAATGTCGGATCTTGATAATCTTGTAAATTTAGTGGGAGAGTTGATAATTTCAAAAATGAAATTAGAAAATTCCATTCGAGAAGAAGGTTCTGTTAAATCTAAAACATCATTATTAGAATTAGGAAGGCTTGTAACTGATTTACAATACCAATCTTTGAAACTTAGATTAGTTCCATTTGATACAATATTTAGAAGATTTGAAAGGGTAGTACGTGATACATCTAATCAATTAGGAAAAAAGGTTCAATTACATTTGGAAGGAGCAAATATTGAACTTGACAGGACAATTTTAGATGCAATTACTGATCCTCTACTACACATACTTAGAAATTGTGTAGATCATGGAATAGAAACTACATCTGATAGAATATCTTTAGGAAAACCTGAGTCAGGTTCCATTAGATTAACCGCTTATCATGTAGGAGAACAAATTGCAATCAAAATTGAAGATGATGGTAAAGGAATTGACATTGAACGATTAAAATCTAAAGCTGTTGAAAATGGAATTTTAACACAAGAAGAAGCAAATGAAATTTCTGATGATAAGGCAATAGATTTACTTGGAACCCCTGGCTTGTCGACTGCAAAAAGTATTACAGATATTTCTGGGCGTGGAGTAGGAATGGATGTAGTAATTAATAGAGTACAAGATGTTGGTGGACATGTAAAAATAACAACAAAGAAGGGAATAGGAACTACAATGATCTTATTACTTCCAATTAGTGTATCTATTATTGGTGGACTATTAGTAAATATTTCTAAGGAGAAATATGTGGTTCCATTATCAAGTATCACAACTACTCTTAAACTTAATAAAAATGAAATAAAAAGTGTTCATGGTGTCGAAGTAATTAATTATCAAGATAAAATTATACCAATTGTTCGTGTCTCAGATATCCTTGAAATAAAGCAAGATGATGTTAAAACCTCTAATAAAGTTACAATAGTGATAGTGGACAAGAATGGTAAGCTTTATGGACTTGTTGTTGATTCATTTGAACATAAGCAAGAGATCGTTATTAAAAAATTTAGTAACACTTCAGATTCTAAAAGTGCTTTTACAAATGCTACGATTTTACCTGATGGAAAAGTTGCACTAATACTTGATCCAGGAATGGTAATCTAGGAGATAAAAATGGACAAGAAATCTAATCTACAACCTAAAGAAATTGAAAATTTTTCTAAAATTATTAATGAGTATATTGCTTTACAGACTTCATCATCCCTTTCAACCTTGTTAGAAGAAAAGATAACTTACAAAGTTATGATATTGGATAAAAAATATTTCAATCCACAAAAAATTAGACTGAGCTCTAACGAATTACCTATGTGTGGAGTTAGACTACGTGGCAAAGGAGATATCCATATTGAGATTTGTTATGCAATTAAAATGAAATTTGCTACAATGATTGCAGCAAAGCTTCTTGGTAAAGATGAAATTCATGAAATAGACGAAATGGGTGCTTCTGCTATTCAAGAAGTTGCAAATATCTTAACTGGTTCATTTTTTAATGCATTGTCTATCGGTACGGGATTTAGAGTAGACCTTTCCACTCCTGATTACATTCAAGGGGACGTTACATCCATGATAAATGATTCAGCAAATGATGTCATAAAACCATCAGATTCTGCAATAATTGCTGATACCGAATTAGTGGGAGAGAAAAGTGGAATTCGGATACATATGATAATTGTTCAAAACTCAAATGATGCACGAAAACTATTAACAAATAATGGAAAAGATAATTCTTCAGAATTTTCATCATTGATAGATTCAAATGAATATACTACTGGTGGAGAAAACGCAGAGTTGGATTCTCTTCTTGAAGAATTACAAAAGGAGGCAAACTAATAATGACTCTGGAAGTTTCCATCACAGATAAAGATCTTCAACAAATTAAAGAATCAATTTTAAAAAAACACGGATTAGATTTATCATATTTTAAACAAACATTTCTCGCTAGAAGAATTCATGTGAGAATGAAAATGCTAAATTTAAAAAATAGTTCAGAATATGTAAATTTTCTAAATTCCAAACCTAATGAAGTAGGCTCACTTTATGATTCACTATCAATTAATGTTACTAAATTTTTTCGCGATAAACAAGTTTGGCAATTCTTTATGCAAAAAATAATTCCTAATTTGCTTAAAAATACAAAATCTACTGATACAATTCGAATATGGAGTTGTGGCTGTGCATCAGGAGAAGAACCATACAGCTTGGCCATAATGTTTAATGAATCACTCAAAAATACCGATTATAAATTCAAAATACTTGCAACTGATATTAATCAAAGTTCATTAAAAGATGCAAGATTAGGAATCTATCGAAATGAAAATTTAAAAAACCTTGAACCATTATTAATTTCAAAATATTTTGAAAAAAATGAAAACGGAAATTACCAGGTTATTGAAAAAATAAAAAATTTAGTATCGTTTAATCTTGGAGACATTACAACATTTCCAGCAACTTACCTTGATGTAATTTTTTGTAGAAATTTACTAATATATTATGCAACAGATGCACAAGATCTCATATTAAAAAAATTTTATACTGTCTTAAAACCAAATCGATTTCTAGTATTAGGAATGGATGAAACTATTTGGGGTCATAAATTACAAAATTCCTTTGTTCCAATTAGTGGAAGACATAGAATTTATCAAAAAAAATTGCCTTCGGATGCTCTTTCTGAATTAATAGCAGGTAAATAACATGATACTGCTTTTTTATAATAATGATGAAAAATATATCAAATTTCTAAAAAATGTATGTTCACCTAGAACAAACTTAGGATTATTACTCTATTTACAAAAAATACCCATATGCACAAGAGGTATAAAGTATTATGACTAGAGGAGTTGCATCTAAAATTCTAATTGTTGATGATGCTTCATTTATGCGAAGTGTTCTAAAAGATATTATTAAAAATAATGGTCTTGCATCAGAAATTTTTGAAGCAGCTGATGGTATTGAGGGTGTTAAGGCCTTCCAAAAAATTAAACCAGATCTTGTAACAATGGATGTTAACATGCCTAGAGCTGATGGAATCCAAGCATTACGTGCTATTCTTAAGATTGATCCACAGGCAAAAGTGGTGATGATTACATCTGTTGAAGAAAAACACATTGTTCAAGATGCAATCAAACTTGGAGCAAGGGATTATGTTGTAAAACCCTTTGATCGTTCTAATGTCCCACTTACACTAAATAAAGTGATTCGACAAAGATAATTTTTTTATGCGAATTTTTGAACCTTCTATTAAACCCATAGATTTAAGACATAGTGTTACTGCAAAAATCCCAATTGCTAGCATTACAATTCCTCCAGATGGAGTAATATCAAACAAATAAGAAATTAGTATTCCAACTATGACTGACGAAACAGCAAATGTGATTGAGAGAAGTGTGGTTTGTTTAAAGCTACGACCATATAATATGGCAGTTACATTAGGAATTACAAATAATGCGGAAATAAGTAATATGCCAACTAACTGTATTGAGGTTACAACAGTAATTCCAGCTATGAAAACAATAAGATAGTTAATCTTTTCTACTGGAATGCCACTAACTTTTGCTTGCTCCTCATTAAATGTAGAGTAAATTAGTTCTCGATAAAGTAACAAAATTATAATTAAAATTCCACCTGTAAGACCAAGAATTAGTATAGTATCTTCTGCACTAATGAGTAAGATACTGCCAAAAAGAAAACTGAAAATATCAAGGTTAAAACCTCCAGAAAGGCTTATCAAAATTAACCCTATGGCAATTCCTGATGAAAGTAAAATTGCAACAGAAGCTTCACCGGAAATATCAAATTTTTGTTTTATTCTTGTAATTACAAATGCACTTGCAAGGGAAATAATATAAGCAGTCCACATTGGATAAATCCCAATCAAAAGTCCTAGAGCTATTCCTCCAAAAGATGAATGAGCTACCGCATCACCAAACAAGGAATATCTTCTTAAAACCAAAAATAATCCAACAACTGAACATAGCAAAGCAATTGCAATTCCAGAAATTAATGCTCTTTGCATAAAACTATATGTTAAAATTTCTAGTGTCATGATTCTACATGGTGATGCATATGTTTTTGCATAGCAGATTCAGAGTATTTTTTGACAAGTTCTTCATTACTGAAAAAATCATCTGATACGCCATGAAAAAATAGAGTTCTATCAAGACATGCTACTTTGTTTGCAAGTTTATTTACTGCATCTAAATCATGTGACGCCCAAATTATTGTAATGTTTTGTTTATTGTTTAGTTCATTTAAAATTCCGTAGAATAATTCTATACTTTGTGAATCAATTCCTGTTACTGGTTCATCTAAAATTAGGATTTTAGGAACCCCCACAAGTGCTTTGGCTATGAATACACGTTGCTGTTGACCGCCAGATAATTCTCCAATCCTTTTATGACTAAGCTCATGAATCCATACGTCTTGAAGAACTTCATCGATTCTTTTTTCATTATCATCTCGTTTTAACCCCATTTTTACTACCTCCCTAACTGTAATTGGAAAATTTTTCTCAAAAATAGGTTTTTGAGGTACATATCCAACTTTCCCAAGGTATTTTTTTGATTCTCGAATATCTTCTCCAAAAAATTCAATAATTCCACTATATTTTGTATTAAGTCCTAACATGCAAGAAAATAAAGTAGATTTTCCAGCACCATTTGGTCCAATAATTCCTAGAAAATCTTTTTGGTCAATGGAAAATGTTACATTATCAAGTGCCTTGACACCAGGATAATTAACTGTTAAATTTTTAATATCAACAACTTTCAATTACACAAAGCCTCCTTTAAATTGGCTAAATTTTCATTCATTTTTTCAAGATAGGTAGAATTTTTATCAGCAATTTCTATAGGAGATAGTGTTAAAACTTTTCCATTTATTTCTCTTGCAATTACTTGTGCAGTACGCTGGTCTACTCCCTCTTCTGTGAATATGACTTTAATTTTCAACTCTTTTGCTAAATTAATTATTTTTTCTATATTTTTTGAGGTAGGCTCACCATGAGGTTCATCAGATACAACAGTATATTGATTTAAACCATATTCTGTTGAAAAATATGTAAACGCATTATGAAAAGCTATAAAGTTTTTTGTACAATTTGATAATTCAGTTTTAATTTTAAAATCTAATGTATCTAACTTTTCAATATAATTTTCAGAACTATTATGATAAAATTTACTATTTTCTTTATCCAATTCTTTTAAACCTTCCTCAATATTTTTTACTTGAATTTTTGCCAAAACAGGACTAAGCCATATATGTGGATCAGCTAATGTATTTAGGTGATTATTTTTTTCAATATCACTTTTATTTTTAATATTAATTCCACTACTTGTATCTATTATTCTGATCTCTGAATTTATTTTTAAAATATCTTCAATCCAATTTTCAAATCCAATTCCATTTATTATTATTATATCAGCACTTTGAATTAGTTTAAGATCTTGTATGGATGGTTCCCAATCATGCGGTTCCATTCCATCTGGAACTAACATAGAAACATTTACTTTGTCTTTACCAATCTCTTTTGTAAATTCGAAAAGTGGATAAAACGATGCTAAGACAACAAGCTTGTGATTTTCAATATCATTAATTGGAAATTCCTCAACTCTTGAAGAGTTCCAAATTACAATTATGGATAATGGAATAATTATCATTATGACAATTATTGCAGCCTTTGTTTGATTGAACACACTAATTAGTGCCTAGTATTATTAATAAATCTAGAAAAAGTTAATAATTTTTATTGTTAAATATATAAGGGTTTTAATAACTATAATCTCATGCCGATCGTCTCAATCTCATTAAATGATGAAATTCTTTCTCAACTAGACAAATTAAAAAAATCAATGGGATTTTCTGGCAGATCCGAGGCAATACGTGCAGGAATTCGAAACTTTGTTTCTGAGGCAAAACAAAAAAATGAACTTTCAGGAAACATTCATGCTATACTACTTGTAGTTCATAATGATGAATTTGATCATATTGTTAGCGGAATAAAACATAATTTTGAAGACCTCATTATTACTCATCTTCACAGTAAAATTGAAGGTGATAAGTGTATGGAGCTATTTGTAATAGATGGTGATGCAGAACGAGTTTCAACCATTACAAACGATTTTCAAGCAAATAAAAAAATGGATACAGTTAAACTTGTAACATTATGAAAACTAAAAAAATAATTATTTTATCAATTATCTCATTCATTTTTCTTATTCAAATAGAAAATTCATATGGCCATGGATGGGGAATTGATACTACATTAATTGATTTAGATGGTAGAAAACTTTCTGTATCTGTTGAACTTCCGCTTTATGATGATGAATCAGATAATAAAAAAATATCGATTACAGCTATTGATAAAGCAACTCAGAAAAATGTAAATAATGTAACTTTTTTAATTGGTCTTTATCAAGAAAATAAAACAATTTTTAGAAATTATTTTTTTACTGATGATGGAAATCTACTAATTCATATAATTCCTAGTAAAGATAACAAACCCAAGATTAAAGCTGAAAAAGATTCTTTACTTGGAGCCTGGTATGCAACAGATTCTCAACCAATTCAACTTGAAGGAAATATTTTTGAATCTGGTGGATTATTTAATTTTGAAATTGAAATAAGAACCATTGATGAGCCTACTAATATTGTTGAAGGTTTAGGAATATATTCCTTAGATGTAAGTATGGTTGAAACAAAAAATTATGAAAAAAAAAGTATAAATGGAAATTTAATTAATTTTAAAACAAAATCCTATTTTGATAAATTATCAGATTTTGATTATGATTCTGAAAATAAATTAGTTTCATTTAAAATGCCATTTAATTGGAATGAAAAAATTGTATCTCATGTACCAGTGGTTCATGAAGAAGTACATTTTCCTAAGGATTTTGCTGAATATCTAACCCCAAGCTATACTGGAAAAATTAATGGTATAGATTTATTCAAATCAAATGTAATAATTGATGATTATACAGAAGAAAAAGATAGAATTGTACACTTTGTTTTACTTCAAGATCATTTACAATATCTAAAAGAAGAACAAAAAAAAATTAATGATGATTTACCTGATTACATGTTATTTACATTAGAAGCAAGCGATTCAGTTAAGTTTCCCATGTCTGCAATGACTAGAGATGAAAGATTCCAAATCGATCTTTCTTGGGATCCAATTGTAATAGAGCCTGGTATCAATACAAAATTTGTTTTTACAATTCGTGATGGAATTACTGGTGAGCCTCTTAGACAATCTACATATGATTTTATTATTTTACAAAATAATGTTGAGATTTACAAAAACTCTGGAAATGCTGCTGTTGGAGGACAATTTGAAGATTATACTTTCTTAGAAGGTCAAAGTGGACCTACAGTCATAAGATTTGAAAATATTCGAGGTACAGGTTCAAGTACAGAATTTGGTTTAGTTGTTGTTCCCGAGTTTGGAGTTATTGCTTCATTAATCCTTGTTGGGGGATTAATTTCTGTAATATCTTTACATAAAAAATTTTTTAATTAAGGAATTAGGGAATCTAATCTTCTTTTATCCGTTACACTCTTTACAAAAAATAAAGATGTTGCAATAATTCCTATTGCAATGAATGGTGATACAAGCTCGGCGTATTGTAATTTAATATCTTGAATTTGTGGTATAGCATCTCCAAAACTTGGTATTTCTGAAATTTTTATCATTCCAAGTTTATTTCCGCGTTGTTCCACAAACCATATGTTTTCGTTATTATCCGAAGTCATGAATTGTATAAAGGAATTTTTTGTGGATATTGGTATTTCTATAAGATTATTATTTTGTGGATCATATATGGCAATATTATCTGTAGTATGTTGAGCAAACCAAATATTTCCATATTTGTCTTCAGTCATACCAAATGGTAATGCATTTGGATCAGAAATAGAAATTCTTTCAAATGTTTCTAAGACTGGATTGAATTTAACTAATGCCAGTCCAGTATGAGCAGTTATCCATAACATGCCTTCCCTATCAAAGTATAGAGCTTCTGGTGATTCTATAGGAAAATCTGAAGCAAATTCTTTAATTTTCCCTGTTTTTGGATTAATTACACCAATTTTTGATGCATTAGATTCTGTAAACCAAATGTCCCCATATGAGTCCCTTGCTAGTGCAAATGGCCCTCCTTGAGCAGTTGGAATATGATGTTCTTCAAATTTTCCAGAATTTTGATCATATTTTATTATCATATTTTTGTCTACAAGTGAAACCCAAATGTTATTTTCCAAGTCTGCTTGTAATGAAATAGGTATTGATTTCATAGGAAGTGAAATGGTTTGAATTTGTTCTGATTCTGAATCAATAAATCCTATTTTGTTATTTGGTGTGTCTGTAAACCAAATATTCCCATTATTATCCTGAGTCAGAATAATTGATGTGAGACCCTCAAATTCATACGAGCTAAACTTCTTATCATCAATGGTAAACTTCCATAATCTTGGTTTTGAGGGGTCACTTATCCATATTGAATTTTTTCCATCAAATAGAGGATAGAGGGGTGCAGAATCAATTGATGGGAAGGGATATTCTGTAATTTCAGTTTTTATTTGTGTGAGCTTTGGTTTAACTAGTAGATCGAGAATTATATCTTCATTAATTGTCGTAGTTCGTTTAGCTTCAATCTCTATCTGCCACTTGCCTGAAAATCCAAATGTCAATTCCCCTTCATATTGAATTATTGATGATTTTTCATCTTGTTTTACAGTTAATGGAATCTCAATAGGAGAAATATTTCGTTGCGGATTTGATACTTTTATCTTAAGACTATCGATATCATCTAATGAATTACCATTAAGATCTGATACAATTACACTAATAGTGTTCTGACCACTTCTATATGGATAAATTGTAACATCAAACTTGGCATGTTCTGAAAATTCTGTTGTATAATACCCAAAAATAATTTCTTCTGCTTGTACTTGCTGTATTTCTCCAGCTGGTAATGTTCCATTTGTTAATAATGCTACTACACCAAGTAAAATAATTCCTAATATGGATTCTATTTTTAGAGAACGCCGTAATTTTTTATGAACTGTAATTATACCTGATTTAAGATTATTCTCAGCTTTTTTCTGTATTACAAATTGGTTGTAGCCCCCTAACCCAATCATAATTGAAGCTATTGCTATTTTTATTAAAATTAAATTTCCATATGTAGATTTTACAAGCAAACCCACATTACTTTCTAGAAACCATAAAAGAGTTGGTCCTGATATTATAAGCACTCCAAGTGATATAATGATCATAATTGAAAATCTTGGTATTACTGCAAGGGAAAATAATTCCTTACTTTTATCTTCAAGAATTGAAAAGGTGGGAAGTAAAATAAAACCAAAAAAGATTATTCCACCAATCCATATTGATGCGATAAGATTGTGCACATAATCCAAAACAATAGCAGGTACTTGCTCACTTGCAGCACCATGACCAATCATAGTTGATGTTCCAATTAATGCTAGGGAAAGTATCAAAGGTGGAAACTGATTTTTTATTGAAAGATATTTTTTTCGTTCTATCCAGAACCAAACCCCAAGTAAACCAATAGTTATTGCCATTCTAATTATCCATGTAGTTCCAAATGATGTTTGAATTGCATCAAATGCAGATACTTCTAATCGTAAAGTCTGAATTACAAGCATCAAAATATTTGAAATAAAAACAGCAATTATTCCAATACCAATAATGGATAAATATCTACTATGAAATTTCTCTTGTATTTGTTCAAGTTTATCTTTAATTATTTTTTTCTGTTGAGTTCGCCAAATTAATAATGATGAAATCACACCGCCCAGAACAATTGTTTGACCTACAAATCCTGGAATTCTTGCTCCTGCTTCAGGAAAAAATATTATCTCTGCAGAATCATGTTGTTCCAACAACGATGGATCAATTTTTACATCTCCTACAGCAAATACGAATGCACCAGGAACAAGATGTCCATCAACTTTTGAAAGAACTTTACTTGTTACAGTATAGACCCCATCTTGTAACGGTGGGGTAGTAACAACTAGAGAGTTATCCCCTTCAAAATATGAAGTATCCTTATTGTCAATTTGAACACCGTTACTATCATACACCTTAAGTTCACTAAAGTCAACATCAATTGCTTCAGAAAATTGAACTGAAATCCGTGTTAATCCAACAGGTACATTTGATGCCTGTGGAGGATTGGTCTCAATTGTAAATGGATGTCCTTCAGCTAGTGGAATTCCAATTGAAAAGCAAAATAATAAAAAAAACAGAAATTTCTTCATTTATTTTCACAAACATACATGATAATTTAAACAATTGAACGATTTGATATTTGTACCATGTCGAGAAAAGATAATACATGTAAATAACATACATAATCTATGCGTGCTCATTTAATTATTCTATCTACCATTCTCATTAGTATTGTGTTTTTTACAGCAGAGGCACATACAACTGTACATGTAGAACAATATGAGATTGATGTAGGGTGGGATGTTGAACCTCCAGTTGTTGGGTTTAGAAATGCAATAGTTTATCAAATTAGCGAAAGCCCCTCTGAAGGTGTAAAATCTGGAGTGATTAGTGCCTTTAAAAATTTAGAATCTACGATTCGGATGGGTGGAGTTACAAAAGTATTAGATATTAATTCTGATCCAAGACCTGGACATTATTTTTCAAAAATTATTCCAACAAAAACTGGATCGTTAGTAATTGAACTAAAAGGAGATATTGATGGTGTTCCAGTAAATATTGAAGTTCCTATAGAAGATGTGGAAAGTACCGCAGTTCTAGACTTTCCGCAATCTTCAGGTTCTTCATCTGGTCAAGAAGTAGCAGCTTTGAAAAATGCAATGTCTTCAATACAAAAAGATGTTAATGATATAAAATCTAAAGTTGGAGGTATTGATTCTACTGGGGATATCAATACGTTAACGGCATACAACTTTGGAATATTTGGATTATCACTTGGTGCAGCAGGTGTTATTTTAGCAATAATTGCAATGATAAAAAGAAAATAGAAAGAGTATTTCCTAAAGTTTTGGAATTACCCTAGTTTTTGCAGTAATTGCTATGATGCTTACAATAGATACTACTAGCATCATCATTGCAATTGTGCCAAATTCTGGAACAACTTGTAGAGTCACTACTTCTCCTTTTGGACCTGTCCATTTAGCTTCTTCACCAGGCAATCCAAATCCATTAAGAGTTACTTTTATGTTCACTGGATCGTTTGAACCTAAAACTGTCGTAATATGGTTACCTGTCCCTTCATGTTGGTGTATTCCAATCTCTGATAGAACTATTTTTTCATTATGTGTTGCCATAATATCGTAATTTACATGTGTTTTTAGGCCACCACCACTTGCATCCCTAAATCGTGTTTCTAATGATAGCGTTTCATTAGGTGTAGGTTTACCTGTAACAATTTCTACCCTGACAGAACCATCAGAAGACATAGCCGTAGCTACAGTTTCTTTTGGCATATCATCTCCACCTACAATAATTTTTCCCAATGGGACCTCAATGCCACCTCCTACAGTGTTTAGTACATTGCCAATCATCCATGGATGAACTATACAAAAGTATGGATAATTTCCTAGCGTGTCAAATTTGTGGGAAAAGGTTTTTCCTGCCATAAACAAACTACTGTCGAATTTTCCATCTGGTCCGTCTTTGGCTGTTCCACTAGTTACAGTATGTGCTGCAGAGTCATTATTTGTCCAAGTTACAGTGTCTTTTGGATGTACAGTTACTGAAGCTGGTACAAAACATTCATTTGTTTTTTCACATCCCTGTACAGATGTACCTGATGGAATACTTACATCTACGTTTGCAGCAAAAGCTTCTGGTAAAGTAATTACAAATATCAGTAAAAATAGAACATAAATGCACTTACTTTTTTTACTATTCATTGTGCTAGTAACCAAAGGCTTGGATAAAAATCATCGCACAAGAATTATCATTTAAAATAGGCTATGAATAAAAAGAAAATAGAAAGAGTATTTCCTAAAGTTTTGGAATTACCCTAGTTTTTGCAGTAATTGCTATGATGCTTACAATAGATACTACTAGTATCATCATTGCAATTGTGCCAAATTCTGGAACAACTTGTAGAGTCACTACTTCTCCTTTTGGACCTGTCCATTTAGCTTCTTCACCAGGCAATCCAAATCCATTAAGAGTTACTTGAATATCTACTGGTTTGTCAGAGGCTAAGGCCATTGTGGTATGAGAACCCTTTCCTTCATGTTGATGAGCTCCTTTATCGGATAAAACTTGTTTTCCATCTTGTGTAGCTACAATATCATAGTTGGCATGTTGTGTTGCTGTACCATCCTTCTTTGTTAATGATACATCAATTTTCATCATTTCATTTGCGGTTGGTTTTGTTGCATCGATTTTAACCATTACCGAGCCATCTTTTGACATTCCACTTACCATTGCTCCTGTCATCGTTTCTTCGTGCTCTTCTTCTTCATGTTCCTCTTCCATTCCAGCTGCTTGAACAATAACTTCACCAACCATCCATGGATGAACCATGCAGAAATAAGGAACTGTACCTGGTTCATAGTCAGTAAACTTTACAGAGAAAGTTTTTCCTGCCATAAACAAACTACTGTCGAATTTTCCATCTGGTCCGTCTTTGGCTGTTCCACTAGTTACAGTATGTGCTGCAGAGTCATTATTTGTCCATGTAACTTCTCCCCCAACATCTACTGTTACTTTCATTGGGATGTAACATCCATCAGCAGTTTTTTCACATCCTGGGACGGAAGTTCCTGTTGGGATGCTCACTGAAGCTTTTGCATGATCAGCAAAAGCAGTTGGCACAGTTGCAATTAATGCTACAATTGCTATCAGAACAAAGATTGAGCCTATTGCTATAGTCTTCATTGTCCTTGGTACTCTTACAGATCCATAAAAACCTCACTTGGATTCTCGATTCTAGTATAGTTTATTCTTTCAAAGATTGCTTTATTTTAGTAATAATTACTGCTGGGATACCAAAATACATTCCAAGATTTAACAAAATCAAACTAATTCCATATCCTAGCATTTCTGTTTCTGAATCAATATCGACATAGGTTAGAATTGAAAGCGATGTCAAGAGGGGAACTATGGCAATTTTTACTCCTTCTCTGAAAAAATCATTTTGTCTCTCAAAGTCTGCAATTGCTGGTGAAAAGGAATAGTAGAATTCATTAAAACTATTCATGAATAATTTTCCAGATTCTGTTTTTAATACAACATCATCACGTAATTCGCGTAATTGTTGAACTTTAGGTGAAAGTTCAGAACCAAAAGTAGCAGTTGCAATTAAACATCCACCATCTCCGGAATTACCATTATTTGGAGGTTGATTTCCCAAAATGCTAATGCTAAATGATGCTGCTTCTACTGGAATAGGTTGAAATAAAATTCCTTCAATTTCAACTAAACCAAAATATGTTCCAGATTCTATAGTTTCCACGGGAATTGTAACTGAACCTTCAGAAGTATGAATTAAATCAGTTGGTCCAAAAACATTTTTTCCATCTCTCTGTAAAGTAAATTTATAATCAATATGTTCTTGAATTTTTTCTGTCTTTGGATTAATAAAATCTATTTGGAATTTAGTAACTCCTCCTGCTATAGGTTTTTCTGGAATGGTTGTAATTCCTATATCAAGCGTTCCTTTATCACTTGACATAAATTCGTTGTAATTTTGTGCAAACGCTGGAATTAGCATTAGTTGAATCAAAAATAATACAGAGAGAAATTTCAACAAACCTTATTTTTTTTTATAACTATAAAAATTATACACTCGATTATTATTTAAAAATTAAAATTTTTTTACCAGATCTGAGAATTTTATAGCAGCTTTAAATAAGGAATTCAGACTAATTATAATTAATTGTCATCACAATTTCCGTTAATTCTTATAATAATTGGAATTTTTTCTTTTCCAGTATTATTTAATGAAGTATTTGGGCATGGCTTGGGAGGAGATATGGCACCTCCTATTAGCTTTGCAGGAATGCAAGTTACAGTAAGTACACAATTAACACCATCTGATATTACAGTGGGTGAAGTATCTAGTGCAAATATGGCAGTAAGATTTTTTGATCAATTAACTAACAAAAACTTTGAACAAGTTACTTATCGAGTAGAAGTATGGCGTAGTGGAGATTTATTGGCAAGAAATTTGTTTTTTGATACAGATGGCGAACTTAATGTTGAATTAAAACCAAAAACAGATTGTAAAGAAATAAGACTAATTGATTGTACAACCTATGGTGGTTCTGAACATGTTAGCTCACCAGGTGCCTTGTATGTTTATGGAAATGGCAGACCAACAATTACTGGACCTATTTTTGATAAAGGTGGATTATACAATATACGAGTTGATATTGAAGGAGCTACTAGTCCTAAAACTCAAGTTGCACAACTCTTAAGCTTTGACACTTTTGTAAGTGTTGCACAAGAACAAGACTTCCTTATCCAAACTGCACAAGCTCAAGAAATCCCGGTAATTGTTAAGACATATTATGATGATGTAAAAGATTTTAAATTTCAAAAATCAGATAATTCTATTTCATTTAATATGGATTTTGACTGGTCTCCAGATTATATCAATTTGGTCCAAGTAGTACATGAAGAAATTCGTGTTCCAAAAAGTTTTTCCCCATACTCTGAAGGAAAACATTTCAAAGGTTATGTAGATGGTGTCGAAGTTGATAACAGAGTTCTATTAATTGATCCATATTCATTTGAAGATACCAATGTAATTCATTTTCTTGTAACTGGAAATGAGTTAAAACGAATTAATGATAAATTAGGTTCATCACACTTTGATAAAAAAACAATGGAATTTAATTTAGTTCCTCAAAGTGAAACTGTAAAAAATTCATTTGACTTTTATCTTGTAAATAAAAAGTCACTACAACCAGTAGGAACTACTGTGCAGGTTTCATGGGATAGCTCCTATGGAGTTAATGACGAAATCCCATTTGAAATTACATTCTTTGATGAAAAAAGAAATCTTTTGAAAGATATTCACTATGGTCTTTATTTAATTGATCAAAATAATAAAATAATATTCAAAAATCTTGGAAGTGATTCTAACATGCCAGGTATTTTAGCTTCAGAAGGGATAGATATTCAAAGAGTAAAGATTCAATCACAACAAACCTATCGTCTTGATATTGAAGTTTTTGGTCAAGGAATTACTTATGAGCCAAAATATTCTGGTATAGGTTCAGGAATTATTGAAGTAGGACCTGGTGGGCTAAAGTCACCTGTTCAGCAACCCGTGAAAAAAGACATTCCAGACTGGATAAAAAATAATGCAGGTTGGTGGTCAAGTAACCAAATAACAGACCAAGACTTTGTACAAGGAGTTCAATGGCTAATTCAACAAGGAATCATGAAAATTCCTCCAACTGAATCAGGTTCTCCAAGTGGCCAAAAAATTCCAGACTGGATAAAAAATAATGCAGGTTGGTGGTCAAGTAATCAAATAACAGACCAAGACTTTGTACAAGGAGTTCAATGGCTAATTCAACAAGGAATCATGAGAGTCTAAATACATTTTTTTCCTGAAATACTATTATACAAATTTTAAATAAGCAAAGTAATTCATGCTTCCACTTCGGGATGAAAATCCCCATCCAACATGGTTCAAACCAAAACTTACCATCACTCTCATTATTATTAATGTAATAGTATTTTTTTATGAGGTAGCTTTTACAGGACAATTTTGGGAATTCTCAAACCAGCAAGCTGCCATATTATTTTTTGAATGGGGTGCAGTACCTACTTGTATTACTGGTTCAACCCATATCATTCAACAAGGATTACAGATTCCATGTCCTGACATGCCATATGTTTCGTTGTTAAGCTCCATGTTTCTTCATGGTGGATTGATGCATTTAGGAGGCAATATGTTATTTCTATGGATTTTTGGTGACAACATTGAATTCAAATTTGGTCGAGCAAAGTTTCTTGGGATTTATCTCTTCTGGGGAATTGTTGCTGGCTTTGCCCATATAGTAATTGATCCAACAAGCTCAATACCAGCAGTTGGTGCATCTGGTGCGATCTCTGGTGTGTTAGGTGCTTATCTAATTCTATTTCCAAGAGCAAAAATTATGACTTTTATGATGCTGGGATTTTTTTGGAGAATGCTTCACATTCAAGCAAAATGGTTTTTACCATTTTGGCTCATCTTTCAAAATCTACTGCCATTTTTTATTGGCGGATTTGGAATCGCAGGGGGAGGGGTAGCATACATGGCACATATTGGAGGTTTTCTAATTGGTTTAGCGACAGGATATTTATACAAAAAATCTCATAGCTCTGAATTTACTTATGGGACGAGATATGGCTGGAAGGGAGATCGTTGATTCATTCTTTAAGGAATAAATCATAGGTATTTCAGAACAATTTATGCCTCTAATTACCGTGTCACTATATCCTGGCAGAACTCAACAACAAAAAGAAGAATTTGTAAAAGCAATCACAAAGTCTGCTGTTGATATTCTGAAGACAAAAGAAAATCACGTAATTGTGGTTTTTGACGAAAAACCTAAAGAAAATTGGTTTATGGCTGGAAACCAATTATAACTCATTTTTTATATTTAAATTAAATATTCTGTAAAAATTTCTATAATATTCAATTTGAACTTTTGATATTATCAAGATTATAATTACTTACAAAATCTGTTCTAAGTTGTCCACATGCGGCTGAAATCTCAGATCCTTTTTCTACTCTAACAGTACAATTAATTCCTGCATTTATGAGAATTCGCTCAAATTCAATAACATTTCGTCTATCAGGACGTTGAAAATTACCTGCAGTTGGATTAATTGGAATTAAGTTCACATGCGAACCATTACCATGTAAAAGATTAGCTAGCTCGGTAGCAATTTCAGGGGAATCATTAATTCCTTTGATTAGAGCATATTCAAATGTAACACGTCGTCCAGTTTTCTTAAAGAAACGCCTTCCAGCTGAGATCAAATCTTTCACAGAATGTGGTCCTGCTGTTGGTACAAGTTTCTTTCGTAGTGAATCATTTGGTGCATGTAATGATATAGCAAGTCCAATTTGAAGATCCTCTTCAGCGAGACGATCTATTCCATCAATGATTCCAATTGTAGAAATAGTAATGTGTCGTTGTCCGATTCCAAAACCACGGTTGTTAATTAATAAACGAACAGCTCGTATGGTCTCGTCATAGTTTGCGAGTGGTTCACCCATTCCCATAAAAACCAAATTAGTTACATGCTCACCACGTTCTCGTAGAATTCTAGCAAAATGAATTACTTGTGCAACAATTTCTTCTGCCTTTATGTTGCGTTTAAATCCCATTTGCCCTGTAGCACAAAATACACAACCCATTGCACAACCAACTTGAGTTGATACACAGATAGTTGATCTTGGGTGACCACTAATCTTAGATGATGGATACTGAATCAAAACTGTTTCAATAGGTGTTCCATCAACAAGATTGAGAAGTAATTTGGTTGTATCTCCATCTTCACTTACAATTCGGGTTATCTCTTTTGCAGAACCAATAGTATATCCTTCTGCAACTAGCGTATTTCTGAATTCTGTTGGAAGTTGTCGTAGTTCAGATACATCTTTTGGAAATTTATTGTAAATGGGATATAGAATTTGATCTGCGCGATAACGAGGATGTCCTAATTCTATTACCAATTTTTCCATTTCCTCTGGTAGTAAACGGTAAAGATCTGTCAAGATCTATTCATTTTTTCTTTATAATTTTTTATCATAAAGTCCATAAAAATATTGGTAAAAGGGTTATTTGAAGTTAAACCAATTTGCAAATAATTCATTACATGATCCTTTCCTTTTTAGCTAAATCATTTTACAATAATCTTTTATCTTAATTGTTTTTA
Organism: Nitrosopumilaceae archaeon; assembly: GCA_035620615.1. Lineage (GTDB taxonomy): Archaea > Thermoproteota > Nitrososphaeria > Nitrososphaerales > Nitrosopumilaceae > CSP1-1. Next base: position 102,296 of record DASPGM010000011.1, on the reverse strand, counting down.
CAAAACTTATGCCAAAGATTGCAGTAGCACAGTTTAAAGCTTCTACAGATAAAGAACAAAATCTTAAACGCATTATAAATTATATAGAAAAAGCTTCTAAGAGAGGTGCAGAACTTTGTGCATTTCCAGAGTTTATGATGTTTTACACTAATTCTTCTCAAAGCCCTGCAAAACTTGCATCATTAGCTGAATCCATTAATGGACAATTTGTAAAATCAATAGCAGAATCTGCTAAACATAATTCTATTCAAGTAGTAGGAACACTTTATGAAAAAAGTAAGAAGAAAAATCATGTTTATGATACATCTTTTCTTTTAAGTAAGTCTGGAAAAGTTATTTCTACATACAGAAAGATACATCTCTATGATGCATTAGGATTTAGAGAATCTAACAAAATGACACCAGGTTCCAAAATTTCATTACCAGCACGAACTAGTATTGGAAAACTTGGAATGCTAATATGTTATGATTTGAGATTTCCCGAAATGGCACGTAGTCTTGCAGCTTCTGGTTCTGAAATATTAGTTGCACCCTCTGCATGGGTTCAAGGTAAAATGAAAGAGGAGCATTGGATAACAATAAACAAAACTCGAGCAATAGAAAATGGTTGTTACATAATTGCTCCAGATCAAGTTGGCAACATTTACTGTGGGCGTAGCCTTGTAGTAGATCCTTTTGGCAAAATTTTACTTGATATGAAAAAAAGACAAGGCATTGGACTGGTAAATATATCCACTGATAAAATCAAACAAACAAGAAAATTATTGCCTCTTCTTAAGAGCAGAAGAACAGATCTTTATTCAAACTTTAAGATTTCTACTTTGGCATCCACTATTTGAGCACTGTCTGGTCCATCTCTGTTTTCTACTATATCGAAAAATCATTATTGGCCACGAACAAAATCTACAGGGAATCTTTGTTACTCGCAACTTTGCTTTTTGTAAAAGAGGTGCTGAAGCCTTACATCCATTATAATAATTGGAGCAACCAAGGAAACGCTTTTTTGTTTTATAGGATTTAACTACCATTAATTTCCCTATCTTACATTTTGGACACTGTACCAGCCCATTTTTAGGTGAATTTGTTCCTAAAATAATAAACATTTTTTTCTTGGAAGACCATGAGAGGTATCCGTTATTATCAAAATATTGTTGAATTTCGTTTTTTAAAACAACCACTTTGGTTTTTGTAGGTTTAACCACATTTCTTGAAACAATTCTATTTTTTCTTTTCAAAACTTGTGTAGTACTTTTTTGAAAAACCATTATTATCTTTGATTAATCATCTTAATGAAAACGTATGAACAATTTTTATAGGGATTCTTGTCAGTGTCTTTTGTGGAAAAAGTTTGTGTTATAGGTGCAGGTAGTACAAAATATGGCAAACTTGCTGATAGTATTTCTGATATAACTCTTCAAGCGTCAATTGGAGCTATTGATAGTGCTGGAATTGATCCTAAAGAAATCAAAGCAGGGTACATTTCCAATGTTTTTGGTGTTGCAGATAAACAAGTTCATCTTGGTCCAGTTGTAATGAGTAATCTTGGAATATCTGAACGACCATCATTATCAATTGAATCAGCATGTGGAAGTGGTTCCGTTTCATTTAGAGAAGCTTTTGCAAACGTTGCTGCAGGATTTTATGATGTAGTGTTAGTTACAGGTGTTGAAAAAGTAACACATACAGGAACAGAGTGGACTACAACTTATTTTTCATATTGTTCAGATTTTTTTTACGAAGGGCAAGCAGGTGCTTCTTTTCCAGGATTGTTTGCATCAATGGCACGAGCTTATCTTACAGAGTTTAGAGCTACTGAAGAAGATCTTGCAATGGTAGCAGTAAAAAATCATGATAATGGATTTTCCAATCCAAAAGCACATTTGAGAAAAAAAATTACAATAGATGATGTTATGAATTCAGCTGTAGTTGCAAGTCCGCTAAAGCTTTATGACTGTTGTCCATTTTCTGACGGAGCAAGTTCAGTTATCTTATGCAGTGAAAAATTTGCAAAAGATCACACAAAAGATTACATCAGAGTAATTGGTTCAGGTAGAGGTGGTTCACCAGCAGCACTTCAAGGTCGTGAACATTTAACAACCATCCCGAGTACTAAGATTGCAGCAGAAGCAGCTTACAAAATGGCAGGAATTACTCCAAAAGATATTGATTTCGCAGAGGTCCATGATTGTTTTACTATAGCTGAAATAGTTGATTCTGAAGACTTGGGTTTCTTTGAAAAAGGAAAAGGGGTTGAAGGAATACGAGAAGGATTAACCGCAAGAAATGGTTCTATTCCTATTAATCCATCAGGGGGTTTAAAATCAAAAGGTCATCCAATTGGCGCAACTGGTGTAGGTCAAGTTGTAGAAGTATTTGATCAACTTACCGGAAAAGCAGGAGAAAGAACTGTTAAAGATGCAAAAATTGGTCTAACCCAAAACTTCGGTGCAACAGGTGCAAGTTGCGCCGTGCATATATTCCAAAGTGTGTAAATTGTCTTCTAAACAGGAATTTATTGATTCAGTAAAATTAGGTAAAGTTATTGCAAGAAAATGCAACAAATGTGGGGAGCTACATTTAGCGACTGTATATTATTGTCAAAAATGTGGAAATAAGGAATTTGAAAATGAATTTCTTGAAGGTAAAGGTTCTATTGCAACATATACCATTATTACCGTTCCACCAGCAGGATTTGAAAAATATACCCCTTATGCCTGGGTTGTTCTTAGCCTTGATAATTCCAATCTAAGAATTTCAGGCTTTATGTCTGGAATTTCAAAGCCATCAGATCTTCCAGTTGGAACAAAGGCCAAAATTGTTGGCTATGATGAACGCGGAATTTTGATCGAAAAACAGTGAATCTAATTTATCATAATAATGAAATAAAATCAAAAAGGATTTTTAATAATTTTAAACTTGGCTAAATCTTATGTCCGTTGAAATTATTTGTGGAAAATGTGGGAAAAAGATCGCCAACATGAAAATGCTAAAGTCTGTAAAAGATGTCGTCAGGCCATACAATAATAAATGCCCAGAATGTGGACAAACTCTTTCTACATCAGAATTTACATTAGATGTTAGAGAAAACTGATCTAAACTTTGGGATCATTATTTCGTCACAAATCTTAATTACCCCATGATCTTTTAGACATGAATATGGAGCTAAGTGAGGAGTTAGAAGAACCAAAGCGCGGAGGCATTTTACAATCTACATCAAAACGTGTTAGAATGATCTTTTCTGTAATGGCAAGCCCTAACAGAATTGATATTTTAAGAATTCTAAACTCAAAAGGACCATTAACTTATTCTGAATTAAAATCCTTGGCTGGATTCAAATCAAAAAAAGAAAGTGGTAAATTTGCCTACCATCTGAGAAAATTATTGAGACAATCACTAGTTGCACTAAATAAATCCGAAAGGCGTTATACAATTACAAACCTGGGGAAACTAGTTTTGAGTCTTGCACGCCAAATTGAAGAACGTTCAATCATAGAAAGTGGTAAAATGTATGTTCGTACTTCACACGAATCCATTGAAGAGTTTAACTCTCACAAAATTATTCAATCTTTAGTACGTGAGGGCAGTCTTCCATTAGAATTAGCTCAAAAAATTACAGAAGAAGTAGAAAATAGAATCTACAAATATCAAACAACATATCTTACTGGTTCCCTTATTCGTGAAATGGTAAACTCTGTTCTTTTAGAACATGGCCATGAAGAATATAGAAACAAACTGGCAAGACTTGGAATGCCTGTATTTGAAGTCAAAGAAATGATTTCAAATGTGGAAAATGTAGACAATGGAGCAGAAGGTCTCTTGTATAAGACAGGACAAACCGTGTTTGCTGAACATCTTCTATTAAATACCCTGCCTAAAGATGTGGCCGATTCTCACCTATCTGGAGACCTTCATATAGCAAATCCTGGAATTTGGTCTCTCCTACCTGACACAATTTTTGTGAATTTAAAAGAATTAATCGAAGATGGAATTGATTTACGCGGCAAAGCTCTAGGCGTGACTAGAATCCCATCCATTAAAACTCTAGATAATCTAACCTCTGCACTTTCAATGATAGTCTCTTTGATCTCAAAGGAAGTATCACAGGAGGTAGTAATGGATGGGCTAACCCAATTATTGGCCAAACATACAAAAAATTCCTCAGATTTAGAACAAAAATTAACAGACGCCTTTGCCATATCCTCAACTACATCACAATATGGTCGTAACCCAACTCTTGTTTCTTTTATAATTCAACTAGGATCCGATCAAAAAATTGTAAAGGCAATCCTTCTAGCTTACAAAAATTATGTGAAAATAACACCGATACCAAAAATTGGTCTTATTATTGATTATGACAAAGCAAAACTAACTGATTCTTCTGATGTATTAGCAGAAATAATTGCACTTGGTGGAAAAATAATTTTCTCTAAAGGAATTGTCTCAACTCAGGGAATATCAAAAGAAGATACAAAAAACACGGGAGCAACATCAATTAAACTTCAATCTCTATCAATTAATCTTCCTCGACTTGCATTTGAGTCAAACAAAGATGAAACTTACTTTAGAGCACGGTTAGCACTATTAATGAAACCAGCTCTTTCTTCAATGTCATTAAGAAAAAAAGATATTTCTGATCTAACAAGAAGAGGATTAAATCCAATTCTTGCAGGAAATACTCAATACATGCAACGAAGTACAAGTACACTGATTGTTAATCTAGTGGGCTTACATGAAGCTGTCTTTAACATATTAGGTTTTGAAGACAACAAAGAAGGAAGAGAAATTTTACATAAAGTTATTGAAACTGCAGTAGATGTTGCAAAAAAGAAAGGAAAAGAAATAGGAGCTAACGTTAGTATATGCATGACTCAAAGTGAAGGCTCTGCAAGATTTGCAACGCTGGATGGTGAGAAATATGGAAAAAATTCCGTTTTACAATCTCTTCAAGGAAAACCTTACTCAGAAGGTATTACATTTGACGCAACCGAAATTCTTCAACTTTCAAATAAAAATGAGAAAATTGTTGAATGTAATAAAATCGCAAAGATGCTAACTGGCGGATTGCTAACAAAGATTCAGTTTGATCGAGATACGAAAGTTGCTGAGATCAAAAAAACAATTGAAAAGGCAGCCGATCTAACCACCTCCTTTAAACCATTCAAGCAGGTACCAATTTGTGGAAACTGTGGAATGAAAGATGAAAAATTGGCAGAAAAATGTCCTAATTGCAAATCTTCATACATTATCTAAAGACGAAATTCGTACGCAAAGTCTCATTAGATAAATACAACTTTCTAAATTATCATTACTCTAAATGAAATTTTGCTAATTTCGTTTTTAATTACGAAAATTAAACCCGTATGAAATTCATACTACCGGTGTAAAATAAGTTGAGCTAAATCTGATCTGGATAAATTTTTTTTTGCCACAGCAGATATAAGCACATGTTTCATTACCTATCGCGGGGGAGATGTTATAATGGTTGAAAATTCACAAATAGAAAGTGGTATCGCCGAAATCCGAAAACGAAACGGAAAGATTACCAGCTTTAACAAAGACAAGATCACAAACGCTATTTACAAGGCACTTGATGCTACCGGTCAACCTGATCGTGGCATAGCAGAACAATTAACAGATGGTGTACTTGCCAAATTACATCACCAGGGCTTCTCAGCAGCCAGTCCTCCAAGCGTAGAAGACATTCAAGATATGGTTGAATCAACCCTGATCGATAAAGGATTTAGTGAAATTGCCAAAGCCTACATACTATATAGACATGAACGCCGTAAAGTACGAGACGATAAGATCAAAGTCCTTAATCTCAAAATCCTTGATCCAGTTTCCAAGAAATTTGATCTTAACTGCTTGCGAGTTTTAGCGTCCAGATATCTTGTTAGAAATAATAAAGGTGAAATTATTGAAACTCCTTCTCAAATGTTTGAAAGAGTTGCTTTGCTTGTAGCTATTGCTGATCTATTACGTGATAGTGCCATTTTCTCAAGAGAAGGTGGAATTAAACAGAATGTAGAAGAGGCACGAAGTTATCTAGGTAAACTGAATGACTTTGATTATAAATTCAAATTTGGTGAATATTATCTTAACAAATGGCACTTTAGAAGTTTAATCAATCACTACATTGATCTTGCAATGAAAGATCAGATGAAAGTAAGCTTCAAAGAACTTTTGACAATGCTTGCTGCTAAGAAATTTGATAATTATGCTGACAAAGTTTCAGAATATTATGATTTAATGACAGAACAGATATTCTTACCAAACTCCCCTACAATGATGAATGCTGGTGGACGTTTGGGACAGCTTTCTGCATGTTTCGTATTAGGAATGCCAGATGATATGGGAGGCATTATGAAATCAACATCAGATGCTGCATTAATATTCAAATCTGGAGGTGGAGTTGGAATTAATTATTCGGATTTACGTCAAGAAGGAGATATTGTAGCCTCAACATCCGGTGTTGCTTCAGGCCCAGTTTCTTTTATGAATATCATTAACACCGTAACTGAGGTAGTAAAACAGGGAGGAAAAAGAAGAGGTGCCAATATGGGTATTATAGAGGCATGGCATCCTGATGTTGAAAAATTCATTACAAATAAGACTCAGCCGGGAATTCTTGAAAATTTCAACGTAAGTGTAGGTATTTGGGAGGATTTCTGGAATGCCCTTGTTAACACTGAAGATGGGAAATTTATGCTACGATCTCCAAATAGTAAAGCACCAATCAGAGAAATTAATGCACATCAACTAATTGATCTCATTGCACTATCCGCATGGAAGAGTGCAGAACCTGGTCTGATATTCTTTGATAAAATTAATCAATACAATGTTTTTGCAAAAGCTAGAGGAGGACCTCTTCGAGCTACTAATCCTTGTGGAGAACAGAGTTTGTATCCATACGAATCATGTAATTTAGGTTCTATCAATTTAGCAAATCTTGTCAAACGAAAAGCAGATGGACAATATGAGTTTGATTGGCAAAGATATGAAGAGACAATTAGAAAGACAACTAGATTCCTTGATAATATTATTGACGTGAACCATTACCCAGTTCATGAAATAGATGTAGCATCAAAAGAGTCAAGACGAATTGGACTTGGTGTTATGGGGGTAGCTGATCTTCTATACAAGTTAAGAATTCCTTACAACTCAAAGGAAGGTTATGAAATGCAATCTAAGCTATCTGAAGCTCTCACCTACTATTCAATGGAAGAAAGTGTAGCTCTTGCAAAAACAAGAGGAGAATTTCCATTGTGTTCAAAAACTGAATTTCCAGAAGGAAAAATTCCAATTGCAGGATATTATGAAAAACCAAAGAGTCAACATTCTTACGATTGGGATGCACTGATTTCAAAAATTCAAAAACATGGAATACGAAATGTGTTAACAACAACTGTTGCACCGACTGGTACACTTTCAATGATTGCAGATTGTTCAAATGGAATGGAACCAACATTTGCACTTGTCTTTGAAAAGAGAGTTACAGTTGGTAGATTTTTCTATACAAATAAAATATTTGAACAAGTTCTCAAGGAAAATGGACTTTACAGTGAAGAGCTACTCGCTAAAGTTGCAGATAACTATGGTTCTGTTAAAGGAATTCCTGAAATTCCAGAATGGATTCAACGGATCTTTGTTACTGCAATGGATATACATTGGGCTGATCATCTTTGTGCCCAAGCAGTTTGGCAAGACTGGATAGGAAATGCAATTGCCAAAACCATTAACATGCCATATGATGTATCTGCAGAGGACGTCAAAGCTGCCTATTTACTTGCCCATGAAATGGGTCTCAAAGGAATTACCGTTTATAGAGATAGTTCTAGACATGAACAAGTTTTACACATGACAAGTGAAAATGCCAAAAAAACATTCGATACAAGACCTAGCGAAGTAGTTACAGATTATGTTAACACAAAAATCACAAATTACTATGTACGAAAACAAGTAGATGATGCATTACGTCTGATAGTTCCTGAAGAAGTAACTCAATCTCCACAGATTGTAGAGGAAGACAAAGAAGAAGATCTTTGTCCCACTTGCAAAAACAATCTTGTATTCGTAGAAGGATGTAGTCTTTGTATAGAATGTGGCTTTAGCGGTTGTACTTCTGGTTAGCTAAATAAATAAATCACAACTTTTTTACACTCTTTTCTAACTGCACAAATCATTGAAAAAGACAATAATTGGAGGAATTATCGCTGCAGCTGCAATTGCGCTAGTTGCTTCTATATTATTATATTCAGCAAATTCTACACTAATAGCATCTTCAACTCATAATGAAAAAATTGGTTTAATCATTAATCCATCATCAAATAGAATTACACTTGACGATTTGAAAAATTATTACACACAAGCCTCTTCTACAGGTATTGGTAGAACTAATCTCTATCTTTTTTGGAATCTACTTGAACCAGAAAAAGGAAACTATGATTGGAAACAATCGGACCTCTGGATGGATTTTAACAAACAAAATGACCTCAAGGTAACACTATATTTTTCTATTATCAATGGAAAAACATTAGGTCCATTTCCAGATTGGATAGGAAAACCAAGTCTGAATTCAATTTCTAAAGAAAATCTAGTCAAAGTTCTTGATGATATACTTACTCGATATGACATAATCGATACGGTAATAATTGCAGGAGATACAGAAGAACATTTCAGGTACTCTGAAGAAAACATACCAGTTTACAAAGAATTTTTTAACGGAGTATATGATCAATTAAAAGAAAAGCATCCAGATGTACAACTGGGTAATTCGTTTTCTTTACATGGTGTTATTAACAAAAATCTTGGACATATTGTCGAACAATTAGATTTAGGAGATTTTATTTCGTTTAGTTACTTCCCAGTTAATCCACTTTACGAAATAAACAAAACTCCTCAACAAGCAAAAAATGATCTAGATACAATGATGAATCTTGTTCCTAACAAGAAAAAGGCAATTTTTGAGATAAGTTGGAGTACGACTGATTTTGTAAATGGAAATCAAAAAGATCAAGCTGATTTTGTCAAAACAGTATTTGATTTTTACAGAGATAATGAATCTAATGTAGAATTTGTTACCTGGTACAGACTATATGATAGGGCAGAGGGAACCTGTATAATTAATCCAGATACAGTCGAAGGTCAAATTAGTATAGGTGATCCATCAGGACTTGGAAGTAGTGAGTATGTGATCGAACGATTGAGTAATTACATTTGTAATGCAGGTCTAATTGAAACTGATAATAATCCAAAACCAGGATGGGATGAATTTAAAAGACAAGTACAAATGAGTACAAATTCTTAAATCATTTAGAAAAACTTATGATACATTTGAATTTCATTTTTTTTCTACTTATTCCGCTGATTTCTGGAAGTTTTGATTCCTTTGATGACAAATTTGTTGCTCCATCAATAGGGGAACAAAAAACCTTTCAAAATCTTTTAGATGAGTTTCTAAAACTAGATATAGAGAAAAAAGATGTTTCTGGAATATTAGCAACATTTGAAAAACCAAAAATTGTGACAATTCCGTGTAACACCAATGATATTAATAATTTAGTTGTAAATGTAGTTGAAACTCGTCTAGCTGGTTTTACTGTACCAGAAGATCATGAAGGCGAAGTTTTAGTTGGTGGCACTTATTCTTGGCAGTGTAAAATTACTACTAGCTCTAAAGGTATCATTACAATGGATTGTGATAATACATTAAAGCTTAATCCAGATGTACTTATTCCAAATGATGCCAAAGATAAGCGTTCTCAAAAAATAGATAATCTTGTAATACTATATCATGAACTACTTCATGGTCAATTAATGCTTAATGCAATTTCTTCGTCACAAGAATGGCGTAATGATGTTTGTAATAAAACACCAAATGACAAAATTGATTACTCTTACTCTGATAAACAACATGTTGTCATCAATCCTCTACAAGAGGATTTTGCAGCTCAGCTTATCAATAAAGAGGGCGGAGTTTTCTTTCTTGAACAAATAAATCCTACAGAGACAGAAAATGGGAAATTTTCAAAGAAAATTACTAGTAGATTTGAGCACCCACAGTTAGTTGATTCAGGAATTACTGTTACTTATCGTGGAATAAACACTAAGGAATTATCAGTTTCATTTCAAAAAGAGGATATTGTAATTTCTGGCCTACTTGTAGATAAATCAAAATCTGGAACAGTTTGGTTATACGCATTTCCAGAAGAATCTCAAAAATCTATAACAGAAAAAAAAATTCCTCAATGGGTAAAAAATAATGCAGGTTGGTGGGCAGACGGAGCTATAACTGATACTGACTTTGTAAAAGGAATAGAATATTTAATCCAAAATCAGATTATGAAAATTCAGCAATTTGAAACAAACTCTTACCAATCTGAAGAAATTCCATCTTGGGTTAGAAATAATGCAGGTTGGTGGTCATCTGGTTTAATCTCTGATTCGGAATTTGTCTCAGGCATAAAATATCTTATTGAAGCTGGAATTATTGCATATCAATAATGCTTTCATTGATACTTGCTGAATCCTCACTTGAGCTAGTCCCAAAGGAACTCCATCAGCATAATTCTGTAATTGCTCATAGTAGAAAACTTGGAAAAAATCCTTCCGAGATTCTTTTAGATAATTCCTGGCATTTTGGAGCAATGAAGGGAATCAAAAATGAAATCAAAAGAGGAAGACCAGATCTTGTACATTTTTCATTATTAGAGGCTTGTACAATTCCTCTTTACTATAAAAAAAAGATTTCAGTCTATGTACATACTATTGATGATAAGGTAATTTTCATATCAGATGATGTACACCTACCTAAATCCTACCATAGATTTGCAGGATTATTCGAAAAATTATTCTTAGAAAAAGTAATTCAGGTTGATGGAAAAAATCTTCTTGAAATAAAAGATATGACATTTGAACAATTATTAAAAGAAATCAGTCCAAAACGAATCATAGGCTTATCTACTCAGGGAGTTTCCAGCTCATGTGAAGATGTAGCAAAAAAACTCAATGATGAAACCTGTCTTGTTATTGGCGGATTTCCAAAAGGTCATTTCTCTAGCGAAATAAAAAACAGATTTGAATACATTGTAAATGTTGATGATACTCCACTAGAATCACACGTTGTAATTAGTCGAGTTCTATATGAATATGAAAAAACCATTTTTATGTAGGCTGTCGAGTTTTCTCTTTTATGCGGTCGTAGTATAGCCTGGTAGTACGCTGGCCTTCCAAGCCCGTTACCCGGGTTCAAATCCCGGCGACCGCATTCTAATTTTCATAAACGATTCAAATTTTAAGAGGAATTCTTATTATTAAAATACGAAACAAAATACAAAAATTATTGCAAATGAAAGAATTAAGATACTAATAAAAAATGCAATATCAAATTCTCGAACATTCCCCAAATTAGCTCAGAGACAAGCAGATCTTGCAAAAAAGATCAGTTCAAGATATCGTATTGCAATGCCATATGAGATAAAAATGAATTTTTGTAAAAAATGTAAAAACTTTATTGTCCCAGGAGTAAATTCAAGAATTCGAATTGGAAGAACCTCTCTAAAATCCATACGAATAACATGCCACTTTTGTGGTCATATTTATCGTAAAGTAATAGATCAATGATTTATAAGACGATTTCAAAGTTTGTTTTTTTATGGCAAAGGTGTATGATGTACCAGCAAACTTGTTGATTGATAGATTAACTGAAATTCTAAAAAATGAGGACATACCAGCTCCGATTTGGGCTCCTTTTGTTAAGACAGGTTCTCATGCTGAAAAACCACCACAAAAACCAGATTGGTGGCATACTAGATGTGCATCAATATTACGAAAAATATATCTTCATGGCCCTATGGGCATCAATGATTTACGTAAAGTGTATGGTGGTGGTAAAGCGGTGGGTTATGGTAATCGTAACCACAAAAATGCTGGTGGTGTGATTATTAGAACAGCAGTCCAGGGATTAGAAAAATTAGGATATATTGAAAAAGTTGCCGGAAAAGGGAGAGTTGTCTCTAAAAATGGAATGCAAAAGCTAGACCGACTTTCCACTGAAATTTTATCACAACTTGTTGCAGAAACCCCGCAATTGAAGATATACTCTTAGTGTAATGTCATGAGTTCATCTGACTCTGATGAAAATTTTCAACAAAATGAACGTGAATTTACAGCTCAAAAAGAAAATATTTTAAAACAAATTCTTTCCTCTGAGGCGAGATTAAGATTAAACAATGTAAAGATGGTTAAACCCGAGGTAGCAAACACTGTAGAAAATTATCTGATAAATTTAGCTTCTCAGGGTAGGGTTAGACCTCCAATAACTGATGATCAACTAAAACAAATTTTATTATCTATACAACAACCCAAACGTGATTTTAAAATTAATCGAAGATAATCTCTGAGAAAATATAATTAGGGGAGTATGTGGGATTGTTTTATGAAAGCAGTTGTTTATGAAGAATATGCTCCAGATGATAATTTTAAGAAAATATTAAAAGTTAAGGATATTGATGAACCAAAACCAAAACCTAATGAAGTAGTTTTCAAAGTAAAGGCTGCGGCATTAAACTATAATGATATTTGGGGAATGCGAGGAAATCCAGTTCCAGTTCCTCTTCCACACGTTTCTGGTTCGGATGCATCAGGAGATGTAATTGCTGTTGGTGATGAAGTTACTAACATCAAAGTTGGTGATAGAGTTGTTTCTCATTCAAACATGTCCTGTAGAGTGTGTTCTGCATGTACCGATGGGCGTGAATTCGATTGTGATAAACGAACCATTTGGGGATTTCAAACAGGACCAACTTGGGGAGCTTTCTCCGAAGTAACTCATCTTCCTGAGGTAAATGTTCTAAAAATTCCAGATGGTGTTAGCTATGATGAGGCTGCTGCAGCTTCGATGACTCTTTTAACATCTTGGCATATGTTAGTGGGTAGAGCCAAAATCAAACCTGGGCAAACAGTCCTTATTATGGGAGGAGGCTCTGGAGTAGGAAGTTTTGGAATTCAAATTGCTAAACTTTACAACTGTACAGTAATTGCTACTGCAAGTCCAGATAAATTAGATAAGCTAAAAGAACTTGGTGCTGATTATGCAGTTGACCATAGAAAAGAAGACTGGCATAAAGAAATTCGTGGAATTACTAAGGAGATTTCAAAGAAAACAGGTGTATCTCCTGGAATTGATGTATCATTTGATCATATAGGTCAAACTCATTGGAACCAGCAACTAACTTTACTAAAATATGGTGCAACTTTAGTATCCTGCGGTGCAACTACAGGATACGACGCAAAAACTGATTTGCGCCATATTTTCTTTAAAGGAACAAACATCTTAGGCTCCACACAAGGTACAAGGGCAGAGCTTGAACAAGGACTTTACTGGATGGGGCAAGGAAAGATAAAAGCTGCAATTGACTCTATTCATTCATTTGAAAATGCTGCAGAAGCTCACACAAAGATGTTGACTGGTAAGGGTCTTTTTGGTAAAATTTTAATGAAACCAAATTAGATTCAAATCACTATTTCATTTTATGTTATTAAAATATCAAACACAAAGAATTAAAATTAATTCAAAGAATCCTGAAAAAATAAAAATTAGAAAAGCAGCAGCAATAATAAAAAATGGTGGTATTGTAGCATTTCCAACAGAAACAGTATATGGATTAGGTGCAAATGCATTGAATCCTCAAGCAGTAAAAAAAATTTTTTTAGCTAAAAAAAGACCATTTGATGATCCATTAATTATTCATATTAATGATTTTAACACCTTATCAAAACTTGCATTAGATATTTCTCCATTGGCAAAAAAAATTATGAAAAAATATTGGCCAGGCCCACTTACAGTTATATTAAAAAAATCAAAACTTGTACCTAAAATTACAACTGGAAAACAAAAAACAGTTGCTATAAGAATGCCCAATAGCAAAATAGCACTTTCCTTGATTAAAGAATCTGGTTCACCAATAGCAGCCCCCTCAGCAAACCTATTTGGAAAACCAAGCCCCACTGTGGCTCAACACGTCTTAGAGGATCTTGATGGAAAAATAGATCTTGTGATTGATGGTGGTAAAACAAGTATAGGATTAGAATCCACTGTTTTAGATCTTAGTTCAGATATACCTGTATTGTTACGTCCTGGAAAAATCTCATATGAAGAATTATGTAAATTTGGAAAAATAAAGCTAATTAATTCACAAAAAGGAAAAAAACTAAAAAATTTAATTTCTAAATCACCAGGTATGAAATACAAACACTATTCTCCTCATGCAAAAATTATTTTGGTTAAAGGAAATCCAAAGAAATGTATAAAAAAAATATCTAATTTAATCGAACATTATCATAAGAAAAATAAAAAAGTAGGAATAATTTCTACAAGCAAAAATACTAACCATAAAGCAGATTTGACATTATTTGTAGGAGGAACCAAAAAAATGATTGCAAAAAATCTTTTTGGGGCTTTTAGAATATTTGATAACAAATGTATTGATGTAATTTTAATAAAAGAAATTAACAATTCAGAACTAGGGTTTGCCATAATGAATAGATTGGAAAAAGCAGCACATAGAACAGTTTTAGCATGAGATATTATGAATAAATCTAAATCACAATCTTAATCTTATCAAAAAAGTTATGATTAATAATGAAAAGATTTATTCGAAGTTTAATATTTGTCCCAGGAAATAATTCACGCTTTTTAGAAAAGGCAAAGAATTTACCTGCAGATATTGTCTGTTTTGATTTGGAGGATTCTGTACCCGATTCAGAAAAGAAAAATGCTAGAAAATTAATAAAAGATGCATTAAAAAAACGATCTCAATATGTGCCAGACGTTTATGTAAGAATAAACTCCCCTAGGTCTTCTACAATCAAAGATGATCTTCATGAAATAGTGCAAAAGGGTTTAGATGGAATTGTCATTCCAAAAGTAAATAATTCTAAGGAATTAAAAACAATTGAAAAAATAATAGCACCTCTTGAGAAAAAACTAAAAATATCTCCTATATCGCTTATGCCATCTATTGAATCAACGGAGGGTGT
The DNA here is from genome assembly GCA_035620615.1 of Nitrosopumilaceae archaeon. Lineage (GTDB taxonomy): Archaea > Thermoproteota > Nitrososphaeria > Nitrososphaerales > Nitrosopumilaceae > CSP1-1. The sequence goes on along the minus strand of DASPGM010000011.1, from coordinate 87,257 downwards.
AACTAAAACTTATGAGATTGCTTCTGCTAGTAAACGAATCACCGCATTAATTTTTGGAGTCTTTGATCTACTAAATGAGATGGGAATTGAATATAGTAAACAAGCAGAAAACGCAAAATATGCCCGAGAAAAAATTCCATTAGAAGCAAGAGCTGCAGGAGTGGATGCATTGGATGCTATATGGCAAGATATACAGGATGAAAATGGATTGTTAGAAGATTGCAAGATTGGAAAAAGTCTTGGGTATGTTGGAAAAACGATCATCCATCCTAATCAAATTACAATTACGCATCAAGCTTTTCATCCTAACAAAATTGAGATTGAATGGGCAAAAAAAGTCTGTCAAGCATACGAAGTATCAACTAAAAAAGGAAAGGGGGCAACTACTGTAGAAGGAAAAATGATAGATGAAGTTCATTATAAACGGGCAAAGACTTTGTTGGAATTTAATTCATTATAACAGATTTTACATTTACAAATTCTTTCAAACCATAATCTGATAATTCTCTTCCAATTCCTGAATTTTTTATCCCTCCAAATGGAATTCGTGGATCAGAAATTACCATTGAATTAACAAATACCATTCCTGCTTCTATATCTTTAACTAAATTATTCTCTTTTGCAAATTTTTCAGACCAAATACTAGAACCCAATCCAAATTCTGTATCATTTGCAAATTTTATGGCTTCTGTTGTATTTCTTGCCGCAATAATTGGAGCAACAGGGCCAAATACTTCTTCCCTTGATATTGACATGTCAGGCGTTACTTTTCCTAGAACGGTGGGATTAAAGAAATATCCTTTCATCTGAGGTACGTTTCCTCCTATCAAAACTATGGCACCTTTTAGTGCTGACTGCCCAATCTGATTTACAATAGTATCTCGTGAATCATCTCGTACAAGAGGTCCAATTGTTGTTTTAGGATCTAATGGATCACCAACAACTTGTTTTTCTACATTTTCGATGAATTTTTTTGTAAATTCTTCAATTACATCTTGTTCAACTATGAATCTTTTTGCAGCAATACAGCTTTGACCGTTATTTAAAAATCTAGATTTTACTCCAACTTCTGCGGCTTTATCAATATCAGCATCTTTTAGTACAATAAATGGATCACTTCCACCAAGTTCTAAAATAAATTTATGTAATTGTTGACTAGCAATTTCTGCAACTCTTTTTCCTGCTCTTGTACTACCTGTAATTGAAACCGCATCAACATTTGCTCTTGCAAGTGATTCACCTACAACATAATTTCCTACTAAATTTCGAAATACTCCTTTTGGAAATCCAGCTTCCTCAAATGCCTTCTGAATGGTATTTCCTGATAATGGACAAACACTTGAATGTTTAAGTAAAACTGTATTTCCTGCTAGTACTGCTGGTACACAAAACCTCAATACCTGCCAGAATGGAAAATTCCATGGCATTATACATCCTATTACGCCCAAGGGATCAAATCGAACATAACTGTCTTTTGCATTTGTCTGAATAAATTCCGGTTCTAAAAATTTCTCCCCATTATCGGCATAATATTCACAAACCCAACTACATTTTTCAACCTCTGCCAACGATTCGGTAATTGGCTTTCCCATTTCATTTGTAATAATTGTTGCATATTCCTTTTTTCTTTGCTGTAACATATGTCCAAGATTTCGTAAGAGCTTTGACCTTTCAGAAATATCGAATTTTTTCCATATGGAATCAAAGATCTTTCTTGAATCATTAACTTCATGATTTACCTGTTCTTCGGTTAAGGAATCATATTCAGCAAGAATTTCTTCTGTAGCTGGGTTTACGGTTTTAATTTTCACAATAAAACTCATAACTTTAGGGATATAAACTATGGTTATAATTACCACTCATTACCAATAAAATCCTATTCTTGGTTAAAATATTGCTAATTTTTACTACAAAATTCTTTATAACAATTTATTCAATAAATTAATTGAGCCTATTGATTATTGATAATTTTTTGAAAAACAGTAAATCTTTTTCTTATTAAATATGATTAAACTTTGATGGAAAGAGCCTTTGTTTTAATCAACTGTGATACTGGATCTGAAAAATCCATTATCGAGGAACTAAAACAGATAGACTCTATTAAAGAGATTCATGGAACTCTAGGGGTTTACGACATTATTGTAAAAGTAGAATCTGAAAATCAGGAAAAAATTAACAAGGTAATTTCAGAGAATATCAGAAAACTAATTAAGATTAAGTCCACTATGACCCTAATGGATGCAGGAGATATGGGAATGAATAAACAATTGGCAGAATTAATTCCAGATATAATCCCAGATGAAAAAAAACCTTTAGAAGTACCTACAGATATTAACGACGAAGAGGATTTAGATGATGAAGAAGAAGACGATTTTGAAGATGATGATGATTATGATGAAAAGAACAAATAAATAAAAAAATAATTTTTTTATTTTAAACCAAAAATTGGATGTGCTTCTTTTAATTTCACAACAGGTAAATATGATAAACCATGCTGAAACTTATCAGTAAAAATTGGGGTCTTATCGTCATTATTTGAATATTGTAAAAATGGTTTTGTAGGTTCTGTATCGAGCGTAACATAATTAAAAAAATATAATGTGTTATCTAAATTAATTGATGTTATGTATCCAATTATCCATTTTGTTTTTTGTGAGAAACTGAAAAGTGTTAATTCAGGTTCATCTGGCAATTCTGGATCATATGTTAACCTTGCAAGACTTCCTAAATCTTCAATCTTTAGCGGAATAAATTTATCTTGAATTCTTTTTGGATTAATAATAAATTTTGTAGGAATAGAACTTAAATGAATAATGGGAGCATATTGTGAAAATAATTTTGTAGAATTTACAATACTACATTCTTCTTTACCATTTTTTACATTATATGAAATATATCTTCCAGTACTTGGAAAAACTGTATAAATGGAAAAAAGAGATTTTGATAGAATTTTCCTGCTTGATAAGACCCTTTTTTTATTTAAATCATGAGAATAAACTCTTAATGGATTCTCTTTTAACGCGCAAACATACCTAGCAAAACTCTCAAAATCCGCTGTTTCTACAAAATAATGGCTATTCAACATAATAGGGTGGTAAAATAGTAATTAAAACCTAAGGCATTTTAGTAAACATTTTCTATAGAGCAAAATTAAAAGAATTATGGAAAAACCTATTGCTTGGGCTAATACTAGTGATTTTGACAACTCCGAAATTGTGATCATTGGAATTCCTGATGAATCTCAATCGCATGCTCTAAGAAAAGGAGCATCTGAAGCTCCTCATTTCATTAGAGAGATTTCAAATTTACGAGATTCTTATACAAGGAACGGAAAAAAATTTCTTGGTCTTCCATATAATGGAATTGGACACAAAAAAGTATTAGATTATGGAAACATCGAAAGAAATCAGATTGATGAGGTTTTTCAGAAAATTATGTCAACATCCAAAATTCCAATTGTGATTGGGGGAGATCATTCAATTTCCAGAAATATTATAAAATCAATTTCAAAAATAAATGGTCCAATCTCCTTGGTTTATTTTGATGCTCATCCTGATATGGTAAGTTCGACTCAGAATTATTATGGGTCGGTTTTTTATGACACCCTTCCTAATATTGACCTAAAAACTAGCCTTCAGATAGGAATTAGAACCCCAGAACCAGAAGAACTAGATAATCTAAAAAAATACAAAATTAATGTAATTACCCCTTTTGATATTTTAGAAAAGGGGATGATGGAAATCTCAAAAACGATTTTAAAAACACTGGGCAAAAATGTCTACATTTCATTCGATATGGATTGTATAGATCCTGCGTTTGCTCCGGGAGTTTCAGTTCCTGTACCATTAGGTCTAAAAAATTTGGAAGCAGTATATCTTCTAAAAAAAATTGCAGAACAAGGAATTATTGGAATGGATATTATGGAAGTCTGTCCTAGCTATGACATTAAAGATAGAACATCCCACCTTGCATCAAGAATGATTTCTGAAGTTATTTCTTCATTACAAGAAATTAAAAAATAATCTCCAATTCTTTGAATTTAGATTTAAAAAAATATTATGATATATCATTAGGTTAAATCTATTATCATTTTTATTGTATTATTCTTTAATTAACAAATTTTTTATTCATTTTAAATATGGTATGTTTGTAGTAGTATTATGTTTAAAAATGAATTTACATGGGGAAAAGCAGTAGCAAATAATACTACTGATGCATTTCATGAAGAATTTGAAAAATCAGTGGAAAAAATAAAAAATAATTTTAATAAAGAATATCCAATAATTATTAACGGCAAAGAAATTTTTTCAAAAATACAATTTGAAGTAAAATCACCATGTGATACTTCAATTATTGTTGCAAAGTTTCCTAAAGCAACTGTTGATGATACTAATAATGCAATTCAATCAGCAAAACATGCTTTCTCTGAATGGAGTAATACCCCATATCAAATAAGAGCTAAGATTTTCAAAGAGTGTGCTGACATGTTTTCAAAACAAAAATTTCTTTTATCAGCAATAATGTCTTTTGAGAATGGAAAAACAAGAATCGAAGCTATGGGAGATGTTGATGAGGCAATAGATTTTATGAGATTTTATGCATATCAATTAGAAATTAATGAGGGATTTTTAAAAGAAACCGAACATCCTAACCCAAAAGAAAAAACTTGTACTATTCTCAAACCATATGGTGTATGGGGTATTATTGCTCCTTTTAACTTTCCATCAGCTATTGCAATTGGAATGACGGTTGGTGCATTAATTACAGGAAATACAGCAATTTTAAAGCCAGCAAGTGATACGCCACTTTCCTCTTATGAATTTGTAAAAGCAATTTATAAGAAATTACCTGCAGGAGCAATTAATTTTGTAACTGGACCAGGAAGTGTGGTAGGAAAAACTCTCATAGAAAGTCAGGATGTTGATGGAATTGCATTTACTGGTTCAAGGGAAGTAGGAATATCAGGATACAAAACATTTACCAAAAATGAAATAAAACCATTTATTTCAGAAATGGGAGGAAAAAATCCAACTATAGTTACTAAACATGCGAATCTTGAAAAAGCTTCAGAAGGAGTTGTGAGAGCCGCATTTGGATATGGAGGACAAAAATGTAGTGCATGCTCAAGAGTTTATGTACAGAAAGAGATTGCAGATAAATTCATCGAGAAACTAATAGAAAAAACAAAATCTCTTAAAATCGGACTTCCCTGGAAGAAAGATATTTTTTTGGGTCCAGTTATTAATGAAAATGCAAAGAAAAAATTCGAGTCAGCAGTAGAATTAGCTAAAAAAGATGGAGAAATTCTTGTGGGTGGAAAAATTTTAGATGACCCTCAACTTCAAAATGGCTTTTATGTTACTCCAACAATTGTTAAAAAACTTCCACGGGATCATAAACTAATGAAGGATGAACTTTTTTTGCCATTTCTATGCATTGATCAATTTGATAATTTTGATGAGGCAATTAATCTGGCAAATCAATCAGAATATGGATTAACAGCAGGAATATTTAGTGAAGACCAAAAACAGGTTGATGATTTTTTTAATAAAATTCAAGCAGGTACTGTATATGCAAATAGGGCAGCAAGTGCTACTACTGCAGCCTTAGTACGGAGTCAGCCATTTGTTGGATGGAAACATTCAGGAACCACAGGAAAAGGAGCAGGCGGTGAAAACTATCTGCAACAATTTATGCGAGCTCAGACTCAAACCCGGTGCGATTGAATAAAAGAGCTACCTAATAGTAAGATATTTCGTTTTCTTTCTTTTACTCTACGAATAGAATAAGGGAGCCAATTGGTACCATAAGGAATATAGTCATATACCACAAATCCTTTTTTCACAAGTTCTGGTTTAATTTCATCACGTATACCTTTTAACATCTGAAATTCAAATTTACGATCATATTTTTGGGATAATTTTATTGCATGATTAATCATATTTGTATCATGAGTAGCAATTCCAAATTCATTTCCAGATGTAAAAAGTAATTTCATTAATTCAAGATAATTTTCATCTGTCTTGCCTTTTGATTTATAAGCAATCTTTGCATTTTCTTTATAGGCTCCTTTTACCAAACGTATTTTTGCACCATATTCAAGTAAATCAATAAGGTCATTTTTTGTTCTTTTAAGATTTGCTTGAATTGCTAATCCTAATCTTTCATATCTTGCAAATAAATTATTGTAAATTTCTATTGTCTCATCTGTATGATCTGAAGATTCCATATCGATCCAAACAAATGTATGGGATAAAGAAGCATTTTTGATTATTTTTTCAAAATTTCTTAAACACTCTTTTCTACTTATTGAAAGTCCCACTTGTGTAGGTTTGACAGATATTGCTCCTCTCACTTTCCATTTTCTAAATGAGGAAGAAATTAGTTGATATTCATTTACAGTATTAAGAATTATTTGTCTAGAAGTATTATACTCTCCTAATTTATTCACAATAGCATGTCTCCCTTTATTATAGGCATCTTTAGCTGATTCTAAAGCATCATCTATTGTTTCACCAGCGATCCATTGTTTAGCAACTCCAAAAAGGATTTTTTCCATAAATTTTATTCCCGAAGCCATACTTACAACTGAATCTTATAGTGTAAAAATCTTAAAAACAATTTGATGCTTTTTATACAGAATTAAATAATTTAGTCTATGTTCACAGGTATAATACAAGGAGTAGGTAAAGTAGAAAAAATTACCGATAAAACTAAAAATCGGAGTGCCTTTCAGATAACCGTAGATTTAGGAAAAAATGTAAAAGGACTACGAGTGGGACAGAGTGTATCATTAAATGGTGTATGTCTTTCGGTAACTAGGATTTCAAAAAATAAATGTGAATTTGAAATGATTGATGAAACCATAAAACAAACTGATCTTGGAAGTTTAGTATCAGGTGATAAAGTGAATATTGAACGTAGCTTAAAAATTGGTGATAGATTAGAAGGCCATTTTGTATTAGGTCATGTAGATGGTGTTGGCGTGATAAAAAAAATTGAAAAAAAACCTAAAGAAGTTAAAATTTGGTTTCAAGTTCCAAAAAAATTAATTAAATTTATTGTTAAGAAAGGTTCCATTGCTATTGATGGCATTAGTCTTACTGTAGTTGATGTCAAAAAAAATAATGCTTCGGTCTGTTTAATTCCACATACAATTAAAATTACTAATTTTCAATCAAAAAAAGTTGGCGATAAGATTAATATTGAAACTGATATTTTAGGCAAGTATATTCTAAAATAAACCTATTTTATTACTAATTTGTTGGTAATTACTATTTTTTTAGTAAACTATATTATTAGGGTAAATCACTTTTTATCATGTCATTAGATGACGCATTATTATCTTTAAAACGAGGAGAATTTGTATTACTTCATGATTCTAGTGGAAGAGAAAATGAAATCGACATGGTGGTTGCAGCGGAGTTTATTACACCAGAACATATTGCACGAATGCGACAGCATGCGGGAGGTTTGATATGTATTGCAATAAATAATTCTCTTGGAAAACAAATTGGTCTTAATTATATGCATGAAATTTTATCCAGTTCAACACTTTTTGGCTCAAAATCAAAGGAAATGATAATGGGATTAGCTCCATATGGGGATCATCCAACTTTTTCAATTTCAGTTAATCATTATCAAACCTATACCGGTATTACTGATAGAGATAGGGCACTTACCATTCGTGAAATGGCAAATCTCAATAAGGCAGACAATCAACAAAACAAGTTTATCTCATCATTTAAAACACCTGGTCACGTTCCCATTTTAATTGCTGCAGATGGCTTACTCTTAAACCGACATGGGCATACAGAAATGTCAATTTATTTAACTGAACTTGCAAAAGTAAATCCTGTAGCAGCTATTTGTGAAATGATGGATGCAGAAACATATTCTGCCCTGTCAGTTGAAAAAGCAAAAAAATATTCCAAACAAAATGCTATTCCATTTGTTGATGGCACAGAATTGTTAGAATATGCCAAGGTGCATTAATTTTGAATATTGCCATAGTAGTTTCGGAATTTAATGAAAAAATAACTTCTAGAATGCAACAAGTAGCTTTAGAAAAAGCAAAATCTCTCAACTTAAATGTTAAATTTACTTGTAAAGTTCCTGGGGTATTTGATATGCCTTTAATCATTAATACATTACTTGAAAAAAAAGAAGTTGATGGTGTAGTAACATTAGGGGCTGTAATTAAAGGACAGACCAAACATGATGAACTCATAGCAAATGCAACTGTAACACGTATTTCCAAACTTTCCTTAAAACACAAAAAACCAGTTTCTTTAGGAATCACAGGACCAGGTATAAAAGAAAGGCAAGCTTACGCACGAATAAGACCAGTTGCAGAGAGAGCAGTGGAAGCAGTAATAAAAATTTCTGAAGAACTACAAAGAATTAGATAAATTGATTCAACTTACCATCATCAAAATCAATGGATATGGTCCTTGGACACTAACTTTGGGAAGTGATAGAGAGCATTCTTTACAAATGTTACAGGCTTCATTATTCCATCAAGTTCAAAAATTATTTTCGGAAAGGAATTGTTTAGTTTTTCTTAATAGAGCAGACGAACTTTTTGTTGTAACAAATGGATTATCACTTGATGATCATATTTCAATTCAAAAAATACTCAAAGAATCCTTTGAAATCAACCTTACAATGTCAGTAGGATTTGCTAAAACTCCATTTGATGCAAATTTAAAAGCTTATGAGGGCAAACAACACCAAGTCATTTTAAACAAAGAATATAGTATCTATGGATTTGTTAATGGGTTGTCCGAGCAGAAAGTTACTATAATACACTTTGATGTAGATAATTTATCTTCAAAACGAAAAACTAAATCTCCATACGAGATATCATCAATTATATTTAAACTCTATTCTTTAATGTCTGAATTTTTCATAGATGGAAAATCATTAGCATTCTTTATGGGAGGTGATAATTTTATGGTAGTTGCAAATGAAAATGCAAAAGAAATGTCTAGAAACTTTATTGATAAAATAAAAAAAGAACTTGGTATATTCCTTAATTGTGGGATTGGTATTGGAAAAACTTCACGAGAGGCAGCAAAGTTAGCAACACAATCACTTGATAAAATAAGGGAGATTCGTGATTCTGGAAAAGAAAAACCCGAAATAATAGAAACATCATGCTTTTAAAAAATGTAAGCATCCTGTATGGTAATGAATTAACTTTTATTTCTTCCACAAATATTAGAATCTCAAAAGAATTTTTTAAAAACATTAAATCTACTCTTAAACAAAACTCAAAAGAACAAACATTTGATTGTGAAGGATTAATCGTAATTCCGGGTTTAATTAATTCACATACTCACATAGGAGATTCTATTGGAAAGGATATTTTATTAAATACTGATGTCGATGAAAAAATTCATCCAATTATTGGAGCCAAACAAAAAATTCTAAAAAAAACGAATCCATCACATCTTGTAAATTTTATGAAAAATACTTGTATTTCAATGATAAGAAATGGAACTACAACATTTGTTGATTTTAGGGAGGGAGGTCTAGATGGAATTTTGTTACTGAAAAAAGTGCTAAGGAAATTGCCAATAAGATCTATAATACTTGGAAGAATGGAATATTACCAGGATCTTAAACAAATCAAATGTAATACTCCGTTTCCAACTCAAAAAAGAGACGAACTTGTCACTCTTTTAAGAAATTGTGACGGTCTAGGAATCAGTGGACCTAACGAAAACAGTAATTCTATGTTAAAATATTATTCTCGAATTTCGAAGTTAAAAGCTATCCATTCTGAGGAAACAGTTCGTAGCTCAAAACTATCAAAAAGAATCATGAAAAAATCTGAAACTCAACGAGCCCTAATGTTAAAACCCCATTTTCTTGTACATATGACACATACTTCAAAGAGAGATTTACATCAAGTTGCTAAAAAAACTAGAGGAATTGTGATCTGCCCCCGGGCAAACTCGTCTCTAGCGGAAGGAATTCCTAATGCCGTAAAAATGCTCGACGCTGGATGTAATATTGCACTTGGAACCGATAATGTCATGGTAAATTCTCCGGACATGTTTCGTGAGATGGATTTTTTATGGAAAGTTACAATGGGGTTAAATCGCCAAAGAATTCCACCAAAACAAATTCTAAAAATGGCTACGGTAAACGCTGGAAAACTTTTACAAAAAAATATTGGTTCTATTGAAATCGGTAAATTGGCTGATTGTGTATTTATTGATAAACATTCCATTGACTTAGAACCAATGCATAATCCATATGCGTCAATAGTACATCGAACTAATGAATCATCAATTAGAGCAGTAATGATTGGAGGAAAAATTATTCATGGAAAAATTTAGACCTCGAGTGATTTTAAGTGCAGCAATGAGTGTTGATGGGAAAATTGCTACAAAAACCGGTGATTCTGAACTATCTTCAATCCAAGATAAAATTCGTATTCACAAATTACGTTCAAAAGTAGATGCAATAATGATAGGATCTAATACTGTAATGAGAGATAATCCTCTTTTAAATGTCAGATATGTAAAAGGGAAAAACCCAATCAGAATTATTTTAGATTCCAAAGCAACAATTGATGAAAAATCACAAATTATTAGAACATGTAATAAAATCCCTACAATAATAGTAATTTCTGAAAAAGCCTCCAAGCTAAATATTTCTAAACTAGAGAAATATCCACTTGAGATTATGATTTCAGGAAAAAACCAAGTAAACATCAAAAGTCTTTTGAAATCATTATCAAGAAAAAAAATTCAAACTATTCTTGTCGAAGGAGGGGGTACTGTTAATTGGGAATTTCTCAGATTGGGTTTAGTAGACGAAATAATTCTCACAATTACACCATACATAATTGGAGGTAAAAATGCAATTACATTGGTTGAAGGCCAAGGCTATTCAAAAATACGAAACTCTCCTAAACTAAAATTGAAAAAAATTTATCGGTTAAAAAATGAAATTATATTATATTATAATTAATTTGTTATAGCTCTATATTTTCCCAAAATTACTTTCTCTGTTGCATCTAAATGGAATTCGGGAGAAGATTTAAAATGAACAATCAAAGTATATTGAATATTATCCTGATTTCCAATAGATTTTTCGATTAAAGACACCTGGTTATTAATAACTTCAAATATCCATTTAATTTGATATGGATCAGAATCGCTTGTCGCAATAGGAGAAATTATAAAACTAAAAAAAATTAGTGTGATAAGTAATCCTATTTTATCAGTTATTGTCATTGGCGAGGAGCTAGCAAAAAGATTTTTAGATAAATTGCAAGTATGTTTTTTGATTTTTTCAAAAACACATTCACATCTATTAACTGGAAAACTAAATTTAGGCTGAATACCTGCGTTCACTGTATTAATTAGTCTAGACTAGTTGATATGTATTATTGCATCTAGATTAATTGATCTAGACTTAGTTCCAAAAAATCGTTAGAATTCAAGATTCATTATAGAAAACAAGCATAACCATTCCTTTGTAAAACATCCACAAATATTGAGAAATTAATTAATTTTGCTACTAAATTATTAGGGTCAAAGCCTCACTCAAAAAAATTTCATCTGCTGATAAAAACCCATCATCTAGGGTCTTAATCTTGAAATTCAAAAGAGATTGTTATGAGAAAGATAGTCGGGTATAGTAGTGTAATTTTATTACTTGTGATGATTTCTACTTTATCATCATCTTATTCAGAATTGGGAGACTTGGTAACTACAGCATGGCCACTTAATAATCCGCTTGAAGATGGGGATATCCCAATAATCGTAGGTAATGTAAAAGACCAAAATGGAAATCCTGTTTCTGGAGCCCAAATAAAAATTTCTTTTGCAACTGAAACCATAACGTCTACAACAAATAATGTAGGTTCTTTCTATATTGAATCAAAAATTCCTGCCAAACCTGGAGAATATATCGTAAATGTTTTTTCATTCAAAGAAGGATATGGAATGAAGATTATCACAACTTCATTTTTTGTAAATGGTATTCAATCATCGCATCCAGAATCAGATCTAACTGTAATTGATCAGTTGCAATTTTTTGCTGAAGAAGGATTATCTAAAAATCCTCTTTCAGAAATTATTCTCCAACACATGGAAAAAATAAAAATACAACAAGAGGAAGAAGAAAAAAAACAACTTAAAATCGAACAACGTAAAAATCTTATAGATGAACAAAGAAAAATTTCACAAGATATACTTCAAGAAGATTTATTGATTTTTGAAAATGAATCAAAATTTAATACACCTAGACTTGCATTTGATAGATTTGTTCAAAGTGTTGATGAAACCATCCAAGTAATTTTTTGGGGTCAGTTTAATTTAACAGAAAAACAACACAATGAGGCATTTGCAGCAAAGCAGGATGCTCTAGATAATGGCGAAAACAGTGAAGTTGCCACAAAAATATTTCAAAAAAAGGCCGCTATATCAAAGAAAGAAATAGTTGCCTATAATTCTGAATTAAATATCAAATATGGATTTGCTAATGAATCCACCCAAAATAACTTCGATCAGGATGGAAAACTTCGATGGGGAATGAATTCAAGTGAAAATAAAGATATCTTCTGGTATCTTAATTCAGAAAATTAGTTAATCTCCTGACTTCTCTTCTTTTGCCTCTTGAAACTCTCTAATTTTTTTGGAACAGTTCAAAATTTCTTCTGGAGTATGTCTTCTTTTAGGCTTGTTACAAATCGGACAAATTTCTTCCGATCCTTCTGATTTTGGAGGCTCTGTCATCATAGTATATTTTCAACCCTCAATAATATAGTACTTTCAGGGGTTAAATTTCAGTTTTGGGATTATTTCTACTATTGGATTTTATCATTAAGGATCCTTCTGAGATTCGCTTGTTAATTCTATAAAGTGCTCTATTAGCTACATCTTCCCCATATTTTGTTCTCAATTGCTTCATCAAACTTGTTCTTACTCTTCCAAATCTTTCTTTATCAATCATTATAGCTTCTTCGCTATCTAGTTCTCCATTAGGTATCATATCTTCTAATCCTTGCTCTTTTGAGTATGTGCCTGCCATTGTAACCTCATCTATTCATTTTCAGAATAGCTAAACCATTAATCATGTTTTTTGTTTTATCTTCATCGGCTTATTGAGATTTTGTGCGTTCAATTGAACAGCAATTGAGTTAATTGAGCAATAATTTTGAAATTAATAAACATAGACGGGAAAAATTATAAAAAATTTCTAGAGAAATCAGAATCTAAAAGGAAAACCTAATTTTGTCTCATATCTTTTTTAATTTGATCAATTTTATAAGCAAATGCCTTTTTTGATTTATCGTTTTTCTTTATGTTTAATACAAGCCCACATGTAGGACATTTAAAAAACAATTCCAATGCATTTTCAAAGGTAACTCTTGAGCAATCATTATTTCCACAATGATAAAAATCTGAAGAATTTTCATAATCTGCTCTTTGTTGTAGTCTTTCTGAAATTTTCTTTTTTTGACCCTCAATAAAATTTTCTACTTCGTCTCTTCTAGAACGCCATCGATACACAAACCACCCTTTCTTTTCATCCTTTACTCTAATTCCAGTAATCAATGCCTTTCCAAAAAGATCATAAAGCACTTTTCTTACCATGTTAATTCGTAATCCTGTGGAGCTTGCAATTTCTTCATCTGTTGCATCCTCTGATTTCAAAAGTGATCTTGCTACTTTGAGATATTCATCTCCTCCAATCATAGTCGAAATTCGGACAAATGGATCTTCGTATTTATCAATCAAGTCTTAATACCTCCTTTGCATTCCATTATTTATCCATTGTTTCTTTCATTGTGACATTTTTTCCTCGTTTTGAAGGAATAATTTCTCTTATGGAATTTTCAAAATTTTTCAAAAATTGATCCCCCTCTTGAATTCTATCTAACAACACTGCCAGTGCACTAATTTCTGAATGTGGTTGATTTCCTATTGCTACATTATAATCTGCCAAATTGTATACTTCACGGGGAACTTTTTCTGCTCCTACAACTATTAGGATGTCCGGTTCTTTTTTTAAAGAGGCAGATTGATTGTTAATTTTTTCTCCATACATAGTTAAATGAACAATTTTTATTGAATTTCTTTTTTTTTCTCTGATAATCTTTTTCCAGTCTGAGATAAATTCAATCTCAAAATTTCCTCCCCAGGTATGATTAATTTTATTTAATGTATCTTTAATTTCTGGATTGACTTCATTCATGTAAATTTTTGAAGCGCCAAAAGCACGAGCGACTAAGGCTACATGTGTTGTCACACGATCATCTCTTACCACCCTTTGACCTATTCGTAATACCTCAATATTCATAATTTCTTTCTAGCTCTGCCCTGTTGGGTTTTTTATCCGTTCAAATTTCTCTAATTCTAACATTCTTCCAATTAAATCCTTTAATTCTAAAATATTTGTTCCATTTACTGCTGATATGGGAATCCATTTGTTCGATGCATCTAGCTTAAGATATTTCGTATTTTCTATAATCTTATCTGGTTTAATGAGATCAGATTTGTTTAAAGCAAATATCATTCTATCTGGCTCAACTCCTAATTCATTTAGAGTTTTTGTACAACTTTGAAATTTTTTCTTTAATTCAGTTTGGAGATCACTTGCGTCAATAACAACTATTACGATATCTGTGTGAAGAAGTTCTTCAAGAGTTGATCTAAATGCTTCAATCATATATGCTGGGAGTCTACTAATAAATCCAACAGTATCTGAGATTAAAACAGGTTTTCTATCAATGTTCACTCTTCGTGTAGTCGTTGAAAGAGTTGTAAACAATTCTTTCCCTTTTTGACGTTCTTCTCCAGTTAATAAATTAAACAAAGTAGTTTTTCCAGCGGAGGTGTATCCTGCTAATGAGATTGTTTTAAAACCAAGTCGGTCTCTTGATTGTCTATGGAGAGCACGTTGTTTTCCAGCTTTTTCTAGTTTTGATTTTATACTTTCTATTCTATGCTTCAAGTCATTATGATAAACATCAACTTCAAATTTTCCTATTCCAAAAAATCCAGGTTGCTCACCTTGTTTAGCTAAGCGTACAGATTCTCTTGCTCTTGACATTTCATAACGAAGTTGTGCCAACTTAATCTGAAGCTTGGATTCCGAACTTACTGCATGATTATTGAAAATTTCCAAAATTAAAGTCTCCCTGTCAATAATAGGAATTTTTAATTTTGATGCCAAATTGTAGTTTTGTCTTGGCTTTAGAATTTCATCATAAATCACTACATCTGGGTTTAATTTTTTAATTAATTCTTTGATCTCTTCAACTTTCCCTTCACCAATTCCGAAATTAGCTCTTAACAAATAATCTTCTTTTATTATCTTTGAAACTCTATAATTTGCTGTAGTACAAAGAGCAACCGCTTCTTTTACTGAATCGCTAATATCATATGTAATTAAAATTGCATTTTTCATTTTTTATCAATAATTGTACCTTTAGGCTTTTTGAAGAATTTTTTCTACATTCATGTTTAGAACTATCTCAGTAATATCCGTTGCATATTCCGCAATTCTTCGAATATTTTCAATAATCCTTCTAACTATGAAAATTTCTTCCTCATCTTTAAGGGATTTTGAAGCATCAAGGACCTTTTTTTCATATTTAGTAATTTCTGTTGATTTTTGGATGATTTTTTCAGCCTGAATAAAGTCTTCTTTAAAAAGAGCAAGACAAGCTTCATCTAAAAATGATAAAGCAAAACCATTCATTTCTTGAATTTTTGTAACAATCTCTTTTTTAATGGGTTTTTTAAATTCTAACAAATCATTTGCTATAATGACTGCATGATCTCCTGTTCTTTCAATATTTTTAACAACTAATCTAAAATCCAAACAATCTCTAATATTTTTAAATCCCATATCTTTTAACATGTACTCATTTTGAATAGCAATTTTTAGCTGTCTAATAATGTAAAACCCAAATCTATCAACTTCGTCATCAGCGTTAATTACCTCCTTTGCCAATTCAAAATTTGATTCTTTTACTGCCAACAATGCATCCCCTAGCATCGATTTGGCAAGATGAATCATTCTTTTGAAAGCTCCATTTACTGAAAGCTCTAGCAAATTTACTAGCACTTGAATTGTAATTCCTTCTGTAGAATCAGAAATAATTTCTGTTCCCATTAGCATTTTTTTTACCGCATCTTTTACAGCAGTTCTCTGAGCTGGCTTGAATCTACCAGTTTTTGGTTTGACATTAATTGTTTTAAATCCAAGAAAGTAAAGTGAAATTAATCTTCTAACAATTGATATATCTTCATCATCTGGTTCCACCTCAAATGTTGCAAATTCTATTTGAAGAGTTCTCGTATTGAATTGTGTTGGAGATATTTGTAAGATTGAGGAGCTTTGTCTAACTACATTAATGGGATCCCCCTGTTTCAGACCATGATCTAAAATCCATTGTTTTGGTAAAGAAACAATATAGGATGATTTTCCCGTAAACTGAATTTTTCTAGTATCATTTCTTTCTTCCATAATCTATATTTTTTCAAGTATTCTATATAGATATCGATATAAGGTATAGTTAAAGTATTAACAAATATTTAGAATATTAGAATTGAAAAATTATGGACCAAGTGGAAAAAATTCATTACACTATTGATGCTCTTTTTGGAAATGGAGTTGCAAAATTCTTACCAAAAAAAATTGAAATTACTTTTTCTAAGAAAAATGGAAGAATTCGTAGTGTCTATTATGAAGGGAAACTACTTTGTACTTTACGCATAGATGGTGGTCTGGCAATTACCCCTGTATTTGCTCAAATGTTACTAAAAAGTAAAAAATTCAAAGAAAATTGTCTTGAGGTAGATGCCGACTCAAAACCTTTTGTTGAAGAGGGTAGGTCGGTTTTTTGTAATCACGTTATATGGTGTGGAAAAAACATACAAATTTCATCAGATGTTCCAGTCTTATTCAAAAAAAATGTAATTGCAGTAGGTAGAGCTGTTCTTTCATCAGAAATGATAGAATCCCAAAAAAGAGGAGTCGCCATAAAAATCAGGGATAGTTTAAAAAGTCAGAATGAAGGAGATTGTTCATTATGATGCGTGGAGGAAATCGCCAAATGCGAAGGATGATGGACAAGATGGGTCTTGATATGGCAGAGATTCCTAATGTCCAAGAGGTTATCATAAAAACAGACAAAAAAGAAATTATTATTCCAAAACCTGCCGTAACCGAAATGAAGGCAAAGGATAATTCAATTTTTCAGGTAGTAGCTGAAAGCTATGAGGAAAAGGAACTAGAAGTTCCGGTCTTTAGTGATGAAGATATTCAGCTTGTTTGCCAACAGGCAAATGTAAATGAGGAAAAGGCAATTGAAGCGCTAACTGAGGCAAAAGGAGATCTTGCCAGAGCAATTTTACTTCTTACCACTAAATGAAGGATTTATTTATTGGATTTGGAGTCATGATTTAACTTGAAAATCAAGGGTTCAAAAAAAACAACCCCAAAGACAATTACTACAGAGATACCATCCTCTTCCGTATCTCCAGGAACAGTTGACAAAATTATTGGGGCACTAAATAATTTAGAATCTAATATTGATTCTCTTAATGAATCTCTTGGGGATATGAAAAAACAACTTAACCAAAAAGCCCAAAAAGAAATTGAACGATTACGAGACCAAATTACTCAAATTGCAACGAAAGAGGCAGAAACTATAATTTCAGAAGCTCGAGAAAAGGCTAAATCCGAATCTCAACGAATTTTGACAGCGGGGGATCTGAATTTAAAAGACGTTCAAAATAAAATCGATTCCAAATTTAATGAAGCTGTTGACCATGTAGTGTCAACAGTTCTAAAGGCATAAACCTAAATTTTACATAGTTTACCCATAATTATCGACCCATTAAATAATGCTAGAATTGGAATTGCTACAACCTATGGCAGACCCTATTACAAATTTGTTAAGGCTCTAAAAACACTTCAATTACAATATGATTCCCTCCTTCCTGAAGAGATTAATAGCTATAGAGGAAGCCTAATTCTAACAACTCTAAAAGAGTCACCCAAGGTTACTGAAAAACCCTTACTCAATGAAGAAATTATAGATAAGGTACCTGCTGTTATTCGCGGTTTAATTATTCAAAAACTAGAAGGAGGACTAGATAAAAATGATCTCCTGATTGGAATAGATCCTGGACAAAGAACCGGTCTTTCCGTGTTTTACTTTGGGAGGGAAATTGAAAGGTCTCTTTTTACTTCTATTGAAGAACTAGTAATACACATCACTAAAATTCTAGCAGAGTTAAAGGCTGAAAAAAAAATTGTAAAAATTGGTAATGGAAACATGAATCTTGCAAAAAAAATTATTACCCTACTAAACCTGAGATTTTGCTCAAATTTTGAATTTGAATTTGTTGATGAAAGAAGAACTTCGCTTAAAATTAAAAATCACAATCAACGGGGAAAGCGAGATATGATGTCAGCAAAATTCATAACACAAAGGGAAGGGTACAGACATTTCCTTTTACCTCTATCCAGATTAGGATAAAAATTTTAAAAAAATTATTAGCGATATTGAAACTTTTTATTTAATCAGTGAAATTTTTAACAGAAATTCAAAAAAATACGATTTTCAGAATTATCGATAAATATTTATAGCGTTTTTCTTCTAAAACTGAAATCTATTTTTAATAATTAGGAGATCATTCAAAATTTTACAAAAAAAAGATCATAAAATTAAAGAAATTATCGATCCATGCTTAAATAGTTATGAATGTTATACTAAATTAGATTAGGTACTGATGAAAAATGACTTGTAAAGGAATTTGTGTTCGATATAAGGCCCAAAAACCAGTAGGAACTGGAAGATATGCATCTGGCCAGAGACGATGTCAAATTTGTGAAATCTTCATCAAATGGGAAGGTTTGTGGTGTCCATGTTGTGGATATCGCTTAAGAACTAAGCCACGAAATCTCAAATATAAAGCAAAACTCAGAGCAAGAGTTGAAGCTGATACTAAGATAGAAAGAATGGCTGAAGCGATAGCAATAAAGGCATAAGTTTCGTCGAAACTTATTGATGGCTATTCAAGATTATAAAAAAAAGAATTTTGATGTCCTTGGCCGTAATTTTTTAATTCAGATACTTTCCTTTGCTAATGGTTCTTTTGTTTCTGTAAGTGAGAATAGTGAAAAAATTGGTTCCATGGTTGTATCAATTGGAACTGGACCTATAGCTACTTCTGTAACAGTAATCCCAACTAAAACCGATTCTCTTTTTTTAAAATTAATTGCCGAAAAAATATCTACTTCCATAAAGGGAATTGGGGTGGTTTCCCTCTATACAGAAAGGGAGCTTGGCAATGAATGCTCTAAGATTCTAATGAGTGAAATAATGGAGTTAGTACACACTTGACAGACCTAAGAAGTTATTTGGAATTGTTGAAAAAGTCAGGTGACCTTAAAAAAATTAGAAGAAAAGTTTCCACCAAATATGAGATTGCTGCCATAACAGAAAAAGTAGATGGTTCGTATGCAGTTTTATTCGAAAATATTCTTGGAAAAAAATTCAGACTCGTGTCGAATTTAATTGGAACCAGATCAAGATTTGCCAAAGCAGTAGGATCTCATGAACTAAATATTCATGAAAAGGTAATTAGTGCTATAGAAAATCCTCAGAAACCTAAAATTATTTCCAAAGGCAAATTTATGGAGAATCATTCTTCCGATATCTCTATTTTGCCTATAGTTTCTCACTTTGAAAAAGAGCCTGGACCGTTTATCACTTCCTCTATAATTTATTCAAAAAATCCAGAAAAAGGAACTCAAAATTCTTCTTTTCATAGATTACTCCCACTTGATAAAACCCATTTTTCAGTAAGAATGGTTGAAGGCCGTGACCTACACCAGGCATTTATGCATGCAAAAAAGCAAAACAAGGATCTTAAAGTTTCAATAACGGTTGGGGTTCATCCAGCAATTTCTATTGCAGGAGCATATCAGGCAGATTGGGGAAAAGATGAACTTGAAATCGCAAATTCAATTTTAGGTCGAAAACTTTGTTTGGTAGAATGCCCTTATTCTAAAATGTTAGTACCATCTGGGGCTGAAATCGTAATGGAAGGGAAAATTCTGTGGAATAAAACCCACAAAGAATGGATGGTTGAAATGCTACGAACTTATGATTTTGCTCGTTTTCAACCAATCTTTGAATTAGATTCGCTATATTATAGAAATAATCCAATCTTTCATGATGTACTTTCTGGTTATTCTGAACATCGTTTGTTAATGGGAATGCCTATCGAAGCAAAGCTAAATCGAAATCTAAAGAAATTTTTTCCACAAACAAAACAAGTTACTATGACAAATGGTGGCTGTAATTGGCTTCATGCAGTTGTCCAGATTAAAAAAAGAAAAGAAAAAGATTCTAAACTTATTATCAAAAAAACATTTGAAACACATCGTTCTTTAAAAATGGTTACAATAGTTGATGATGACATAGATCCTAATGATCCAGTTTCAGTCGAATATGCATTAGCCACAAGATTTCAAGCAGATAGGGATTTACTTATTCTCAAGAACGTTCGAGGCTCTAGTCTTGATCCTTCAAGTGATCAAAAAAAATTAAAAACAGCAAAACTAGGAATTGATGCTACCAAATCACTTTCAAAAAGAAAAGAAGGCTTTGAGATTGCTAAAATTCCAAAGTCAGATGGAATTTTTCTAAAAGACTATCTGTAACAATAACATAAATTCCTAAATTTATTGATTATTATTCCAAATATACCGCGTTTATACTGAAATTAAAAAAATAAGGAAAAAATAATTGTCTAATTATGCTTGTTTTACCCAACCCATCGCAACTAGTTTAGCTGCGGTTGATGGGGTTACACAAATTGGAGTTCCGTTGGTTTTGAACATTAATGATTTTCCTACATCACATTCTACATTACTTGCAGCAATTCCACTTTTTGTTTGCTTTAAGGGAGATTTGATTTTATTCGTATCTGATGTTTGGTTAGCTCCAACTACACTTAATGCTTCATAAAAGTAATTAGTCCAAGCCTCTTTAGCTGAATTCCAAGTAACTATCTTTAGCGAACTTTTGTCGATATTCTCAGAAATTCGGAATTTAAAATTTAGAAATACTGCGTCCGGATTATTTGAATCTGCATCTAAATTCACCATGACATTTTTAAAAAACTTATTATCTGATACAGTAACTGTCTGAGTTCCTTTAAAATCTTGATTCCAATCTATATTTTTACTCTCTTTTCCATTTACTATTGATAATGTTGTATGTTCAATGTATTTTGGACCTCCTTTAATGAAATAGTGTAAAGTAATGTCAATTGGTTGGTCTACATTCACCGTTTGTGTTTTAATTGTTTGAGCAAAATATTCTGCCATAAAGGTTTGACCGTTAATTGTCAATCCATCTTCTATCAGAGTATGTCCTCTATTATCAATCCCTAATGATGGTCTTAATCCAACTCCACTATGCCCTGGATTCTCAGCATATGCATCATAAGTAATTGGGATTACTGTTAAAATAGTTGCTAAAGCGATCATAGAAATAGGAATTATAGTAAAAGTCATTTTTTTTGATTTTGTCATTGCGATAATGATAAATCAACCATATATAATCAAATCTATAGTTTTAGATTATTTTCTTGAATGCGATAATTCTAATTTAAGACAATCAAAAATCGTGATTCTTGTTTAGATTAGAGTTATTATCATTAATTTTTAAATCACTATTTTGGCCACATGCTTTTCCAGGTTTCGGCAAATTTATTCATAATTTCTCCATAGGTCTTAAATGATTCCATTCCAGATTGACTCATTGCTTTTTGCCAGTTTTCCCCAAATTGTTTAAAGGAATTTGAAGTATACTCATTCATAGCTTTTTCCCAATTATCACTAAATTGTTTGAAAATATCTACTCCAGATTGACTCATTGCTTTTTGCCAGTTTTCCCCAAATTTTTTCATCGTATCTTTACTTGATTCATTGGCAGCTACCTCCATAACTTCATTGTATTTTTTTTGCATTTCAATGGTAGTCTTCTGAAACGTTTCAAATACCTCTTTCCATTTTTGAAATATTCTTGAATATTCATCCCAAAGTTTGTCCCATTCATTGGCTGGTTTGCTGCTTTTAGACATACTTGTATTATTTTGCCATCCTTCATAAATTGTTTCTTTATCTGTAAATCAAATTGGAACATTTATCCTCTAGTGTTTCTTATTAATTTTAATGAAAAAAGTAACCAAAGAATTTGATCCTTATAGCTTAGTTCCACCAAAAAAAGAAATCTTGGAATTTTGTGATAAGGTTCTTACCAAATGGAAATCTGAACCTAAGCCAAATTCAAAACATATTGTTGCTATGACCACAGTTAAAACAAGTGTTTTCTGGACAGATGAAGAATCGCTAAAAGCTATTTGGAGTGAAATTTTAAAGTGGACTTTTGAGCTTGTGTATAAAGATGCTATTGTTAATGCAAAAACAGAAAATTCTGAATGGAATCCTGTTTTAGAAAAAATAGAAAATAAAGAAAAAAAACCCATAAATGAACCCGATATGTGGTATTAAATTCATAATACCGAACAATCATACTGTTTTTTTGCTTTATTATCAAATAACTTTTATTTTAAAACACTGAACTGTTGCAAAAAAATTACAAACAAATTGTTAACTTGCAAAAATCTTTACTCAAGTCATGGCAAAATCTCTATCAAAATTGGAAATTAAGGATGTCGCTTCAATTGAAATCGTAAATTCCACCGAACCTACTTCTTCTAATGATTTTAACCAAACGAAAGAAAAAATTTCGAATTTAAAAAATGATGCTTCAGAGACTGCTGAATGTTTAGCTTCCATAAACTCCACCATCAAAGAGCATCTAATTAGAATGGAAAAATTAAAAAAATTAGATTTTAATTATTAATTTTTATTACGATTTATTGAATTTTCATGAAATTGTATTATAATACCATTCCATTTTATGTCTAGATTTTATCTCCAATTATTTTATACTAATATCCTATAAAATAAGAGGCTAATCCCAAAATTTTTTCAAAGTCAGGTTTCAAGATTAAAAAATAGTAGATCATTCTAAAAGAGAATATTATCACAAAATAAAAATAGGATTTTTGGATATAAAATACGCGAAGAATTGATAAGTTATCTATTTTTTAATAATTCAAACTAACAAAAATTTTGAGTAACATATACTTTGTAATCGTTTGTAATTTCAACACCAATACCCTCTCTATCGAAAATTTCAGTAAGTATATTTTCCCTATGACCAGGAGAATTCATCCATCCGTCAACTGTTACCTTTGCAATTTTTTCCTCTGTACTCCAATCATAAGATGTAATTTCTCCATTAATTGTATAATAGGAATCATAAAGATACCCCTGAAAGATATTTTCTGCTATTCCAGAATAGATTAGTAACCCAACTATTTTTTGACAAGAATATCCGGATTGTGTTGCCCTGTCTGAAGGGGTTAACCCTTCTGGGGTTTCATGGGAAAAATATACTCTAGATGCCATGTCTTGACTATGCCCTCTAGCAATAAGTAGAATTTCTGAGTCAAATGCTAATTGTGAAAGACCATATTTTTTTCGTTCTTGATTTGTAAACTCATGTACTAGTAACTCAATTCGTTTAACATCAAACTCTGGTTTATTTTCTTTTACTTGTAAAGGATTTACCTTTTTCTGAGCATATTTTATGAGATTATCCAGTTTTTTGTTATTTTCTATTGTTGCTTCTTTAATTTCCGCTTTTGTTTCATTAAAACTTTCA
Source organism: Nitrosopumilaceae archaeon (assembly GCA_035620615.1). Classification (GTDB taxonomy): domain Archaea; phylum Thermoproteota; class Nitrososphaeria; order Nitrososphaerales; family Nitrosopumilaceae; genus CSP1-1. Next base: position 63,466 of record DASPGM010000011.1, on the reverse strand, counting down.
TTGATGGTTGTTTTGCCCTGTGCTAGATCTATGATTTCTTCCTTGGTATTATGAAGACTTTGTACAAAAATACTGGTTGCTTGAGGTGAAAAATCAATTATACCTAATCCAAATGCTATTCCTATTAGAAAAATTGGGACTAATACAAATCCAATACTTACACTCAAGGATACTATATGCTAAGAACATTAGATAAGATTTCTGTGGAACAGAACAGTGAAATCCAATTTTATAAATGAGAGGAGGTCAAAACCTCCTCTCACATGGTATTATTCCCGATGATGATGGGAATAGCTCAAGTGTGGTCTGGTATGCTTTAGACATATTTGTAAAATAGTATTAAAAAGTACTTTCGTAGAAATCATCAGTATGATCTAAATACTCGAAAAAAAATCAATTAGTAAAGGAACTGTCACTAGATTACTTCCATTTCTAGTCTTAAGTTTCTTAAAATTTAAGAATACATGGAATTTTTAATAAAAACAATGTTGTGCATTTTGCTTAGCATTGAAAATATACAGTTAGATGAAGTAAAAAATCAATGAAATTTTTAGGTTTGAATGTAGTCTATTTATTATCTTTTTTTATTGGAATTGGATTAATAGCTCCAGCAAATGCACAAAATGTTTCCAATGACGAAATCGATATTATGGTTAGTAGGCTAATTGAAGAATGCAAACAAAAAGTTATGGAGGATAATTCAGTAACAGAAGCTGCAAAAACTATTGCAAAAAGAAACTGTGAAACGGAAATTACAAATAAATATAAAAATATAGAAATTGATTATAAAAAACAAAGTGAAACTAAGATTCAATTACAAAAAATACAAAATTGTGAGTATTGGTACCCACAATATCAATTTTTAACCGAAGAACAATTTCGATTGCAAAAAAATTCTGAATATGTGACTGTTTGCTTAATGTTGTATAATGATCCTGTTTGGAAATACACCGGTACAGATAGATTGGAAAAACTTGTTGAAAAATTAAATGAAATGAAATCGGAATTACCAAAACTCCCTGAGACAAGATATCTTACATTAGATGCAGATATTTCAAATTCTGAACCAAAAACCCTTGATACTCAAGAGACTTCTAAAATAGATGCTCTTGAAGAAAAAATTAGAATTCTTGAAGAAACCTTATCAAAAAAAGATCAAATAATTAGAGAACAGCTGAAAGTAATTACGGATCTTGCTAGTAGAATTAAAGGCGTAATGTTTGGGGGCTTTGAATCTTTTTTAACTCAATTTATAATAATCTGATTCTGTGAATTAAACGGTAATCGATGAATTTTAAATATAATTTTCTTGTGATTTGTTTATAATGCAGAGTCTATCATAAGTGCAATAAATAATACAGCTAGATATGGACTTGAGAACTTGAAAAGAATCCATGAAGTACTTTCTGTTGGTTTTTTAATAACCCAGCCACTTAAAAATATCATCAAAATTCCTGAAGCTATTGCGGTATAAAGATAGACTTGACCCATTACCGACGTTCCATCTTCATGAGTAAGAAAAAATGGAACTATAGAAAATAAAACCATCATTAATGTAGTTCCGGCAATAATTCTAGCTGCTGCACCTTCTGAACGAGTTGCAGTTAGCATAGGGACATCAACTTTATTGTAGTCTTCTCTAAAATGAAGAGTTAGTGCCCATATGTGCATTGGAATCCATACAAAGACAAGAGCTGCCATTACAAGACCAAGATCCCATAATCCATGTGTTGTTACTGCAACATACCCAATCATAGCTGGCGCTCCCCCTGAAAAACCACCAAGAATAATATTTGTCCAGCTTCTTCTTTTTAGTAAGTAACTATAAACAAAGATATTATCTGCCAATCCGAAGGCCATAAACGAGCAAGCTAAAATTCCCTGCCATAATGTTGTAGTGTAAGCAATAGCAAATGCACATGCTAATGAAATTCCAGCTAAAACTAATCCAAAATCACGTGCCTTTTCAGGTAAAATTCTTCCACTAGGAATTGGTCTTCCCTTGGTTCTTTCCATAATTTCGTCAATATCTCTATCATGATAATTAGTCAGCGTATTAGCAGCCGCAGAACCAGCAGCAACCCCAAATAACATCAAAGCCCAAGTTGATGGAGAAATCTCAATTGAATAGATGTTTGATGCTGTAATTGCAGCTGCAAAAGCAGTAAAAACTAAAAGATACCAAATTTTGGGCTTTGTAAGCTCAAAGTAAACTTTTATGCGAGATTCAACCTTTGCTTTTTGCATTAATCAATACCTTAATCAGAACTACTCTTTCTTAAAATTAAATGTACCATAGTCTACTTCGTAGGCATATAAGGCATAGATTTAGTCCTTGTCTTCATCTCAATGAAGCTCTCAGAGCTTATAACCCCCTGAATTCGCCCAATCTTATCCGAAATTAGTTTGTGCATTCCATCTAGGGTTTTTGCATACATTGTTACTAAAATATCAAATCTACCTGTTACTTCAGCGATCTCGCGTACACCATCAATCTTGAATAATTCATCAATTACATTATCTCGTTGTTTAGAATCCATGTTTAGTCCAGCTAAGGCCTTTACTTGGTATCCTAATTCTTGATCATTTACAACAATTGTGAATCGTTCAATAAGTTTTCGTTTAACTAGTCGCTTAATTCTACTATACACAACCGAAGGATTTACTTTAATTTTTTTTGATAGTCTGGGAACAGAAATTGCTGCATCTTCGCTTAATTCGGATAAAATTTGGAGATCTAAATCATCAATTTTTACCATAAGAACCAGTAAAGATCGTTCAGAAATATCTAACTAATAAAGCTATTATTGAAATTTTTATAAAATTAGTTTAGATTTTACCCTTTTTGTATAGCATTTCAGCTAAAAGTACTGCGCCTTTAGCAGAACCCATCTTCTTATTATGTGAGAATAACATGTACTTAATACCATGATCAAATAGAGTTTCTTCCTCTAATCTCCCAACTGTGGTAGTCATACCGTCATTAATTTCTCGTTCTATTCTTGGTTGTGGTCTAGTGGGGTCGTCATAAACCAGTAAGTAATCTGGTGGGGCTGATGGTAAACCAGCTACTGAGATATTTTTTGAATATTCCTCATAGGATTTTTTAGCCGAAATTGGATCAATATGTTCTGATGTTTCAACAAATACTGATTCAGTATGTCCATCAATAACCGGTACACGTGTGCAAGTACAACTGACCTTAATATTAGCAGGTTCTATCTTTCCATTTTTTAGTTTCCCTAGTATTTTTGCAGTTTCAATTCTAACCTTCTGCTCTTCTTTGGGAATATATGGAATAATATTACCTGTAATATCCATTGCTGAGACACCAGGGGCTCTTCCTGCACCAGAAATTGCCTGCATAGATGTCATTAACACCTTTTTTGCACCATACTTTTCATATAGTGGTTTCATAGTAATGGCCAAACCTGTTGTGGTACAATTAGGAAGAGGAGCTATGAATCCTTTCCAATTACGATTCTTTTTTTGAACATCTAACAAATCGGACTGTTCATCATTAATTCCAGGTATCAAAATAGGAACATCATCTTCATATCTATACGCTGACGACGTACTGATTACTGGAACATCTTTTGCAAAACGGGCCTCAATTTCTTTAGCTGCCTCGCTTTCAATTGAAGAAAATATTAGATCAAGATCATTTACCTTAAGATCATCAACAGACCCCACCATCATGTCTTTGATATAATCAGGAATGGTTCCTCCTACTTGCCAGTTTGTAATTCCACTTTTAGGATCTTTTATGGCATCTAGATACTTTTTTCCAGCAGATCTTTCCGAAGCAGCAATTTGAGTAACCTCAAACCAAGGATGATCTTTAAGTGAAACTACGAATTCTTGGCCTACTGAGCCTGTTACACCAATAATCGCGACTTTTTTTTTCACAGATCAAATTTCTTCATGTTCTGTTAATAATCTTTTAGTGCTCATAACCAAAACATACTAAATCCCACAGAATCCATTTAGTACATTGAAATTGATTCCAAACTCAAATGTTAAAAAACACATACCTACTATTCATGGAGGATTATATTCAGTTAAAACAAAAAGAGAAGGAATAATTGATTTTAGCTCAAACATTAACCCTCTCGGATATCATCCAAATGTAAAAAAATATCTTAAAAAACAAATGAAAATAATATCTGTATATCCAGATTCTGAATCTATTGAATTACGCAAAAATCTCAAGTGGTACACTAAAGTTTCTGATAATCAAATCGTTGTAGGTAATGGTGCGACTGAAATAATTTATAATTTCTGCCAAGCGTTTCTAAATAATAAAACTCACATATTAATTCCAATTCCAACATTTAGTGAATATGAGGTAGCATCAAAACTTCATGGTTCAAAAGTATTTTTTTTCAAAACAATGAATCTTAATAACAATCTTGATGCTTTTATTAAAAAAATCCCTACAAAAGGATGTATATTCATTTGTAATCCAAACAATCCAACAGGAATTTTAATTTCTAAAAAAAACATGCAAAAAATAATTATTGCTTCATTGAAAAAATCTTCTCTGGTTTTCGCAGATGAATGTTTTATAGAGCTTACCGATTCCACACAATCAGTTTTAAATTATATAAAAAAATATCAAAATCTATTTGTTTTACGCTCTTTAACAAAATCATTTGGATTGGCAGGTCTTCGAATAGGATATGGTATAAGTAATAAAAAAATAATTAGAATTCTAAATAATATAAAAATTCCTTGGAATGTAAGTGGTATTGCTCAAAAGGCTGCTAGTGCTGCATTATGTTATAGTAATTATTTGGATGAAACTACAAAAATAATTTCTCTTGAAAAAAGTTTTTTAGTAGAAGCTATTTCAAAAATAGATGGATTTTCCTGTCTCCCAACAGACACAAACTTCATTTTAATTAAAACTAAAATAAAATCTGATATTTTACAAAAAAAATTACTTAAGAAAAAAATTCTAATACGAGATTGTAAATCATTTCGAGGATTAAATAATAACTATATTAGAATTGCAGTAAAGTCTCACAAAGACAATATTAAACTCATTAAAGAATTGGAGGCGATTTAAATTAACTAAATCATTAATGATTCAAGGTACTTCCTCAGGATCTGGAAAGACTACTTTAGTTGCGGCACTATGTCGCATTTTTACAAATTCAGGATATAACGTATGCCCATTTAAATCACAAAACATGTCGAATTATTCCTACATAGGTAAAGATTTTGAAATATCTCGTGCTCAAGCAATGCAAGCAATAGCTGCTAGAACCGAAATTTCCCCTCACATGAATCCTATTCTTCTTAAACCACTTGGGAAAAATAGAAATTCTGTATTTGTGCAAGGAAAATTCTATAAAAAACTTTCTGCATATGAATATTATAAAAAATTCGTTTTTCCATATGGTTTCAACTTTATTTCTAATTCGTTTGATATACTTAGAAAAAAATATGATCTAATAATAATTGAAGGAGCTGGTTCTCCAGCAGAGATTAATCTAGAAAAATTTGATATTGCAAATATGAAAGTGGCAGCAATATTAAACTCTCCTGTAATTTTAATAACCGATACTGATAGAGGAGGTTCATTTGCAAGTATTGTAGGTACTTTACAATTACTTGATAACAAATACAAAAAACTTGTCAAAGGATTCGTCTTTAACAAATTCCGAGGGGATCTAGAAATTCTTAAACCTGGTTTTAGAAAAATAAAGCAATTTACAGGAAGATCTGTATTTGGAACAATTCCAATGATAGATTTTTCACTTCCTGAAGAGGATTCATTAAATGTTAAACCCAAGAATATGATTTGGAACAAAAAAAATATACAGAAAATGGATAGAGAAATAGAAAAATTAAGTAAATTTGTAAATTCAAATATTAACATCAAAGCTGTAGAGAGACTCATTAAATGATACTAGAATATATTTTAGTTGTAACGTTTGCCATTATTTTGGATCTTCTAATCGGTGATCCAAAAAACAAATTTCATCCTACATCCTGGACTGGAATTTTGATTGCAAAGCTAGTTCCAATTATTAAAAGTAAATCTGTCTACATTGAAAAGTTAGGTGGAATAATTTTAGTTGTATCCATAACTTCTTTAATTATGATAATTCTATTTATTCTAAATCTTGGAATTAATATTATTCCAACTGAAGTTGTAGTATCAATTTTAACCATTTTTGTTGGTTCAATATTACTTAAAACCACAATTGCAATACATGGTATGGAAAAACATACCATAGCCATAATTTCATCCATTGAGAATAATGATCTTCAAACAGCTAGGACAAATCTAGCCATGATTGTAAAGAGAAATACAACGAATTTAGATAAGAATCACATACTCTCTGGAACTCTGGAGAGTATCAGTGAGAATATTGTAGATGGAATAACTGGACCATTGTTTTATTTTTCTTTATTTGGACTTCCAGGAGCATTTCTTCATCGAACAATTAACACGTTTGATTCAATGATTGGATACAAAACTAGTATTTTTAGAAATATTGGTTGGTTTGGAGCAAATTGTGATAATGTGCTTAATTATTTGCCTGCAAGAATTACAAGTTTTATAATGATTCTTGGAGCAATGTGCCTTGGTCAAGATTGGAAACAATCATATCATATTATGAAAAGAGATGCTAAAAATACAGAGAGTCCTAATGCAGGATATCCAATGGCTGTCCTTGCAGGAGCATTAGGAACAAGATTTGAAAAAATTGATCATTATACTATTGGTGATGGAAATCAAGAACTTTCTAAATCGCATCTATTTTCTGCAATCACATTGATGAAAATAACATCGATTTTATTCTGTGTACTCTTTACGATCCCTATGATGATCGTTTTATCTTATTTTGGTTGGTGGATATATGCTTAGAGAAATTGGTTCAGTATTTTCTTTTCTTACAATAATTCCGGTTAAGCATAGTGATCTTGAAACAGTTGCAAAATATATGTACATATTTCCAATTGTTGGAATAGTTATTGGTTTACTAATTGGATCATTTGCGTTTGGCCTATCATTATTCCTTGACCAACTAATAGTATCACTTATTGTTGTAAGCTCATTAGCAATCCTCACTGGTATACACCATATCGATGGGCTTGCTGATTTCGCAGATGGAATTATGGCAAAGGGACAAAAAGATAAAAAATTACAAGCTATGAAAGATGTCTCAACAGGTTCAGCAGGAATTCTGTCAATAGTAATCTATGTTGTAGGGATGATTCTAGCCCTCTCTTTAATGAGGGGATACGAACTTTTTCAAGCAATTCTTCTAAGTGAAATAATTTCAAAATTTTCAATGGTATTACTAGCTAGTCTTGGGCGTTCTGCGGCAGTTGGTTCAAACTCACCATTTGTAATAATAATGAAAGATAAAAAAAAGGTGGCAATAGCTGGCACTATTTCTATTATCCCTTTAATGATTGTAGGCGGAACTATGGGACTCGTAATCTTTGGATCGGCTATATCTTTTACATTGATAATCTTGGCAATCTCTACTCGAAGTTTTGGCGGAATAACTGGAGATGTTTTTGGTGCTACAAACGAAATCACTAGACTAACTTCACTTGTGATTTTTGCATCAATATGATTGGACTAGTTATGGCAGGTGGCAAAGGGAGCAGAATGAAAATCACCAAAGAAAAATTATTACTAAAACATATTCATCCTACAATTTTACATGTACTTTTTGCCCTCCAAAATTCAAAATGTTTTTCAAAAATACTTGTTGCAACTAGCCCGCATTCTCCCAAAACTAAAGAAATGTTGCAAAATGCTGGGTTTGAGATAATTGAGACACCAGGGAATGGATATGTACAGGATCTAAACTTAATTCTCCGTTCAATTAATGATGACATTTTTGTAGTATCAGGTGATTTACCGTTACTTGATGAGGAAATTGTAAAAAAGATCGTTAACTTACATCATCAAGGAAAAATTTGGACAAGTTATCTTGTGACAAAGGACTTTTTATTATCTTTAGGTTTAAAATCAGATATCACAGTTATATTTCAAAATAAAGAATGTCACTTTACAGGAGTATCTATAATCAATGCAAATGAAATTAATAATCTTGATGCAGTTGAGGAAATATATCATATATTAAACGATAAACGAATTGCTTTTAATCTAAATACGGTTGAAGATTATAATTTACTCGACAGTTCCTGAAATCTCACCGTGTAGTGTTGCTGCAGCTCCAGTTGGTTCTGCAATTACATTACCACATGATTTACAAGTTATTGATGTTGATGCGTGTGAATAAACGATATTTTCTTCATCACATTCTTTACATTTTAATTTATGAAATTTACTATTAGGTTTAGGAATGAATATGTGCTCTTTTTTCATTTTGCAATCAGCTCTACTTTTCTAATTCTTATTCCAGATTTATTCCATTTCTTTTTACATATAGTACAAGTAAGAATGGGCGTAAATTTTTTTGTAGTTTTTGCAGGCTTTGCAAGTTTTGGGAATTTCTGTCCACCATATCCTTTCTTATCTTCTGCGTGTCTTCGTTCACCAATTGCAGAGCCTCTTCGTTTTCCAGCTTTGTATTGCGTCATCTTTTGTTTTGTATGTGTGTTACATTTTGGACAATATCTAGTAATTTCTTTGGGTAAGTTCAATATGAAAAAGCTGGCTTTGACGGTAATTTAAACATCGCTTTGAATCTATAATAGGTCCTGAAAACAATAGTTTATGTGGAAAGTCTTTCCTCAGCAATTCCAATTTTAAATGCTGTTGCTTTAGGAGATAAAAAAGCTGAACTTATTCTAAATAATTGCACCCTGGTAAATGTTTACTCGCATGAAATTTTACCAAATATACAAATCGCAATAACTCATGAAAGAATTTCATATGTTGGTCCTGATGCATCTCATACATTAGGTCCGAAAACTGTCGTGATTGACATAAATGGAAAATATGTTACTCCAGGATTGGCTGATCCGCATATTCACATTGATCAGTTTGTTCTACCATCTGAGCTTGTAAAAAAATCTCTTCTATGTGGAGTAACTTCAATCTTTTCTGATCCAATTGATATTGTTAGTGTTTGTGGATACAAAGGATTTTTGGAATTTGTAAAAATTACTCAAAACCTCCCAATTCGATTTTTTCATGTTGTTCCGGGAGGTTTACCAGTAGATAGAAAATTTAGTCACGGTAAAACACTGAGTGCACTTCAAGAAAAAACTGCAATAAAATTACCTAATGTTGTAGGTTTGGGTGAAGTTTTTTCTTGGACAAAGGTTACATCACGTGATTCCCAAACTATGAAAACATTAGCTATGATGTTAGATAACAATTGTATTATTAACGGACATACTGCAGGAGCTTCTGGAAAAAAATTAAACGCATATGTATCATCTGGAATACTTTCATGTCATGAACCTGTAAATTTTGAACAAGTTTTAGAGAGACTTCGACTAGGCATGTGGATAATGATTCGTGAGGGTTCGATTAGACGTGATCTTTTAGAAATTTTACCCGAAGTTATGAACCATAAAACAAATAACCAAAGATTGATGTTTTGTTCAGATGGCATAGATCCTCTTGATTTAACAAATTATGGGCACATTGATCATTGTATCAGAGAGGCCATAAAATTAGGTTTAGATCCGATTGATGCTATAGTCATGGCATCTACGAACTGTTTTGAGTATTATAATATGGGAAAAGATCTTGGGGGGATAGCCCCAGGCAAACTTGCAGATATTTTAGTTTTTGATAATTTTGATTCATTTCTCCCAACTAAAGTCTTTGTAGGTGGTAAACTTGTAGTATCAAATGGGGCAATTGTAGTACATATTAAACCAAAAACTATTCCAAAGTGGATTACAAAAACTGTTAAACTTTCTAAATTCTCTGAAAATGTTTTTAATATAAAATCAAAATCCGCTTCAGTTACAGCAAATTTGATTTCTTTGCAGACTGAAATTATTACCAAAAAAGAGGAAGCTGAACTTAAAACAAAAGATGGCAACATATTATCCTCGGAAGAAAAAGATGTCTGGAAAGTTGCTGCATTTGACAGAACCTATGATACAAAAAAACATGCTATTGGGTTTTTAAAAAATTTTGGAGCCGAAATAGGTGCTTTTGCATCCACATGGAGCTTTCATGAAAACGATCTAATTGTGATCGGTACAAATGATAAAGATATGGCAACAGCAGCAAATAATTTAATTAAATTACAAGGAGGAATGACTGTTGTTAAAAATGGCAAAACCCTTTCTACTTTACCACTTCAAATGGCAGGAATTATTTCAACTGACTCTTTTGATAAAGTATATCAAAACTTTCATGATTTGAATTCTACTATTGTAGATTCAGGATGTAAATTCAAAAAACCTCATTTAATTCCACTTTTTTTGCCCTTTCTTGCATTACCTGCAATTAGAATTCTGTTTAGTGGAATAGTTGATGTAAAGAATCGAGCCTTCATCAGACCTTTCATCTAAGTAATCTTAAAAAAGGGTATTACATTCATTTGAAACGAATTATATGGCATCAATTCAACAAACCCCTCAAGGACCAGTTCTAGTGCTTAAAGAAAGCGCTCTCCAACAGAAAGGTAAGGACGCTCAAAAGAACAATATTGCTGCTGCAAAACTAGTCGCAGATTTGGTTAAAACTAGTCTTGGACCCAGAGGTCTTGATAAGATGCTAGTTGATCCCATTGGGGATGTTACAATTACAAATGATGGAGCAACAATTCTTAAAGAAATTGATGTCCAGCACCCCGCAGCAAAAATGATTGTTGAGATTTCAAAGACTATAGATAATGAGGTTGGAGATGGTACAACCTCTTCAGTTGTCTTTGCAGGAGCTTTACTTGAAAGGGCTGAACAGCTATTAAGCAAGGACGTTCATTCTTCTGTAATAGTAGAAGGATATCAGGCTGCTGCTGAAAAAGCCTTAGAATTACTCACTGATATTGCCAAAGCTATTCCACCTGATGATCGAGTTTCTTTATTAAAAATTGCAAAGACAAGCATGCAATCAAAATTAATCTCAGAGGATAGTGATACTCTATCTAAAATAGTTGTGGATGCAATTTTAAAAGTTGCAATTAAAAAAGCCGAAAAATATTCTGTTGATCTTGACAATATCAAAGTAGAGAAAAAATCTGGGGCATCAATCCTCGATACTGCACTGATAAAGGGAATCGTACTTGACAAAGAGATCGTTCATAGTGGCATGCCAACCAAAATTGAAAGACCAAAAATTGCTTTAATTAATACTGCTCTAGAAATTGAAAAAACCGAAATGAGTGCTGAAATTAGAATAAGTGATCCTACCCAAATGCAGATGTTCTTAGAGGAAGAAAACAGAATGCTAAAAACAATGGTTGAAAAAATTCATAATTCAGGGGCAAATGTACTCATATGTCAAAAAGGTATTGATGATATTGCCCAACATTATCTTGCAAAGCATGGAATTCTAGCAGTAAGACGAGTTAAGGAAAGTGATATGACAAAACTTGCAAAGGCTACTGGTGGTAGAGTTTCAACTAATATTGATGATTTAACTGAAAAAGATTTAGGTTCTGCCGAATTAGTACATCAGAAAAAAGTAGAATCGGATAAATGGGTATTTGTTGAAGGTTGTAAAAATCCACAATCAGTTACTCTTTTGATACGTGGTGGTTCTCAAAGAGTGGTTGATGAAGTGGATCGTTCAATTCATGATGCACTTATGGTAGTAAAAGACGTAATAGAAAAACCATCTATAGTTGGAGGTGGCGGTGCTCCAGAAGCATTTCTTGCATCAAGACTCAAAGAATGGGCAGATAGTTTTGATGGACGAGAACAACTGGCAATTAAAAAATATGCAGAAGCTCTTGAAGTTATTCCCTTAACTATTGCAGAAAACGCTGGAATGGATCCAATAGAAACTATGACTAATCTTAGAGCCAAGCAGTCGCAAGGCCAAAAATGGACAGGAATAGATGCACGAAAAGGTAAGATTGCAGACATGTATTCTCAGGACATTGTTGAGCCAGTTGTTGTAAAGGAACAGATAATCAAATCTGCCACTGAAACTGCATGCATGATTTTAAGAATTGATGATGTGATTGCAATTTCAAGCGGTGGTTCTCATGGTGGCGGTGGACCACCATCAATGTAATTCTTTATCAGAATTTTTTTTTATCTTCATTCATAACTGAAAACTTCAAAACATACAATTGTGATTAAGAATTGTGAACAAAATAGGAATTGATCTTGGTGGCACAAAAATTGAGGGTATCTTATTAGATGATCATTATAATGTTATTCAACGAACTCGTATTCCAACACAACAAGAAAAAGGATACAAATCAATCATTAATTCTATTGTTTGTTTAATTGATGAACTAAAAATAAAATCAAATGATAATGTAACAATTGGAGTTTGTGCCCCTGGTGCAATCTCTAAAAAATCTGGATTAATAAAAAATAGTAATACACAATGTCTTATAGGAATGCCCCTCAAAGAAGATTTAACAAAAGCGTTAGATCAAGAAATCTCTATTGAAAATGATGCAAATTGTTTTGCATTAGCAGAGGCTACATTTGGTGTAGCTAAAAATCATAATATTGTCTTTGGTGTAATTATGGGAACTGGAATTGGGGGAGGAATAATAATTAACGGTAAAATTCATAGAGGGAGAACACTTATAGCTGGTGAATGGGGTCACCACACACTTCGAATTGATGGAAACAAGTGTTATTGTGGTAAACTAGGATGTGTTGAAACTTACATCAGTGGCCCTGCACTAGAAAAAAGATGGACTGAACTTACTGGAAAAAATGAATCACTATCATCTATTATTAACAACGCTAATCATGAAAAATGGAACCAATGGAAAAAGGAATTTCTGGATAATTTTGGAATTGGATTATCCAATGTCGTAGATATTTTAGATCCAGATGTAATAGTGTTAGGTGGAGGACTTTCTAACATTTCATTTCTATACGATGAAGGTAGAGATGCAGTATACAACAATGTCTTTAGTGATTTGGTAGAGACTCCAATTCTAAAAAATCAACTTGGAGATTCAGCAGGAGTTTTTGGAGCCAGTTTATTATGACAGATTTCCTAAACCAATTCATCACAATTGGATTAATTATTGCTGCAGTAGCAGTCTTTATTGGTACAAGATTATGGATCGTTTTTAAAAAATAATACATTTAGATTAAATAAAATGTTAAATGTCTTGTTTGTTCTTTTGATACAAAATTTAATTTAAAACCTCAATAGATTTTGGATGTATTAGTGAAAAATGTTGTTCAATGTCAATAAAAGCAAATTAAGAAATATCCAAGATAGAATGTTTGAACAGAATATTGATCTAATGTATTTTTCTAGAGTTGAAGCTAGATTTGATAAGAACTATCTACCAAATCTACTAAAAATTGAGGCCTTAATACAAAAATCTGTAACAAGTTTTTACCTGACAACAAAAAACTGATCTAACTTTTAAAGCGTGATTTTTTAATTTACTGTGGTTCAATAGTTGCAGGTGGCTTACTAGATATCGCATATGTCACCCAAGTAACATTTTCAATTTCATTGGTAATCCTATTGCTGATTTTTTCTAGTAATCCATGTGGTAATCTAGTCCAATCTGCAGTCATAGCATCAATTGAATCGACAACTCTTATCATTACAATATTCCCATATTTTCTCTCATCCCCAACAATTCCAACAGCCCTATCATCCCCAACAGCTGCATATGCTTGCCAAACCTTATCGTAAAGTTTTGCTTCAACCAGTTCTTCTTCAACAATTTTACTAGCAATTTTAGAAATTTCTAATTTTTCATCTGTAACTTCCCCAATTATTCTTACTGCAAGACCAGGCCCTGGAAATGGATGACGCATCAATAATTTTTTTGGAACACCAAGAATCTCTGCAACTTTTCTGACTTCGTCTTTGTATAATTCACGTAAAGGCTCCAGTATCTCTAGATTAAGCCATTTTGGTAAACCCCCAACATTATGATGTGATTTTATTATTGATGCTGGACCTTTTGAAACTCCGCTTTCAATAACATCTGGATATAGAGTACCTTGAGCCAACCATTTGAATGGTCCATTTTTTTGTTCAAAATCTGAAAAGATTCTAATAAATTCTTCTCCAATTATCTTTCTTTTTTGTTCTGGGTCTGTAACTCCCTTTAGTTTTGATAAAAACTGTTGTTTGGCATTCACAGAATTAAAATTAACAGCAAAATTTTTTCTGAACATCTCTTCTATTTCTTTTTCCTCATTTAATCTCAAAAGACCATTATCCACAAAAATACATTTTAGTCTATCTCCAATTGCCTTCTGAATTAGTAAAGCAGCTACTGTAGAATCAATTCCACCACTAACACCACATAAAACATTGCCATCTATTTTAGAAATTTCTTTTACTGTATTTTCAATAAAAGCTTTCATTGTCCACTCTTGTTTTACACCACAAATTTTTAATACAAAATTCTTTAGAATTGTGGTTCCTTGTTCTGTATGTACTACTTCTGGATGGAATTGAATTCCATATATTGAATTTTTTTGATCAGCAATAGCTGCTGCATCTACTGTTTCAGTATGTCCTATTGTTTTAAAACTTGTTGGAATTTGTTCTGCTTCATCCCCATGACTCATCCATGCTCTAATTGGTCCTCCTATACCATTTAGTAAATCAGAATCATTATCAATTGTTAGAAGTGAGGACCCATATTCCTTGTTAGCTCGTTTTACTTTTCCTCCATAATTATTTACAATTAACTGATGGCCATAACAAATTCCTAAAATTGGTAACTTCATTTCAAAAATTTCCTTTGCAGGCATTGGTGCATCAGAAAGATAGACACTTGATGGACCACCAGAAAAAATAATCCCTTTAGGTTCCATTTTTTTTAGTTCATCAAAAGAAATATTGTAAGGTACTAGTTCAGCTAACACTGAAAATTCTCGAATTCTTCTACAAATCAAGTGGCTGTACTGCGATCCAAAATCTAGTACAATGATTTTTTCCATAAATCCTCCTAACTCGAATTATCAATCATTTTAGATAGAGACCAAGCAGCTGTGTTGATAATCTCATTGATTCGTTCTTTCTGGCGATAATTTTTTATGATAATTTCTCTAATTTGACTGCCATTTTTATTAATAATACAGTCTATGACTGATTCTCTTTGGATTTTCCCATTTTCTGCTTCTGTATTGTCTTTCCTTTTCATCTCACCAATTATTCTTTCAACAAAAAATGATTTGAACGGAGGTGTTTCTGCTTGTAAACCTATATTTTCTTCTAAAATAATTGAAACCTGTTCTGGAGTAACATATGCATTTGCAATGATTGAACCATCCGATGTTTTTGTTAATGGAATGGGAGATTGAGATTTTCTTGATGATGAAGAGTCCTCAAGTAATGATGCCTTGGTAAAACTAGATTGCTTTAGTATTACATCTAAAACCGATAAATTTTTTTCAAGCCCCTCAATTTCTTCTTTATACTTTTCGATCTGTTGGGAAATTCGTTCTTTTAACTCTAATACATTTCGTATTTGTTCTTCTGAAAATTCCATAATTTTATTAAATTGACACCGTATTAAAACGCATTCTAATTAGCTAGAAGACTTTCTAGCTCGTTAAAGGTTATTTTTTTAAAACCCTTGATGGATGTCGAGGTTGTATATAGTTCTGAAGAATTTTTTGTTGCTAACCACTCCAGAAGTTTTTTCCCTCTTCGAAGCTTTTTAATTTTTATATTCTTATTTTTAATTTTTGATTTTGAATACTTGCCGATTTTATAACCAAAATCCATTCCAAATAGAATAATTCTTTTTGCCTTAAAGTGGTTACCAAGAAAAACACATCTATCACCATCTGTAAATCCACCAAAATTATGAATTTTCCCAAATTGTTTTGTCTCAGTAGTGCCAATGCAATTTTTGAATTGAGAGGCCATTTCTAATTTATCTAAATTATCTCCATGTGCATGTACAACCATGATTGTTTTTTCTTTCCCAATTTTTATTAATGATTCTTTTTCACCATCAAGATCAGTTACTAAAATATCTGGAAGAATATCATTTTCAATTAATGCTTTTGCAGCTCCATCTGCAACAATTTTTGTAATATTGCTATATTTTTTCAATATTGGAATACAGGATGTAAGTGATGGCCCTGCCCCAATAACAAATACATTTTGTTTAAGCACTTTTTTTCTTAATTTATTGGTAGGAAATTTAGTTTTTAAGATGGAATTTAGTAATTTTGCTGACTTAAGATCACTTTTTTTAATGAACCCAAATTCCTTTAATATCTCAGAATATCTTTTTTCCCAACCTACAATAGCCATATGACTCAAATTGGTTATCCTAATCATAAATCATATGTATAAACTAGGAAAAGTATCAGTTGGAGGGACAAACCCTGTACGTATAATGGGAATTCTTAATACTAGTCCTGAATCTTTTTACAAAAAAACAATTGTTACAAAGAAACTTTCAACACGAGATTTAGTTCAACAAATGGAAGCTGAAGGCGCTGACTTTATCGATGTAGGTGGCATGTCAACTGCTCCATATTTATCTACATATGTATCAGAAAAAGTTGAATCAAGAAGAATCATTCAAGCAATAAAAACTATTCAAAAGATCTCAAATCTCCCCATTTCTGTTGATACTTGTAGGGCAGTTGTTGCTAACGATGCCCTTAAAGAAGGTGTTGAGATCCTTAATGATATTTCTGGACTAAAATTTGACAAAAATATGATAAATGTTATTAAAAAATTTCAACCTTCATTGGTATTATCTGCTTATAGTAAAAAAACAATAATTGGTAATCATCTTAACGAGATTAGAGTTTTATTTAAACAAAGTTATGAATTAGCTAAATCTGCAAACATTTCCAAAAAAAGCATTGTATTTGATCCGGCAATTGGATTTTTTAGAAAAACTGGAACTGGAAAATTTTTTACAAAAATTAATTTTCCTTGGTTTGAAAGAGATTTACTTGTACTCAAAAATTTAAAATCAATAAAAATTGGACATCCATTACTTGTTTCAGTATCCAACAAATCTTTTATTGGAAAATTATTAAAAAAAGAAAATCCAGAAGATCGACTATTTGGTTCTATTGTTGCAGAAGCACTTGCTGTATTAAATGGTGCAGATATTATTCGTACTCATAATGTTCGAGAAACAAAAGACTCTCTTACGGTAGTACAATCATTAGCTCAAAAAAAATCAAGAAAGGCTTATAATACTTCATAAATCATGAGTATAGGTTTCTTTGGAGTATAAAGAAGGATTAACCTTTGACGACGTTCTTCTTGTTCCTAAATTTTCAGATATAACTAGTCGATCCCAAACTAACTTACTGACAAAACTTTCTAGAAATATTTCTCTTAATATTCCTCTTGTAAGTGCCAACATGGATACAGTAACTGAATCAGGAATGGCAGTTGCAATGGCAAGAGAAGGGGGATTAGGAATTATTCACAGATTTCTTACAATTGAAGAGGAAGTAAATGAAGTTCTTAAGGTAAAGCGTTCTGGAAGTGTTATGATTGAAAATCCATATTTCATCAATCCCAAACAAACAATTCAGGACGCAATCCGTTATATGAAAGAAAAAGGTGTCTCTGGTCTTTTAGTCGCCGATTCTGAATCAAAACTTCTTGGAATTCTTACAAGAAGAGATGTTATGTTTGAATCTAGTTCATCACAGCTCGTCATGGATGTAATGACTAAGGATGTAGTTACAGCAAAACCTGGAATCAGTTTAGACGAAGCAAAGGAAATTCTGCATAAAAATAGAATTGAAAAATTACCGCTAGTTGATGAATTACACCATATCAAGGGTTTGATTACAACAAAAGATATTACAAATATTGAAAATTATCCAATTGCATCAAAAGACAAAAAAGGAAGACCCCTTGTTGGTGCCGCAGTAGGTGTAAAAGGTGATTTTATGGATAGAACCGAATCTCTTCTGGATGCAGGCGCTGATGTAATAGTTGTAGATATTGCTCATGGACATAGTGAAAATGCTGTTAGCACAATCCGTCACATAAAAAAAGCATTTCCTAATTCAGAATTAATTGCAGGAAATGTAGCAACTGCAGCAGGAACAGAGGAATTAATCAAGGCTGGAGTGGATGCAGTTAAAGTTGGTGTTGGTTCTGGGTCAATTTGCATTACGCGTGTTGTTACAGGATCTGGCGTTCCTCAATTAACAGCGGTTTTGGATTGTGCTAAAATTGGTTTAAAACATGATATCCCAATTATTTCCGATGGAGGAATAAGAAATTCTGGAGATGTTACCAAGGCCTTAGCCGCTGGAGCATCTTCTGTAATGGTTGGAAGTATACTCGGAGGAACCGATGAAAGTCCAGGTTCGTTCATATCTAAAAACGGGAAACGCTTTAAAATTTATCGTGGTATGGCATCATTTTATGCGTCATTAGGTCGTAAATCAAAAGAAACTGGACATGTTTCTATTGAAGATGATCTTAATGATTATGTGGCTGAGGGAGTAGAGGCTATGGTTCCCTACAAAGGAAGCGTTACTGATATCTTAAAACAATTAACTGGAGGTGTTCGCTCAGGATTGAGCTACTGTGGGGCTCATACAATTAAACAAATGCAGGAAAATGCAGAATTTATTAAAATGTCTGGGGCTGGTTTTGCTGAAAGTCAGCCACATGATGTATCATTAATGTAGGTAATTATTTATTTATCATAAAAAAATACTTCTCTATGTTAAACAAGCGAACTGCAATTGGTATAGTTGTTGGTTCAATTATAATTGCAATTGGATTATATTCTCTAGTCACTTCGCTTGGACTTCAAACAAAAAATATTGATGAAACTTTTGGATTAGGCGAAAAAACTTCGTATCAATTTACTGCCCCTCTTCACTCAAAACAAATTCTTAACATTACAGGTGATTCATTTAATCTAACCTTGGCATCTCCTAGGGGTGGATTACAAATTCCTGAAAAAGAACATAAAAACGTGGTAAGCCTTGAATGGATTCATTTAGTAGATGGAATTAGTAGGGTGCAAATCCAAAATACTGGTGATTCAGAATTACATATCACGGGTACTCTTCAATTTCTAAGTGATCCCATGCTTATCACTTATCATATTGTTGTTATAACAGCTGGAGTAATCATAATTGGATTTAGTGCAGGATTTAGTATTAGAAAACCCCGTGGATTTTAATTTATATCTGCACTAGGATAAGAACCCAAAATTTTTAAAAATAGTGTTTTTTCTTTTATTTTATTTAACATTTCTTTTACTCTAGGATTATTTACATTTCCTTCAAAATCAACATAGAAATTATATTCCCACGATGTATCTTTTTTTGGCCTTGATTCAATTTTAGTTAGATTTATTCCATATTCTGCAATTTTTTCAATTATATGATGTAAAGCCCCAGGCTCATGTTTTATTGAAAAAATAATTGAAGTTTTATCTTTTTTTGATTCTTTAGATTTATCTTTTGAAAGAATTAAAAATCTTGTAGTGTTATTTGGATTGTCTGCTATGCCTTCTAAAATTACTGGAACCTGAAAAATTTCTGATGCTTGTCGGCTTGCTATGCATGCTATATTTTCCTTTTTTAACTCTTTGATTATATTTACACTTCCTGCTGTATCATAGGTGGGAACTGTCTTAAAATTATGTTTCTGAATAAAATTTCTACATTGTCCCAAGGCTTGAGGGTGTGAATAAACAGTATCTATTTTTTCAAGTGAATCAAATCCAATTAGGCAATGTTTGATCTTATGATAAATTTCTCCAACTGCATTTAGAGTTGTTAAATTAAGAAGATCATTACTTTCTCCTATACTTCCTTCAATTGAATTTTCTATAGGTAATATTGAATATTCTGTCTTATCATTTTGAGTGTTTTGTATTACTTCAAGAAAAGTAGGTGAAGGTACAGTTTCAATTTTATTACCAAAAAATGATATTGCAGCTGCTTCACTATAAGCACCTCGTTCACCTTGGAACGATACACGAATCATTTTTAATCTCCTAACTTTACAAAATTATTCTTTCCAAAGTTATTTGATAATTTTCTTTCATCAATCCAATTACATTCTGTACATTTAATTGCGTCTCTCAAAGGAATCACTTTTCCTCCACACTTTTTACACTTTGTATATAAAACGCCCAATTCTGGTTCACTAATTGTAGCATGAATAGTTCCATTTTTATGTGCTGTAATTTTTAAAACTACTACATCATTAACCAATGCAATATTTTTTTTACGAAAATGTCTAGTCTGACAAATACATTCAACATTAGATTTAGTTCTAATATTATTGACATAGTTTATTGAGACTGCTATCATAGATGACATTACCGCTGCAACGGTTCCAACTACAATATCATTAACCTCTGGAATTCCTGAAAACTTTAACTTATGTACTTGTGCGATTCGATTTATTTTGTCCATCTCAGTAGTGCCAATTACTGTAGCCCTAACATTATGTCCATCTTCGTAAGTATTTGACCCCCCTTCATATTCCTCAATAATTGCAATTTTGTCACCGGGAATTGCTTGATTATTAGACAATGGGCTGTTTTTTTTATTGATGATTATAATTGTTTATAGCCAATGGGGAATTTGTAAGTAGTCATCAATATTCTCTTTTCGTAGAATTTTCAACAGTGCTGTGGCTTGTGGAGTAGATAAAAGTGGTTTATCAAATTGATTATCGGTAGAAATTCTGGGGCAGGCAACTTGAATGAAAGCTTCAATTCCTTTAATATTTTGTAATCTCTCATTTGTAATATTTGTTAATGCAAATAGCTGCACATTTTTACCCTCTTTTTCAAGCTCTCTTTTGAATTTTAATGCAGTTAATTTTGATAACTGACCTTCTTTTAATCCTACAATTATCCCAAAGTTATTGGCCTCAGCTGCTTTGTAAATTGCTAATGTTGCTTTTCTTTGTAATTTTTTTGCAAATTCGGTGATTTCTTTTATCTCATTAAAGTAGGGATCAAGAATGTATGTTGGTTTATTTGTTGATAAGGCAATTCCCGCTGCATGGAAATTACTTTGCCCTAAAAACACATTTGCATCAACTAACTCTTTGATTTCAGTTGCAGGATAAAATTCACACCCAAAAACCTGACCATCGTTAAGCTGGCCCTTACCCTTTCCAATTTTAACTTTAATGCCTCCTGTTTCTAATATTTTTTTTACTGATTCAATTTGGTGTAGGTGTTGGCTATCAGTAATCAGTGAAATGGTTTTTCCCTTTAACACATTTACACATTTTTCTGCAATTTTTTCAAATGATATATCATCAAATGCATTAATGATTACTACATTTTTTTCAATTGAATCTAAACTAATGGTGTGTCCAATATTAAACAAAACATCAGCACCCAGAACTTTAGCACCGTTAGAATTTAAATCACAAGAACCCCATGTAGTATCAGCAAGAACATATGCAGGAATTCCAAATCGTTTCATTATCTTTGAAGCAGTTTCTTGAACTTTAGGAAGTAATCCATCTGGAGCATTAAGGGCTACAGAAACTGCGTTTCTATCCCTAATTTCTTTGAATATTGATTCTTCATCTATTTTTATCATGAGTAACATTCACACCAGTGTTGATTTTAATTTAAACTATGCCCATTGAATAAGGGATAACTAAAAAAAGTAAGTAAATTAAACATTGAATATTAGATGAAAAAACAATTCATTCTTCATATGGGATTTGATGATACAGATTCACCAAAGGAAATGTGTACTACTTATCTTGCATACAAAATTGTTAATTATCTTAAAAAAGAATCTGTAGAATTTTTAGATTATCCCTCTCTTATCAGATTTAACCCAAATATACCTTGGAAAACTAGAGGAAACGGGGCAGTTGCGTTATCCATTAAGACAAGTAATCCAAAAAAAATTAAAAGAAATGTAAAGCAGATGGTTACAAAATATTCTGATACTAAAGGAGGAGCTAATCCAGGACTTGTATTTTATGAAAATAATATTATACCTGATAATTTTTTAGAATTTAGCAAACTTGCCTTATGGAAATTAATTAACCGTAATCAAGCAAAATATTTTATTCGTAAAAATAATCTGGACTCATTATTCATTGGAAATGGACAAGGACTTATTGGTGCAATCGGTGCAATTGGTTACAAATTTGAAGATCATACATATGAAGTATTAAGCTATAGACAAAAATCATTCATTGGAACAAAACGAAAAATTGATAAAGAAAGCGTTAAACAAATGCAGACCAATACATATCCATTAACTTTTAGCAGTTTTGATCATAACAAGAAAAGAGTTTTAATTACTCCACGTGGTCCAGATCCTGTATTTTTTGGATTAAGGGGGGAAAATATTGAATCAGTACTAGATGCCTCAAAAATGATTAGAACAAATGAAAAGTTAGATGGCTATATGGCTTTTAAAACAAATCAAGGAACAGGTGATCATTTAAAAAATGAAATTGATATTTTTGAATTTCAACCTTATACTTCAGGAACTATTACTGGCCTAGTCTCACAAAAACCAGAAATGAAACGAGGAGGCCATGTTATTTTTTCAATCACCAAACAAGGAAAAGAATTACCCTGTGCAGTTTATGAACCTACAAAAATTACTTCAATTGCTCAAAAGCTAATTCCAGGAGATCTTATACGTATTGGGGGAGGAATTAGAAAAGCAACAAAGAACCATTCTAGAATTTTAAATGTTGAATTCATTGAAATACTCAAACTTGAAAAGGAACTAATTAAAGAAAACCCATTTTGTAAAAAATGTAATAAGAGAATGAAATCAAAGGGTAAAAACCAGGGTTTTCAATGTGTCAAATGTCGAAAAAAAATCCAATACAAAATTATTAAAGAAATCCCTCGTAAATTAATTCAAAAATTGTATCTTCCTGATGTTTCAGCATATCGACATTTGACTAGGCCTGAACAAAGAATAGGAAGATTCAACAAAGAAGAAAAATTTGATTCTACTATTCAGTGGTATTATCAATTCTGAAACTAACTAGCGGGGAGTAGATTTGAACTACTGATTTGCGGGTTTCTCATCATTATGATTATGAGCCCGCCGGGATGACTTGGCCCTTTGTAGTCTGACTTCCCCACCCCGCTAAATCAAAAGTGATTTCAGGGTGATATATACGCTTTATCAAAAATTTGGAAATGATTAATAGGATTTGAAAAGTTTTTTTAGTGTGGATAAAAAAATTCGAATTGGTGGAATTATTGCAGCAATTATTGCATCAATAATAATTCTTTCTTCACCATCAGGACCACCTCCAATTCCACCTCCAAATTTTCAAGAATCAGGAAATGAAACTATACAAATTATCACTACAAATCTAGAAAAACCATGGGCATTAGCAATTTCCGATGAAAAAATTTTCATAACTGAGAGATCTGGCAAAATTAGAGTAATAAAATCAGATATCATGCTTGAAGAACCACTTGCTACTCTTAGGCCTGCTAATACCTTTGATGGAGGATTACTTGGAATAGCTTTACATCCTAACTTTACAATTAATCATTTTCTTTATGTTTATTTAACTTATGAAGAAGATGGAAATTTATGGAATAAAATTCTAAAAATTACCGAATCTGAAAATAAATTAAAAGACGTAATTCCAATTTTAGAAAAAATTCCAGGATCCAGATTTAGTAATGGAGGAGTAATAAAATTTGGTCCTGACAATAAACTATATGTAGCAACTGGTGCAGGTCCTGATTCCTCCCATAATGCTCAAGACCTAAATTCATTAGCAGGAAAAATTTTAAGATTAAACGACGATGGCTCTACTCCAACTGATAATCCATTTTCAAATTCACAGGTTTATTCATATGGACATAGTAATCCCAAAGGCATGGCATGGGATCAATTCGGCCGACTATATGTCACCGAATTGGGACCCTCAAAAAATGACGAAATCAATTTGATAATTCCAGGTAAAAATTATGGTTGGCCTGAGAAGCAATGTTCAGGTAATGGAGATTCTGTAAATTCAATTATATGCTATGATCCAGAAATTGAGCCGGGAGGAATTGTATTTTATTCAGGTGATAGATTAGAATTCAAGAATGATATGATTATGGCTTCGATGAAACCTGAAAAATTAGATAGAATAAAAATAACTCCTGAAGGAGTTGAATACCAAAAAAGCATTTTGAGTGGTTTAGGGAGGATTAGGGATGTTTCTGAAGGGCCTGAAGGCTATCTTTACCTTATAACATCTAATACTGATGGCAAAGCATTTCCAGATAGCTTGGATGATAAATTAGTAAGGATTCTGAAATAAAATGGGAGATTCTTCATTACCAAAATTTTTTGAAAAAAACCGAAAAGAGAAACTAGAGATAATTAAAAAATTTTCTGGATTAACTGATACCGAAACTGAAATAATCAAAAATTCAAACGGAGGCTTATCATTTGAACAAGCCAATATCATGATAGAAAACGCAATCGGAATTTTTTCATTACCCCTTGGTATAGCTACAAATTTTCAAGTAAACAAAAAAGACTGCCTTATACCTATGGTGATTGAAGAATCATCAGTGGTTGCTGCTGCATCAAAGGCTGCAAAAATTGCAAAAATTCATGGCGGTTTTACATCAAAAGCAGATGAATCAATTAGCATTGGTCAAATTCAACTAGTAGATGTGGATACAAAGTCTGCAATTCCAAAAATTGTTGAATCTTCACAAGAACTTCTAGAACTTGCAAATTCTAAGAGTCATACTCTTTCAAAGATGGGTTTAGGAGCAAAGGAGATCACATGTAGGGAAATACAAACCGAAGTTGGGTCAATGGTAATCGTTGAATTATTAATTAATGTAGGTGATGCAATGGGTGCAAATATAACAAATACAATGTGTGAGGCGATTGCACCACAAATTGAAAAATTAACTGGAGGGCGAGTAGTTCTTAGAATTCTATCAAATTATTCTACAAAACGAATGGTAAAGGCTACTGCAATTTTTGATAAGCAAGCAGTAGGTGGTGAACATGTAATTGACAATATAATTTTGGCTTATCAATTTGCAATTAATGATGAATATCGGGCTGTAACTCATAATAAAGGAACAATGAATGGAATTATAGCTGTTGCAAATGCAACAGGTCAAGACAGTAGAGCAATTGAAGCTGCAGCAAATGCTTTTGCTTCAAAAAATGGTCGATATGGTTCTCTTACTACTTGGTCAAAAGATCAAAATGGAAATCTAATTGGAAAAATTGAATTACCTCTATCTGTGGGAATTATTGGTGGAATAATCAATGTTCACCCAATGGCAAAAATCTGCACTAAAATCTTGGGAGTTTCTTCTGCTAAAGAACTTGCGTGTATTATGGCCTCAGTTGGGTTAGCTCAAAACTTTAGTGCCTTAAGGGCACTTGCTACCGAAGGAATACAAAAAGGCCACATGAGGCTTCATGCTAAAAATATTGCATCTGCAGCAGGTGCCAAGCCTGAGCAGATAGATAAAATTGTACAAAAAATGGTTCAAGAAAATAATATCTCACTTAATAGAGCAAAGCAATTGCTTGACCAAACTTAAACACCAAATTATATACTTAAAATGCTACAGGAATAGAAATGTCTAAAGTAAAATTTGCCATTCCAAAAGGGAGTCTTGAAGAAGCAACCTTCAAAATTCTTGAAAAATCATGGACCAAAGTAAGTCGTGCCAGTAGAACATATCGGGTTTTTCTTGATGATCCACAAATAATTGTAAAAATGCTTAGACCACAAGAAATTCCTAACTTAGTTTCAGAAGGAATGTATGATGTTGGAATTACCGGGCAAGATTGGATAGGAGAAACAAAAGCAAGCGTTGAACCGATTTTAGATCTAGAATATGGAAAAATTAAGCTTGTAATAGCAATTCCCTCTAAATACAAATACAAAAATCTTGATTCCATGATTGCTGACTATGCAAAGCAGAAAAAAATCCTAAGGATATCTTCAGAATACCTTACCACTGCGTCAAAATTTATCAAGCAATCAAAATCCTACAAGAAAATCTATGGCTCAAAAGATCCCTTTATTGTAACCCCATGGATACGACTTGGAACAAACAAAAACGTCCAAATTCATTTATCATTTGGTGCCACAGAAGCAAAGCCTCCAGATGATGTTGATGCTATAATGGATGTTACAGAAACAGGAACAACTCTAAAACAAAACCAATTAAAAATTGTAGATAAAGTTCTAGAGTCAAATGCCTTCTTAGTCGCAAATAAAAATTCGTTGAAAGATAAATCTAAACGTGAAAAAATATTTGATATTGTAACTTTGATGAGAGGAGCAGTTACCGGAAGGAAATATCTCCACATTTATCTTAACGTTGAAGAAAAAAATCTTAAAACGCTATTAAAAGAAGTACCCTCTCTCAAAAAACCTACTGTGAGCCCTCTTAGTGAGAAAGGCTGGTATGGAGTAAATACTGTAATCCCAAAATCTGACTTTTACAAAATTGTTCCAAAACTCAGAAAAATTGCTCAAGGCTTGGTAGTACACGAAACAAGGCAGATATTAGAACTAGAGGAGATAAAACGTGATGAGGAAAATTGATGAAAATCATAGTTGTTGGAAACATAGATAAATTCTTAAAATTAGTTATCACAAACCCTTCCAAAAAAAGCAAAAAAATAACCAAATCTATAATCCTAGACGTAAAAAAAAATGGAGATTCTGCTGTCCTAAAATATGAAAAAAAATTTGGCGGGATTATAAGAGGAACTCTAAAAGTATCCAAACGGGAAATAAGTAATGCGTACTCTCAAGTAAATAAAGATCAAATAAGCGCTATTAAAATTGCAAAAAAACGATTAACAAAAACAGAATTAACAATTAAAAACAAATTAAAGGATTTTGTAATTAAAACAGATGGGATAATTCTAAAGAAACTTTTCATTCCACTTTCTAGTGTCGGATGTTACGTACCTGGAGGTTCTGCTAGATACCCAAGTTCCTTGATAATGTCAGCTGTACCTGCAAAAATTGCAGGAGTAAAAAGAATTGTTGTTGTCACTCCACCCAATAAAAACGGAAATGTTGACCCTCTAACACTTGTTACTGCAGATATTTGTGGAATAGATGAAATTTACAAAATTGGAGGTGCTCAAGCCATTGCTGCTCTTTCATATGGTACTGATTCAATAATACCAGTTGATAAAATAGTGGGGCCAGGTAATATTTTTGTAAGTACTGCAAAATCATTGGTAAGTGAGGATGTGGGAATAGATATGGTTGCAGGACCAACTGAACTCGGTATTATTGCAGATTCATCTGCAAACCCTGAATTAATATCATCTGATCTAATCTCCCAAGCAGAACACAGTATTGATACTTTCTGCTTTGTATTGACAACCTCAGAAAATGTAGCAAAAAAAATTATAGATTCTCTTAACCAAAAAATTAAAAATATAAAAAGAAAGGATATTGTTAAAAAAAGTTTAGAACAAAATGGATTTATTGCAATTTGTGATTCTGAAAATAAAATAATTCAATTAGCAAATAAACTGGCACCAGAACACCTTGAAATAATTACCAAAAATCCAAAATCACTTGCATCTAAAATTACAGCTGCCGGCCTAGTGTTACTTGGAGAAAATACTCCCTCATCTGCAAGTGATTATTTACTAGGTTCAAATCACATACTTCCTACAAATGGTTTTGGTAAAATCCGAGGCTCACTTTCTGTATTGGATTTTATTAAATTAGGAACAGAGGTTGAATCATCTAAACAGGCGCTGCAAAAAATCTCAAAATACATGAATGTTTTATGTGATTCAGAGGGTCTTCCAAATCATTACGAAGCAGTAAGGAGTAGATTGAAATGACAAACCAGTGGTTTCAAGAAAAGATACAAGAATTATCTAAGCTACAGGGATATCAAAAACCAGAAAAACAAGCAGATACCTTAAAACTAGATTCCAATGAAAATTTTGTGATTAGCAAGCAATTTCAAAAAGATCTCATTGATGGAGCAAAAAAAACTTCAGATATTAGAGAATACCCCCTAGGTAGAATAGAAAACCTAATCAAGGCATTATCAAAAAAACTTAACGTTTCTCCTTCTATGATTGGAGTAGGAAATGGTTCAGACCAAATTCTTGATTTATTATTGGTAAACTTTTGTAGTAAGAAAACTCGAATTCTTACATCAGATCCTACTTTTGGATTCTTTGAAGAGCGCTGTAAGTTGTACTCTATTCCTACATCTAAAATCCCATTTTCAAAGGACATGACTCTTGATTTAGACGACTTTATTTCAAAATCCAAAAATTCAGATTTATTATATCTAGATTCTCCTAATAATCCCACAGGTTTTCAATTTCCTAAAAAGGACCTTGAAAAATTAATTAAAAATTTTGATGGTCTTGTAATTATTGATGAGGCATATGTGGAATTTGGAGATTACTCAGTTCTAAATATGGTAAAATCCCAAAATAATTTAATTGTTGTAAGAACATTTTCAAAAGAATTTGGTTTAGCAGGCTTTCGACTAGGATATTTTGTTGCAAATAAAGAAATTACAGATGTCTTCATGCGGATAATTCAGTATCCTTATCCATTAAACACTATAGCCATTGAAGCCGGGATTTTGGCATTAGAAAAATCAAAAATTATGACAGATGCTGCCTTGCTAATCAAAAAGGAAAGAAAAAGAATTATAGAAACTCTACGAAAAACAAATGCCTTTGAAGTTTTTGATTCAAAAGCGAATTTTGTATTATTTGATGCCAAAGGAGCTGATAGAAGAATTTACACAGCTTTAGTTGAACAGGGTATATCAGTAAGACAACTTGGAAAGATTGGGAAACATCAAGGATGTTTAAGAGTTACTGTAGGAACTAAAGAAATGAATTCAAAATTTCTGCTTGCAATTCGTGATCTTTTACAATGACTCTAAAAAAAGTGGGGGAAGGAATCTATACCCAAAATGACTTCTCTAATGAAATTCACACTATTGATGGAATTATCTTTGACTGTGATGGAGTTTTAGTCGATGTCTCAAATTCATATGATCTTACTATTCAAAAAACTACTAGCTACATACTAAATAAAATTGCAAACATTTCAAAATTAGAACCAATAACCTCAAAAATTATTGATGGGTTTAAAGCTACAGGTGGCTTTAATGATGAAGTTGATCTTACTTATGCCTTAATCCTTACAATAGCCGCTGCAGATAATCTCAAAAAAAATACTAACCAGTTTATTTTTGAAGTAATAAAAAATTCAAATCAAACAGGAATTAAATCTGTAGAAAAATTTCTAGATGATTCCAAGGCTGATATCAATCTGCTAAAAAATAAATTAAATTATCCAGGAACTAATCATGACAATTTTCTTTATTCAATATTTGATCAAATATTCTATGGGCCACAACTTTATTTCAAATTATTTAAAAAAACATCTAATTTTACAGAAAAAGGATTAATAGAAAATGATTTAGTACTTTTAAAAAATGACTTGATTGAAACATTACATCAAAAATTTGGTAGAAAAATGGCTATTGTATCTGGTAGAGGACTAGAGTCTATCAGATATTCACTAAAAGATCTATTAGACGAGTTTGATATAAAAAACTCTTATTTCCTAGAAGATGAATCCCGCGAACTTGCAAAGCCAAACCCTGCTTCTTTGATACAAACCATTTCAGGAATTGGAACTACTCATTGCCTATATGTTGGTGATTCAATGGAGGATTTTATCATGGCACAAAAAGCAACTGAGCTTGGAAATAAAATAACTTTTTGTGGAATAATTGGAACAAGCAAAAATCCAGATGATAAAATGAAATTATTTGAAGAAAGAAATGTTCCACTTGTTCTATATTCAATTGATCTACTTCCGAAGGTATTAAATCTGGTTTAGTGGTATTTGAAAAATAAGGAATTTTAATGAAATCTAGAACAAGTAAAATTAATCGTTCAACTAAGGAAACTGAGGTTATTGTTAGTGTAAATATTGATGGAAATGGCAAGACATCAATTAACACTGGAATAAGCTTTCTTGATCACCTGATAACTGCTTTTGGTAAACACGCAATGATGGATTTGCAGGTAAAGTCAAAATCAAAGGACAATATAGAACACCATCTTATAGAAGACACTGCAATTACAATTGGTTCAGCAATCGATAAAGCCCTTGGTAACCGTTCTGGAATTACTAGATTTAGTCATGCTTCAGTTCCCATGGATGAATCTTTAGCAGAGGCTACCATTGACCTGGTAAAACGCCCCTACTCTAAGATAGAACTTTCTTTTAAACGCACAAAAATCGAAGGAATGTCAAGAGAGGATATTGAGCACTTTGTACAGTCTCTCTTACAGAACCTCAACAGCTGTATTCACCTTACAGTAAAGTATGGCGAAAATGATCACCACAAAATCGAGGCTGCAATAAAATCATTAGCTGTTGCACTTAGAATTGCATCTTCAAAGGATCCAAGACAGAAGGGAATTCCAAGTACCAAAGGCGCAATGTAAATGGTAAAGATTGCGATCTTTGATTATGGTGCAGGCAATATTTTTAGCCTAAAAAATTCTCTTGAAAAAAATAACGCTCAAGTTGAAATCATAACTAGCTTCGATAATACAAATTCTTATGATGGGTTATTTCTTCCGGGGGTTGGAAACTTTGATCCCGCTATCAAAAGCATACGTGATTTTTCAAAAACTGATTTTAAGGATTATGTAAGAAATAACATTCCAGTTTTTGGAATATGTCTTGGTATGGAAATGTTTTTTGAAAAAAGTGAGGAAGGAAAGGAAAAAGGTTTAGGAGTTATAGACGGTGAAGTTATTTTACTTCCATCTAAGATGAAAATTCCCCACATGGGATGGAATAATATTCAGATTGAAAAATCTAGTAAAATTCTAGAGGAAGTTCCAAATCAATCATGGGTTTATTTTGTCCATTCATATCGAGTAAAACCAAAAAATGATAATGTGATAGTTGCAGAATCTGATTATGGGATTAAAGTTCCAGCAGTTATTGAATCTAAGAATTTCTTTGGAACTCAGTTTCATCCTGAAAAATCTGGAAATATTGGATCTGTAATGATTGAAAACTTTCTAAGAGAGTGTAAAAAATGAAAATTATTCCTGCAATAGACCTAATGGAAGGAAAGGTAGTTAGACTTTACAAAGGCGATCCTGAAAAAAAAACAATCTATAGCGAAAACCCCATTGATATTGCAAAAAAATGGGAAAAAGAAGGAGCTGATATGATTCACTTGGTTGATCTTGATGCTACCCTTGGACTAGGTTCAAACATGGGCATTATAAAAAATCTAGTAAATCAAGTATCAATTCCAGTTCAAGTTGCTGGAGGATTACGGGATGAACATACCATCTCTAAAGTTCTTTCATTTGCGTCAAGAATTGTATTAGGAACAATAGCCTTCAAAGAAAAAGAAATTCTAAAAAAAGTACTAGAAAATTATGGAAAAAAAAGAATCGTAATTTCGGTTGATCACATTGACGGAAAAATAATGATAGAAGGATGGCAAAAATCTACTGGAAAAAATTTGATTGAATCAATAAAGGATTTTATAAAAATGGGTTTTTCAGAATTCCTACTAACAAATGTAGCTAAAGATGGGACACTTGAAGGACCGGATTTGAAATTCTTACATGAAGCATGTCAAATTGATAACATTAACGTAATATCCAGTGGAGGAATTTCAAATATGGATGACGTCATTAAAGTAAAACAAAACAATGCCTATGGCGTAATACTTGGAAAAGCACTTTATGAAAATTTAATTTCAATACAGGAGGCAAAAAAATATCTTGACACTAACTAAAAGAATAATTCCCTGTCTTGATGTTGCTAACGGAAGAGTTGTAAAAGGATTGCATTTTTCTTCGATAAAGGATGCAGGAGATCCTGTAGAATTAGCAGAAAAATATAGCAATGAGGGTGCAGACGAACTCATTTTTCTTGATATTACTGCATCAGAAGAACAACGAGAAACAATCAAAACACTCGTATCAAAAGTGGCCAAAGTAATCAATATTCCATTTACGGTTGGTGGGGGTGTCAAAACACTCCAAAATGCAAGAGACATTTTACTTAATGGCGCAGACAAGGTTGCAATTAATACTGGTGCTGTAAAAAATCCCGAAGTAATTACAGAACTAATGAAACTTTTTGGAAAGCAATGTGTTGTAATTGCTATTGATGTTAAAAGAAATTACAATATTATAGCTGGCAAAAATATTTTTTCTGAAAATAATCGGAAATTTTGGTTTGAAGTTTTTATCTATGGGGGAAAAGAGGAAACTGGATTAGATGTAATTGATTGGGCAAAAAAAGTTGAAAAACTAGGGGCGGGGGAAATTTTACTTACTAGTATAGATATGGATGGAACTAAAAATGGCTACGACATATTACTTACTAAGGAGATTGTAAATTCAGTCCATATACCTGTAATTGCCTCAGGTGGATGTGGAAAACCTGAGCATATGGCAGAAATTTTTCAAAACTCTAATGTTGATGCTGCCCTTGCTGCATCTATATTTCATTATGAAACACATTCGGTAAATCGTGTAAAAGAATTTCTAAAAAAAAGAGGTATTCCTGTAAGATTATAAACTAACAAATGGAAATAGAATTACATGGAAAAAACAATTAATGATATTGATTTTAAAAAAAACAATGGACTAGTTCCAGTTATAGTACAAGATATCAATACAAAGGATGTTCTAACACTTGCTTATACTAACAAAGAGTCTCTTGAACTTACAAAAAAAACTGGAAACTCTTGGTTCTGGAGCCGATCAAGAAATAAGCTCTGGATGAAAGGAGAAGAATCAGGAAATATACAAAAAGTAAAAGAGATTTTAGTTGATTGTGATTCTGATGCAATAATTTACATGGTAGACCCATCTGGTCCTGCCTGTCATACAGGAAAAAATGTTTGCTTTCATAATTCTTTAATAAAATAATTATTTTAGCATGACTTTGTTAGACGAACATCAGGCCCATCAAGATGTTCATTGATGATTTCAAAGACTAATGGTGGATAGACATTATTATCAAATACCACGGGCCATCTTCCTACTAATTCTTCTTGTTCACATATCTTACGTATCTGAGACGTATCAGGTTTAAAATAAGAATTAAAATCACTTTTAACTGAACCATCATATTGTATTGTACTATAGAGTCTTCCATCCGGCATGAAAATCCTAATGTTTCCTTTTTCATCAGGTCCTAGTCCATTAACAATAATGAAGATATTTTCACCTAACTTATGTTGGTATTTTGTTATAGTTAATGGCCCAGAAGTAATTGCATCAGGATGGAATCTTTCCTCTGGTATTATTTCAACTTTAGATGTGGTTTCATTTAGGGCAACCTTATCAAATGGTTTTTGAGTTATCATTCCTGCTAAAGTTATAGAAATTGCTAACACCGCTGTAATTCCTATAATAATTATCAAGGCCATTTTTTGCATTACCTACTTTGAACTAAATGAGCCCTATATTTTTTAGAATTACTACAAATTGTAACTACCCCAAAATGCTGTTAATTTTATTAAACCTCAAATCCCCAATAATTAGTAATTAATAACCACTTAATTTTTTTCACATAAAGTTAAGTAATACTTAACTTGATATTAGTGTTTTTTATCAATAGAGAGGAATGTGAATCTACATGACCAAAGTATTACTCCAATGTAGGGAATGCAAAAAAGAGTATGACTCTACTTTCAAGTATATTTGTGACGAGTGCTTTGGGCCGCTTGATGTAAAATATGATTTTCCAACTATTACAAAAAATACCTTTGTAAATCGTGAGCACACATACTGGCGTTATTTTGAGATGCTGCCAATACAAGACAAATCAAATATTGTAAGTATTGAAGCAGGAATGACTCCTCTAATTCATGCAAAAAGACTAGGAGAAAAACTTGGCCTTAACAAGTTATACATCAAAAATGATTCAGTCAATCCAACCTTTTCATTTAAAGACAGGCCAGCTGGTATTGCAGTATCAAAGGCAAAAGAGTTTGGTCTATCAGCTGTTGGTTGCGCATCAACTGGAAATCTAGCATCAGCTACTGCAGCTCATGCTGCAAAGGGTGGATTCCCATGTTATGTATTTGCACCAAGTGATATTGAACATGCAAAAATTGCTCAAGCCTTATCATATGGAGCAAAATACATTGCAGTTGATGGAACATACGATGATGCAAATAGGATTGCAGCACAAATTGGTGATAGCAAAGGAATTGGCATAGTCAACATAAACATGCGATCATACTATGTGGAAGGATCAAAAACCTTAGCGTTTGAAGTTGCTGAACAGCTTGACTGGAATGTTCCAGATCAACTTATAGTTCCTGTAGGTAGTGGTGCAATGCTTAATGCAATATGTAAGGGATTTGAAGAATTACAAAGTGTTTCATTATTAAATGATGTATCATCAATGCATATGGTGGCTGCACAACCACATGGATGTGCACCAATTGTTGATGCATATAAGAAAAAAAGTAACGATGTTATCCCTGTTGAAAATCCTGATACTGTAGCAAAAAGTTTAGCCATTGGAGATCCTGGTGATGGCAGATATGTTCTCAAACGATTACAACAATACAATGGACTTGCAGAAGAATCAAACAATAAAGAAATACTTGACGCTATTCTATTACTTGCACAAACCGAAGGAATATTTACAGAACCTGCTGGTGGTGTTTCGGTTGCAGTTTTGAAAAAATTAGTTGATGATGGTAAAATAGATAAAAATGAAAATGTCATATGTTACGTTACAGGGAATGGACTAAAAACAACTGAATCAATTATGGAAATTCTTCCAATGCCTGAGGTAATGCAGGCTGATATTTCTAAAATCTCTGCGGTGATAAGATAAATTGACTAGTATTACATTCATAATTCCATCTGTTCTAAACAAAGGTGGAGGAGAAAAAAAAATAGAGATTTCTGCGTCAACACTTACCGATGCATTCTCAAATGTTTCAGAAAAAATGGGAGATGATTTTAAACGTAGAGTGTTAAATGAAGATGGTACACCACGTTCCCTAATCAACATTTACATTAATGGAAAAAATGCAAAATTTTCTAGTGGAATGGAAACTGCATTAAAAGATGGTGATGAAGTTTACATCTTACCTGCAGTAGCTGGTGGCTCAGATCTGTCAGCCGAAGATCTTGACAGATATTCGCGACAAGTTATGTTAGAAGAAATTGGTTATCAGGGACAACAAAAGCTTTGTAATGCAAAAGTTTGCGTTGTTGGTGTTGGAGGTCTAGGTAATCCAATTACAACTCGACTTGTTGCAATGGGAATTGGTACGCTGCGAATTGTTGATAGAGATGTAATTGAACTATCTAACTTACACAGACAAACAATGTTTGATGATTCAGATATTGGTGAAGTTAAAGTTGAAGTTGCTGCAAAGAAATTACAAAAACTTAATCCTCATGTAAAGATAGAAGCATTTCCTATTTCAGTAAATGATTATACTGCATTAGAAGTAATTGATGGATGTGATATTGTAATTGATGCACTAGATAGTGTTAATGCCAGATACTCACTTAACAAAGCATGTGTTGCAAAAAAAATTCCATTTGTTACTGGTGCTGCTGTTGGAGTATCAGGACAAGTTTTTACAATTCTGCCAAAACAAAGTGCGTGTTATCATTGTATGTTTCCTGCACTTGATGAAGATTCAATGCCAACATGTAGCCTAGAGGGGGTACACCCATCCATATTGTCTATCATTGGTGGCATTCAAGTTGCAGAAGCTGTAAAAATAATTATTGGCAAAAAACCAAGTCTTGCTGATAGAATTTTGCATGTTGATTTAGAAAACATGGACTTTGTTCATACACGCACTTTCAAAGCAGATGAATGTCCTGTTTGTGGAAATGGTGTTTCAGTAGAATCTCAAAAAGAAGAAATGATTATTGAAGAGCTCTGTGGAAGAAACAGAGGAAAACGAACATTTTCTCTTACACCTACTGTGACATTTGATTTGGATATTGAAGCAGTTACAAAAAATGCAAAAGAAAGAAATTTTCGAGTAGAAAATCAGGGTTACCTTGGACTCTCTTTAAGGACAGATTCGCAATCTGTGAGTTTTATGAAGCGTGGTTCTGCAGTTATAGTAGGCACAAAAGACGAAAAAGAGGCAATTTCACTATATAATAGTCTCATAGGTAAAACTGAGGCTGTGGCAAAAAATACCAATTATGCATGAAAAACATATAATTTTACCTTAAAATGAATAAAAAATTGATATTCAATATTCTAAATACAGACAAGATTGTAAAGTTTTCAACATTTTTTATAAAAATTTCATAAAGATTACTCTCGATCAGAAAATTACATAAAAAAAATGACAATAATGGACAATTTGTCCATTAGTTTTATATACCAACTTCGAAACAGTACAGCAATAACATG
Source organism: Nitrosopumilaceae archaeon (assembly GCA_035620615.1). GTDB lineage: Archaea > Thermoproteota > Nitrososphaeria > Nitrososphaerales > Nitrosopumilaceae > CSP1-1. The sequence goes on along the minus strand of DASPGM010000011.1, from coordinate 26,988 downwards.
AACAACGAGATAGGACGTAAAATAACTAGTCTTACATTAATGACAATTATGATTGCGGGTGGAATGACATTTGCAATGCCTGGTGTAACACCAGCAGCATATGCTCAGACCAACGCAAACCTGTTCGTTTCTGTTCAATCATCCTTTACCCCCGATAGATTCGGTGGTCCAATGGTTGTGGAAGTTGTAGTAAACGACCCGGCCCTAAAGGATACTGACGAAACAGAAACAGAACCGGACGTTACAGTAAACGGAAAAGATGTTCGAATGGCTCAAGCAAGTGATGGTAACTGGTATGCATACATAGCTGATAGAAAAATGGCAAATGCAGCAGACGCACTATCAGGTGCAGCTGGTACTGGATTAGATTTCGGTGCAGGTTGTACTGCAGCAAGTGCAGCAGCTGTTACTGGAGTTACATTTACTGATACAGTAGGTGTATACTTACCAAAGTCTGCAGATGGAACACCTGGTACACTAGAAGTCTGTGCAGCTCCTGACGGCGTTCAAAGAATGAATGTTGTTAGAGAGAACAAAACTCTTACAGACTTTCCAGCAGGTGGTATTGTTGAAGGACAAATTGGAATTACTGCAAATAACGTATTCCCATTCATACAACTATATGACTTTACAGCAGGCGGAGACGCCAAAATAGTGTATAACATTGGTGGAGGTTCTCCACAAACTGTTACACTGAAATTTGAAGACTCTCTAGATGATTATGGTAAACTAACAAAGGATAGAACAAGCTATCCACAAGGCGCTGATGTACATCTTACCATTTCAGATAACTGGCTAAATGTTGATCCAACTGATGAGGACTCTTGGTCCTTTGGTACCAACTCTACAAACTCTACAACTGTCTATCAGGCATTTGATGAGAATGGACAAGGAGCTGGTGTTACAGTTGCTGGTGGTATTAGAAACATACAACCAGGTTTAGGAACAATTCAAGCTGGAGATCTTGGTAAATTATTGATTAACTATAATCCAAACAATGCAGCAGTAGATGGTATTCTAACGCTTGTAGATAACGAAGACCAAATCCTTGTCGAGTCTGTAAATGCATCTAATGCATTTGTGGCTTGTGTAGGATGTGGTGGTCCAGGTACAGGTGTTCTTGGAATAAATCGAGCTCCAGTAACTGTTGTTGAAACAGAAGCTAGCTCTGGTATATTCCAAAATACAGATGAAAGTGATGTTGCAAACGTCAGAGTTGCAGCAGATGCCCCAAGAGGCACAACTGCAACTGTTGATTATAACGACACTCCAACTTCAATACTTGTAGCAAACTTCTTTGGTACACTTAACATGGATGAAACTGCACTTGGTGGAGAATGGAACTCTGGTGAAGAGATTCCAGTACTGCTAACTGATGCAGATGTCAACCTCAACAGCAAAGTTGATGAAGATATTGATCTTTCAGATCCAAGATACACTCTAATTCCATCATTAAGAATTGGTAGCCCAACAACACTAGCAGGTGGTAATGTTAACTTTACCGCTGCACCATTTGGCGCACCAACAAACTTCTTCAATGCATCAGCAACAGACGCTTTTAGCGATGTCGCTCGTGCAGTAAAAGATACAACTTCAAAACCAATAGGTGCAACAGCAAGTCTTAACTTTACATTTGCAAATGCACCTCAACAATTTGATCCAGGCACTACCCTTTCAAAGTATGTTTACCTCAACTATGATATTAGATCAATTGAGAATGTTACCGGTAGCTCACCATTTACAATAACTGCACAAAACGCCACAGAAAGATTAGGCGGTCCTGGTAGCCCATTGGGTGCACCAGTGCCTATTGTAGGTGTAGGAGCATTAACTGGTATAGTCTCAACAACTGAATACCAAGGAATAATTGATGTCACACCAATAGCAAGAGCATTCATTGTTGGAGGAACAGATCCTCTGGCAATCGACTTTGGCTTCACAGCAATACCTGCAACAGCAGGAGTATTTACTGCAGGAACATATCCATTTGCAGTAGATGTATTCTCATTTGGTACAGATGGAGATGGTAACTTAGCTTCTGAACGATTTAACAATGCTATCTATAGATTGGAACTAGAAGAAACTGGTGATAACACCAGCCAATTCTCAGGTTCAGTGGAATACATTATGCTCAATCAGATAAATGTAAACCAGACTGCAACATACCTAGATGGTATCACACCAATCTCAGATGAAATTGTAATCATAGTTCACGAAGATCTAACTGACGAAGATTCACCAAGAATCAACTACCTTGACAAAGGTGCTGATGGTGTATCAACTCAGATTGCAGATCAACAAGAAGCTCCAACACACTCTGGTGTAGTATCATTTGATCTAACTAATTACAAAGTCGCAGATACCGTTACAATCACACTTCAAGACCAAGACCTAAACGTAGATGTTGACACTATCGATATCTTTACAGTAGTCAGAACAACACCACTTGGTGATTATGCATTTGATACTGTTGGTGCAGCAAACTACGGCTTAAACACTGCAGGTGAACCATTTGGTAGATTATTAGATGTTACATTTGATGACGCTAAATGGACTAACTTCAACTCAGCAGCATGTATTGCAGCTATTGGTGGAGGAGATGACGGTTTAGGTGAAACTGGTTTCAGCTTAATTGAAACTGGTCCAGCTACTGGTATCTTCAAAGGTGACTTCCAAGTCCCAACTGCCTACTGTACAACTGCCGCAGGAGCATTTGCAAGTACCACAGGTGTAGATATGGAAGTTAACTATGTTGACTTCAGAGATGCATCTGGTGAAATCATCGAAGTAGGTGATGGAGCAGGTATCAGAGCAAATACCGGTTCAGTTAGTCTCGATAGAACTGTTTATCCAGTTCCATGGGGAGAAGTAGCTGATATTGGTGGAACCACTGGTGTAATAGGCTCTGGTGGATCCTCTGTATTCCCAATTCACGCAACTGGTGTATCAATTAATGCAGATGCACCTGGAGGTGATGTGGACGGAGTAGTAGACAACAATACTGATACACTTGGTAATGGTGATGTTATAGTTCACATTCGAGTAAACGATCCAGACTTTGATATTTCCGCATCTGGTGAAGACGTAATTGCACAAGATAATGCTTTAGGAGTTGGACCTGTTAAGATAACAGTTTCAAGAGGCTCAGACTCAGTAATCTTAGGATATGCTGGTGGCGCCACTCCAACTACTCATGGTGTAATTGATCAGGGTGCAAAGGCAACTACTGCAGCTGCTTTGAACTCTCTAATTACTCCAATCAGACAATTTGGTGCAATTAATGAAATCGCTCCAGACGCAGGTATATTCGAGCTAGATTTGCCAATTAGATACACTGATGGTCCAGCAAGCGCATCATGTCCAGTCACTACATCTTGGTTAGGTGCTCAAAACAGCACAAGACAACCATCTAGTGAAGTGCGATTTGATACTGCAGATGGAGATACAACAGCTTTCTGTATACTACAAGGTGATATTATCACTGTAGAGTATACTGATCCAACTGACGCATCTGGTGATCCAAATACTGTAACTGATTCCGCAACATTTGACTTAAGAAACGGTGTATTACAATCCGATAAATCCGTCTATATCATAGGCGCTGACATGATCCTCACTGTTATCGAGCCCGACTGGGACCGAGACAATGATGGAGCAGAGACCTATGACCTTGATGCGATCGAATGGGATTCTGACGCTGCCACAGTTACCATGGGTAACGCTGGTGGAGAAGGACCTGCATTTGATCCAGAACCATCTTCTTTGAGAGAAACTGGTGATAGTACTGGTATATTCCAGGTTGTCATCGAAATTCCTTCAGCATTAGCTGGTGACAAGTTAGAACGAGGCGAAGAAATCGAATTAGAATACACTGACTGGGGTCCATCTGGAGCAGACTTTGTTGGTGACGAAGATGAGGATATCAATCTTACAATCTTTACATCCAACTTTGGCGCTACAGTGGAACTTGACCAAAAAGTATACTCTTGGACTGACAAAGTCTACATTACCATAGTCGCACCTGATCACAACTTTGATAGTAATTTGATTGATGAAATCGGCGAATCCGCTGAGGATCCAATCAAGGTTGCTACCAGAGGAAATAAACTAAATGATTACAAATTAGTTGAAACAGGTACTGACACTGGCATCTTTACAGGTGAAGTAATCCTTACTGGATTTGCACATGATGCTGATGGTATTCCAGGCGACGAAGGCCCAACCCAAATCACAGGTGGACTAGGTCCAACTAGTGGATTCTTGGAAACTGATGATGACGATGGTATTACAGTCTCCTTTGAATTTTCAGAGGATGAAACTATAGTAGGATCTGCATTAATCAGATGGAACATCGGTGAAGTCCAATGGTTAGAAGCAAGTTACCCAGCAACCGGAACAGGTGTAGTACGTGTAGTTGACCCCGACATGAACTTGAACCCAGAAGCCGTCGATAATTTCGAGGCTGATGTTTGGTCAGATTCTGACGCCGGAGGTATTGACCTTACAGTAACTGAGACTAATGAGGCAACTGGAATATTCGAAGGAACAGTGTTCTTCACTGTTTCAGATGAATCTTCTGGTCACAGACTCAGAGTCGCAGAAGGTGACACAATCACCGCTGAATATGAGGACAATACGCTACCAGACCCATACACAACTGCAGATGAACTCGACATTACTGCCACTGCAATAATCGGAACAATCGTACCTCCACTAGAACGGGCACCAGCATCTGGTATCCGAGTGGTTGATGCATTTGGTAACTCACTAGGTGAGATATCAGTAGATCAACAAGTACAGATTACATCCGACTTAGCCAATGGACAGGATAGAGCTCAGAAATTTGCATACTTGGTACAGGTCCAGGATAGCGACGGAGTTACAGTCTCACTAGCATGGATTACAGGTTCACTCACTGCTGGACAATCATTTAGCCCAGCATTGTCGTGGATACCCACAGCACCCGGAACATACACTGCAACAGCATTTGTATGGGAAAGCGTGGATAATCCAACTGCACTATCACCACCAGTCAAAACAACCGTAAACGTCATTTAAGACTAGAAAAATCAAACTATCCCTTTTTTTCTTTTTTTTAAAAACCAAAGATAACGTTAGTTATAGACAAGATCATTTTTTCAGAAGCAATATCTATGAGAAGGATGCATGTATTCATAATTGAAAATAATATCATTGGTTTTATCAGCACTAATTATTACTAGTGCTATTCCTCTAGTATCTGCAGAATTAGAACTATTTACAGACAGAGATGTCTATTCAGATGGGCAACCGCTCTATGTTTATGGCAATGCAATATCTGATGAAAATCTAATCTTAAGATTATTTGCTCCTGACGGAACTATTGTAGTATTTGATCAAATATTGGTAGATTCTGAAGGAACATTTAACCATGTTTTATTAAAATGGCCAACAGCATCTACAAAATTTCCATATGGAACGTATACTGTAGAAACAATTAGTACTAATCAAAATGGACTTGCTAAAACAGTTGATATCAAGTTTACTTCCACATCTGAGCTAGTAGAAGTTCCTGTTGAGCGAAGAGTGTCTGCATTAGTTTTTGCTCCAGAGATTGCAGCAGTTGATCAATCATTTCGGGTATTTACTCAAATAACTAGTGATGGTCTTTTGGTTGGAGGGGATCCAAACGAGCTACTTGGAACATCACATGTTCATACTCCAACAAATCAAGTAGAAAGTCTCTCTGAATCATTTCAAACACTTCATGAAGGACTATTCTATATTGATTTTACTCCAAGACAAAAGGGAACATATGTTTTTCATATGGTGGCATTTACCAAGGGAACTGTTTCTCATGGTTCTGCAGCTACATCAGTTTTGAGTCAAGATATTGGTGGAGTTGCAGACCAAGTTGTTCAGCTAAATTCAATTTTGGCTGAAACCTCTGGAGAACTAGATCGATTAAAATTGGAAATAGAAGGATTTGGTTCAACTCTTGAGAGTGCAAGTGCAAATATCAATACAGGAGTATCATCAATTTCCTCTTCAGTAGATAATATTGAAGAGGCCTCAAGCCAGCTAAACTCATTACTTTTTCCAATAGTTGCCTCAATTGGAATTATAGTAGCCCTGCAGATTGCTATATTTGCACGAAGAAGATAGAATTTGTTAACACATACATAGCTATAAGTGTAAAAAATAACTAATCACAATCATGACTAGGTTACTGTCTGTTTTTTTATCAACAATAATTGTTTTTTCTCTAACTGGGAGTGCATTTGGATTTTTAGGAGGAGATCTTCCAGTACCAAATTCATTTCCGGAAAAAAATTTACAAATTATTCCCTCTTCTGATATAATAAAAATAGACCCATCCTTTTCTGATGAACAAAAAACTGTCAAAAGATATTTAGTTTTTGGGTATGGTTCAATTAATAATGTTGAAACTCACAAAAGTAATTTAATTAATTATGTTAATACAAATAACGGATTTTTTTCAGTAGGAATACTTTCAGAAAACCAAGCTGCACAATTCAAAGCTGCAGGGTATAATGTAATTGAAGATTTTCTTTTAGATTTTCATGCAGTAAATGATACTGCTAACATTCCAGAGGTTTCAAAAATTGGAAGCATTGTAAAGTCAGAAGATGCATTTAACAAGTATGGATATACAGGTTCTGGTGTAAACATTGCAGTAGTAGATACGGGAGTTGATTTTTCAAATCCAGATATTATGGATTCTCTTGCTAGAGATAAAAATAATCATCCAATAATGCTTGATGCAGATGGTCAAGGAATTGTATTGACAAACACTACATTTGTAGCAAACATAAACAAAATGGGAATAATTAGAAATTATACAGAACCTTTACCAGAAAATATTACATCTAGTGTATATGTTACACGAGAAGGCGTGTTCTTAGATCTGAATAAAAAAAATAATGGCACGATAATACCAATTTATAATTCTTTTTTTCCAACATTTGGTTCTGCACCAATTTTTAATGGTACTCTTACCGATGATATGAAAATTGGCAAAAATAATCGAGAGTACATTGTATCAAAAAGTGGAAATTATAAACTAGGAATTATTTACCAAGGGGCACTACAAGGAGCACTCACTGGTGTCCAAGTAGTGCCTGTACTTGTAGTGGATTCGCATATTGCTGGAAAATATGACACAATTATTCCTGATTTATCATCTTCATGGAAGGACTTTACACGAGCTGATTTAAAAAAAGGCCAACAGCCAGAATACGATTTTGATTTTACAGATGAAAAACCTATAGTCCTAGGTAGTGGAAACGAACATCTTGTCTATGATTTTAATGATGATGGCAGAGCCGATTATAGTGCTGGAACTATTGGGGCACAAGTAATGGATGTTTATGGTGTGATTAAAGGAAAAAAATCTACAATAGATAATACTCTGAGAGCAATTAATGGAACACTACTTCCTGCAATGGACCCAAAGGGAACATTTTTTGGTGTAATGACTGATCCAGCTGGACATGGTACATCAAGTGCTGCCTCTATAGTATCAAAAGGAAATATAGAATATGATATCTACAATAATACTAGTAAATACAAAATTAAAGGTGTTGCACCAGGTGCAAAAATTATTCCTGTAAAGGCATTATGGTTTGGTGATACTGTATATGCATGGTTGTGGGCTGCAGGATTTGATAGTACAGAAAACAAATGGACTTTTGAAGGAAAGCCACGTGCAGATATAATTTCAAATAGTTGGGGAGTTTCTAATTTTCCGTCATTAAAATCAGGACCAGGACTTGATATTCTTTCATTAATTCTAAGTGTTCTTGTTGTTCCAAATACTCTTGATGAAAATTACCCTGGTGTGACAATAGTAACGAGTGCAGGAAATTCTGGACATGGATATGGAACGCTTGGATTACCAAATTCTTCTCCTTATGGTATTACGGTTGGAGCTACTACTAACAATGTTTTTGTTGGTTATGGTTCATTTAAAGATCAACCAAGATTTGGAAATACTACAGTTCATAACAACCACGTTGTAGATTTTTCTAGTAGAGGACCTGGAATAATTGGCGATCCAAAACCTGACATAATGAGTATTGGTGCATACAGTTTTACTCCTGCTACAATTTCAAAAATTAAAAAGGATCCTTCTCAAAACGCATTTACTCTATTTGGGGGCACAAGTATGGCAGCACCAATTGTTTCAGGCAGTGCCGCTGTTCTAATCCAAAGTATGAATGAAAATCTTCAGAACTATGATCCTCTAAGAATTAAAAACATCTTAATGTCTACTGCCACTGATCTGTATAACGATCCATTTACTCAAGGCTCTGGACTCGTGAATGTTTATGATGCAGTTCAGTTTGTCAATGGGGAAGGCAACCAGTTTATTGTCTATAATGATGCTTCATATTCTAATATCAAGGAGATTTTAGATGTTCCAATTAACTCTATAAACTCTACATTATTTGGAATTGAAAAGTTTGAATTACTTGGAAAAGATCTACCACATACAAGCTGGTTTGCAGGTCGGCTTCTTCCTGGGGAAAGAAGCTCGGCAGTTTTTACAATTGAGAATCCAACTGATTCCCAACTCGACATTACCATAAAACCTCAAACGCTCAAACTTATCAAGCATTCTGAGTTTAATGAAACTACTGCTGTTCGTTTACAAGAAACAGTAATTAACAAGTCTGGAACTTACATTCCAAATTATTATAGACTAGTTGACGCTAAAGAGCACAAGGATCTTTATTCTTATTTTGATCAAACATATCCAATTCCAGATGATTCCACATTAATGATTTTGAATTTAAATTTCCCTTTTGATGATTTTATGAATAAAACCGCACAAGTTTATGCAAATGATTTGAAGATATCTTCACTTTACTTGTATGATTGGATGGATAAAAATAATGATACTGAAATCACCAGTGATGAAATTTCTATGGTAAACAGAGGGGGTTCATGGGGAACAGTTCAAGAGATTCGTGTCTCAGAGCCTACCAAAAAATTTGAAGGAACACCTGTAGTTGGAATTTATCCAGTTCCGACCAAATATTCTTACTGGCTTGGTGATATTCAAAAAAATACAACCTCAATGGATTTCACATTGACATCAAGTTATTACAAAAAGGATAATTGGGATCTAATTTGGCTTGACAATAAAAATATTCAAGTTCCACCAAAAAATATCACAGAAGTTACAGCAACTATTGTTGTACCACTAGACTTTCAATCAGGAGTCTACCAGGGATTTTTAACATTTGAGGGAGATAAACATACAGCAAACGTTCCAATCTCATTTGGAGTAAAAAAATTAGTTGACGTTAAAGATAATACTGTATTGATTACTTCTTCAGAAGAACCAAATATTCTTTATCGAAATGGATTTGTAAAAGGAGCATTTGATATGGTAAATCGTTACATGTCAGGTGATTGGCGTCAATATTACTTTGAAATTAAAGACCCAACAATTAATTCAGGAATAATCGATATTTCTTGGATAAATGATGATACGAATTTATCTGCATTTGTGATTGATCCTAAAGGAAGAATAATTCAAACCAATGTTCCTTCTGGAGTTTTTGGTCACTTTAATGCTTGGCCCTCTAATGATTGGCTTGGAACTACTCCCTTTAGTCAGGGTGGAGGATTTTTTCCTGTAAAAAACAAGGATGAAACCTCTTCTGTTCTTTATGCTCCGATAAATCAAACAGGTACATACACACTATTACTTCATTCAACTTTGTTTGAAGGAGAGTCTACAACTGAACCGATTGCAATCGCTGCCAAGTTTACAACAATTTTGCATGATGATAAAGCACCAATAATTAGTTTAGAACTTCCTGAAGTAGTAAATAAACACGTAGCAATAATGCCACAAATAATTGATGAAAATCTTGCTAAAGTAAAATATTTTCTAAATAATACAGAGATTAATTTTACATCAAACTTTATTGAATCTCAATCAATCAAAGATGGTACATATGAACTAAAAATATTTGCAACTGATGTAGTAGGTTTTAATGTTACAAAATCTTTTAAATTAAATGTTGATAATACTTCTCCAACACTAGTAATAGATTCTCCTTTAGACGATATGACAGTTTCAGAAACCTTATTGATAAATTTTGATGTAATTGATGATAATATTTTAGAGAGTGGAGGAATTAAAATAATATTACCAAATGGAGAGATACGAGATCAAACACAATTAAAATTTGATACTAGCCAATTTGAAGATGGAAATTACAAAATTCAAATACTTGCAGAAGACAAAGCAGGTAATCTAGTCACTAAAAAAATCTCTTTTAATGTTGACCATAGTATTACTAACCCGACTCTAATCGTACCAGACAAGCAAGAATCAGACGAGGTCTATATGATAATCCTAGGAATTTCTCTCGTCTTAGTGATCGGTATCTTAATTGTTTTATTTGCTACAAAGAAAATCAAAATTTCTGTGTCAAAATGAAACAAGGTTTATAAACAATTTGGCGAGTACGAGAGCTTGAATGTCTGAACAGGATAGTAAAAAAACTAAACCACTATCCAGAAGAGATTTTTTAAAATTATTAGGTGCTGGTGGCACTGCAGTGGCTTTTGCCCCGTTTGTTCCATGGGGAAACTTTATGCCAAATCCTTCATCAGCCTCACTTGAAAAAGCTCCTGTAATTTTACCAGATGGTCTTCAAGCAAACATCAAAACATTTCCAGTTAACCATGCTGAAGTTATTACTTATCCTAAAACAGGTGATCGAGTATTAGATGAAGAGGCATTTAGGAAATGGCAATTTATTAGATTGCCAGAAGAATTAGGTGGGGCAAAAAATGATGTTAGTGCATTTCGAGCATATAGTATGGTATGTCTTCACTTGTGGTGTTTATGGAAATATTGGCCTGGAGAAAATAGAAAGAGAGGGGAATGTCCATGTCATGGAAGTATGTATGATCCATTAACAGGAACAGCATTTGTTGGACCTGCATCACTGCAAGCCCCTCCATCAAACACACTTGCAAAACTTGATTTTGAAACTGATTCTGATGGATTTATGTACATTTCACCAGTAACATGGGGTGTAAACGCTAATGGAGTAGTAGGGTATGGCCGTTTCGCTAAGTAGAACTACTGGAACAGTTGCATTCATCTATTGGATATGGGATGGATTAGATAGAACCATCTTTACTGCAATCAAATTTTCATTTCCTGCAAGATTTGTAAGTCCATTTGGATTTTTGGGAATGTTAACATTCATTGTTTTTATTATCTTAGGAATTTCTGGAGCACTTTTGATGTTCTATTATGAACCAATAATAGATAGGGCATGGGATAGTGTGGAATTTATCAACAATGAAGTTCCTTTTGGATTTCATATTAGAAATATTCACTACCATGGCTCTAATGCAATGGTATTACTTGCAATATTGCACATGTATTATCAATTCTTTAGTGGAAGATACAAAATTAGAAATGAAATACTTTGGGTAACTGGAATAATTCTTGGAACAGTAACAATTCTTGAGGCTTTTACAGGATATGATATTATTTTTAGTGAAAGAGCAGAGCTTGCAATTAGTATTGCAGCTTCATTAACAAATTCAATCCCAATAGCAGGACCAACAATACGTGATGCAATGTTTGGCTCTGGTTTTCATGACTTTGTTCTGAGATTTTATGCACAACATGTTTTCATTTTACCAATAGTCATGCTTGGCTTGATGGCAGTTCATTTCCCACGATTCCTAGTTTTTGATGTACCAATGGTTATGGCTATTTCAGGAGCTATCTTAATCACTGGAGGAGTCTTCCCAATTGATTTAGGATTTAAATTTGAACCTACTGTGCCCCCTGGAATTACAGTCCCGGAATGGTATCTCACTGGACTTTATGCATTTCTTAGGACACAGTATGACAAATTTGTAACAGGAGTATTGTGGCCAGGTTTGTTTATCGCATCTTTACTATTGATCCCATTTATCGACAGATACAAAAAATTCTCTTGGAAGGATCGCCCTATTATAACTGCAATTGGAATCACTGGAATTGCACAAATCATGGTTACAACATATTGGGGATTTTACATCCCATCAGACACTACAATTCCCCTTGTAGAAAGATTGGTAATAGATCCAGTATACCTTTACACCGTAATGATAATTATGGTGCCAATGAGCTTTGGCTTTAGCTATATGATGATTCATCTTGCAAGAGAAGCAGAACGTAAGGCAAAGCTTGCAAAAGACAAAGGACCAAAAAAAGTTGCAAAAATTGAACTTTCTGAAAAATGGATTAACTGGGTAATTATAGCATTAATTGCATTTATGGTATTTCTAAACATTGCAGCTTATAACGCAGCACTTACTGGAATGAATAATTTATCATTATTCTTCGTAGGACTAATTCTAATTATATTTGCAGGACTATTCCATGTATACAGGTATGGAATGAATCAGGCAAACAATCCACCACCTCCACCCAAACAAGTACAAAAAGAAAAACTCAAAGCTTTAGCAGATCAGCCTCAAACCTCACAAACAAAAGAGCTTGCTGATTCTTCTGTAACAAAATCGCAAAAAGAATTAGATCATACTCCAAAACAAACCACAAAATAAATCAGAATCTTTTAGTTTTAATTCTAAAAGCGATTCTTAAATTGGTTCCTTGAATGTAAAGTAGAAATGACGCATTAGCGAAAACCCTAAACAAGCTTTATAAGACTTTTAGAAAGTCATCAAATTGTTGAGCCAGACTACATCAAGTCATGCTTATGGAATCACAATTATTACCTTAATTGTTGGTCTTTCAGTAAGTATTGGATATTATCAAATGTTTTACTTACCTGAACAAAGTGCAAAACCTTCAGTTTCTCATGAAATATTGGAACCTACCTCAGAAACTATTATTAAAATTATTCCAGGCTCTGCGTTAGAATCACAACAAGATAATTTTGTTCCAAAACTGCTTAACATTCAGTTAGGAATTGATAATCATTTGATCTGGATTAATGATGACGATGTTGCCCATACCGTAACACCAGATCATCGGGCAGAAGATAGCTATAGTGGTGAATTTGGTTCCACAGGAGTAATTTTACCTGGGGAATCCTACGAATTTCTTTTTACAGAAGATCACGAAATTGACTATCATTGTACTCCTCATCCATGGATGAAAGGCAAAATAATAATTACAAAACAGAGATTTTAGACAGTAAGTTTTGCAAAAACTACATCACTTTCAATTTCCTTATGTTGTTCTATTATGGAGACTCTAAATTTAATCTCATGAGTTTCATTTGGTGTAAACTCAATTGATGCAGTAAACTCTATTTGATTATCTTTCATATCATCTTTACTTACAAAAAGCCGTGATACATTTTGAGATATTTTTTTCCCATTATATGATCTATACACTACAAGTTCATTTGTGCCCAAAATCTGAGTATTAATTACAACTCCATCATATCTTCCAGGATAATTTACTGTAATGTGACCCTTGATTTCAGAATGAGGAGAAATATTGGTTTCATTTAATTTTAATACAATATCTTTCACACTATTGCACATTTTGATGAAAATAAATAATTTATGAGGAAAACGGGCCCGGAGGGCTTCGATCCCTCGACCAATGGATTAGAAGTCCAACACTCTGTCCAAGCTGAGCTACAGGCCCAAGAATTTGGCAATTATTTACCATATTAAGGGTTTTTACAACCATTTTTTTTCATTAAGATCACGTTCCATCTTGAAAAGAAATTGTTGTGAATATCCTGCATAAGGACCAAAATGATGGACAATTTCGTTGTGAAGTTTTTCATATGTATTTTCTGTAATTGTTTTTCCTGAGATTGGAAATTTTTTTGAATAATATTTTTGTAATACTCTTATCATCCATCTATCTAAAGGAAATGAATCTAGTTTTTCAAGTGAAAATAACATTATACAGTCAGCAATTTTATTTCCAACGCCAAAAACTTTCAAGAGTGATTCTTTTGTTGTTTGATAATCAGCTTTTTTCAAATAATCAAAATCAATATCACCTAATTTAACCGCCATTGATGCTTCTTTTACAAACTTTGCTCTATATCCTAATCCGCAAGCCATCAATTCATTTTTCTCTGCCTTTGCAAGAATTTTGGGTTCAGGAAATAAGTAAAATTCTCTTTCTTCAAATCTTACTTTAATTCCAAATTTTCTACATAAATTTTCAAGTACAAATCTTATTTTTTGAATATTAGAATTCGAGGAGGTAATAAAAGAAATATAGCATTGAAATGGGTCCTGTCTTAATAATCGAAGACCAGGAAAGTGTTTAACAGCTTTTTTAACAATTTTGTCTTTTGATATATTTTGAATAATTTTTTTTGAATTATCCCCCCGCCTAAATATATCCATAGGATTTTCTGAAAAAGACCTAATATCATTAGAGTCAGGAGTAATAGCTAAAACATCAGAACCGTTAATGCCATACCAAGTATTATTCAATTTTTTCCATAAAAACACTTGCCCGCTGTTAATAGTGTAATCTAAATTAATTTCCAAAAATTTATTCATTTTAAACAGAGATTGTTTCATTTACTTGAGGTGAATATGCTTCTAATCCAAACCTCTCATGAATCTCTTCTGCAAACTTGATACATGATTCATTATCCCCATGAACTGTTAACACTTTAGGATTTCCCTTTACATTTTTTATCATTTCAAAAAGATCATTTCTATCAGCATGTCCAGAAAACTCAAATTGTCTAACTTCAGCTGTAACTTTCATGTCGTGTCCACGTGAAGAAACCTTTCCAGTCTCTAAAAGTTTCTTTCCAGGTGTTCCATCCCCTTGATATGAAACTAAGGCAATACCATTTTTACTATCAAATGCCAAATGTTGAAGGTAAAAAACTGCATTTCCGCCAACTAACATACCTGCAGGGGAAATAACTACACACGGTTCAGTTAATGCATTTTTTCTTTCACGTTCATTTCTTATTGATACGGAGTGATTAATGGCATCTGCAAAAATTTTTGGATCCCTTAGATATTCTGGATATTGAAACATAATTTCATTTACCTTAAGTGCCATACCGTCCATTATGATTTTATGTTTGAATTTGGCACTTCTAAAAACACAGGCTATCTCCTGTGACCGTTCAACAGAAAACGCTGGAACAAACAAAATTCCTTTTCTATCCATTACCTCATTTGCAAAATCAATGAGGCTTTCTTCAGATAGCTTTCTTGGTTTTTGTTCAGTTTGCGAATATGTGCTTTCAGTAATTAACAAGTCAATTTCACCTATGTCTAAATCAGCCTCTGGAAGCATTCGTGATCCTTTTGGATTAATATCTCCCGTATAGAAAAGTCGTTTTTTATCTGATTCAACTAAAACTGTTCCACCACCTAAAACATGTCCAGATGAACGAAGCTCAAATGATGAATTTCCTTTCTCAACTTTCTCACGAAAGCCAATCTCTTTTGAATTTCGTAACATATTGTATACTTCTGGAATATCAAAAGGATGATAATTTTTTTCAATCTTTAACATATCCTCAATTAATAATCTTGACAATTCTAGAGTAGGCGGAGTCGCATATACTCTACTATGACCACTTACAAATAATGATGGAACATATCCGGAATGATCCAAATGAGCATGAGTTATAATAATTCCATCGATTTCTTTGGGTTTAACATGCTCAGGATATTGAGGAGGGGTACCCCGTCTTCCAAACATTACTCCATAATCTAAAAGGAAATTTGCTCCATCACAATTTACTAAAAAGCCAGATCGGCCTACTTCTCTAGCTGCTCCTAAAACTTTTACATTCAAGAAATAAAATGCTTTAGAATCTACCTTAAAACCTTGTTACTTTTTAGAATATGATTCTTTTTTTGATATAATCTTCAAAAGCTTTAATTAGCGCCAGCTAACATCGGATCACCATGGGTAGAAGTTTTAACGATTGGCTAAAATCACAGGACCAATCAGTCGTGGCTAAGGTTCGTGCAGGAGACGAAGCAAATAAGCCATTACTGAACCAAATTAATTGGATTTGGGTAAAGAATCTTATGGATAAAAAAGCTAATCTCAATCCAACCTCTGCGGAGTTATTGGACTGGGTAACCTCAGGCCAAATCGACGCAATGAGAAAGTAAACGTGTGAATATCACGTTATCTTTTTTGTTTTTTCTAAATTATTTTTAATCAATTTTTTTAATTTCTTGAAATATTGATAATTGATTGATTCGCAGAATATATGATAAAAATTATGATAAATATTCTTCTTAGCTCCAACTAACCAAGTGAATTTTTTTCATAACGACGTAATATCTTGATTATCGATTACCAGAAAAATTTTTTCTATAACTCTGTTATGAATTTTAATCATCATTTAAATAGGAACCGGGTGGAGATAAAATAAGTGAAATAAATGCCAATAGCAATACTTCCAGACATAGATGAACAAAGATGTATTGGATGCGCATTATGCGTAGAAATCTGTACATCTCTTGGCCCAGACGTACTTCGTGTAAAACCTGTAGAAGGTTGGAAGAGAGGAAAAGCATTTGTCTTTTATCCAGAAAGATGCATTTCTGATGGTGCATGCATTGGAGTTTGTCCAACAAAATCAATCTTTTGGATGAGACCAATGAATTACACTGCAGGACAACCTGTACCTCTTCACAAAAACGGAGTTTTCGTTAAAGGCTGGGCAGAAGACGCCGCTTTATAGTCGGTTTCTTTTCGCACTCTTTTTTTCTTATTTTTTAATTATCTTAAAGAAATTTTTTTAATATTTTTTGGAAGCATTTTCACAAAGAAACTAAGAAAATCATCTAGCTTATCATAATAAAGTTTAGTAAAATGATTTTTTTCAAAAAAAGTTTTCCATGTTTTTTCAAATACTGTAAAATCTTCTGGTCTGTATTCTAATCTAGCAGTAACATTATGAGAAGCAGGAAAAATATCTGAAATCTCCAAGGGAATTATTCCAAGAAAAGGGCTGTATTGACAGAACTGAACTGACTCTTGGTTTGAAAATTTCTTTTTTAAAATAGCGTATTCAGGAGATAGATAGAAGGGTTTTCTAGAAGAATCTCCAGCAATTACCAAGGTTCTTTTTTTGGTTCTAAATTTTCGCACAATATTGTGGTACGATATAATCTCAGGCCTGAATTGATCAACTTTAGAAAAAAGCAATATGGCCGAGTCCTTAAATTTTGGAGTAGTTTTTACAAAATAATTTGGGTTATTTATAAAAACATCAATTGCCTCAAAAAGTTTGGGATGAGCACGGGCTTTTTTAATAACATACTCCCATAATCTTCCTTCATGAATAGCTTCTTTAACTCTATCAACTTCAGATTTTATAGCATAAAGATTATGGAGTGCAATATTGTTAATTTTTTCTTCTTTATTTAAGGAGGATAATTCTTTTGGATTGAATTTTGAGCATACTTCACAGAGACAGGAAAAATTTGGTATTTTAGATAAAAGCATTGTACGATCTTCTGTAATATACCTATCATGTTTTGCGTATAGCATGTAGGAGGCTGAATCAAATGTATCGCATCCTAATGCAACAGCTAGAGGAATAGTAAGAGGGTGACCTGCACCAAAAAGATGCAATGGGATTGCTGTAGGAATCTGTTTTTTTGCAGAAATTATCATTTTTGCTAATAATTTGTATTCGTATGATTCCATAAATTCAACCGGGCTTCCAAGAGCTAGCATTTTGAATCCATATTCTACTAACGATTTAGTAGATTTTTTTACAAGATCCATATGTTCACCTCCCTGAATTGGACCTACCCAAATTGGTCCCCCATCAGTTTGTTTCTTTAAAGTTTGTTTAGAAATTTTCAATGTATGTTCAACATATGATACTGCTTTCTTTTTTGGTAATCCATAACCAGTTGGCTTGTCAAGAGGAATTGCAATGTCTGTACCAATATTAGTTTCATATTCTGCCATTATTTCTGGAGCAACATCAAGATCTCCATATTCTAAAACCTGATAACCACCAGAGTCAGTCATTACCGCTCCATCAAAATCAATGATTTTATGAATTCCACGTTTTATCGCGTCATCCCCAAAGCGATTACGTGTAATGTATGCATTAGTAATTACCAAACTAAAACCCATCTCGCCAATTTTTTTTGCTGGGATGGTTTGCTTGACAGGATGAATCACAGGAACAAAAGCAGGTGTTTCAATTTTTCCATGGTTTGTATGTAAGATTCCAATTCTTCCTGCTAAATCACATTTTATTATTTCAAACATTTTACAATACAGCCTTTTGATGCACTATTTAATCAGTATGGAAAAAATTTTTTTAAATCATTTTTCTTTGAAACTAATGCTAGCCAATCAACTTCATCATTTTTGAATTTACCTTTCAGTGATTTTATAACTAAGTTAGTAATTTTAGAAATTGATTTTCCGGTAGTATCAATTGAATATGATTTTTTTATTCCAAATTTTTTAATACAATCATATGCAATTATTCCTAAAATCTCACTACCAATATTTTCAGAAATTTTTTTTCTTGAATATTTTCTTTTTTTGTATATTGGAACAAGTTTGTATGGGTTTTTTCTTAAGATTATAGCCCTATCTACATACTTAGTAGTAACTACATATGGAGCTAAATGTCCAACAATAATTGATTTTGATTTAATTTTATTTTTTAATAGTTTTTTTAATTTATTGACATCAACGTCTAGTGTTTGGTCATTTTTTTCATAAATTCCTGATTCTATGGCAATTTGATTGATATCTAAAATATTATAATTCAGAATTTTTCCTAAATTTTTTGCTAGAGTGTGTTTCCCCACTCCAGGATTTCCAGTAATTATTAGTGCCATGTAATAGACTAAAAATAAAGTAAAATAAACGATTTCTTAATACTAATATTACAAAGGAATTCTAGTTTGGCATGCAAATTGGGTTACTAGGTAAAACTAACGTAGGAAAATCAACTTTTTTTTCTGCCGCTACTGAAGCTCCTGTTTCTATTGGAAATTTTCCTTTTACAACAATTAAACCAAACGTTGGTGTTGCATATGTTATAACAAATTGTGCCTGCAAACATTTTGGAATAACACATGATATTCCTTTATGTAAGAATGGAACAAGATTTATTCCAATAAAACTAATTGATGTTGCAGGCCTTGTCCCAGGTGCTCATGAGGGAAAGGGCTTAGGCATTCAATTTTTAGATGATGCTAGACAAGCTGAAGCTTTAATTCACGTGGTAGATATTGCGGGCTCTACTGATATTCAAGGCCAACCAGTTCCAATAGGTTCTCATAATCCTCAGGAAGATATTGATTTTGTAGTTGATGAATTTGATCAATGGTTTAAGCAAATTCTATCACGTGAATGGCCTAAACTCTTAAAAGAAATTGAACAAAAAAAAGCAAAGTTAGTTGATGGAATTTCAAAACGATTTAGTGGATTGGGAATTAAGGATTTTCAAGTACAAGAAGCTTTACAAGCCCTTGATCTTTTGATCAAAACACCTTCCGATTGGCAAGATTCTGACCTAACCAAATTTGTAAAAGAGCTAAGAAAAAAAACCAAACCCATATTGATTGCAGCAAATAAGGCGGATTTATGTAATGATCTCAAAATTATTGAAAAAATTAAAAATGATTCTATAATTTACTTGTGTAGCGCAGAGACTGAACTACTTTTAAGGAAAGCAAAAAAGGCTGGATTAATTGATTACATTCCAGGAGCAAAGGAGTTCATTATTAAAGAAAATGTTACAATTTCTTCACAGCAAAAAAAAGCATTGGACTTGGCAAAGACGGTAATCTCTAAAATTGAAACTACGGGAATACAAAATGTCTTAAATTCCATTATATTTGATGTGTTAAAATTAAATGTTGTATATCCAGTTGAAGACGAAACTAAACTCTGCAATAAAAATGGAGAAATTCTTCCTGATGCAAGGCTATTACCGGTAAATTCCACTGCAAAAGATCTAGCCCAAATGGTTCATGCTGATTTAGCTAAAGGCTTCTTACATGCCATTGATGCGAAAACAAAACAGCGAATTGGTGCTGATCATATTTTAAAAAATGGTGATGTGATTAAAATTATCTCCAGTATGAGTAGGGGATAAGATGCGGTGTTTGGGAATAGAAAGTACGGCTCATACTTTTTCTTGTGCTGTACTTGAACGAAAAGGAAACAATGGTAAAGTTCTTGCAGATATACGAAAAATATATCGCCCACCAGAAGGAGAAGGAATTCATCCTAGAGAAGCATCAAGACATCATGTTGAATCAAGTGCTAGTGTACTTTCAGAGTGTTTACAAAAAGCTAAACTTGGAATTAATGATTTAGATATAATTGCATATGCAGCTGGTCCTGGACTTGGACCATGTCTTAGAGTTGGTGCAGTAGTAGCTCGCTCACTTTCAACTTATTATCAAATACCAATCTATCCAGTTAATCATGCAATTGGTCATATCGAACTAGGAAAATTACTGACAGGAGCTAAAAATCCTCTTGTTCTTTTAGTTTCTGGTGGTCACACCATGTTACTTGCTTTTATGATGAAAAAATGGAGAGTTTTTGGAGAAACTTTAGACATTACTCTAGGCCAATTACTTGATCAATTTGGACGTTCAGCTGGATTTGCATCACCTTGTGGGATTCAAATTGAAATCTTGGCAAAAAAAACCAGCAATTATTTTCCATTACCATATTCTGTTAAAGGAAACGATGTCTCATTTTCTGGATTACTTTCAGCTGCAAAATCTCTTATTCCCAAAGGACTAGAAGATGCATGTTTCTCTCTTCAGGAAACCGCATTTGCAATGATTGCTGAAGCAACAGAGAGAGCTCTATCCTTTACTAAGAAAAAAGAGCTTCTAGTTGTTGGTGGAGTTGCAGCTAACAAAAGATTATCTGAAATGCTAAAAAGCATTTGCAAGAGACAAAATTGTAAATACTTTGTTACACCACTAAAGTTTTCAGGAGACTGTGGATCCCAAATAGCATGGACTGGATTATTGGAATCAAAAATTCAAAAAAGTTCTAAAATTGAAAATACCTTTGTTAAACAGTCCTGGAGATTAGATACGGTGCAAGTAAACTATTGATTTTTGAAATTATCTAAGGTTTCTTGTAAAGTTTCTAGCCAGCTTCCATTACTAAAAACCCCAAATTTATAGGATTTTTCTCCTTCATCTGTTTTTACTTTAATACAAACTTTTTTCATTAATCTACCCTCCTTCCATACTTCGGTGACATTTTCTAATGGAACATTTAGAACTGTTTCTCCAAACTTTTTTGCAAAATCCATAATTCTACCACGAGTTTTATCAAAAGCAATACGCTTGTTTGTTAACGTGAGTATTCCTGCACCGAAAGAATCCTCACTACAATCTTCTTGTCTAATTTTTTTTTCAGAACCCTCCATTAGATTTTAATGTACATTAATAAGGATATAATTTTACCTTACTTTAGTATCGAAAGGGATTACCAGCACCACCAAAGAAAACAAAATTTAGATTTTTCTGAGTTTTCTTTAGTTTTTGAAGCAACATTGAATTCATTCCATGCATCAGCAATAGCCTTATCCTTGGCAATCTTTGCTTCTGCAATTATTTTATTTTTATTAGCATTTGCTTTAATTTTTTCTTCATTAGATACTTTGGGATCCGAGACAATTTTGTTATAATCTTCCTTTGCTTTAATTATTTTTTGAGAAAAAGCCCATTCTGCATCGTAAATTTTTTTATTTCTAATTGTTTTTTGATCTTCTGCATATACACTAGGAATTAAATAATTTACTATGCTAACCATCAATAACATCAAAACGCAAAGTATTGAGATATTGAATAATTTTTTTGGATTTGTCAAATTAGAT
Organism: Nitrosopumilaceae archaeon; assembly: GCA_035620615.1. Lineage (GTDB taxonomy): Archaea > Thermoproteota > Nitrososphaeria > Nitrososphaerales > Nitrosopumilaceae > CSP1-1. Next base: position 5,128 of record DASPGM010000011.1, on the reverse strand, counting down.
TTGGTGTACCTTTCAAGAGGCCATATATAAACAAGTTTATAGAGTTATACTGAAAATTTGGTCTCATGAAAGCACTTGTATATGAAGAATATGCTACTGACGACGACTTTGAGAAAATATTAAAAATAAAAGATCTTGATGAACCAAAACCAAAATCAAATGAAGTTGTTTTCAAAGTAAAAGCTGCAGCACTAAATTATGATGATATTTGGGGAATGCGGGGAAAACCAATTGAAATTCCAATGCCACATATTTCTGGAACTGATGCAGCTGGAGAAGTAATAGCAGTTGGTGATGAAGTTAAAAATATTCAGATAGGTGATAGAGTTGTAACAAATGGTAATCTAACTTGTGGAGTATGTCAACTATGCACAAGTGGAAGAGAATTTGATTGCCCGCGTAGAAAGATTTGGGGGTTTCAAACAGGACCTTTATGGGGAGGGTTTTGTGAAGTAACACACCTTCCAGAAACTAATGTGGTAAAAATTCCAGATAATTTGAGTTTTGAAGAAGCTGCAGCAGCATCTATGACATTGATGACATCATGGCATATGCTAGTTGGAAGAGCTTCAATAAAACCTGGACAAACAGTTTTGATAATGGGAGGGGGCTCTGGAATGGGAACATTTGGAATTCAAATTGCCAAATTGTATAATTGTGATGTAATAGCAACTGCTAGTCTAGATAAATTAGATAAATGTAAACAGTTGGGGGCAGATTTTACCGTAGACCACAGAAAAGAGGATTGGCATAAAGAAGTTAAAGAAATTACAAAAAATTTAGCTAAAAAAGAGGGAAAACCCTCAGGAGTAGATGTAATTTTTGAGCATATTGGGGGAAATCATTGGAATAAGGAACTTACTCTTCTAAAATATGGTGCAACAATAGTTACTACAGGAGCCACAACGGGCTATGATGTAAAAACAGATCTTCGTCAAATATTTTTTAAAGGAATTAATGTACTAGGTTCAACTCAAGGGACTCGAGCTGAATTAGAATCTGGAATATACTGGATGTCAAAGGGTAAAATTAAAGCTATAATTGATTCTGAATATACATTAGATAATGCGGCAGAAGCACACAAAAAAATGTTAAATGGTAGAGGATTGTTCGGAAAAATCTTAATGAAACCAGATTAGTTGAATTGATCTCAATGAAATTATTAAAAAAAGGAGCAGAGGGTGATATTTTTCAAACTACTTGGAACAAAAAAAAAGCAATCCTCAAGTTTCGAAAGAAAAAAAATTACAGAAATTCTACATTGGATCAACGAATAAGAAAACAGCGAACAATTAGAGAATCTGAAATAATTTCTGAAGTAAAAAAATTCGGTATACCTACTCCTTTGCTTTATTTTGTGGACACCAAAAATTGTACAATACTAATGCAACATATTTCAGGTAAATTAGTTAGTGAACTTTCAGAATTAAAACTAATTAAATCTTGTAAAGAAATAGGAAGATTAGTGGGTATAATGCATAAAAATGGAATAATGCATGGTGATTTAACAACTTCAAACTTTATAATTTCTGGAAAAAAAATATTTGTCTTAGATTTTGGTCTTGCAAATAAAACTACAAAACCCGAAGATCATGCAGTAGATTTAAGATTATTCAAAGAAATCTTAACAAGTGCCCATGTAAAAATAATGCAAAAATCTTGGCTAAATTTTTTAAAAGGATACAAATCGGTTGTGGGAATTCCTCGTTATAATAAAATTACAAATCTAGTAACAATAATTGAAAGTAGGGGTAGATACGCAAATGTCGTATGATATTTTATTTGCATCCTCAAATAAAAACAAGTTTAACGAAGTAAAAAAAATTCTTGCAAATTATGATATTAACGTAGGTTTTTTCAAATGTAGTTTAAAAGAAATTCAATCTGAATCACTTAAACAAATTGCCACCCTCAAAGTTGATGATGCATATAGACAATGCCTCAAACCAGTAATTGTTGAGGATGCAGGACTGTTTATTGAAGCATTAAACGGATTTCCAGGACCATTTTCGTCTTATGTGTTTAAAACGATTGGAAATTCTGGAATTTTAAGACTCGTTAGAAAAAATAGAAAAGCGCAATTTCAATCTGTAGTGGCCTACTGCGATGACAAATTTGGTGTTGTATTATTTGATTCTAAAGTATATGGAAAAATTTCAAAGCAGACACGAGGAGATGGATGGGGATATGATCCAATTTTCATTCCAAATGGAGAAATTAAGACATATGCCATGATTTCAAATAAAAACGAAATTTCACATCGATATAAAGCATTAAAGAAATTCTCTAATTGGTTTGTGCATAAGCTGGAATAAACCTTTCAATAGGTCTTTGATTATTTTGAAGTACTACTATTCTGGAAATAAAACTCTCATCCATTACTGAAAAAATTTCACTTTGCTTGGATAATTTTGTTGCAAATTTTCTTACTTCATCTATTTCTAGCATATTTTCGTGTTCTAACCTATTTGTAGATCTGCCAATATGCATGTATGATTTTATTTCAACAAAATTTGGACTAGAATTTTTAAGCATTGCTGCAAAGGAAGGAATAATTTTTTCATCATCATTATAATTTCTAATTAGTGTAATTCTAAGAACTGTTCTTGTATCTAGTTTTTTTAACATCATAAGTGAGGTGTTCCATCTTTTCCATGAATCATCATATCTTGGTCTATTTATTTTTAGAAATGATTCATAATCAGCAGCATTGGTAGATAAATACAATTGAGTTGGTAGTGCATCTTCATCCTTTAGTCTTTGTAACATTTCTGGTTCCTGACCATTTGTAACTAGAAAAATTGATTTTGTAGCAGGAAGATTTTTTAAATATTTTATTAATTCTGGAAGCTTGGGATACATGGTAGGTTCTCCAGAAAGTGAAATTGCATAATGTGCAGGCAATAATGATTCATCTAATTTCTTTTTTTCATGTCTTGAATCTCCATAATGACCCATGATTAATTTTCTACGTTCTTCCATAAGTTTAGAAACTATTTGTTCAGGCTCGGCTACTTTTTTTGGTTCCATTTTCATTGAATCATAAAATTCCATTGGACGCCAACAATATACACACCTATTTTCACAATACATCCCAGCTGGAGAAAATTCCATACATCTATGGGTAGATATTCCATAGAATTTGTGTTTGTAACAATCTCCCTCGTTTTTGAAAGATTTTCTTGTCCAATGACATAAGTCTACTGTTGAATGATCCGCGACTCCATACTTGGCTTTTTTTAGTTGCTGAACGATTTTTGGCCTAATCTGGATTAGATCTTCATCAGAACTAATTACTTCTCCTGAACAACTCATAACGATATAGTTGATGTATTTTTAATTAAATATATCCTAACTTTTAGAATTCTTAATTACTAATCCAACCTAATCTGCGGAAATAGAGGAACATAAAGAAAGCCGGAACCACAGAAATTAATATGATGAAAATAAATGTTGTATAGGGCCCAAACATAGTCCACACCCCAGTTTCAACACCTCCTGGGATATTGACATTCATTCCATAGAACTGTCCAATTACAGTAGCTGGAATTGATAATGTAAAGATCAAGGTAAGCATTGAGAGAATTTTGTTTGATTTTTCTGTACTTAGCATAAAATCTGTATCTTTGTAAATTTCTAATGTCTCTTTAGACTCTTCAAGTGATTCTATGACTTTATCGACATGGTCTATAATATCATCAAAATACAGTGTAAGATCCTCTTCACTTTTTGATAATCGCTGTAAGTTTTTTGCAGTTTCTAAAATAATTCTTTTTAGTGGATGTACAATTCTTCTAAGCTTTGTAATTTCTCTTCTTAGTAAAGAAATCTGACGACTTGCAGCCTTTTTTTCATCAAAAACTATATCTTCAATGTCATCAAGATTTCCAACTATTTTTCTTACAGTGTGCAGCATGTCGTCAACTAGAACATCAATAATTTCATGTAGTAGGGAACCAGTAGATTTTCCAATCAGACGTTGCTTTCTTTGTGAATCAGTATCTCCTTTGCATACATTTACCATATCCACAAGAGGTGTTAAATCTCCTTGATGAATAGTAACAAGAAAATCACTTCCCATAAAAATTGAAAGTTGACTAAATTTTGGCATTCCACTAATTCCATTTAATGGAGGAAAATGTAGAATGAGAAATACTTGATCATCATAGCTATCTAGTTTTGGTAATTCAAATTTTGTCATACAATCTTCAATGTTTAATGAATTGAAATGATATTTTTTGGATAGGTTTTCTACATCATCACGATGAGGATTTTGCAAGTCAATCCATGAAAATTTTTCTCCCTCAATAACTTCAATTCGATGCTGAACATCATCACTAGCGTTTGTTTTCCTGATATACCGTAATCTGTTTGAAAAGAAATCCTTTTTCATTTCATCATTTTTGATTTTTATTCAAATTTAAACGTGATTAAATAATACTGGGATTTTCAGAAATCTGAATATCAAAAAATCCCTATTTGAATGGAAACAAATAGTTTACTCCAATCCATACAATGGTTACAGTAATTGCCATACCAATAAACCAGCCCTTGCCCTGCATAAGAAAAGTATTTTTTACATAATAATAAATCTAAAGGTAAATTCTCATCAGATAATATCTGAAATTTGTTAAGATTAATAGTGGAAGTAAAAACAAATGATTTTGTGGCCTTCGTAGTATAGTGGTAGTATAGGGGACTGTGGATCCCCGGGCGGGTGTTCGATTCCCCCCGAAGGCCCTCATAAAATTTTTTGATGTGCATTTAAGCTTAACCATCGATTCCCTCCGACATAGTAAAACTAGATAGGAAAAAACTGTAATATTTTTGAGGGAATATATGTAGGCCATCGATTCCCCTGAAAGTATTGGTTCAAATTTTGAAAATTTTTTGTTAAGAAAAATCCATTGGGTTCAAAGTTTGTTGTGCCTAGAGTTCAAATTCTAATGAGAGCACCTAGTACAAGGGGTATAGATAAGGCGTTTCGGTTTGACTATAAATGAAAGCTATAATCAAAATTATAATTTTCAACTAAATTTGGGTGATCGCTTTTATCTTGCCATTTCTAAAATCTAATCATGCAAATCAATTGTGCTGACTGTGGTTGTCTTCCTTCAGAATGCAAAGA
>DASPGM010000010.1:0-209226 GCA_035620615.1 Nitrosopumilaceae archaeon | reverse complement strand
GCTCAGACAGCAATCGCTGATGACTCACTTAGCCTAGCTGATACAGTTACAACAATCAAAGGTACAGCTCAGACAGCAATCGCTGATGACTCACTTAGCCTAGCTGATACAGTTACAACAGCAAAGAATGTCATTGCTCATACAGTTGACATCACTGAATCACTTCACCTATCTGATATAGTTACTATCAATTTTATTGGTGCAAATCATGCTCCAATTGCAAATTCACAAACAGTATCTACTTTCCAAAATGTACCAATAATAATTACATTAACAGGTCTTGACATAGATCTGGATCCATTAATATTTAGTATCGTATCTGGTCCAACATCTGGATTATTAGGCGGTATTTCATCAATTGGACCAACAAGTGCTACAGTACAATATACACCAAACCCATCCTTTACAGGTTCAGACACATTTTCCTTTAATGTTTTAGATGGTAAGGGTGGTTCTAGTACTGCAATTATTACAGTTAATGTATCACCTTCCGGAGGTGGTGGTGCAGGCGGTGGAGGTGGCTCCGGTGGTGGAGGAGGCGGGGGTGGCTCCCGTGGCGGAGGAGGTGGAGGTGGTTCCAGCGCAGGTGGAACTCCATCAACTCCAGGACCAGGATTTGGAGGAACAATAGGACCAGGTGCATCTGGTAGCGGAGGAGGTTCAACTAAATTCCATGATGTGACCATCCAGATAGGTGCGGAAGGAAAAGTAAAGGCAGACAATGCAGGAGGATCCTGTGTAGATACTTATCAAACGATTAAGGTATCATCAATAGTTGAAAGTTTATCGCCACTCAAGCGAGTTGAACTACGATTTGTGCATGAAGGAGAACCACTTGAAGATTATACTGCAATTAGAATGCAGATAACTAACATGACAATTGGAGAGAATTTGTACAGCGTGTCAGGTTCAATTCCATGGGAGTTAATGTCGGGTTCTTATGGAGTAAGATATTGGTTACATGCATTAAATGAAGATCTAGAAATTTCTGATTCACCCAAATATCTAATTAGTGTAAAACCAGGCTATTCTATCCTTGGTAACCTCGAGTTTGATATTGTTACTATCAAAGCAGAAGGGTCTACTCTAAAACCTATTGCGTATTTTACCAATTCAATTTCTAAACCTGTTGCAGGAGCAATTTCATTAATAGTTGATGGAAAAGTTGTTGATATATCCCAACCACAAAGCTTTGAACCTGGTGAAACTTCTGTATCATTGACTTGGAAGATTCCTAGAGTGGGTAAAGTAGTAGATTACCAAGTAAATGTAATTGCAGAGTTTTGTGGTAAGATCTTTGAAACTGAACAAGTTACATTATCAACCTTCCCACGAACAGTACTTGAATCCATTCCTGATAAGATTAATGTAAAATTATTTACTGACAAACTAGGTAATACGGTAGCAAGAGCAGGTTCACTTTATTCATCTGATATTAGTACAACTACAAACTTTAGAGTAATATCTCCTGATGGAACATGTGTAATAGGAATGACGGAAGAATGCCTAATTAGAGAGTCTACTTTTGGTAGCCGTGGTAATGTTGAGAGTGTTACTATTGATGGACAGGTTTACCGTATTAGATATTCAGGTTCTGAAAATGCGGTTGAAAGATTCACAATTACATCAATTGATCCAATACTTGGTTATTGGAATGTATACAAGGAAACCCCTAAGGGAATAATACCTAATGCATATGCTAATGAAGATAACTTGCTTAAGATCCAATATAGAGCACAAGAACTCAAAGTCAACACAGGCTATGATATCAATTTCCAGGAAGTAAAATCTCTAGAAGAGAAGGAAACTATAGAATTTGGCGGTAAAATTATCTCTGAAGATGAACAACCTATCAAATTCTTTGATATTACAACCGAATTAATTAATCCCTCAGCTGAGCTCAAAACTGTTCTAGTACATCTTAGTTCCACTAATACTGTAAGTGCGTCAGAAACCGCCAAAGAATCTCTAGATGGAAAGCCTCTAACTGTATCTGCAGTAGTTCAAAAACCAATTGATTTCAGCCGAGCAGAACTAAGATTTGTTAATTCCCATCAAAACTACGATGAATATTCAGCCATTAAGATGGATATTGATGATCTACCAGGTAATCCATCACTTTCAATTATATCTGCATCAGTTCCTTGGGCATTAATTTCCAAAGGACCAATAGCAGTCTATTGGATTCAACTTAAAGGCGATATTGTACGAGAATCTGATAAATTTACAATTAATGTTGGAACTGAATTACTAGTTGACTCTGAAGAGAATCCAAACACTACACAGATATTAGGTACATTTGTTAAACTCACTTCAATTAATCCAAACACAATTGATAAAGCAGAAAATAAAATTCCATTAATTGATATTAAAGGTGAACTAGATAACTGGAGTGTAGGAGAAGGATATCCAACGGTGGATATTTTTGCTCCTAACGGCAAAAAGCTCTGGAATGATGTCATTCTAAATAATGTGAATCAAAAAAATTCTAATGTATGGGAGTTTACAAAAAATAATTTCAAAGTGGGAACACTCTCACAGTTACCAACTGGTAAATACATAGTTGAGATGTCTTCAAGTAATGATATTAGAAAAGATTCCCTTGGGATTACTATTAAATCACAACTGAGTTTTACTCTCGATGATTCAAACTCAGAAATGGGTGGAATACTAAAGAAAGAAACTCCAAATCCAATTGATGATACACAAGACGATGATAATACGTTATTTCCAATTCTAATTATAATTATTATTTTGGTTTTAGCTGTAGTTGCAATTGTAATTAAAAGTATGTACATAAGACCATTAAAAATTTAATATTAAAAATTTTTATGGAAATGAGATTTGATTTGCTAGAAATGATTCTAATTCTGATATTTTAATTCGTTCTTGATTCATTGAATCACGCTCTCTTACAGTAATAGTATTATCTTCTAGTGTTTGATGGTCAATTGTAACAGCTAGTGGGGCTCCCACTTCATCTAATCTTCTATACCTTCTACCTATTGCACCAGAGTGATCTAAAAATGCATCATACTTTGTTCTAATATTAATAAAAATTTCATCTGTTTTTTCTTTCAATCCATCTTTTTTGACCAATGACAAAACCCCAACATGAACAGGAGCCAAATAGGGTTTTAACGAAAGAACTGTTCTATCGTTTTCTTTGTCTATTCTTGAACTATGTTCAAGAATAGAATATAGACTTCGATCTATTCCCATTGAAATTTCAAAAACATGCGGAAGAACTTTCTCTTCATTATCAATTACCTCAAATTTTTCTTTACTTTTTTTAGAATGACATGATAAATCATAGTCAGATCTATAATTACAAGCTACTAACTCAAGCCATCCAATTGATGTTTCTACTTCAAAATCAAAAGCAACTTCTGCATAAAACGCCTTTTCTTTATCTCCAAGTTTTCGAAATCTACTTTTGGTGATATCTATTCCAGTTTTTTCATAAAATTGTAATAAAATTCCCAAATAATATGCCACAAGCTTGTTTGGGATAGTTCCTGAATCAACTGCTTCTTGACAAGTCATTATCTTAGGTTCTGAATCAATTTGAACCCGAATCTTTGTATCTTTAACCTCTGAAAATTTATCTAAATCATTTAGTTTGGCAGGATTACAAAAAACTTCAATTTCAGCTTGATAAAATTCCCTTAATCTCAAAAGACTCTGTCGAGGAGAGATCTCATTTCTAAAGCTTTTTCCTATTTGTGCAATTCCTAATGGAAGTTTTCCTCGCATCGTCTTGAATAATCGTGGGAAATCTACAAAGATTGATTGACAGGTTTCTGGTCTAAGATATGCTGCCTCTTCCTCAGGACCAATTCCTACCTTAAACATCATATTGAATTTACGTGCATTTTCAAATTCACCTTGACATTTTGGGCATTTTACATTCTTTTCTGAAATCGTTTTATCAAAATCTATTAGTTCTGCACTCTCTGGGATTTCAATTTTAACGGATTCTGCAATTAATCTATCTGCTCTAAATGTTGATTTACATTTTTTACATTTGATTATTGGATCTGCAAAACTTGCTAAATGTCCTGATGCCTCAAAAACAGACTGTGACATTATTTGTGATCCATCAATTTCTAGCATACGATCACGTCTTACAAGCTCTCGTCTCCAAAGTTCAAGAAATTTATTTTTTAAACTTACTCCAGCTGGACCATACTCCCAAAACCCTGCTTGAGCATCAGCATATATCTCACAGCTTGGAAAGTAAAAACCTCGTTCCAAGGCTAATTTCATTAAATCTTCATATTTCATAATGGTTCTACTCGTGTAATAAAATAAATTTTTAATATGTTAAGCAAGTGCTTTTACCTTTTTGATGTTCTCAAAATCATCACGAATATCATCTATAGGAGTTTCTAATACCATTGGAATTTCTAATTCATTCATCATTTTTACTACTTTGCCTAATCCCTTTTCACCTATTTGCCCTAAGCCAATATGATAATGTCTATCTAACTTACATCCCAATTGACCTTTAGAATCATTAAGATGCATTATTTTGAGATATTTTAGCCCAATTTCTTTATCAAATTTATCAAAAGTATCTTTTACTACTTTTTCAGTTCTAAGATCATATCCTGCAGCAAATGCATGACAAGTATCAAAACAAATACCAAATCTGTTTGATGGTTTTAAACTAAAGAAAATAGAGGCTAGTTGCTTAAAATTTGAACCCACAGAATTTTTCTGACCTGCTGTATTCTCAAGAAGTATCGTAACATCATTTTTTGTTTTAGCTGCTTCCATTAGACCATTTCTAAGTCTCTCAATTCCTTTATCTTCTCCAGTACCTAAATGACTTCCAAGATGTGTGACTAAATATGGAATACCAAGCTCTCCACATCTTATCACTTCTTCTTTTAAGGCATTAATTGATTTTTTATAGGCATCATTTGCTGGGGAAGATAGATTTGGCAAGTAGGGCATATGTGCTGCAGTTGCAAATCGATCAATTTTACTATCGGCTAGTGTTGTTTTGAATTTTTTAATATCGTCAGCCGTTAGTTTCTTAACATTCCAACTTCTAGGACTACGTGTAAATATTTGAAATGCAGAACATTTTCTTTCTAATGCATTATCAATCGCATTATGAATTCCACCAGAAATTGAAACATGACAACCAATTTGCATAAAAAACGACTCAAACCTGCATAATTTAAATCAGTAGTGTTTTTTGATAAAAAAATCATTTTAAAAACGATCCAAATTTTTAAGGTAAAGTAGTAACTATAGAATACATGTTTAACCTCGGAACTGATGAAATGGCAAAATATCCTTTTTTGACAGAGGCTGGTCAATATCTAAAAGATAAAGGATTTAGTCTTGACCAATTTGGAAAAGATCCTGATCTAAAACCAATTTTAGACAAAGCATATGATAGAATTGAAATAGCCACAACGGGAAAAATTTACCGTTCGGAGAGTACAAGTCTTGATGAACTTGATTTAGAAGTTTTTTCATTTCTATTGGCTGTGATACTTCTTAAGCTAAGTGGGATGAATACACTAATCAGAAGATTTTCTCTTGCAGAAGCTAGAAGAGCAGAAAAATATCTTGAAAAAGATCTTGCAGACATTTCAAACAAAAATAAAGAAGAGCTAGCCACTAGAATAATCAATGAGCTTTTTTCTATCAATATTGACAAAAAAGAAAATTTTTTTGTTATTTCTATATCAGACTATCTAAAACATGCCGTAAATTTTCATGAAAAAGAATGGAAATTAATAAACCGACATGTAGAAAATGGAAAAGTAATCCTATCTTCTCATGAAACAGTGAGACTTATTCGAAAAGAACTTGATAACTATATCGCTTCAAAAATACGCTCCACTGGAACACCCTCAATGCTTGAAGCACTAAAAAAACCAGTTGAAAAATTAGTATCGTTAGGAAAGAAATTTTCAGTACCCACCGTAGTCTCAACCGAGTATCCACCTTGCATTAAACATGCTATTGATGTATTAGATAAAGGAGAAAACTTACCTCATTCTGGAAGATTTTTGTTAGCTACATATCTCTTAGGAACAGGAAAAAACGTGGAACAAATTTCTCCATTATTTAAAAATGCACCAGATTACAATGAAAAAATAACAATGTATCAACTTAATCACCTTAGTGGAAGCTCAGGTAGTGGAACTGAATACAAATGCCCATCATGTGAAAGAGTAAAAAGCAAAGATCTTTGTTTTGCTACGTCAGATTGTGATGGTATAATTAATCCATTACAATTTAAAAAGAAAAAGACTCTAAATGCTTGAACAAGATTTACAATTTGTAGAGGGTGCGTTCAAAAAATATTATTTTGAACATTTTGATTTACTATCAATTCCTAACTTAACGTTGGAACGTGAATTTGGTTATCAAAAGTTTAATGGAGGTATGAATAGACACATTTCAATTAAATCAAATGAAGAACTTCGATTAATGTTAATTACAAATATCCCATCTGATGTTTACTGTTCAAACGCATATTATTCATTTCCAAATCTTCCAATGTCAGAAAAAGATTGGAAGGGTGCTGATTTAATATTTGATATAGATGCAAAGGATCTAAATTTAGATTGTAGAAAAAAACATACTTGCATCAAATGCTTGGCGTGTGAAGAAGTTTCTGAATATCAAGCTTCATGTCCTAAATGTAAATCGACTAAAATTGAAAAAAAATCAGTGACATGTAAAAATTGTATTGATGGAGCAAAAAATGAACTCATTAAACTATTTACAATACTTGAAGATGATCTTGACATTAAAAAAGAAACTATCCAAACATATTTTTCTGGAAATGAAGGATTTCATGTTCATATAGCTAATTCACCATATCAGTACTTAGGTTCAAGAGAAAGAAATGAGTTAGTAGATTACATAATGTTTCGGGGGGCAATCCCTGAAACTTTTGGTATGAAAAAATTTCAAAGTACTAGATCCTCTTTTGTAGATTTTGATTCAATGGGATGGCATGGAAGAGTTGCTAAACACATTTTTAGTTCAAAATCTAAACGTTCTAAGATAATTACTGAAATTATCTCAAAAGGTTACACTATTTTTCAGCAAAAACTTGATGAGATGAAAGATACAATAGGAGTTAAAATTGATCCGAATGTAACCATAGACGTTCACCGAATTTTTAGACTTCCAGGTTCCCTTAATAGCAAAAGCGGATTAGCAAAAATTCGTTGTGACGATCTGGACAACTTTGATCCATTTACTGATAGCTGCTTCATTGATGATGAAAAAACAACCATTCTTGCAAATTGCCCTTCTCAATTTATCCTTAAAAATCGAAAATTTGGACCATATAATAATGAAAAAGTCACAGTTCCAAAATATGCGGCAATTTATTTGATTTGTAAAGGGCTTGCAAGTATCGCTTTGAATCATTAGTGAATTTTTATCATTTTAACAAGCAAGACATTAATTTACGGCATTAGAAACGAACATTGCTTTGTATAGTAAACCAAAACAAGAAGGTGTATCAGCACCACCTGATGCTGGAAAATACATTCGAATTGGAATCGTTGTAGCAATTGGATTAATTGTTTTTGCAATTGTTGGAAATCAAGGCATTGTAATATCAATGAATATTAGCGAATTTGGGGAAAAATTCACTAAACCACTTTTTTATGGTGTAGTTTCTGCTGTAGTCCTATCCTCAATTGCTTTAATCCGAGTAAATATTTTAAAAAGATCTTCAATTTTTTGGTATGGAATTAGTTCTGCAATAACTTTTCTTAATAGAGGAATAAATGATCCAGTTACTAAAAACATCACTAGTTTTAGAGATTATAAATTAAGTTATCCAAGTTTTGTTATTTGGCAAATTACCAAAGTTCTACTTTTTGGAGCATTTTTTACTAATGTTATGTTTGGATTTGCAACAATTTCTTTTATTGACGGAAACTATTTAGGAATTGAAACTTTACCAACATTATTTCAGTTACCATTCTTAACTCCTCCAACTGATACTTCGTATACATTCGATAATGTTGTACCGATGATACCAGCTTTGATTATTTTAATACCACCAATTCTTGGTGCTATAGGACTTCGACTAGTTCTTTATGTTGGATTACACTCTATTATTGGTGTTATTACATCCTATATCCAAGATTCCTCAGAAGGTAAACCACGATTTCTCAATTATTTGTCTACAATAGAAGGAATCGTTGGAATTGGAGTTTTATGGGCTGCTTTTAATATGTTCTTTACCGATCAGATTGATTACAATACCAGGTACATTATTGGAGGAACATTTGTTGCGGGGTTTGCACTAATTACATTTTCATTCTTAGATAGGATTAGAGCAAAAATACTTACTCATCCAATTAAACGAGACATCTACATTCGAGTGTTAACTATTATTGCAATTGCTATTATCGTTGGCGCAATAATGTCTGTAAATAATAGTATTGCAGATGCCAGAAAACTAGAATTTCTTGGACCCTATACAGCCCAACAAATAGGAGTAAATAGATACCTTGGAGAGCTTTATGAGATTCAAGAAAACACCCATAATATTCAATTACAATCAGTATCTCCAAATAATATTAAAAATTACGTAACTCAAAATGCTGACGTTCTTAATGTTATTAGAGTTTGGGACTGGGACGCAGCGTTTGCAAAATTAAAACCAGAAATTGGTTTGATACCTTATGTTGATTTTGAAGATAATGACATCTTAAGGTTCAACAATACTCTTTATTGGACTGCATCGATGAAACCAATTCTACCACCATCAGTAAGTACAGAAAATCGATGGTACAACGAACATCTTGTATATACACACGTCCCAAATGGTCTTCTTACATTAGGTGCAACTGATGGAAATATTATTGATAGTGCAAAGTTCTTCAAACAAAGATCTATCTACTATGGAGAAGGAGGATTGTTAGCTGAAACCTGGTCTGGATACCCTGTGAATAGAGGAGATGCTAGTGCAGAACTAAATAATGCATTTTATAGTGGAACTGGTGGTTTAACACTAAATCCTCCCACAAGTTGGATTTTTGAGCCAAATTTTCTTTTGTCATTTCCTGCTGAGCCAGTTCACATTATGAGATACAAGGATATTGAACAGCGAATGGAACTCCTATATCCTTATTTTCTGTATAATTTGTTTGGTAAGGAATTGGATTCCTTACCTGTAACTGATGGCACAAATACATACTGGTTAGTTCCGTTAATAGTTGGTTTTGGTACACAAGATGTTCCATGGTCAATGGGGAACCCCTATCTTAGATTAGTTGGATATGGTTTGATAGATACCTATGATGGTTCAATTCAATTAATTAAAACTGGTGATGATTTCTTTAGTGAAATGTTTGTTAGTCAATACGAAGATCAATTTATAGAAACTCCATCTTGGCTTGAAGAACAAATCAGATATCCCGTTGAATTATTTAATTGGAAAACTGAAATGTATAATATCTATCATGTTGATGATGTAGAAACTTTTATCCAAGCTAAAGAATTCTATGAAATCCCTCGTGGATTAGAGACATACTATATTGAGGCAAAGCCACCTGGGTTTGAAAAACCACACTTCATTGGCTTGCTTTCTCTTGAATTAAGAGGTTCTCAGGGAAGGAACTTGGCAGGCTATATGATCGTTGAAAATGATCTTGATAATCTTGGGAAAATGCAATTTTATGAGGTTCCACTAAATTCAACCACTAAACTAATTGGTCCAACTGCAGTAGGTGAAGCACTTGATAGAGATCCAGATTTTGCGCAGCTAAAAACATTATTAAGAAATCCTAGAATTGGTGATAATATTTTATATCGAGTAGGTGATCAAGATGTTTACTTTATCCCCGTTTATACTGCAGGTGCAGGGGGAGTCGTTGCCCAATTAGGTACCATTGCTGCAGTTGGTGCCGCATTTACTGGTGAATATTATGTTGGTTTAGGTGCAACCCAGCAAAAGGCCTTTGAAGCATATCTTCAAAAACTCTCAGGTATTTCGTCTACCTCCAGTCCAACTAATGGAGAATTTTCTCTTGAATTTGATAGAGGAGCAAGAATGGAAAAAATTAAATCATTTATTGAGGAAGCAGATCTTCAACTCTTAAGCCCATCAAGTATTCAAATTCCTTTATCATTTAATGAAGGAAGTATTGCATTCTTTACTCAATCTGATCTTGAAGATACTGAAAAGTTAATTTCTAAATTTATTGAGGATTTTGTTATACCTCAAACAGAACGAGTATTCATGTGGGAAGAAGATAACGTAATTAATCTTGGAACAATAGTAGTGGTAGAAAGTATACCAGAGATGCATTATATCTCAATTGAGATTGGCAAATAAATTGCTGTTAGTTGTGGATAATGGGTCTGTTTATACTAACAATTTAATAGATTTTTTGTCTGATAAAAAAATCAAATTTAAAATTCTTAAACATTTTGATATTGATCTCTCTAGAATTCATGAATTTAGTTCATTTATTCTATCAGGACGACGTGAAAATAATAAAGAAATGAATTCATTAAATTCAAAAATTATTAAACATGCTATTTCAGAAAAAAAAAATCTACTCGGAATTTGTTACGGTTCGGAGATATTAGCTTTAACACTAGGAGGTACAATTAAGAAAATGGATATACTTGCTAAGGGAAATCGAGAGATTTCTATACAAAAGAAAAACTCCCTTTGTAAAGGAAAAATTATGGTTTTTGAAAGCCATAATTACCAGATTTCACGATTAGGTAAATCATTAATTGGTATTGCTCACTCAAACAACTGTATGTTTGAAATCATTCAACATATTAAACTCAATATATTTGGGACACAATTTCATCCCGAAATGAGTAATGATGGTAAAAACATTATAGATGCATTTGTTTCACTTAAATGAAATTATCTTAAATCTTCTTCATTTATTTTTTCAATTAAATCATTAATCTTAGAAACAATTTCATGATATGTTGGCGATGTTATTTCTCCTCTTTCATTTACTTTTAGTTCAAGTTTTTTTATCATTCTTTTCAATCATTCTGATTTAGAATATTTTAACCTTAACATAATGCGGAGTGCGGGATTTGAACACGCGACCTTCAGCTTGGGAAGCTGACGTCCTACCAGTCTGGACTAACTCCGCGCAAATCGATTTTTTCATCTAGCGTTATATAGTTTGATGAATTAACATATTCATGGATGCACGATGTCCTAAATGTGAAAAAGTAGCTGTACTCTCAGATGATATTAAAAAAGTCAAATGTCCACATTGTGGTTTTGAAGCTTTGTATGATACATACATTGAAATCATGAAAGAAAATGCTGTTAATATGGCAGCTGATTATATTCCAGATAGACCTGGTTTTTAATTACCAAAAACTTCCTTTATCAGAACAATCAAGATGAGCCCCACAATTTATGCAAAGCATATGGCAAGATTGCATGGAAATCATTTTTTTCTCGCATCTGGGGCATTTAATTTCCTCATTCATAGTATGAATTAGGAAATGATTCAGTTAAAGATTTTTAGAGAAACATTTTGTCCAAAGGTTAATTAGGAGTTCATTTTTTTTTTGAATAGTTGGCTAACTTCAAACTTACTGTATCCGATATTAAGGGAAGATCTATTTCAAAAGAGCTTAAAGAGAGTGATGCTAACCCTTTTGTTGGTTTAAACATTGGTAGTAACGTAGATGCTACCGCAGTAGGACTGAGTGGAAAAATGAAAATTACCGGAGGTAGTGATAAATCCGGTGTTCCAATGCGAGCCGATATCCATGGAGGAGCAAGAAAGTATATTCTATTATCAAAAGGGGTTGGACTAAATAATGCTGGAAAAGGGGAAAGAATCCGTAAACTTGTTAGGGGCACCACTATTTCTGAAGAGATTTATCAAATAAATTGTAAGTTTGATGGTGAAATAAAAATTGAAAAAACTCCAGAAACCGATGATTCATCTAAGAAAGAAGCACCAAAAAAAGATGATTCATCTAAGAAAGAAGTAAAAGACGAAGGAAAAAAGGCATAGATTAACATAACACTATTTTTCATTTCTAATATTGCACTGGCGTGAAACACTTCCTGAATGGTATGTAAAAAAATATGGTTACCAACCTTGTGTTAATATTGGAACTGCAGGTCATGTAGATCACGGAAAAACATCTTTAATTCAAGCTCTTACTGGAATTTGGACAAGTGTTCATAGCCAAGAACTCAAAAGAGGTATTACAATACGAGTTGGTTATTCCGACGCTGCTTTTTACAAATGTAAGAACTGTAAATCACCATTAGGTTATTCAACTACTCCCAAATGTCCTAACTGTGGAAAAGAAAGCGAATTATCTAGAGTGGTAAGTTTTGTGGATAGTCCAGGACATGAAAGTCTGATGGCAAATATGCTTTCTGGCTCAGCTATTATGGATGGAGCAATATTGGTTGTTGCTGCAAATGAGCAAGTACCAAAACCCCAAACTAGAGAACATTTGCTTGCATTAGAAACTTTGGGAATTAAACAAATTGTAGTAGTTCAAAACAAAGTTGATTTAATATCATATAATGACGCTATTTCAAACTATAATGATATAGCTAAATTTGTCAAAGGAACACATGCTGCAAAGTCACCAATAATTCCTGTTTCAGCTCAATCGGGTCTTAATATTGATGCTCTGATTGGCGCTATTGAAGAAAACATCGAAACCCCAAAACGAGATGAATCAAAAAACGGAATTATGCATGTTCTACGTTCTTTTGACGTAAATAAACCAGGCGCAAAAATTAAAGATATCAAAGGAGGTGTAATTGGAGGAAGTCTTATTCAAGGTACTTTTAAAATAGGCGATGAGATCGAAATTAAACCCGGTATATTCAATGAGAAAAAAAAATCCTATGAATCTATTCAAACAGAAATTGTATCTCTGGGTACTGGTTCAGGTAAAGTCGATGTAGTTAAACCAGGAGGACTTGTAGCAATAGGAACAAAATTAGACCCATCTCTAACGAGAAGTGACTCGTTCATAGGTTCAGTAATAGGTAAACCTAGTACTCTTCCAGAAAATTCTTTGACTGCAAACGTAGATGTCAACTTGTTTGATTCTGCTGTTGGAACAAGTGATGGAACTAAGGTTTTACCCATTCAGATTGGAGAATCATTACGAGTAAATATTGGAACTGCACCAGTTCTATCCAAAGTCACAAAAGTGAAATCAAATAATATAGAAATTGAATTTAAAAGACCCGTATGTGTTTTTGAAGGTGGTAATATTGCAATTAGTAGACGCATTGCAGAAAGATGGAGACTTATTGGAGCAGGTGTAGTTGGTTGAAGTTATTTGTGATACTAATTTCTTAATACATCTGGCTACAAAAAGAATAAAAAATTTTTCAAACCTTGAAACAGAGGTTGGGGCTATCCAATTTGTCGTCCCAGATATAGTTATTCATGAACTCAAAAAACTTGGCTATGATGATAAAAAGCAAAAACTTATTCCTCCCACTTTAAATTTTATTAAAAAACTAAAAAAAATATCTATCGAGGGAGAATTTGCCGATAACGCATTAATTGATTATGTAAAACTTCATGGAGGAATTATTGGAACACTTGATAAAGAATTAAAGGATAAAATAAAGAGTTTGGGAGGTTCTATTATGTCATTATCAAATGATCGTGTGGTTTTAGAATCCTAGAAAAATTTAACTTTAACAAAAAATTACATATTCTATTGGAAAAATTAACTATTGAAAGTTTAGCTTTTACAAATGGCGGAGAAATACCCAAAAAATATGGATACAAACATGATAATATCAATCCACCAATAAAAATTCGAGGAGTTCCCTCAGAGGCAAATTCTCTTGCTCTAATTATGGATGATCCAGATGCAATGAAAGCAGTAGGAAAGGTTTGGGTTCATTGGTTGGTTTGGAATATTGATCCAAAAACATTGGAAATTTCAGAAGACTCCGTACCGTCTGGTTCAATTGAGGGTAAAACTGATTTTGATGAAATTGGATATGGTGGACCTGCTCCTCCTGATAAGCGACATACTTATGATTTTAAACTATTTGCACTTAAATCAAAATTAGAGCTAAAACAGGGTTCAAATAAAGACCAACTTGAAAACGCAATGAAAGGTAAAATCCTAGAACAAGCAATACTAAAAGGTACTTTTGCTCCGTGAATTAAACTGTATAAAATATTTTTATTCATTGATATGAATGAGATTCTTTCAAAACAGTAATAAGCAATCTCATTTCAGACAGCATTAATTGATTTCAAATCAGCAACTTTTCAATATTAGAAATTTTGAGTTTCGGTTACAACATCTACTAATAATTGGAATTTTGGCAATATCGTTTTCAATGTCTTTTATGGTAAGATCTCAGGCAGCCGATTATGGTTTTGAATTAAATGAATTTGATCCATTTTTTAATTATAGAGCAACCCAGTACTTAGTCGATAATGGTCTATCTGCTTACATTGAATGGCACGATGATAGAAGTTGGTATCCAAGTGGGAGAGATGTATCTAGAACATCACAAGTGATGCTTCACATAACTGCTGCAACACTTTACCCAATATTTGGAGGAGGAAATGATCTGTATACTTTTGCAATAATATTTCCTGTTGTAATTGGTTCATTAACTACAATTATTATTTTTGGACTGGTAAGAGTAATTGGCGGAACAACAGCTGGACTTTTTGCAGCATTATTTTTTTCCATATCAATTCCAGTGATAATTAGGGGAACAATAGGTTGGTTCAAGTCTGAACCCTTAGGACTTTTCTATGGCTTACTTGGAATTTATTTATTTCTTAGTGGAATAAAATCTCAAAATAAGAAAATTGCTCTTGCAAAGTTAATCGGCGGAGGAATTTTCCTTAGTTTTGGGCTTGCATCTTGGGGTGGTATTCAATTCTTTATTCTTCCCTTAGGATTATTCTTCCTAGCATTACCATTTTTAAGAACAGATCATAAATTTCTGATTTGGTCGATACCAGTTTTTGTATCATCATTAATTGCTACATTACTTGTATTTGAGAGACCTGGTATTGATTTTGTTTTAGGAATAGGTGGATTAGCATTAATTGGTCCTACAATATTTCTTGTAGTTTGTATTGCTATTCAAAAAATAAGTAAAGAAGAAAAGAGATTACGAAATGGTTTTGCTTTATTAGGAGGAACTATTTTGGCAGGATTCTCTATTATTATAATTAATGCAAATTCTCAATTTCTTCCCCTCCCAAGTTTTCGTTATCTAAATGCAATTAACCCATTTATGACCACTCAAGATCCCCTCGTTGATTCAGTTGCTGAACACGCAAGCTTAACAATTTCACAATCATTCTTTTTTCTCTCAATTCTAATGATATTTGCAGGAATTGGAGTATGGTTAATTTTTAGATCTAATTCCCAATCTAAAGAAAAAGTGATTATTTTAAAACCAGATATGGTGGCATTTGCACTTATAATTGGCCTTATTGGAGTTTACATTAGCTCTGCTTTTGTAAGATTAGAACTTTATGCTTCTATCTCAGTAATTATTTTATCGTCAATTGGGTTATCGATAATCACTGCAGAAATTCTTAAAAAGAAAAGTTATGATCTAAAAAAAGTTACACGTTCACCTAAACCAATTACAAAAATTTCTTTCATTGTAATAATAATAGCATTGCTCATTATTCCATCTGCATTGCCTGGTGCTGCAAGCTGGATTACAGGTATTAAAGCTCCTCCAACGATACTAAATGGTGGAACAAATTTTAACATAGCTACAGATGATTGGCCTGCCGCTATGGAATGGTTGAAAAATAATACACCACATGATGCAGTGGTTGCTGCTTGGTGGGATTATGGATATTGGATTACAACACTTGGGGAAAAAATATCTCTAGCTGATAATGCAACAATTAGTACTATTCAAATACAACAAATTGCCCGTATGTTGTTAAGTTCTCCAGATCAAGCTTGGGAACTATTACAAGATTTTGATGCAGATTATGTTTTAGTTTATGCTGCAGCTCAATTAATTACTAATGAGGGAGAAGAATCCATCTATTTACTTCAAGGTGGTGGAGATGAAAGTAAAAAACAATGGTTTATGCGTATAGCAGGTGAACCCACATCTAGATATTTAGAGGCAGATGGATTAAGTGGAACAGATTATTTCTGGAAGAATACTTTGTTAGGTAATATGTTTCCATTTTCCCCAGAAATCTATGTTAATTTTGCTTCAAATTTACAATCACAAACATATCAACCTGGATTTACTCCACTATATACAAAGAATGTAAAATATCCTGCTGATGGAGATGGACCAGTAAAATTAGTTTATTCATCTCCAAGCTTTGCTAGAACTACACCAGGGCCAATTAGTGGAGTTTTTATCTATGAAGTAAACAAGAATTATGTACCAAAACAAGTACAACCAGTTTCTGAAGAATCAATTGTAAGTTCTGAAACTGCAATAATTACTACAAGCTTTGGGGATATTGTAATTGAATTAAAAGAAAGCATTGCTCCAAAAACTGTTGAAAATTTCAAAAAGCTGGTCCAATCTGGATTTTATGATGGTACAATTTTCCATAGAATAGTACCTGGTTTTGTAATTCAAGGCGGAGATCCTAATACTAAATCACTTAAGGATGCTGATACTTGGGGACAAGGTGGGCCTGGGTATTCAATTAATGCAGAACTAAGTGACATTAAACATGAAAAATATATTGTTTCTATGGCACGTGGAACAGACATCAATAGTGCGGGCTCTCAATTTTTTATTGTTTTAGATAATGCTCCATGGTTAGATGGTAAATACACTGTTTTTGGAGAAGTAATTTCAGGATTTGAAATTGTAGATAATATCGCATCTCTTCAGACTAATTCTCAGGACCAACCAATTGAACCTGAAAGTGCAATTATCAAAAAAATTGTAATTAATAGTTGAAAATAATTCTTAAACTCTTGATAAATTATTCATAACTTTCTGCTAAACGGTATTTCATGTACTTATCATCAGGTGAAAATTTTGCTGGATGAACTATCTTTGTTTTTTCTTTACACTTAGAGCATTCATTTTTTAATGTATACAGATTACAAAAAATACACTTTCTTAGCTGAAAATGCATTGTTATCCTTCTCTTGTTTTCTTTGAATCTTCTCGAATGAAATTAAATGTCCCTTTTTGTTTTTCAATAGAATCTTGAATTTCTAATATAATTGGTTTTAGAGATTTTTCTGCAGATTTAAAATCTTGAGCCGAAACAGTAATTCTATACTTTGGGGCTCCAATATAGGTAATTTCTACTTTAGATTCATTATTATTTTTAATTGCGTCAGTTAATGTTTGTTTAATTATCTCTACTCCATCTGATTTTGAATTTGTTATTTCTAAGATTCCCCGAATTTCTACTGAAGGTAATCTTATTTTTGAGCTAACCTCTTCTATTGCTGCAATAGTTTTTTTTGGTATTCCTAGATCATTTAAAACGCTTATTCCTTTTCTAACTACATCTAAAAATGCATCATAGATGGAATCATATTTAGAAAAAATCTGTTCTTCAAGTTTTTCTACATCCTTTTGAGAAAGACCTGCAGCATCTTTTACATTTTGAATTATAGTTTTTCCTTTCTCAAATCTTTTTACTTCTAATAATTTTTTCTTTTTTTGATCTTTTGAAATTTGTTTAAGGGATAAATCTATCTCTGCTCTTTCAGATCTTACTTTTTTAACAAGTAGTACTTTTTTTTCTCCATCTTTAACGTATTTTGTTATATTTCGAACCCAACCTGGTGCTATTTCTGAAACATGTAAAAATCCCTGAATGTTATTGTATTCATCTAGTGTAACGTATGCACCATGATCTGATACCTTGGTAATCGTTGCAATAACAATTTCTCCAACTTCAGGTAACTCTTGAATTTCAGTCGTCATAATTTTAAATTTTTATGCGCATAATTTATTGTTGCTGGTTAGAAATCTATGCCTTTTTTTGCTTTTATTCCTGATTTGAATGGATGCTTGATTTCTTTCATTTCTGTAACTAAATCTGCTAATTCGATAATTTCTGGTTTTGCGTGATTTCCTGTTAATACCAGGTTTAGCTTTTCTGGTTTTGATTTTATCAAACTAATAACATCTTTGATATCGACTAGCCCTAAATTTACTGCATAGTTTATCTCATCTAAAATTACCAAATCATATTTGCCAGATTTTATTTTCTGCTTGCTAATCTTTATTGCCTCTTGTGCTATCTTTATGTGATCCTCTTTTGGGCTCTTATCATCAATTATTCCAACAAATCCTTTACCTGAAATTATAAACTCTAGCTCAGGTTCTAGCCTTTTTACTGAATTCATTTCGCCATACGACCACGATCCTTTGATAAACTGAATCATGCAAATCTTATGACCATGACCAACTGCTCTTAAGGCCATTCCCAAAGAAGCGGTAGTTTTGCCCTTGCCGCCTCCAGTGTATACTATAACTAAACCATCCTTTCCCATGTTTTGTTGTCATTGTACGCTTGACTAAAAAGATTAGTTGAATCCTATGCTTGGATTTACATCAATTTAAATAAAAATCCAAATTAAATGATGGAATTGAAAATTCCTAGAATAGTTCTTGCTGGAACATCAAGCGGAGTAGGAAAAACATCCATTACACTTGGTCTGATTCATGGAATAAAAAAGAAAGGTTATAGTGTTTCACCCTTTAAAGTAGGACCTGATTATATTGATCCTAGCTATCTTAGCTCAATAGCAAAAAATTCTGCAGTAAATCTTGATGCTTGGATTATGGGAAAACAAGAACTGGTCCGAAGCTTTGTTCGAAACTCTGCCTCTGATGTGTCTGTAATTGAAGGAGTAATGGGATACTATGATGGCTTTACAGGAGAATCAAACTATTCTAGTACACACCATGTTGCAGCCTTGCTAAAGGCCCCTGTCTTATTGGTTTTAGATGCAAGTAAGGCTGCACGTTCCATTGCAGCTACGGCTTTAGGATTTACAAAGTTTCATAAAAATTCTAGAATTGCTGGATTAATTTTAAACAAGATTGGAAGCCCAAAGCATGAAGAGCTATGCAGGAAGGCCTTGGAGCCATTAAAAATTCCTGTACTTGGTTGCATTCCTAGAGGTGTCAACACCTTGGACTCTCGTCATCTAGGATTAATTCCAGTAGCAGAACAGGCTTCATTGAAAAAGAAAATTGAGAAAATTGCAAAGGAAATTTCTGATTCTCTAAATATTGATAAAATTATTAAAATTGCAAAAGATACTGGCGAGCTTTCAAAGCTTCAGGAAAAACCAAAACATAAAGTCAAGTGTAGTATTGCTGTAGCTCTTGATAGCTCTTTTAATTTCTATTACAAGGATAACTTGGATGCTTTGCGGCGAGAGGGAGCACAACTAAAATTTTTTAGTCCTGTAGCTGACTCGAAGGTGCCAGCTTGTGATGGATTGTACATTGGTGGTGGCTTTCCAGAGGTTTTGGCAGCTCCTTTAGCTAAGAATCAATCGATGAAAAAATCTGTCAAGAAGCTAGCCGAAGATGGCACACCTCTTTATGCAGAGTGTGGTGGCCTGATGTATCTAACTAAATCAATTCATGATGGTTCCATGAAATATTCTATGGTTGGACTGTTTGATGCAGAAACCAAAATGACTCGAAAAATGACACTAAACTATACCAAGGGAACAATAGGAAAACCATGTGTAATATCTAATGGTTCTCTAAAGCTTCAGGGCCACGAGTTTCATTTTTCTGAGATTGATTCAGTTTCAGGTGATTCTAAATTTGTATACAAGCTTGATATTGGAAAAGGAATCAAAAACGGCAAAGACGGACTAGTCCTGTACAATGCACTTGCCTCATATGGTCATCTGTACTTTGATAGCTCAAGCTATGCCAGGAACTTTGTTTCAAGCTGTTTTCAGTATACTCAAGGATAATGCAATTAGATCCTGTTTTTTAGCTATTCCTATGCAAGAGTTTGAGGGACTAAGACCTTCAATTAATTACTTTTTATCTGTTTGGTAAAATTGATTTTTTATTATACAACTACATCTAAGTTACTATTGAAAATAAATATTGAATTATGTAATGATGGTATGTGTAAGAGGGTAAGATTAGGTGAAATGAAACACAGAAAGCATGGTTTTAATAATAATTTTTTAAAAAGTATGGATAATTTTTGGTTAGGGGTTGGGATAGTCATGATACTTTTAATTTCACTAATCCCATTTTTTCATTATGGTCCAGATCTTGGTTTAGAAGACAAAGATAAGTGGACCATCACTTTTGCTCTTTTTGCAATAATTGTATCATTCGCAGTAGCAATGACTAATCTGCATTTCAAGAAACTACAGTTACAAACCTCAAGTTTGTTTAAAGTTTTTGAATTATTGTCTAGCCCTGAAATTAGAAATTCAAGAAAAGCAGTACATGATAAATATCATGAATTTACAAAGGATGAGAAAAAAATTTTTAGTGGAACAACAGTAGAAAAAGAAACGGATGTGGTTTTATCATCTTTTGATCAAGTTTCAGCAATGGTCCTAAATAGATTATTGGATAAAGATTTGTTTTTTGATACATATGGAGAAATGATAGTAAGAGACTGGAAGACATTGGAGGATGAAATAGTTATGCGTCAGAAAAAAAATAAAAAAACACTACGACATTTCACAGAACTTAAAGTTCAATTTGAAGAAATGTTACAAAAAGATAAAGAATACAAGGATTTAGATACAGATCCATATTAGATTTTCATACAATCTAATTTAGTGATTTCTTGTAATTAATTGTAGTCTATTATTAGCTAAAGTTTTGTATAACCTAAAGATTTTATCTATATCTACCATTTTAAAGTAGGGAAAATCGTGATCAGCCCTCCAAGTCTCAAGTCTCACGTGAGGTGGAGGGTGATTTTCCCTATTTCTTATTCACATGAAGGGATAAAACGTCATCGCTAAAAATCATATTGACAAAAGTGTCTAGTTTGGTGTTAAAAAAGTAGGGATTTAGACGTCAAAAAATGCTACCTAGTATCTGTTAAGTGGATAATTTTTTCTTTTTTTGTTTTTGGCAATTTAATTTGGACATATAGAAGCTATAATTCAAAATTGAAGCTAAAAATTACTTCTTTTACATGCTTTTTTAGAGCAGCTCATACATACTCATCAATACTCTTTTTTCCTATATGAAAATCCTAATTCAAATTGATGAATTCTCTCTCAACAGCTTGAATAATGCATTTACAATAGCTGAAGCGCAAGGACTGCCACCTTTTCTTCCTATATTCGTGATATAGGGAACATCTAATGATTGAAGAGCCTCCTTTGACTCTGGAGACGATACAAATCCTACAGGAATTCCAACAATCAAAGCTGGTTTAGTCACACCTTCTTTTACCATTGCAATTACCTCTAATAGAGCAGTTGGAGCATTACCAATTACCACTAATCCTTCATTCATATCAGAAGCTGCCATTCTCATTGAAGCTTGCGCACGAGTCTTGTTGTACTTTTTAGCTTCTTCTACAATTTGTGGATTTGAAATATTACAAATTGCATTACATCTATAATCTTTGAGATTTTGTTTGTTAAAACCACCTAACACTCCATTTACATCAACAATAATGTTGCAACCATTTTTTAGTGCTGAAATTCCACTCTCAATTGCACTTTTAGAAAAAATTATTTTATTATTTCTAGCAAAATCAAAGTCAGCTGTTGCATGAATAACACGTCGCACAATTGGCCATTCTAATTTATTATATTGATGAGGACCAATCTCTTTTTCTATAATCTGCATGCTTTCATCCTCTATTGATTGGCCTTTCTCAGTTTGCATTTTCTACCTCACGTGCTCGCTCCAAAATCAAATCAATCATTTTTTCATCAGTCCCAATATGTTCAGTTATAATTGCTTTTTTGATACTAGATTGTTCTAGTGCAGGATTGAGATCCTCAAAAATATCTCGCTTTACATGTGCACCTTTGTGCAGAAAATAAAACACAATAACTAGAACCTCTGGATTATTTTTCTCACACTTTTGTATTCCCTGTTTAATATTTGGTTCCTCAATTTCCAAAAAGCAATGACTGATGTTTCTAAATGTACTTTTTAGTCCATCAACTACATATTGAATTGATATCTGCGCATTAGGATCCTTGCTTCCATGACCAATAACTAATACATCAACGTCTTTGTGAGGCAGAGTTATTTTGTTTTTCTTTAGAGCTGATGAGACTCTATTCTCAACTAGCTCAATCATGGTCTTGTGCATCGACATTGGCTTTGATACAACAAACTTTACTGGAGTCTCTTTCTGAAATTTTATTGCATCAGTAACTGCAGCTTTTACCTTTTTTCCAGGATACAAAAAGTATGGAACTATAGTTAGAGCCTCAATGTCGTGCTTTAGTGATTTTTTAATTCCTTCCTCGATAAATGGCGGAATTACCTCTAAAAAACAATAGTCAGAAAAAACGTATTTTCCCTTTTCTTTTACCTTATTACAGATAAAATCAAGCTCCTCTTTTGCTTCCTGCTCTCTACTTCCCCTATCTATTATCAATACACCGCGCTTCAAGCTGGTATCCTCGCAATAGCTACAGTCAGATTTGGTGGAAATTTTTGCTTTTCAACTACCAGCTTGCCGCCAGAGGATTTGATTGCAGCAGCTTCAGACACACTTGGTGTACCTTCAAACGCCTGAACTGTTTCAGATGGATTTGGAATTTGTATGGTTGCAAGCTCCTCTTTTTCAAAATATTCAACTGGAAGCTTCATCTCATTTGCAAGCTCAACTAGTCCTGCAACGTTCTCTTTTTTCTTTATAGAAACAAGTTTTGCAACAGATTTTAGTGCAAGCTTGTACTTGTCCAAACAAAAATTCAATCCTTCTAGAATCGTTTCTTTTGTTGTATCAACATGCAAACCAACTCCAACTACTAGTGACGGAGGCCTATACACAACGGCATTTTGTAAAATATTTGAATCTTCAATTTTTTTATCAGTTATTATCAGATATCCATTGGAACCAGAGCTTTTCAGCTCACCAAGTGAATTATACACTGTAACATTTGATGGGAGTTTTTTGTTCCACCATTCCTTGTTTCCAGCATCCTGATATACTCCAATTTTTTCCTCATTTACCATAAATGCACTGATTCTAGTCACATTAGAGTCATCATCAATTCTCCAGCCAAACTCTTTTCCTAAAAGATCAACTGCTATAGTTTGGTTGACATCAGCTGCTGTGGTTACAATTGGTGTTGCACCAAGCTTGTCTGCAATCTCTTCTGCAAGCTGATTTGCCCCACCCAAATGTCCAGACAATGCACTGATTACAAATTTTGCCTTGTCATCTATTACAAGAACAGCTGGATCTGTTTTTTTATCTTTTAGAAATGGGGAAATTAAGCGAATGACTGCACCCAATGAAAAAATACACACCAATGCATCACTTGATTTGAAAAGCTCTGAAATTTTTGCCCCAGTAGAGTCTGAATACCAATTGATATCAGAATTATTATCAGAAAACTTTGAAGGAGCATAAATTTGAAATGAATTTGATAATTTTTTCAGATCTAGTCCTATCTTTATGCCATTTTTTGTAATTGCAAGAATTGATACCTTTTCCACAAAATCCGATCCATTAATGTGTAATAAAATACCTTACTTTACAGGACGCCTTCCTAGAATCTTCCCATCAAAATCAAATAAGATTACTTCGATGGGAACTTTTTCTTCAGAATGCTTTCTCATTTGTATATAAACTTGGGAACATATTTCATCAAAAAACCCATCAATTTTATTTTCAAATACAATTTCTTGCACATGCCTTGCCGTATTTGCATTTTTAATCTCTAGAACTACATTATCATTGGCATTACACTTTCTTGCAATCTCTGAGAGAAAATTCGTATCTACCTTAGAACCCTTCACATGGGTTTGTTTTACACCTGCAGCCATTTTTGCAAGTTTTCCAATAAATCCTGCAACGTAGGCTTTTTTGATATTCTTTTTTGCACATTGTTGTATTGCATATCCAGAAAAGTCTCCCATCTGAACAAAACAGTGTTCTGGCAAATCAACAATTTTTTTTGAAAACTCTTCACTTCTTCCGCCAGTTGTTAGTACAACAGTATAGTCCCCCATTGCAATACTTACATCTAGATTTTGTCTTATTGCAGCTGCAAACGAAGCAGTCGAATATGGAATTACTATTCCGCTTGTTCCAAGAATTGAAATTCCTCCCAAAATTCCTAATCTGGGATTATCTGTCTTTAGTGCAAGCTCTTTGCCTTTTGGAACTGAAATTTCAACCTTAATTCCATTTTTTTGTAAAATTTCATTACCTACTTCTCGCAGGTTTTGCTCAATCATTTTTTTTGGAGTAGGATTAATTGCGTGTTTGTTTATCTCCAGTCCTAGTCCTGGTTTTGTAACAATACCGACTCCTTTTCCACCGGTTATTTCAATTTCATTTTTGTTTTCTGTCAATGTCAAGTCAACAACAATTTCTGCCTTGTGAGTTACATCAGGATCATCTCCGCCGTCTTTTATGACAGAACATTTGGCTTTGTTTTTATTGAAATTGCACTTGTGAAGCTTTATTGTGATTTTGTCATTTTTTGGAAGCAAAACCTCAATAGAATCTAATTTTTTTTGTTTTAGTAAGGAAAGTAAGCCGGCTTTTGCGCATGCAGTTGCAGCCGTTCCAGTGGTAAAGCCTGTACGTAATTTTTCCTTGGATTTTTCCTCGGCCACGACCAAACTGATTTATTTTATGTATTAACTCTTATCCAAACATGAAACCAATCAATAATCTCCGGGTAGCCGTATCTGGAGCAAGTGGATTTGTAGCAACCAATGTCAGAAATTTACTATATCAAAATGGAGCTACAGTATATGGTATTTCTAGAAAAAATTATTCTAACTTTCCTTCTGAAACCCGGATAATCTCACCAGATTTTAATCCTAATTTTATATCAAAAAAGCTAAAAAAATGTAATGCACTTGTACATCTTATTGGTAAAGGCCACCAAACAACGAAACTCACATTCGAAGAAGTAAATGTAGGCAATGCAAAAAAAGCTGTAATTCTTTGCAAGAAACTAAAAATTCCAAAAATTGTATATCTAAGTGGCCTTGGGGTAAATGAAAAATCAATCTCAGCTTATTTTATTTCAAAATACAAAGCAGAGCAAGAAATCATCAAATCAGGACTAGATTATACCATTCTTCGTCCATCCTACATCATAGGCGATGATGATCATCTTACACAGAACCTAAAACGACAAATCAAGCGAGGACAAATTATTATTCCTGGGTCTGGAAAATATCAATTACAACCAATCCATGTAACCGATGTTGCAAAAGTTATCCAGTTAGCCATTTTGTCCAAAAAGTTTTCAAAAAAGATTATTGATTTGGTTGGTCCAGAGAAAATCTCATTTTCAAAATACGTAAGATTATTTGCAAGAAAATATAAAACAAAAATAAAAAATCAAGACTTGGAATCACTATACCATGAAGCAGTACATAATGCAAAGGTATCATATGGAGTAGAAGACCTAAACATAATGGTTGGAAATTTCACAGGAAATCACAAAAATCTTCAAAAACTTTGTAATTTTGAATTTAAAAGTTTCAGAGATATTTTATAATCCTGCTGCTTGTCGCAACAGATTTGCCTTATCTGTGCTTTCCCATCTAAACTCTGGCTCGTTTCTTCCAAAATGACCATAAGCTGCAGTTTTTCTATAAAATGGTTTTTTCAAATCCAATTGTGAAATTATAGATAAAGGTCTCATATCAAAGTTTTTTCTAACAATATTTTCAATATCTTCTTCGGGAATTTTTCCTGTATCAAAAGTATTTACCATAAGAGATACTGGATTCGCAACTCCAATGGCATAAGCAACTTGTACCTCACATTTATCAGCTAAACCTGCTGCTACAATGTTTTTTGCAATATAGCGACACATGTAACATGCAGATCTATCTACTTTTGATGGATCCTTGCCTGAAAATGCACCACCCCCATGCCTTCCCTGTCCACCATACGTATCAACTATTATTTTTCTTCCAGTAAGCCCGGTGTCGCCATGAGGTCCACCAATTTCAAACTTGCCGGTTGGATTTACATGAATCTTTATCCTATCATCCCATAGATCTCCACAAACAGGTTTGATAACTTTCTCAATTAGGGTCTTTGATATTTCCGAATTTGAAATATTTGGTGCATGTTGTGTTGACAAAACGATGGTATCTATTTTTTTTGGTTTTCCATCTTCGTATAAAACAGAAACTTGAGATTTTCCATCAGGTCTTAGCCAAGGTAACTCCTTTGATTTCCTGATTTCAGAAAGTTTTTTTGTTAATTTATGTGCAAGAATAATTGGCATAGGCATTAATTCTTCAGTTTCATTTGTTGCATACCCAAACATCAAACCTTGGTCCCCTGCTCCTTGCTCCTTATCAACTGTAGCAGTAATCCCTTGACTGATATCTGGACTTTGAGCATGTAATCTTAGTATTATTTCACACGTATTTGCATCAAATTCTAATTCGGGTTTGTCATACCCAATTTCTCTTATTACTTTTCTAACTAATTCATCCTGGGCTTTTTTATCAAATACCGCTTTAGATGTAACTTCTCCGGCTACTGCCACAAATCTAGTAGTAGCCATTGTTTCTACTGCAACTCTAGAGTCAGGGTCTTGTCTTAGATATTCATCTAAAATTGCATCAGAAATCTGATCACAAACCTTGTCGGGGTGTCCCTCTGTTACAGATTCGGAAGTAAAAAGAAAACTCCTTACCAAATTAAAAACTCCTTTAGATTAAAGATCACTTTCTATTTTGATAAATAAAACATTATTTCCTCTAACGATAACTCTTCCATAATTGGCAATAACCTTATCATCCTTTAATTCTTCAGCATCAGTCATTATCAAATTCATATAAGAATCAACATTATCCATTTTTCCTTTGTATTCAACTTCACTCTTTAGTCTAACTATAACATTTTTTTTGGTATTTTTCTGTAAAGTTGTGAGTGGTCTCTTTGAGCTTGCTTGTGACAACGAATGTTCAATCTGTTTTCCTTTATATCCAGCATAAAAGCCTTGCCTACATAATTGGAGTAAAGAAACTGCTTTAATTTCTAATATTATTTACTTATTTACATATGATTAGTACAGGAATCAAAAAATTAGATAATTTTCTTGGTGGTGGCATCAAAAATGGAATTATTACTGATATTTTTGGTTCCACTGGTACTGGAAAAACTCAACTTGCAATGCAAATTACAATTAATTCACTTTTACAAGGAGGTCAGGCCCTTTTTCAGGATACAACAGGCCAGTTTAGGCCAGAGCGAATGCTTGAGATGATTAAAAATCGTAATTTAGAACAAAATATGCTAGATAGAGTAAAGGTAGGAAGAATCACAAATGCAAGCGAGCAGATTCAATATTTATCCAAAATAAAAGAATCTGATTTTTCTTTAATTGTAATTGATAATGTCACAGATTTATTTTCATTTGAATATGATAAGGTGGAACAAAATTTAGAAAAAAATGTTACTTTTATGGAGTATATGCATAAATTATCCTTTATTTCTATTGAAAAAAAAATTCCTATAATTGTTACAAATATTATTAGAGAAATTGATGAGTTAGAAAAAGAAAACTTGGTAAATCCAATTAGCATTTTTACACATATAAAAATTAAATTAGTAAAAAGAGAATCCAAATATTTTGGTGAAATACTTCCTTCATTTCTACAAAAAAGGGAATTTGAATATAAAATAACTAAAGATGGTCTAGTAGATTCATCTTAAGAAGCTATTTAACCTTGGATATGAGAGACAAAATATGGCAGGGATTTTTGATTCAATTCCTACAATCACGGTCATTCTTTTTGCAATTGGACTTGTTGGCGTAATGGTATATGAGCGGATTAGAACAAAACAAAACGAGCAACCTACCACTTGATCCAAATCTAATCTCCAAGTTTTCTTCCCTTGGATTCAAACAACTCACAGAAATTCAAAAAAAAGCAATTCCAATAATTTTTCAAAAAAAAGATACTCTAGTTATTGCTCCAACAGGTTCGGGAAAAACTGAATGCTCAGTAATTCCAATTTTTTCTCACATTAAACAGTCAAAAAAATTAGGAAAAATAAAAGCCATTTATGTAACACCACTTAGAGCATTAAATCGAGATGTTTTTAGAAGAATAGTTCGTTATGCTGAAAACGACGGTTTGAGTATTGAAATAAGACATGGTGATACTCCACAGTCAACACGCAAAAAAATTTCAAATTTACCTCCAGATATATTGATTACAACTCCAGAAACCTTGGTAATACTTCTCACTCAGAAAAAAATGCTAGACGCCCTGACAGCACTAGAATGGGTTGTAATTGATGAGGTTCATGAATTACTAGGTAGTGAACGCGGCTCACAGCTCTCACTTAGCCTCGAAAGACTGCAACTAAACTCAAAATCAGACCTTACAAGAATAGGATTATCTGCAACTATAGGAAACCCTCAAGATGCTGCCAAATTTGTCGTAGGAACAAAAAGAAAGTTCGAAATTATTCAAGACAAGTCCATTAGAAAATATGATGTTGAGGTGCAATACGTTGATGGGACAATTTCAGACGTTGCCCAATTCATTGTTGATTATGTAACAAAACTAAATCTGGATTCACCAATACTTCTTTTTACTAACACCAGAGGGGAGGCAGAATTTCTATCTTCTATCTTGCGAGAAAAATCCTCTATTAACATAGAATTACACCATGGGTCCCTATCAAGAGATGTAAGAGAAGAAACCGAAGGCTCTCTTAGAGAAGGAAAAAAGGGAATCGTGGTATGTACTTCATCACTAGAGCTGGGCCTCGATATTGGCTCTGTCGAATTGGTTATCCATTATGGTTCACCTCGACAAGTTTCAAAATTAATTCAAAGGATAGGCAGAAGCAGACATAGTAAAGGTGCTTCTGCGAAGGGACTAATCGTAACAAATAACGCAGATGACGAGCTTGAAGCAAATGCAATCCTAGATAGAATAAAGGAGGGTTCAATCGAGGAACAAAAAATTCATGACGGTTCCCTTGATGTGCTTGCACATCATATAGTGGGAATTGTAATTCAATTGGGAGAAGCATCAGTTGAACAAACCTTTCAGACCTTTACAAAATCTTATCCATTTAGAAATTTATCGCTAGAAGATTTTTACAATGTTCTAGATCTTTTAGATTCAAACTCGCTGATATTTTTTAATCGAGAAAAATTAATTCTTAAAAAAAGAGGACGTACATATCGCTATTATTTTGAAAATCTTTCAACAATACCAGACATTTTAAAATTCAAAGTCTTTGATACGGTTGGGAAAAAAATTATTGGAACACTAGACCAAAGATTTGTCGGTGATTTTGGCGATCAAGGAAATGTTTTCGTCCTTCGAGGTCTACAATGGAAAATTCTCAATGTAGATGAAAAATCGTTTAAGGTTAATGTTGAGCCTTTCCGATCAGGTGGCATTACCGTTCCATATTGGGAGGGAGAAAACATTCCAGTAGATTACAAGACAGCAAGAAAAGTTGGAATGTTTAGAACTTCAGTAAAAAATGGCAAGATTTCATTATTTAATAAAACAATTACACATTTTGAGCTAGACACACTTCCAAATGAAAATACAATTGTTGCTGAAGCAATTCGAACCCAGAGTCTTGTAGTGTTGCATGCATGTTTTGGATCAAAAATTAATGCCACACTGTCCACCTTGTTATCCTCAATGCTTTCAGCAAGACTGGGCTTTATGGTAGAATCACGATCTGATGCGTATCGTATTGTTCTTTCCTCAAAAAGTAGAATATCTGAAAAACATCTAGTTGCTGTTCTACATGATCAATATGATCTCTCAAATATAGTAAAGGTCTCACTTGCTGGAACTCACAATGTAAACTGGAGAACCTGGTCTGTAGCAAAAAAGTTTGGAGTTGTAGGAAGAGGAGCCATATACGATAGAAAAACTGCCAGATTTCTCTATGAAAGGTACCTAAAAAGCCCCTTGGTTCAGGAAGCACTTCGTGAATTATTTCATGACAAATATGACCTAAAAAATACCGAAATAATTTTGAGTAAAATAAAAAATGATGAAATTAAAGTAAAGTGGTTTGACGTTCTCCGATTTTCTAAAATAGCTGAACCAATCCTTGATCACACCACAAAATACTATTCCTCTCCAGCTAGCATTGATAAGGGAATTTTAGATTTGGTAAAGTCGCGATTGCTAAAAACAAAGCACAGACTAGTTTGCGCTAGATGTGGAAAATGGGAGCGGGTAATGGAAACAAATGAGATTAAAGATGTTCTGGCCTGTCCTTATTGCAAGGGAAGACAAATCACCTCTACCTTCTACTCTGACTATGACTTGCAAAAAATTATTCAAAAAAAATCTCAAGGAAAAAAAATCTCTACTGACGAAAATCATAAACTTGATCGCGCATGGAAAGTATCTTCATTAATTGAAAACTTTGGCAATACTGCATTAATTGTTCTGTCAGGTTTTGGTGTGGGTGCTGACACTGCGGCTAGAATTTTACGCAATATGGTAGATGAAGAAAATCTCTACAAGCAGATCTACGAAGCTGAAAGACAATATGTGATGACTAGAGGATTCTGGGATTCCTAATTTTTCTTTTTAATTGAAGAAAATGGTGTCAAAAATAATTCAATTCTATTTTCAAGACCACTTTTTGCTGTGAGTCCTGTAACTGTAATTATTTCTCCAATGGAAAAATTATCAAGCATGTTTGCCAAGTTTCTCCATCCTTTAATTGAAATCGGTCCTGTATCGTCTTCAACATACATCTCAGCTAAAGCAATTGACTCTCCATTCTTTGTTTGAACTTCACGACGTTCAGGTTTTTTTAAAATTATAGCTTCAATACAATAATCATCTCCTACTTTAATCTCGGAGATTTTTGTTCTAAGATCTCCTATCTTTGGAATGTTTTCTTCATCAACTTTTCTAACAAATGAGCTGTCATCTAGTACAATAGAATTTCCAAAAGCCTGTGAGGGCATGCATTCAATAGTCTCACCCACTTGGAACAATTTTGTTTTTTCAGCTTGGTCTGTAATTTTTATCAAATTTTTATTTTCATCAACCCCAAGGATCATTACGTTTCCAGATTCATTTTTTGATGATGACAAAATCCTAAATGCTATTGG
The DNA here is from genome assembly GCA_035620615.1 of Nitrosopumilaceae archaeon. Taxonomy (GTDB): domain Archaea; phylum Thermoproteota; class Nitrososphaeria; order Nitrososphaerales; family Nitrosopumilaceae; genus CSP1-1. The sequence goes on along the minus strand of DASPGM010000010.1, from coordinate 177,981 downwards.
TTTTACCTCTTTTTCACCTTGAATTTTGATAATTGTAGCCTCGTTTCCGTGAATCTCCAAGCCCAGATTTCCTTGTTTTGTTCTTACCCCAAAAAGAACGGTTTTTGCACCTGGTGAAATCATTTTTGGGATTGATGAATCATCTTTTCCCCATAACACTATTCTTGTTGAATTTCCGTCCTTTCCCTTCAAACGCAGTCGTAGTGCCTTTCCAGGCTGTCCACGTGAATTTGTAAATTCCATTGTATTGATAATTCCATCAATTGTACCTGAAACAACTAGATTGGATTCATTTTCTGAAACCGTGCTCACGTCTTTAGTTATTGTTTCAATTGCAGGAATTTTGCTATCAATGTTTGTTGTTTCAAGCGAAGAACCTGAACCGATGTTTATGGTTGGACTTCCATTAAGATCAGTTTTTACATATGCTTTAATGATCTTAATTAGATCTCCAGGTTTTAGCTGTTCAATTTCAGGTAAATTTGCTTTTTCATCCCATAACTTTACACTGGCAGTTGAATCACCATCATAAACTGTCATTGTTCTTAAAAAGAAAGGAGAACCATCCTTTCGAGAATACTGTTTTGCAGGAGAATAATTCATCACTCTAGTTTCTAATGAAATTTCCTTTGCGCCTACGTACAGATCTTTTAATCCCATTTCTACTTTGAGTGGTTCTGATAATGATACGCCAAGATCTGCTGCTATGAGAAAGAGGGCACCCTGATCTGTAAGATATCCTGCTCCAATTTTTTCCTTTTTCTCTCTTATTTTTTCTTCAATAACTGATTTTGATAATTCAGATCTTGCTTCAAGGAGTTTATTCAATAGAACCTCAAATTCAGACAAATCATTGGTGGTTAATTTTATGTCCTAATAAAAATTACATTAACTAAATTAGTGGGTAGATCGCAGGGCAAACTGTGTCTAGCATTGTTGCAAAATCACTTTACAAATCATATGATTCTGTAAATGCAGTGGTTGGGATCGATCTATCGATAAAATCAGGCCAGGTTTTTGGATTTTTAGGTCCAAATGGGGCAGGAAAATCAACTATGATTAAACTTTTGACGACACTAATTCCACCGACATCTGGAACTTTAACAATTTTAGGTATTAACGCCTTGGAAAATCCACTCCAGATACGAAATAGAATTGGCGTAGTTTTACAGCAGCCTAGTTACGAGCCATCCTTATCTGTGGAAAAATCACTTGAAAAATATGGTCTGATGTGGGATGTCCCAAAGAAAATTCGAAATTTGAGGGTAGAGGAGCTTCTTTCTGATTTTGACCTGATTGATATTAGAAAGAAAAAAACCGATGATCTATCGATAGGTCAGCGTAGAAGGCTTCAGGTGGCTCGTGAATTCATGCATGATATGGATTTATTGTTTTTAGATGAGCCAACCATAGGCCTTGATCCGTCGGCAAGGCGAAAGCTGTTGGATTTTCTAAAAAGAAAAGTAAAAGATGGTCTAACGATTTTTTTTACTACCCATATTTTGACTGAAGCAGAATACCTCTGTGATGAGATTGCTATAATTAACAAGGGAAAAATAATTGCAGTTGACTCTCCAAGTGAGCTAAAAAATAGATTTGGAAGAACAAAAACGATACGAATACATCTAAACGAAAATAATAAAAAAATTGAAGATCTTCTAGTTAACGTTAAAGATTGTAAAATCGATTATACTTCAGGAACGACAATTACAATTCATTCTGATGAATCTGAAATTGTACTTATGAAAATTTTACAAATTTTAAATTCAAATAATATTGCAGTAGAAGATCTTTCAGCTATACCTACTAATCTTGAGGAAATATTTCTTAAAGTGGTAAATGAATCAAATGAATCCAATAATTCGATTAGTAAATAGAAATCTAACCATAGCTCTTAACCCAGGGTTTTTGATATGGCAAGTTATTTTTCCATTAATCTATATTTTTGTTGCAGGTTTTGCGTATACCTCACTAATTGATGTTGTACCGTTTGAAAATAGAGATTTGAATTATCCGGCTTACCTGTCTACAGGTATGATAGGTTTTAACATAATGAATAGCACATTGATTTCTGGAATAATTATTTGGAATGACAGAAGACATGGAATGTTTGAGCAAATATTATCTGGACCGTTTACACGTGCTCATTACATACTTAGTAATGTATGTACAATTGGAATTGTTGGTTTAGTCAGTGCAGCTTTGATAGCTTTTATTGCATTTCCAGTTTTTTCCGAATCTGTTGAATTTTCTCCATTAACAATTCCAATTATTATTTTTGCATCAGTTACTGGTTCACTTTTGTTTGGATCTATTGCATCAATTATTTCAACAAGACTCAAATCAAGTGAAGGATTTAATGTAATAATTAATACTGTCTTTTTGTTTTTTGCATTCGTAAGTACAGCATTTTATCCTGCATCAGGAGCACCAGAACCATTAGCTACTGCATTTTACCTTAATCCTTTGACCTATCTGGTTGATGTAATTCGTGCAGGAATTTTTGGAATTTTTACAGAGTTTGTGATTATAGAAATTATGATTTTGATTATACTTGCAGGAATTTTGTTTGCCCTTGCTACTAAACTGCTCACAAAATTAGATTTTTAGTTAATCATTAAGAAAAAAAGTAGCCCGGCCCAGATTCGAACTGGGGTCAAGGGCTCCAAAGGCCCCTATGCTTGACCACTACATTCGGTGGAATAAATCCTCTACCGGGCTGCCGGACGAGATTTTAAGTTAAATGTCCCTTAATGTTATTTTCTATTTCATTAATGTAATCTAATCGCGAAAAAACTGAATTTTAGAACTAAATTGATGATGAAATTGCTTTTACAAGTTTGGTATAAGGATCTTCCATAGAGTTTAACACCTTTTTTGCCCTTTTTTTATCATTGATGTTAGAAGAGTAAAGGATTTTTCCTAATGTTTTAACTAGTTTTTTAGGATTGGTCTCTCTCTTAACAAGTTTATTCTTTACAAGATAACTTTCTATCAAATTTGGTACTGCATTATAAGAAATTGTAGGAACTCCAAGTAATGCAGCTTCTGCAGTCATTGTTCCTCCTGAACCAACAAAAACATCTGTTGTTAATAATAGCGTCTTTCCATCAACTACTTTATTTAAAATTTTTATATTTTTTCTAAATGTTAGATTAAGGAATTGTATCTGTGAATCATATCTTCCAAGAACTAAAATATTTTCACTACCAAATTCTTTGACAATATTTTTGATAATCATTATAGTTTTTTTTGAATTTTTAGTAGAGTAGGCTGCCTGATCCTCTTCTGTTCTAATTAAAATGGTTTTCTTTTTACTATTAATTGGAACTTTAATTTTTTTATCAAAACTTCTTTTTACAATTGTTGCAGCATCTATGCCTTTATAGTGTAAAATATCTTTTTTATCTATTCCAAATTTTAAAAATTCTTTTTTTGGGATCACCCATGGGATTATTAATTTTTGAACAAGAGGAATTGATAATCTCATTACTGCCTCAGCATGTGGCGAATCTGAAAAAGCAATATGTCTTATCCCTAATCCAAAAGCAACTCTTGATGCCTCAGGAGAACAAAAACTAACTGTAATATCGGGAGAATGATTTTTAATGATTTTTGCAAGTTTACTAATTCTAGTAGTACTAGCATTTAGTTTATCATATTTTTCACCCCCTCCGTGTTTTCCTACAAATACGAGGTTCAATTTTCTTAATTTTGCTAGTTTACTTACTTCCCGATAATCCCTAGACGTACATATCACATGATGATTTTTTTGAAACCGTCTTATCATAGGTTCAAAAAACAGTATTTGCTTTGGAGTAAGTACATCAAACCAAATTTTCAAGTATTTTTCATTGAATTTGGAAGGTCAATAAGTTTTTCTTGGGTTATTTGCCTAGCTCAAATGAAATGGGGGGAGCTAAAGTTGTTGTTTATGGTCTAAGTACTGAAGGTTATTCGCTTGCCTGCCAGATGGCAATTAAAGGCGCAGATGTCCAAATTATAGATGAAACTACGCCATCTGCTATAACCATTAAAGCAGATATTGCAAAAACATACCCGAATGTTTCTTCTTTCAAGGATGATGAACCTCTATTACCAATGGAGCCAATTGATGTAGCTTTATCAAAAGCAAAATATCTATTTTTTACTCCACGAATCAGAAAAACAGGTCAAGATACAAAAACTGAAGTTCATTCAAAATTTAAAGATGCAACCAGTCAATTAAAGAAAGGTAGTTCTGTCATTTACAATCTAGGTACTGGATTTGGAGGAAATAATGAAAATATTTCTCTGCTTGAACATGTTACCGGATTAGAAGTTGGAAAATCAATTTCATATTACTATTATCCACTATCTGATCCAACTCAAGATCCCAACGTAATTGGTTCTTTTAATAGCAAAATGGATGAAACACTTTCTGAATTGTTATCAAGTGGAAAAAAAGAAAAAAAATTTGTAGGAATTTCTTCTTCTGAACATTTTCACGCAATAAACATCCTTTCAAGATTTTCAGGATTATGTAGTGTGCTCGAAGTGTGTAAATTTGCTTTAGATGATAAAACTAAATCTGATTTAACGTCAGATACATTTAATGATATTTTCTTAGATGATATGATTAATAGTCTATATGATCTCCGATCTTTAGGAACTTCCATTGAGGGTGCAAATACTCTAATGTATTTGGTTAATGGTAGCATCAAGGGAATTGATGGTTACATTAAACGATTAATAGATGAAATTAGATCTACATTAAAGAAAAATGATTTAAAGGCGAGTCGAACTAAAATTGCACTATCTTGGACACTGGACCAACATGCTATGAGAGGAGATAAAATTGAAATGCTTCAAAATCTTACTCTAAAGTTACGGGATTATATTGGCGATGTTGAAGCCTTTGAAGGTCCTAATTATGACTTGTTTCATAGTGATAAAACCACAGTAGTGGTTGTTTGTTCTAAATACGATTACGAAAACATCATGAAAAAGAAAAAAGAAGCCGATCTCATCATGATTAAAACAAATCCATTATGTGAGATAATACGATAAAAATAAAATAACCCTAAGAGGAAAAAAACTTTCGATTTGTCAGAAAACAATCAACAGAATTCAAAATCCAAGAATTCTAATCCTACTGAAGAAGAATTTGAAAATAAAACTAATGAAGAAATAGAAAATGAATTAATAATATCTGAATATGAAAAAAAATTAACAATGCAAGAACAAAAACTCGAAGAATATCAAGAAAAATTAAAACATGCACTTGCCGACTTTCAAAATTTGGAACGTAAATCAAAATTAGATATTGAAAATGGAGTTAATTTAAAAATTGATAAATTTATGCTAAGTTTTCTCTCAATATATGATGATTTTATTCTAGCAAAAAAAATTCTTAAAGATGAAAAAATTGATGTTTCAGGCTTGGAATCAATTTTAAAAAATATGAATGCTCTACTATCTGAATATGGAGTTACTCCAATTAATGCACTTGGAGAAATTTTTAATCCAAAATTTCATGAGGCTGTATCTATTGTAGAAGATCCTTCACTTGATGATGATACTATAACAAAAGAAATCAGGAAAGGATATATTTCTCACAATAGAATAATTAGGCCAACCATAGTAGAAATATCAAAAAAATCAAAATTGGATAATTCAAACGGTGAACAAAATGGCTAAAATAATTGGAATTGATTTAGGAACAAGTAATTCAGCTGCTGCAGTAATGATGGGAGGTAAACCTACGCTTATTCCAGCAGCAGAGGGAACTACCATTGGCGGTAAAGCATTCCCCTCTTATGTCGCTATTAGTAAGGACGGTGATCTAATTGTTGGAGAGCCAGCCAGACGTCAAGCCATAACAAATCCCAATAATACTATAGTAGCTGCCAAAAGAAAAATGGGAACCGATCATGTCTTTAAACTTCAAGGTAAAGAATACAAACCTCAACAAATTTCGGCTTTTATTTTACAAAAAATAAAAAAAGATGCCGAAGCATTTCTAGGTGAAAAGATAGAAAAAGCCGTAATTACTGTTCCTGCATATTTTGATGATAATCAACGCCAAGCAACAAAGGATGCAGGTACAATTGCGGGCTTAGATGTTGTAAGGATAATAAACGAACCAACTGCTGCTTCACTGGCATTTGGACTTGATAAATCAAAGGAGGAAATGAAAATTTTAGTTTTTGATTTTGGTGGGGGTACCTTAGATGTAACTATAATGGAAATGGGAGGTGGAGTTTTTGAAGTTATGAGTACCTCTGGTGATACTCTATTGGGGGGCACGGATATGGATAAAGTAATTTCTGATTATGTTGTTGATGATTTTAGAAAACAAACTGGCATTGACCTTACCAAAGATAGTACGGCCATGACACGAATCAGAGAGGCCTCAGAAAAGGCAAAGATTGAGTTATCAACTGTGATGGAAACTGACATTAATCTGCCTTTTATTTTTCATGATCCATCATCTGGAACAAAAAATCTTGAAATTAAACTAACTAGGGCAAAATTTGAAGGCTTGATTAATTCAATTGTAGAAAGATGTAAGCCATCAGTTGAAAAAGCATTAGAAGATGCTAAACTATCTGCGTCTGATATCTCAAAGATTGTACTAATTGGAGGACCAACTCGAATACCTTTGGTTAGAAAATTTATCAGTTCACTAATAGGTAAAGAGGCAGAATCTGGTGTTGACCCAATGGAGGCTGTTGCAATGGGTGCAGCAATTCAAGCAGGAATCATTGCTGGTGATGTAACAAGTGACATAGTACTACTTGACGTAACTCCATTAACTCTAGGCATTGAAACTCTTGGGGGTGTTAGAGAACCATTAATTGAAAGAAATACTACTATTCCTACTTCAAAAAGTAAAGTGTTCACTACTGCTGCAGATAGTCAAACTGCTGTTACTATTCATGTCGTACAAGGAGAAAGACCAATGGCAGCTGATAACGTTTCTCTTGGAAGCTTCAACCTAACTGATTTGCCACCTGCTCCCAGAGGGGTTCCACAAATTGATGTGAAATTTGACATTGACGCAAATGGAATTCTTAATGTAACTGCAACAGATCTTGGCACCAAAAAAGAGGCAAAGATTACAATTGAAGCAGGAACAAAATTATCAAAAGATGAGATTGAAAAATTAAAACAAGATGCAGAAAAATTTGCTGATGAAGACAAAAAGAAGAAAGCAGCTATAGATATCAAAAATGAAGCTGAAAGTTTCATCTATACCACTGAAAAACTAGTAAATCATGATCTTAAAGATAAAATCTCACAAGAAAAGGGTATAAAAATTACAGACGCAATAAAAGAACTAAAAGAAGTTCTTAACAAAGATGCTGACCAGATCAAAACTAAATTGGATGCTCTAAAATCCTTAGTCAATGAAATAACTACCGAACTCTACAAAAATGCTGCTGCTTCTCCAGGCACAGAGCAACAAAAAGAAGACAAAAAGCCTGATGAAGAACAAAAATCTGATTCTACATTAAATGAAGAAACTTCAAAAGAAAATAAAACAAATTAGATAATTTATACTCCCTGAAATTATTACGATATACATGAGTTCCAAACGTGATTATTACGAAGTTCTAGGAGTTTCAAAAACAGCTCCGGGTAATGAAATTAAATCACAATACCGTAAACTTGCTTTGAAATTTCATCCAGATAGAAACAAAACTCCAGAAGCTGCAGAACATTTCAAGGAAATATCAGAGGCCTATGCAGTATTATCTGATACTGAAAAAAGAAAAATCTATGATCAATACGGACACGCTGGAGTAGATGGGAAATATAGTACAGAAGATATTTTCAAAGGTGCTAGTGGTAACTTTGATGATGTATTTAGTGATCTTTTTGGTAGAGGTGGAGGATTTGAATCAATTTTTGAATCACTTTTGGGTAGAGGTGGAGGATTTGGAGGATTTAGACGACAAAAAGGTGCAGACTTACTCTATGAAACTTCCATTACCCTTGAGGATGTTTTTCATGGTAAACACATGGAAATTGATCTTCACAAAGATGTAGAATGTGTATCATGTAATGGTTCTGGATCGGCACCTGGTTCTTCCCCAAAAACATGTAAAACCTGTAATGGTCAAGGTCAGGTTAGGCAAACAAGAAAAATGGGATTTGCATCTTTTGTTACTGTCGCACCATGTTCTTCATGTCATGGCCAGGGACAAATTATTGAAAAACCATGTAACAACTGTAAAGGAAAAGGAGTGACAAAAGGAATTAGACATTTACCTTTTGATATTCCTCCTGGTATTGATACTGGTGATTACACAATTCCAGGTGAAGGTGAATTGGTCTCAGATGGAATTAATGGAGATCTTATTGTTCGCATTCGTGTTTTACCTCATTCCGAATTTAAAAGAGATGGTGGAGACATTTTTTACGACAGAAAAATTAGTGTAATAGATGCAATTCTTGGGAAAAATATCGAGGTTCCAACTTTAGATGGAATTGAAAAAATCACTATTGAAGAAGGCAGTCAACCAAATACAATTATCAAATTAAAAGGAAAAGGATTACCCAAAATTAATTCTAGGGGACGCGGAGATCAATACGTGAGATTAGTTATAGATATCCCTAAGAAACTTTCTAAAAATCAAAAAAATCTTCTACAAGAATTTGGAAAAACTTTAGATTAAAAAAATTATTTCACACTAAAAATTTAGATTTTTTTGAATTCCTTATTTTTATCGACTTTTCGTATATCTAAATGATGACCTTGCCTTACATGAAATGCATGATTATCTTTAATCAAATCTGCAATTTTTGATTCTGGATAGAATTTTACATTGTACCGACCAAGAATCTTTTTACAATTGTTACAATAAATCTCTCTAAATTCCAATATTCCTACTATTTTCAGTCTCAGTTATGTTTGTATTTCATTTTATTTCAATAAAGAAACTTATTTCAGACCTCTAAATCTACGGTGCGGGAGTTGCCAAGCCTGGTCAACGGCGTAAGGTTCAGATCCTTATCTCCTAGGAGTTCGTGGGTTCGAATCCCACTTCCCGCATTAATTTTTATATCTAAATGGAAAAAGAACAACTTTAAACGATAGTAAATTGTAAGTGTATTATGGGTAAAGTAGTACGAGTGGGTGGCAGAGGTACATCCAGAAGAGTATCTGAAAAAGAAGCAGATAATTGGACTGGAAAAGATTATGCAGATCTTCAGAAAAAACGAAAAGATGCCGCCAAAGACGTGTATGTCTCAATGGGACGTGGCACTAAAAAAATTAAACTCGGTGATATTGCAGACACATCTGGAAGACCAACTGGTAAAGGTAGATGGGTTTCAATGGGACGAGGAACTGGTAGAAGAAAAATTGAAGACTAAATCTCAATTCCTAACGACATTTAGTGTTTAAAATCCCACTCATTATTTTTGTTTTTTATTGTTAAGATACTCCTTAATCATTTTTTGTAACAATTGGTTTATTTTTTCACCGGAAGCTTTACCGCGTGTATTTTTCATTACAATCCCCATTAAAGGCCCAATTGCCCGGAGTTCTTGGGAATCAATTATGGAAGAATTTTCAATAATTACTGCTTTACAAATATCCATCAATTCAACCTCACTTAAAGAAACCATTGATGTTTTTTGAATTGCTTCTTCAACTGTTTGGGTTTTTCCTGACATCAATTGCTCAAAAATAATTTCTATTGATTCTTTTGTAATTTTACCTTGATTAAGAAATTCGAAAGATTTTATAATTTCTTCTGATTTTAATAAACTTGTATCAAGATTCTGTCTTTCTAGATTTGTTATCGTTGAACAAAGAACTGATGCCACAAAATTTGGGGAGCTTTTTTTATCTGCACAAATTTTTTCAAATATTTCCAAATATTCAGAATCAAAAATTTGTTGAGCTAACTGTGGCTTAAGTTCATACTTTTTTTGAAGAATTAATATGGATTCATCCCACGACTTGGGAATATTTTTTTTTGCAATATCGATTTCGTCTTTAGTTACTTTGATAGGTGGTATATCAGTCTCTGGATACATTCTTGAGGCACCTGGCTTAGGTCTAAGATACACTGTTTCTCCAAGTTGTGTTGCTAATCTAGTTTCGGCAGGAACACCTTGTATTGATTGTTCAATTCTATTTATTATTGAATTTATTGCAAAATCAATTTTTGAATTTTCTCCTGCAATTATTATGAAGCTATCATTTTCATCATTATCTAATAATTTGTTTATTTTTTGAATTTCTAAATCATCTATCCCATAATTGGGAAGTTCATCAGAATGAAAAACCCCACCAATTCCAAAAAATCTAACTAGCTGACCAATTTCTTTTCCCAGTCTAATGTTTTCATAAGGCGAATAATTAAACATTCCAGAAAAATTTTTTATTTTTATTACTTTGATTACAGATTTATTTTTTAAGGCTTTTTGTATTATTTTTGATTTACAATTTTTCATAAATTCTGTTACATCAAAAACATCTTCCTTTCTTGAAATTTTTTCAAGTTTTAATTTTTTTATTTTTTCTGCAATTAATTGGAGACCATGTTGCCTCTTTGCTTCATATTCTACAACTTTTTCAAGCTGATCTAGCTGTTGTACTCCTTTTACTTCAACTACTCCTCCTCCACTAATAGAAACATTAACGTCTTGTCTAATGGATCCTAATCCTCTAGTAACCTTTTTTGTAGCTCGTAACAGTCTTCCCATTGCAAGTGCAATTTTTCTCATCTCTGACCCATTAGCACTAACAGGCTCTAATGCAATCTCAATAAGCGGGATGCCCAATCGTTCAAGGCTATAGTCTCTCTCTGTTTCCCTATCTGCTAATAATTTTGCAGCATCTTCTTCAAGACAAATTGATTGTACTCCTATATTTTTTCCCTCCACTTCAATAAAACCCCCTTGAGAAATTATCATAGTTCTCTGAAAACCAGAAGTATTGGAACCATCAATTACCATCTTTCTCATAGGATAAATTTCACTAAAAATATTTGATTTAAGCGAGCTAGCAATTAGTAATGCAATATTTTTTGCATCTATATCAAGATCATGGGGAGGCTCTTCATCATGTTCTACAAGACAACTACTTTTTGGATTAGAATAGTATATTATTTTCTTAGATTTCATATTTTCAAATATTGCTGCAGGATCATATTCTCCTAATTCGCTTTTTGTTATACGTAATTTACGGTCAAATTTTGATGTAAATTCATTTGTTTCCAATTGGGAACAATTACAAAATAATTTTTTACCAGTCGATAACTGTTGATGAATTTCAAGACCTACTTTTAATCCAATTTTATCTATTTGTATTTCTGACATTAATTATCCCCCATCATTCAGTCTTAAAAGATTAATCAGAAAATTCAGAAGCAATATTTTTTAGCATTAATTCTTTCATCTCAGTTATATTTTTGGAATTCCCTAAAGCCCACATTGCTTTTACTAATGCCGTCTCTGAAATCATATCAGATAGAGGGATAATTCCAAGTTCAAGAAGATCTCTTCCACTTTCATAAACATTCATTCCAACCCGACCATCAATACATTGTGAGGTCATCCCCATGAATAATCCTGATTCATTTGCCTTTTTGATTCCTTCATACATGGTTTTTCCAACATGTCCTAATCCAGTTCCCTCAAAAATTATTGCCTTATAACCTGATTCTATTAGAAAATTAATAATTTTTGGATTATATCCTGGATAATATTTTACTAGAGCTACATTTGAATCTACATTCAAATTTGGAACATATTCTTTTTGTTTAAAAAATTCTTTTTCTAAATTTTTTTCGATTTTGTTATCTAGGATAAGAAAAGCTGGATTATCACCTATAGTTTGAAATGCACTTCTTTTACTGGTATGATTTTTTCTTACTCTAGTTCCCAAGTGTACTGAAACCAAATCATCACTTTCGTTATGATGCATTACAACAAAAATTCCACGTGTATTTGATTCTATAACAAACCTCACTGCAGAAATTAAATTTAATGCTGCATCTGATGAAGGTCTATCTGAAGATCTTTGTGAGCCAACTAAAACTATAGGAATTGGATATCCTGCTAATGCAAAGGACAAAAATGCTGCAGTATACTGCATTGTATCTGTTCCATGTGCGATAACAATTCCTTTGTAGTCAGATTTTGCATATGAATCCAGTTTTTCTGCAATAATATTCCAATGTTTTGGCTCTAAGTTTTCAGAGTATTCGGAAAAAAGAACTTCAGCATGAATCTGAGCCATTTCCGCTAGTTCAGGTACAGAAGAATTAAGCTCTGCTGCACTTAATGCCGGAGTAACAGCACCAGTTCTATAATCAATTTTACTTGCTATTGTTCCACCAGTGGATAAAAGTAACACTTTGGGTAATGAAGAATCAATTTTTATTTGTGGGGAATTTTTTGGCTCTATTTTTTCCTGAGGTAGGAGCTCAATTTTTTTTATTTTGTTTATCTCAATCCCGATGTTATACCCATTTTTTAATTTGATAACAATATGCTTATCATCCTTCTGTTCGTAACGTGGCATTATAATTCCGGAATATGTTAAATCTTCTGTAATCTTCACTGAATCTCCCACCTTTACTTTAGATTCTTTTAGAAATACTAGAGACATTCCAGTATAGCCTCTATATTCAGACATTTAGGTGGATTAGATTGGCTATTTTATTAAAACTACCTGTAATAAGATGCGACGACTTTCTGACCAATCTTTAGATCTTTTTGTTCTCGAACTTTCTTTACTGCCTCTTCGAAATGCTTCATTGTAACTTTAGCGTTCTCTGAAGCCTTTTCTGCCTCTTTGACTTCTGGATGGGCATCAAGAAATTCATGAATTACCAAAGATACTGCAGTATTTGCAATAGCCGCAACATCTGCTCCACTTAATCCATCAGTGACTTCGGCAATTTTTTCTATATCTACATACCCAGGACTTTTTGGATCATTAACAATGGGAATTTCCTTTGCATTAATTGCTAATATGCTCTTTCTGCTTTCTTTATCGGGTAATGGAATTTGTATAATCTTATCAAATCGTCCTGGTCTAAGTAATGCAGTATCAATCATATCTGCTCTATTTGTTGCTGCAAGCACCACTACCCCATGCATATTTTCCATGCCATCTAATTCAGTCAAAAGTTGGCTTACCACTCTTTCAGTTACAGCAGTTTCGCCTCCAGCTCCTCTAATAGGTGCAATTGAATCAATTTCATCAAAAAATATTACACAAGGTGATGCTTGTCTTGCTCTTCGAAATATCTCTCTAATTCCTCTTTCAGATTCTCCAACCCATTTTGATAATAGCTCCGGACCTCGTACAGAAACAAAGTTAGCTTCACTTTCAGTTGCTACAGCTTTTGCTAGTAATGTTTTTCCAGTTCCACTTGGTCCATGTAACAAAATTCCTCGTGGCATTTTATGACCTAATTTTTCATATAACATCGGATATTTCATTGGCCATTCCACTGCTTCTTGAAGTTCACGTTTAACTTCAACCAAGCCACCTACCTCATCCCATTTTACATCAGGATTTTCAATGAATACCTCTCGCATTCCAGAAGGAGTGACTTCTCTTAGGGCTTTTTGGTAATCTTCTCCATTTACAATTAGTTTTTCCAACGTTTCTGGAGGTATTTTTTCATCTTCTAGATTAAGTTCTGGTAATAATCTTCGCAAGCATTTCATTGCTGCTTCCTTACACAAGTATTCCAAATCTGCCCCTACGTACCCATGACTAACCGCAGCACATTTATCTAAATCAACATCATCAGCTAAAGGCATATTTCTTGTATGAATAGCAAGAATATCTTTTCGTCCCTTCTTATCAGGAACTTTAATCTCAATCTCTCTATCGAATCTACCTGGACGTCTTAAAGCTGGATCTATTGCGTTTGGTCTGTTAGTTGCAGCGATTACAATTACTTTGCCTCTTGCTTCTAAGCCATCCATTAGTGAAAGCATTTGGGAAACAACTCGTCGTTCAACTTCACCAGTTACTTCTTCTCTTTTTGGAGCAATAGAATCAATTTCATCAACAAAGATAATGGACGGTGATTTTTCTCGTGCTTCTTTAAAAATTTCTCTTAATCTTGCTTCACTTTCCCCATAGAATTTACTCATAATTTCTGGACCAGAAATACTAATGAAATGAGCATTACTTTCATTTGCAACAGCCTTTGCAAGAAGTGTTTTACCAGTTCCAGGTGGACCATACAAGAGTACACCTTTGGGTGCTTCAATACCTAATTTTTCAAATATTTCTGGATGACGTAAAGGTAATTCAATCATCTCCCTTACTTTTTTAATTTCATCTGCAATGCCACCAATATCTTCATAGGTTACTTGTGGAACTCCTCTGAGCGTTTCTCCTTTCTCAGCTATATGGAAAACTGTTTTTTGAGTAACAAGTACTGCATCTGCTGCAGGAGTAACGCCAATAACTTGAAAAGTTAATCGTCCACCAAAATATGGAACCATCACATTATCTCCTTTAATTAGCGGAACACTTTCTAAAGCATCTGCAAGGTATCTTTCATCTATAGGTGGAATGGCCTCTAATGGAGCAACTACTACTTTTTCTGCTGCAACAGCTTTTATCTTTCGTACTGCAATTGTATCTCCAATTGCAATTCCAGAATTATTTCGTCCTAGTCCGTCAATTCTAATAATTCCCTTTCCCTCATCAGACGGATAAAGTGGTAGACATTTTGCAACGGTACGTCGTTTACCTTTAATTTCAATTACATCGCCAGTTGACGCATTTAATGTATCCATAGAATCATAGTCAATTCTTGCTACTCCTCTTCCAACATCTCTTGTATAAGCTTCCAATACCTTAAGTGAAAGCGAATTCTGGCTCATAAGAAAATTCTCTCTTCCTATGTTTTTATATCTTTGGCAGTATTAATCTAACAAAATTATCAATTCTTGTACAAAATTGTCAATCTAAACACAAAACTTAAAATCTGTTTAACCTTGAAACTCGATCAGCTTGGGTAAACGACCATTAGTTAGAAGACGAGGCCGTGGAGGTATGCAGTTTAGAGCTGCGACAACTGGGAAGCTTTCTCCTGCCAAATATCCAAGCTATAGTTTAACCGAAAAACATTCAGGAGACATTATAGATCTAGTCCATGAACGAGGTCGTGATGTACCTCTTGCAAAAGTTAGATTTGAAGATGGTTCAGTGTCCTTTATTCCAGCAGTTCTTGGGACTAAGGTTGGATCAAAAATTCAATTTGGTTTAGAAGCTGATATTTCTAACGGAAATGTAATTAGCGTTCAAAATATTCCGGATGGTACTATTGTTTGTAATGTAGAAAAGCATTTTGGAGATGGTGGTTCATTAATTAAATCAGCAGGAACTAATGCAACAATATTTTCTCATGGACCAGATGGGGTAACAATAAAACTACCATCAGGAAAATTTTCAACTATTAATCCAAAAAATAGAGCAATGATTGGAACCTTGGCAGGTGGTGGAGTAGGGGATAGACCGTATATGCGTGCAGGAGTAAGATGGCGTAGATCTAGATCAAAGGGACAAAAATACCCAATTGTAAGAGGTGTAGCACAAGCTGCCTATGTCCATCCTCATGGTGGAGGTAGACATCAACATGTTGGACAAAGTTCAACTGTTTCAAGAAATGCTCCACCTGGAGCAAAAGTTGGTAGCATTGCTGCTAGAAAAACTGGCAGGGCTAGAATTAAGGAAAGAAAGTAATTTTTTATTATATCAAAGCCAAAATTGATTAATGACTTGTTAAAACAAATCATGGAATGGCAAAACTTTGTGTTAGGCTTTTTATAAAAGGAAAAGTTCAAGGAGTCTTTTTTCGACAGGCCCTAAAAGTTCGTGCAAAAAAAAATAATGTAAATGGATGGGTTAGAAATCTAAAGGATGGACGAGTTGAAGCCTTACTTGAAGGTGAAGACACTAATGTTAGTACCTTAATTGAATGGTGTCATGCTGGTTCTGCAAATGCAAGAGTAGAAGATATTGAAATTAAAAATGAAAAATACAAAGGCGAATTTACAAAATTTGAAGTTCTCTATTAGTGAATGGTTTTAAAAGCATCCTTAAGATAATCTTTTACCGGTTTAAGATCATCGTCAACAGTAATTCTAAAAGACTGATGAGGCTCCTTTCTATTACGCTGAATTTTAAGTAATACTGTGTCTTGCTCAGGTTCCATATCAGCAAACCATCTAAAAGTAATAGATTTACAAAAAACAATTCTATGCATTCTTACATCTTCTATTACATTACTTCCTAAAGAAAAACAATAATCTCTTAATGAATCAAATATAGATTGAATGTTTGGTGGAATTTGTTTTCTAAAATCTACATAACTTCTTTTGTTTTCTGAAAAAAAAGTATTCACATATGAAAAAATTCTATTAAAGTATATAGTAGTAGCTCTGCTGGTTCCAGTCTAGACGGGTAGCCCCATTTCAAGGCATACAAGATCCGCCACGTTGACGAGGAAGCGTGAGTGTTCCATCTTAGGATTGCTCCCTCCCGGACCTCATCCCTTTCAACAGTTCGGTCTTGGGAATTATCCCTTCGGATAATCCCAGTCCTACATCCACCCGCCTCGGCGTGGGTTCATTTCCATATACCGAGCGGGAACTATCTATCTAGAGATTTATCCAGCAGTTACTGATCTCTGCGTATAGCCGGTTTCAGAATAGGGCACGGCTAGCACCCTGATCCTACCTACTACCATCTTTTTGTAAAACGATTTCTTATATTTGCATTAGGATTGCTTTTGGTTTAGTTTTAGAACTAAATTACACACAGAACAAATTTTTCCCGTACATTCATTCCCACAATTTAAACAACTCCGTTTTTCTTTATTATTTGAATTTCTCATGATTTCTGAAATTTTTAGAAATGAATTAAAAAAATTATTTTTAATTCCAAAATGATTCTTTTCTAAAGAATTTAAAATTTCACGAATTTCTGTTCGTATTCCTTCATTCATATGAGGACATGGTTCAGCCTGGAATGGAATTTCATTAGTAAATGCATAAAAAACAATTTCTGATTCATAAATTTCACAAAAAGGCTTTACCTTCCTCAAAGAGTTTTTTAAAGGGTCAGGAAACATCCAACCAATTTTATTTGTATCACCTGAGAGCATATTAATTAAAAAACTTTGAAGATTATCATCTAAATTATGACCAGTTGCTATTACATCAGCGTCTATATCTTTGGCAGCATAATCTATTGCTCGACGTCTGAATATACCACACATAGAGCACGAGGACATTTTTTCATTTTCTCTTAAATTTAGAGCATCATCAAGTGTTAAATCAAACAACTCCTTGTATGAGTATACTGAATAATCCACGTTAATTTTTTCACAAAATTTCTTAACAATTCCTAGTGCCTCATCTCTATAATTTGGAATTCCTTCATCAATTGTTATTACTTTAATTCTAAAATTATGGTTTTTAGACATTTTATGAAGAATGTGTAATAAGGCTAGTGAATCTTTACCCCCAGAGACTGCCACGCAAACGAGTTCATTATTTTTTATCATATTAAATTTAGAGATTGTTTTAGCAGTTTTTCGTAAAATTGAATCCGAAAAACAAATTGAACATAGATTTTCTCCAGAATATTTTCGAGAATATACTGCTTCATTTTGACATTTGTTACATTTCATATCGACAATTTAACAAGGTCTGATATAGATTTAATGAATTTTAATTTAATATTTAGATAGTAAACCATCCGGATTTCATATATGAAAGTGCAATGTTTAAACCAAATAATACAAAAGTAAATCCATAAATTCCCCACATTATGCCATTGACTGACTTGTCAGAAATTTTCTTATCAATAATACTATGAATAAATTTTCCACCATCAAGTATTGGTAAAGGTAACATGTTAATGATCCCAATAAAAAATGAAATCATCCACAACCATAGTAAGAACATCGACATAGATGGATTATTCCACTCTATGAAATTATAAACTGGTTTGTATGCAAATGAATTATCTCTTATAATTCCAATTAATCCTCGCTCGGGATCTTCTTCAGCAGGCATTACTTCAATTGGGATTTCAAGAGGTTGTCCTGATCTTAAAATAGATACATTAACTATTTTGCCAGGAACGATGTCAGCTTTTTGAAAATCTAGAGGCGTCCTTACTTCAATTCCATCAATTGCAGTGATTATATCATTTGGTTGAAGTCCAGCTTTTTCTGCTCCAGAACCTTCCATTATTGATAATACCAAAACACCATCTGGTTCTTCATACATCCACCCAAGAATTGGTTCTGGTAGTACTATTGCAAAGAGAGGATTTGTTAGTAGAATAGCTCCTAAGGCAAACGAGAAAATTACATTTGATGTTGCACCAGCACCAATTACTCTAAGTTTTGAGATTTTTTTTGCTTTGTTAAATTCTTCTTCATCTGGTTCTACGAAACCTGCAAATAAAGCTATAAAGATTGCAAATCCACCAGTTTTTATCTTTATTTTTTCTAAAGTAGCTACAATACCATGTGCTCCTTCGTGAATTACTAATACAATTGGAATTGATAATAGGAAATATGTTATAGAAGCTGAAGATGTCAAAGTAACTCCAGGGATTAATACTGTTAATTCAGAAAATTCGGTTGGTTCTACAAAATAATTTGCAACATTATTTAGCAAAAACCAGAAGGCAAAACCCATCATTAAAAATCCTGCTATGACACTAACATCTGCAAAAATTCTAATTCCTCTTCTAGTTCGAGTCAACATTTTTGTAAGAGCATTTTGTACTCCATAATTTTTGTAAGTAAGACTGTATGCTTTAATCTCAAAACCTCGATTTTGTAGTTTTAGTCCTTTTGCTACTAATACAATTACTACCCAAGCCATTAGGACATAAATGATCGAATTTTCTGTAATAAAATCAAGTTCCAAAGTAATGTTACTTTTTTTAATCAGGTAAATTTATCGTTTACTATGAAACCTGTGATAATTGTATCAACTTATCCGGACAAAAAAATAGTAACAAAAATTGCAAATGAATTAGTTAAAAAACGACTTGTAGCCTGCGTTAACATTTTACAAATTTCTTCAATTTACTCATGGGAAGAAAAAATAGCAAATACCTCTGAATTTTTAGCCATTTTCAAAACTACTCAAAAAAATAAAAATTCTCTAAAAAATGCCATCAAAAAATCACATCCATATAAAATTCCTGAAATTGCAGAAATTGACGTTCATTCAATTAATCAACCATATTTAAAATGGTTAATAGAATCAACAAATTAGGCTTCCACGGGAAATCTCAATAAGGAAACTATTCCCCCTAAACCAGTAACTCTTAATCCAACATCGGTAGTTGAATCAGCACTATATGCCTTAACTCCTTTACTTTCTGCATCATTTAAAAATTCAATAATTTTTTCTTCATCTTCTGTCTGAATAATTTTTTCTGAAAAAACCAAAGAATCTATTGCTCCAAATTTGTTTGCATTTTTTGTTTCTTCAAAACCCATTGTAAATTTCCTACTTTTCTTATTAGCCCTATACATTATCTCATCAATAATAGAAGATACTTTAGCAAGCTTACTCTCAGACATAATTTCTTTCATAGATTGTGATTTTGTAAACGTGTAAATCCCATCTTCGCCCCCTGAATCTATTCCTTCAATTACTTGGATCTTGTGTTTTTGATTAGTAGAGGATTTTTGAATATAATTACTGAATTTTTTCTTTGTTTCACCTGGTCCAAAAATTATGATTGTATCTCCTTCTTTTATTGATGAAAAAACAGCTCTTTGTGCTATCTCAAAAAATTTTTCAATATTAAAATTCGATTTAAATTGTTTTCCACTTGACCCAGAGTAAATATTTGGTGTTAATTCTAAATGAGTTCCTTTTAGTCTACCAATACCACAATCATTTGTATCAATTCCAACCAAAAGAAATCCAAATTTTTGTTCTTTGGAATTAATTAATTTTTTTTCAATTTCTTCCCAACGTTTTTTTATTAAATTAAATCCCTCATTTACTTTAATCAAAAAAGAATGATGCGAACCATGAGGTACAGATTCATTATTAGATTCAACAATTTTACCAGTAACTCTTAACCGATCTAATACGTTATCCAAAGAAATTTTCTCAACTTCTAATAGAATTTTTATTATTACCCTTTCTCCTCTATCTGGTCTTGAATATTCCTTATCTTGTTTGATAACCCGCCTTGTTGTACCTACAATTCTATCTCCTATTTTTATTATTCTTCGAAGAATTAACAAATCATCAGATTCTTCAGGAATTAATGAAATTGTACTATCATCCAAAATTTTAGTAATCATATTATTGAAATCTGATTATTAGCTATTGAAATAATTTTAGCTAGTTATTTCCTTTACATTTTTTTTATCTTCTTCTGCTTTTTTTCTGACATAGTTTTCAACCCATTCCATTGTAATTACCCCACTTTCTGCCAAGTTTACTAGGGAATTTGGTGAAGCCTCTCCGGTAACTTTGCCGTTTAGTCGTCTAATCTGACGCCATTTTAATTGAGTATTTCCACTTTTTGAATTATAAATTATTCCTAAAACATCTCTTGCATTAACAAAAGTAATTTCACGAATTTTTTTCAACGTAACTTTATCGGCTGCTTCAACATAGATCGAGCCGAGTGAATCGTCTCTTTCTGGAAAAACTTCGTAATCTTCAAGATAGCTACTTGGAGCAAAAGAACTGCAAGTACTGGTAATAATAAAACGTCTGAAGCTTTCTATTGATGCAGGAGTATCTATCTTAACCATTTATGATATTTAGGCACAAGCCATTTATCAAGGTTCTTGAAAAATTCAATTAGTATTAGAATGATTTTACTATGCAGGCGTTGATGATTCTATCCCTCTGATTTGATGATAGGGATCTTGAGTTCTGAGCCTGCATCTTAGGATTTTTAAGACAAATTGATCATTAATACAACATGAATTCTATCACTGAATACCTAACATTTAACACAAAAACTCGAAGGGAATTTGTAAACATAACTCCTCAAATTGAAAAAATATTAAAAAAAAGTAACATCAAAGAAGGATTATGTTTAGTAAATGCAATGCACATTACTGCAAGTGTTTTCATTAACGATAATGAAAAGGGATTGCACAAAGATTTTGATAAATGGCTTGAAGAGTTAGCACCACATGAACCAATAGAACATTACGAACATAATAAAACTGGAGAAGACAATGCAGATGCACATCTAAAAAGACAAATAATGGGACGCGAAGTCATTTTGGCTATAACTAAAGGAAAATTAGATTTTGGTCCTTGGGAACAGATTTTTTATGGGGAATTTGATGGAAGAAGACAAAAACGAGTTCTAGTCAAAATTATTGGAGAATAAAGAAATCTTTATCCAAAATCAGTATCTCTTTTCTGACTTCTATTTTCATTTGCTCTTGAGGCTTCTCTGAATTCATCATCATGATTTTGTGCTCCATGATTACATTTTACACATCCTGCTTTGAAACCATTTGGATCCTTCTCAAAGATTTTACAACCACAAAAACATGCCATATTATGAAGATTATTAGGTAGTATTTCTTCTTTTTTGGTAAAATTTAATTTATAATTACTTATTAAAAAAATTCTATAACTGTGAATTGCTACAGCATTCACCCATTGGAATTTCATTATCGTGAGGACATTTTCTTGGGTGTTTCAGCATAGTGCATAATGCATCTGTAAATTGTTGATTCATGTGATGTTCAATACCACAAACCATTTCCTCATCAATTTCTACTTTGAGTGCATTCGCCATTAAAACCTCTAACAGTCTACTATTTCGCATCATACTTGCTCCAATTTTTTCGCCTTCTTCAGTCAGTTTTACACCAGCTTTACTATAATGTACTAGATTTTTCTCATTAAGTTTTTTTAGCATCTGAACAACACTTGGCTGTCTAACATTGAGCATTTTTGCAATAGTACTGATTTTTACAGGCTCATTTTTTTCTTTAATATGCCAAATTGCTTTAAGATACATCTCAACGTGTTCTGCTTCGGCAGTTCCTACAAAAAGTACTTCTTCACTCATTTACTTTACTTCCTTTGAATCTTTTAATAAATATTCAAAATATTCCCTAGCAAATCCTGCTAGACCTGTATGATCAGCCCATATAGCAACAATATCTGTAGAAGAAGAGTCACTAACTTCGGGTCCTAGCAATATCACTACATAACGTTTATCAGAAATTATACCCCCTCCAAAAAGACCTTTTTTGACCTTAACTGTGGCAACTCTGGATATTGCTTTGAGTGATTCCTTGTCTATTGTATCAGATATGAGAATAGTCATTTCCACACCTTTATCGTGTAATGATCTAAGCTTTGGTAATGCTTGTTTGATTAGATCTTCACTTGCTCTTGGAACAGCAATCATTACCTCATTTTTGCATGATTCTATCATTTCTAATACCTTTGAGACAATATTTACAATTCCAGAAAGTACCCATATATCTGGACGTTCACTAGTGCCACTTTTTTCGTAAAGCGGACCTAATTCATTTAAAATAATATTTTGATTGCTCTTAAATTCTAATTCTTGTTTTTGTTTTGTAGTTTCTAATGCTGTTGATGGAGATTTTGCAAAATATTTTGTAGGTCTTGAATCATCTGAACCCACCCATCCTTTTTCTTCCAAAGTGCCTAATACTTCATAAATTTTTGAATAGGGTACACCTGATTTTTGACTTAAATCTGATGCTGTGAGCTCTCCCCCTTTTAGCAACGAAATAAAAGTTCTAATCTCATAGCTTGTCAGTCCTATCTTATCAAGGGACTTTCGAGTTTTATCAGAAATGCTCATGCGATCTAAACGTCTTTTTTTGGTATTTAAATCCCATACGCATGATTCTCCTTTATCACACGGGGGCAAGTATGAAAGTCATTATATACCAAATCAAAAAAATGGGATTTGATAGGAATGGCACTTATTCAGATTGCTAATCAATCTACTAAACAACTAGGAAAAAAATCCACTATTAGATTTACCCAAAGTATTTGCCCAGATTGTAATATGATTCTGGATGCAGAAGTTTTTGAGCGAGACGGCAAGGTCTTCATGTCAAAGACCTGTCCTGCTCATGGTGAGTGTGAAGAACTTTACTTTGGATCATATGATATGTACAAGAAATTTAGCACTTATTGGGTAGACGGAAAAGGCGCTCATGCACCTAATGTCATTATGGCTGATAAGTGTTCATGTCCTAATAATTGTGGGTTGTGTTCTAACCATCTTTCCCATAGTGGACTAGCTAACATGATTGTAACTAACAGATGTGATCTGACATGTTGGTACTGTTTCTTCTATGTAAAGAAAGGGCTTGAAGGTGCCTACATGTATGAACCAGATCATACTCAGGTAAGAGCTATGATGAAAACACTTCGAGCTGAAAGACCAATCCCAGGAAACTCTATGCAGATTACTGGTGGTGAACCAATGTTAAGAGATGATATTTGTGATGTTATCAAAATAATGAAAGAAGAAGGCGTAGACCATATTCAGATGAATACAAATGGAATTAGACATGCCTTAGATCCAGAGGCTGCACGTGAAGTAAGACTAGCCGGTTGTAACAATCTCTATCTTAGTTTTGATGGTGTAACTGCAAGAACAAACCCAAAGAATCATTGGGAAATTCCTTATGCATTAGATAGTTGTAGAAAAACAGGCTCTACTGTAGTATTTGTTCCAACTGTTATCAAATCAATTAATGATCATGAATTAGGAGGAATTATTAGATATGCTCAAAAAAATATGGATGTAGTTCACGCCGTAAACTTTCAACCAGTTTCCCTAACCGGAAGAATGGGAAAACAAGAACGTGAAAAATATAGAATTACTATTCCTGATTGTATTCAAAGAATTGAAGAGCAAACTAGTGGACAGGTTACAGTAGATGACTGGTATCCAGTTCCAAGTTGTATGCCACTTACAAATGTAATTGAAGCATTTTCTAGTAAACCAAAATATGAATTATCAATTCACTTTGCATGTGGTGCAGGTACCTATGTCTTTCAAGATGAAGATACAAAGAAGCTAGTACCAATGCCCAGATTCTGTGATATTCAAGGAATGTTAGAATTATTTGAAGACAAAGCAGAGGAAATTCGTTCAGGTAAAAACAAGTACTTTACTATGCTCGAGGTAGTAAGAAAACTCAAAAGCTTTGTAGATACAAAAAAACAGCCAGCGGGATTAGATCTTGCACGAATGTTTGGTAGTATCTTAATGAAGAGATCCTTTGAAGCAGTTGGTTCATGGCATGTTAAGGGATTATTCCTTGGCATGATGCATTTCCAAGACAAATACAATGAAGATCTTGAAAGGCTTCAAAGATGTGATATACACTATCTTACTCCAGATCTTAGAATTGTTCCATTTTGTGCCTTTAATGTAATTCCAGAATGGTATAGAGATAGAATCCAAAAGAAATATTCTATTACTGTAGAAGAATGGGAAAAACGAGAAGGCGTAAAACTCGAAGATGGTCTTTACAGAGGTTTAATGAGACGAGGAGCAGGAGACGAACTTGCTGCTGGATGTGCAAAAAGCCAGATGTTTCATGAAGCATCACAAGCATTAACATAAAAATTACAAAAATTTACAGTCTAGTTAGAATATAATTAAAACTTAAAGTAACGACAACTAAAACAGATTCTGTGAAATTCATTGTAACTGGAGGCGCGGGTTTTATAGGAAGCCATCTTACAAAAACCCTAATCAAAAAAGGTCATAATGTAACCGTAATTGATAGTCTACGTCGTGGTAGTCTTGAAAATTTAAAAGAAATTGAAAATAAAATTAATTTTCAAAAAATTGATTTACTAGAATATGATGAAATGAAAAAAGTTGCCAAAAATATTGATGGAATTTTTCACCAAGCAGCTCTTGGTTCAGTTCCACAATCTTTCAAAGAACCTGAAGAATATCATAGAGTAAATGCAGTTGGAACTGAAAATATATTAAAACTTGCAAAAGAATTTGATTTTAAAGTAGTTTATGCCAGTAGTTCAAGTGTTTATGGAAATCAAAATAAATTTCCAATAAAAGAAGGTGCCGAAAAAAAGCCTTTGAATCCATATGGACAATCAAAACTAGAAGCAGAACTTTTTGCTGTAAAATATTCTAAACTTGGTGTTAAAGTAATTGGTTTAAGATATTTCAATGTTTTTGGTATTGGTCAGAATCCAAATTATGCAGGCGTAATTCCCAATTTTATAGCACGACTTAGACAGCACAAACCCCCAATTATTTATGGTGATGGCAACCAATTAAGAAATTTTACCTTTGTTGATGATGTTGTAGAAGCAAATGTACTAGCATTAGAAAGTAAAATTGAACATGCATTTATCAATATTGCAACAGGAAAAATGACGTCAGTAAAGGAACTTGCTGAAATCATGATAGGCTTAGCAGGTTTATCAATAAAACCAATTTATGATAATCCAAGAAAAGGAGATATTGAAAAAAGTCAAGCTGATATTTCTCTTGCAAAAAATTTAATCAATTGGGAACCTAAAACATCTCTAGAGGATGGATTGAAAAAAATTTTCCCAAAAATAGAAAAATAAAAATTTTTTTATTCTTTAATTAAATCTTCATAAAATTTAATGTATTTTGGTAAAAGTATATCCCAAGTAAAGTTATTAATAAGAAATTCGTATGCTGTATCTGCCAGTTTTTTTGCAAATTCCTTATTTTCTAATAGATGATTAATTGAATCTGCTAAACTTTGTGGTTGATTTGGTGGAACAAGTATTCCAGTTTTACCGTGTTCTACAATTTCAGGAATTCCACCAACATTAGTTGCAACAACAGGAACTTTAAGAAAAAATGCTTCTTTGATCACATTGGGAATACTTTCTATTCTAGAAGGTAAGACTAGGACATTGGAAGATTTTAAAATTGACATTGCCTTCTTCCATTCAACATTTGTACAATAAACTACTTTTCCTTTAATTTTTTTTTCAATACTTTTTAGAATATCAATTCCTTTTTCTGGACTATCTCTTCCTATGTAAATAATTTTATTCTCATTAGTATTCGATGATTCATTTTTAATTCCTTTGAATTTTTCTATATCAATTGGACCAAGAAGATATTCAAAATCTAAACCATATTTTTCCTTGTATACTTTTTGTACATCTCTAGAGTTTGTAGTAAGCTTATCAGCCCATTTTAAAATTCTTAATTCTTTACTTTTTATAATTGATGAAGTGGTATGAGAATGAATTGAACTTATTTGATCAGAGTATACCCCGTGTATAGAAAGTACTTTCTTTTTGGCATTAACATATCTCATGGCAAAAGCAGATGGTACGTTAAATGCGTGAACTACATCAAATTTTTCTCTGGATAAAATTGCTTTAATAGAACTAAATATAGCAAAACTTGGATTTTTTAGATTTTTAATTGGAATTTTTGGTGCATACATTAGTTTAATATCAAAACCATTTTTCCTCAATTTCTCTGCAATTCTATTTGCATGACCGCCAATTCCTCCACTATACCTTGGTGCAATGAAAAGTATCTTCATTTTAATCTCAACAATATTCTATTCATATCAATTAATGAATATGAACCTGTTAATTGTTTCACCTTAACGTGTTTGAGAATATTTACTTGAATATCTATGAATTGATTCTATAATCATAATAAGAACTAATCATTAACGGAAAAGATACTAATGAAAACTGCTATTGTTTTTGGAACAAGGCCAGAAATCATAAAACTTGCACCAATCATAACTAAACTAAACAAAAAAAACTCTGTAGTTATTTTCAGCGGTCAGCACTACGATTATGAAATGAGTATTCGATTTATCGAACAACTAGGATTAAGACAACCTGATTATTCTCTAAAAATATCTCGCTCAGATCCCCCTACACAAATAGGTGAAATTATAACTAAACTTCCAAAAATCTTCAAGAAAATAAAACCAGATACTGTAATTGTGCAAGGAGATACAAATACCGTGTTGGCTGCTTCACTTGCATCATTAAAATCAGAAATTCCAGTAAGTCATGTGGAGGCAGGCCTTAGAAGTTATGATTGGAGAATGCCGGAAGAGCATAATAGAATTGCCACAGACCACATTTCTGAATACCTTTTTGCCCCAACAAAAAACTCAAAAAATAATCTAATCTCAGAAAATGTTCATGGTGAAATTTTCTTAACAGGAAATACAATCATTGATTCAATTAATACATATTCTGAAATTTCATCAAGAAAAAGCAGCCTAACAGTTAACGTTGATGATTATATTCTCATGACACTACATAGATCCGAGAATGTAGATAGTAAAAAAACTCTAAGTTCAATAATTAATGGTATTTTAGAAGTTAAACATGATGTAATTTTTCCAGTCCACCCTAGAACTGCAAAACGATTGAAAGAGTTTAATCTGTACGAAAAATTATCAAAATCTGAAAACGTGCTTTTGTTAGATACTGTAGGCTATTTTGAAATGCTGGAATTGATGAAGAATTGTTCTTTTATTGTTACTGATTCTGGTGGAATACAAGAGGAGGCAACAGCACCAAAAATTAGAAAAAAAGTTCTAGTTACAAGGAAAACTACAGATAGACCAGAAGCAGTAACAGCTGGCATGTCGGAAATTGTAGGCATTGAGAAAAGAAGTATAATTGAAGCAATAAAAAAGACAATTCTCAATCCGACTATTCCTAATAAAAATACTCCATTTGGAAAGGGCGATACATCTAAAAAAATAATAAAAATTCTACAAAAAAATCTTTAGACCTGTTCATATATTTTTATAATTGATTTAACGATTTTTTCCCAAGAAAATTTTTGTACCATATCAAATGAAATTTTACCCATTTTTTCGGCTAACTCTGGATTTTGTAGTAGTTTAATTATATTTTTAGATAGATCAGATGAATTCTCTACAAAATACCCATTCTCATTATTTATTAGTACATCATTAGGAAGGGTTCCTGTTTTTGCAATTATTGGTAATCCAGAAGCCATATACTCTAGAACTTTAATAGGTAATGCATTTTCTGTAACCGTAGTTCTCTTTAAAGGTCCAATTCCTATAGATGCATCAGAAAGATAAGTTGGGATACTTTGCCTTTCTACCCATCCTTTAATTTCAATATTTGATTCTAAATTGTTTTTCTTTACAATATTTTGTAATTCATTCATCTCAGGACCATCCCCAAGTAAAACCAATCTTACATCTGGAACTTGTTTAATAACAGCTGGAGCTGATTCTAGAAGTATATCCAAACCTCTATGATGATACATGACACCAGAAAAAACTAATTTCTTAGGATCTTTTTTTGCTGGCCTAAAAAAAGATAGATCCACACCATTTGGAACAATTGATATTTTTTCTTCTTCTACACTATAATACGATTTCATAATTTCTTTGGTAGGTTCATTAGAAACTAAAACTCTTGAAGCATTTCTTAAGGAACGTGTACTAATTATTTTTTCAATTTTTCTCTGAATAGTTTTTAATCCAGATGATTTTTCATAAATTGCATCATCGATTTTGATTATGGATGGAATTCTAAGAGACTTAGCACAAGATATTGCTGCATTTGGAACCAAATGAAATGGATGAAATATTGTTAAAACAAAATCAAATTTTTCATTTTTTCCTAATAATTTTCCCATTTTTTCTAAATTAGGTTTACAACGTCTTGCAGCAACTTTTAGATTTGATTTTGAAGGAGTGTCAACTCTAATCACTTTAACTAATGAATTTAATGCAGGTTGGTATCTATGTCCTGATTGAGGAAAATCTGGAGTAAGAACAGTAACTTTATGACCTAATTTTGCTAGATTATTTGCAATTTCGGTAGCTACAATTACAGCTCCGCCACTATGTGGAGCAAAACGAAATACCATGAAAAGTATATTCACTACGTTTAAGCTTTTATTGAAGCACAAAAATGTTATGCTAAGAACTTGTCTACATCTTATGAAAATGTAAAGAACTGGATTTTAAATTCAGGGTTAGTTATTTCAAGTCCTAATGATGAAAATTATGGTGCAGTTCATTCTTTCTTCGATAAAAAAAGCGGAAAATTTGGATTTCTATATCCAGAAATTACAGGTTATGCTGTAAGTACATTTTGTTTCCTTCATCAACTTGAAAAAAATGATCAATATATCCAATTGGCTAAAGCATCATCTAACTGGATAATAGGAGTTTTTGAAAAATATGGTGCTATTATTCAGGGATTAGATGGTGAAAATGAATCTAGAAAAAATTTTGCATATTCATTTGATAGTGCTATTTGTGCTAAAGGATTACTTGATTGTTTTAAATTAACTAAAGAAGACCGTTTTTTAGTTTATGCCAAACAATTTATTGATTGGCTGCAAAAAGCAATTACTATTCATGGTACTATTTTCCCATTTTTGGACATAAAATCAAATGAATTCAAAGAAAGCGATGAAGTTTGGTATAAAAAATCAGGATGCTTACATATCAAGGCCTCTATTCCATTTGTACAACTTTATCAAATAACAAATGACAAAATTTACTTAGATTCAGCAATTAAGATTTGTAATACATATACAAGATTTCAAAATAAAGATGGAAGTTTTTCTCTTCATGAAAATATAAAAACCATTAACTTGCATACCATGGCTTATGCACTGGAAGGTCTACTCTACATTTTTCACATTACCAAAAATCAAGAGTATTTACAAAGTATTGAAAAAGCATTAGATTGGTGTGTAAATCAAACTGATGATGATGGAAGTATTGAATTATGGTTTAATTCAAAATACAAATCAAAGGCACTTTATCCGATAGCCCAAATAATTCGATTAATGATCCTTTTGGATAAAGTTCACAATAATAACAAATACCTAAAACAAATCTTAAAGCTTAAATCATTTATGATTAGTTTACAGGCAGCTAGTTCTAATCAAAAAATAAACGGAGGTTTCTATGAAGAATTTTATAAATCAATTTTTGGATGGAAAAAACGAGAAAAACTAAATTCTTGGGGTTCTTTATTTGCTATTCAAGCACTTTATTGGTTTGAGAATTTTGAAAAAATTACATTTGAGGAGTCAATTTCAAATCTTTATTGAATTCATTTATGCAAATCAACTTCCTAATGAATCTAGTAGTGTTTTTGAATTAGTTTTTTTTTCAAATTGATTTTGGCAATCATAAATAAATGGTATGGAAGACTTTTCATAAATTTCCATTAGTCTATTTTTTGTTTTTGTATGATGTTGGACAATACATAAACAACTAATATTCTTCAAATCATTATCATTTAGTTCTTTTTTATCCACAAAATCTAAC
Source organism: Nitrosopumilaceae archaeon (assembly GCA_035620615.1). Lineage (GTDB taxonomy): Archaea > Thermoproteota > Nitrososphaeria > Nitrososphaerales > Nitrosopumilaceae > CSP1-1. The sequence continues at coordinate 147,640 of DASPGM010000010.1, read as the reverse complement.
TCTTTAAGATTATTTTCTTTAAAATATTTTGAAAGTAATTCTTTTTTGAAGTATGGATCATATGTTAAAACCTTAAAATTTCTTTTTTTAAATTCATTCATTATTTTAAAACCAGGGGAATCACGCATATCCTCCACATCTGGTTTATAGGTTAAACCGCAAATTAAAACAGATTTTTCAAGTTTCAATTTTTCAATAGTTCTTGATATTGAATCACAAATATATTTTGGAATTTCAAAATTAATTTGCAGAGCATTTTCAATTGTTGAAAAATTTATTCCAAATTTTTTTGCTGCATCTAACAAGAATCTTGGATCTTTAGGGATGCAATGACCTCCAGCTCCTGCACCTGGATAAAATGGCATAAAGCCAAAAGGTTTTGTAGAAGCAGCTTTAATGACTTCAATTACATTTATTCCCAATTTGTCACATAGAATTGCTAATTCATTAACAAGGGAAATATTTACCAGTCTAAAGGCATTTTCATAAGACTTTACGATTTCTGCAATTTTTGGGGATTCAACCCGAAGTAGATGAGCTTTATTAACACATTTGTAGATTTTTTCTGCAATTTTAAAAGTTGTATCATCAGAACAATAAATTATTCTTGGAATATTTTCTAGATGCCATTTTTTATTTTGAGGATCAATTCTTTCTGGGCAAAAACAAAACCCATAATCTAGGCCTATTTTATATCCCTTTGACTCAACAATTCTTTCCATTTCTTCTGTAGTTCCACCGCCAACACTGCTCTCAAGAATAATAACATCACAAGCTTTGGAAGTTGCTAGGAAATTCTCTATTGCTTCTTTAACAAATTTATTTGAAGGGGTATTTTCATCTGGTATAGGAGTATGAACTGATATTATTCCAATCTTTGGCTCTTTGGATTTAGTAGGAGATGTTGTTAATTCTAGATTTTTGTTATCACGACAGTGAATGAATTCGTTTCTTAAATGAATTTCCGAATCCATTAGTTCATTATTTTTTAATCTTTCAATTCTATGTGTATTGATATCAATTCCTCTTACTTTGAATCCCCCTGTAGCCAATCTAACAGCTAAAGGAAATCCTACATAGCCCAAACCAAATACTTCGATAGAAAACGAATTGGATTTTATTGCATCTAATGTTTTTTGCATTTATTTTCGATTTTTTACTTCTGATTTAACTTTTAACTATTTGTATTTAAGCTCAGAAACTAAATTTATGAATTAATCTTATCTATTAAACTTCTGTATAATGATAATTCTCTTTCTTCCATTTTTTCTCCCCCTATTTCATTTATAACCATCAAAGACTTATGTTTTAATTCTTCTTTAAACTTAGAATCCATTAAAATTTTTTTAAATGCACAAAAAAAACTCTCTGGATTGTTTTCTGTAAACATTACTGCCTTGTCGATAATTTCTGTATAATCATTGGAATGTTTAGACATTACAATAGGAAGTCCACAAGCCATTGCTTCAAGAACTGGAATTGGTATACCATCTAAATTCTCCATTGGTTGGGCATACAAATCACATGATACATAATACTGAGGTAATTGCTCATTGGGAATTTTTTTAATTAATTCAACTTTGTTAGTCAAATCAAGTGATTTAATAAGATTGTTTAATGATTCAAAATTAGGACCATCTCCTATAATTAATAAATTAGCATCCAAATTTTTCATTGCTTTAATAATAACTCTATGATCTTTTTGATCAATTAATCTCCCTACTGAAATTATTGTTGGTTTGTTAGATAGAAATTTTTTTGTTGATTTTGAAGAAAAATTATCTAAATCAACTTTATTGTAAATTACTAAAATATTTCTTGCATTCATTCTTTTTGCATATGGGACTATATACTCATAAACACAAATAACTGCATTAGCATTTGTTAAAGTAAATTTCTCCAGTGTTTTTGACGCGTATAAAAGTTTTATAAATCGAAAAAAATTCCTTTTCTGTTTTGCAAGATCCCTCTGTTGATCATAATTAGTGTGTAATGACACAACTATAGGTATTTTTAGTTTTTTTGCTGCTTTGGTTGCAAGCCATCCTTGAACTCGAGGATTAAAAGTTCGTATTAATGAAGGTTTAATTTCTGAAACTAATGAGATTACTTTATTTTCATACGATTTATAATTAGAAAGATCTGCCTTTCCTAACTTATGAATTTTTAGATGAGCTTTTCCTGCTAATTTTTGAACTTTTTCTGTCTCTATCTCATTATCAAATAAGGAAATTACATGGATTTCATCAAAAAAATTTTTTGGATTAAAATACCTGTCCTTAATTTCTCCTTTTTCATAATAAGATTTTAATGAATCATTTGGAAAAACACAAAGTTTCATTTCTTTATCTCTTTGATAGTCTTCTTAACTATTTTTCTATTTTCTACGATTAAAATTGCTTTAACAACTGCAATAATATCGGTCAAATATTAATAATTAGTAAAAAATGAGTCTTCACAATTTTTTCTATTTCATAGTATAAATAGTTCGAGTAGGGATCTGTCTAAATAAAGTGATAAGAATGGATTCAAGATTTTACATATTTGTTATGTGGGAAAGTGCACGTAGTAAAGAAAAATTTCTTTTTGAGGAATTAAAAAAAAAATTCATAATAATAGATGTTTATGAAATTACATGGAGCAAAAAAAACTTTGTAAATAATATGAAAAGATTTTATGGACCTAAATTAGGTGATGCGTCCAAAAAAGCTGCCAATTGTGGTATGGGTCCTTTTTTACTTGTATTGATTTCTGATCCGAATCCAAAATTTGCAAGAAGAAGAACCTCCAATGGAATGGAATTGGTGAATACCAATCTGTACGATAATAAGAAAATCTACAGAAAAAAAACTGGTACAGGATTTGCTATACATAGTAGTGTTACAGACAAAGAAACAAATGATGATTTAACCTTATTATTGGGAAAAAATACTCAAGATTTAACAAAAAATATTTCCAATAAATGGGATGGCTCAATCAAAAACATAAAATCCGATTTAATCGGTCATGATGGATGGAAAGATTTGAAAGAACTTCTTTATGTTTTAAACTCTACAATGAATTATGTAATTTTAAGAAATTTTGAAGATTTTCCAGACCAATTTTCTAATTATAGTCACAATGACATAGACATTTTAACAGATGATTTTTTGCGTATACCATACATTACTAATGGAGGAAAATCTTCCTTTAATGAAATATTCTCACCACTTGTTAAAATAGGTGATAAAAAAATACCGTTTGATTTTGAATATCCAGGGGATAATAATTATGACGAAAAATGGTCCAATAACATATTAAAAAAACGTATTTTGTACAACGGGTTTTACATACCTGATAAAGAAGATTATTTTTACAGTTTATTTTACCATGCAGTTTTTCACCAAAAGAAACTTTCAGACGAATACAAAAAGAAACTAACTAATCTTGCTACTGAACTTGGTATTAGTCAGCTAACACAACTAACTTTTGATGACTTAGATAAATCAAAAGAGTTTTTAGAAAAATATATGTCTAGAATGGGCTATTTACACACAAATTCTACTCAATACAAAATTCGGCATAACGAGTTTTCACGATTAGCAAAAGTAGCAATATATCTATGGAGAAAACAAGGAATGAAATTCTTACTCACAGCAATTAAAGGAAAAATCAAAAGAATCATCTCAAAATCATCTTCTAGATGAAATAAAATTTGATTTACATATAAAATAGAATGAAGTTTTTACTAATTTAGTTTTTTAGAGCTATTAATTAGATTGAGCATAAGATAATTTTCAACTTTCCCTTTTTCAATCATTTTTAAAAGCTCATCTATAGTGATTTTTTTAACATCTTTCATGGTTCCAATTAGAGGAATATCAAGCTCACGTGGAACATATGACTCAATCTCATAGCCAAGATTTCTCATCAATTCGAAAAATTCTTTCGTACCATCAATTCCAAGTTGTCTTTTATGTAATTCGATAGAAATTATAGGTTTGAATTTTTCTAATGTTTTCTTAAGGCCTTTTAGAATATGCAATTCATATCCCTCAGCATCCATTCTCACAAAATCAACACTTTCTAATTTTAAATCTTCAACTAATGTATCCAATATTTTTACAGAAACTTCTGTTAGGGTTCCAAGTGATGGACTAGGAGGAGTTTCACCCTCTGCAATCACCTTACAACCATTTGATTTTTTGTTAATAAAGAAAGTTACTTTACCATCTTTATCTCCACATGCAAAATTAAAAGTTTGAATGTTTTCAAAATTTTGAAGTTGAACATTTCTTTTTAGGTACTGAAAATTTCGTTCTAGTGGTTCAATAGCAATAATTTTTCCCTTTTCTCCCACTAATTGTCGTTCTAATAATACATAGTATCCTATATTACCACCTATATCTATACAAGTCATTCCTTTTTTTAAAATCTGGGATATAATTTTTGTATTAAGTGGTTCATGTGATTTGAATATTGATAATTCAGTAGAAATACCAGGATCATTTGGAATCATTATCATTTTACATCCATTAACTGTTATCATAGATTCATCTGGATTTACATTATGATTTTTTATAGCACGGTAACCATAATGTTTTAGAACTCTAAATGCAGTTCTAATTCCATATTTACGACGATATCGATTAATGAATGCACATGCTCTCCTAATTGTTCTCATTTTATTTTTCTGCATAACCAAAATCATTATAGTAAATTATATAATTTATCATATCAATTATTCGAACACTTTTCGTATTTTAAATGATAAGATGAAATATTAAAAGAACATCAAAATTTGTAGACAAGATTGCTTATTATATTACAATCCTGCACTATTCTGATGCAGTTAACACAATTTTCAATCTCTCTAAGAAAGTACCCACAATATCTTGAATATTAAATGATGTGTTAATTTTGGATGGAATTAGAGTTACATATTCTGGTCTTGTTTCGTTTGCAATAAATCTTATCAGTATTATCACTGGTTTAGTTTTTGTAATTATTGTAACTCGAAATTTATCTGCTGAAGAATTTGGAACATGGGGATTGATAAACGGAATTATTATTTATTCTGCAGTAATTAATCCAATCATAAGCTATTGGATAACAAGAGAAGTAGCCAGAGGTGAACGACCAGCAAAAACTTCCATTGTTGCTAGCAGTTTAATCACTATACCAGCTATCATTATTTATCTTGCTGTAGGTTTTTTTACTGCAACACAATCAGATGCAAATTTGAATATTATTCTATTTGCTGTAATTCTTGTTCCAGTGATGATATTTAATGAAACCTTAACAGCAATAAATTTGGGGCAAAAACCTCAAGTCACAAGTTATGGGATACTCACGTTTGAGTTGGTAAAGATACCCTCTGTCTTGTTTTTTATTTATTTTTTCAAGTTTGGTGTGGAAGGTGCTATTTTGGCATCTTGCGTAGCTTATCTTGCAAGCATTAGTATTCAAGCATTTTATGCACAAGAGCAATTACGGTCACACTTTAAAAAAGAATATTTGGTAAAATGGCTTAGGTTATTTTGGTTACCAACTTATAGACATCTTCCCGCATTACTTCACTTATCTGATGTAGTAATATTTTCAATCATTACCGGTTCTGTAATCGGTGTAGCATATTATTCTGCTGCAAGATCGATTGGTATGTTAGTAAATAATGTTAGGGCATTCTCTAAAGGATTATACCCAAAATTATTGGAAACTCAAAAGCAAGAGTTTTTGGAAGAAAATCTAATAAAATTATTTTACTTTGCATTTCCATTAACTGCATTTTCAATTATTTTTGCAAAGCCTGGCATGTTTGCTTTAAATCCTATTTATCTAGAAGCTGCGCCATTTGTCATTTTTATTAGTATCAGAATGTTTCTTAATACATTAAACAGAATGCTCTTTGAAGCAATTTTGGGTATGGAAACTATTGATAAAAACCCACGATCAACTTTTAGAGATTACATAAAAAGCAAGTTATTCTGGTATCCAACTCTTGATCTTATTCGTCATGGAGTTTACATAGGTGTTTTAGCCTTCTTGTTATTTGTTTTGTCACCTAAAACGGAGTCTACTTTGGATCTTGTATTCTATTGGGTGCTAATATATTTAGCAGTTGAAATTCCACTTTCTGTTTACATTATTCGTCTAGTAAAAAAATCATTTACATTAAAAATTGATAAAAAGAGTATGATTAAGTATTTACTTGCAAGCATTGTTATTTTTGGATTAGTCTGGATGTTAATGGAACAAAACTTAGAATATAAAAATAGCATCTTTGAATTCTTTCCAGCGCTACTAATGTTTGGGATTATTGGTGTAGTGGGATATCTAGGTACAACCTATCTAATAGATCGAAGAACAAAATTATTATTTAAAGCAATTTGGAATGAACTACTAATTAAGGAGAAATAATTTTTTTGAAATGTGATAATTAATGGCACTACATTGGTTTACTACTTATTTAACTGACTATTATTCTAGAAATAAAAAAATCGGTCTAGATATTGGCTGTGGAAAACAACCATATAAAGAAATCTATAATTGTCAATATATTGGAATAGATATTCCTTCTGGTCAAATGAAAAATATAAAGAAAAAACCAGATTGTTTAGGTAGTGGAGAAGATTTACCGTTTAAAGATGATACATTTGATTTTATCAGTAGCTTCTCAGTAATTCCATATGTAAAAAATATTGAAAAATTTCTCAATGAAATGCATAGGGTTACTAAGAATAATGGAATAGCTATTATCACTATAATGAATCTTCGAGCACTTACTCGCGATTCTACCACTTATTATCCAAACAGATTTAGCTCAAAACAATTAGAAAAAAAATTAGCAAAACATGGGTTCAAATCAATTAAATCTAAAAATTTGAAGGCCTTAATATGGTCTATGTATTTTAATTTAACTAGTGTTTATTCTTATGCAATAGTCAAATGCATAAAAAATTCCAATTCTGAAGCAAATACAAATACTCCCACCCTTAAACCTAATTTAAAAACTCGTCAATTGTTAAGATCAAAAGTAATAAAAAAACCAAAATTATATTCATCCTCAAAATACATTTACAGAAAATATTGTACTGCAACACAATATCTTCATACTCTTCCAGATTTCCTCATAATAGGAGCTGCTAAATGTGGAACATCATCACTCTATGAATATCTTATTCAGCATCCATCTGTTGGTAGTTCTCTTACCAAACAAATTCATTTTTTTGATAGGTATTATGATAGAGGTGTCTCTTGGTACAAAGTTTGTTTTCCATTTAAATGGCAAAGACGTATTTCTGGAGAAGCTACTGCTCATTATATGACTCATCCATTAGCTGCAGAAAGAGCGTTTAAGTTAGTTCCTAAAGCCAAAATTATTGTAATGCTCCGAAATCCAATTGATAGAGCATATTCTCATTATAAAATGGAATATAGAAACAAAAATGAAAATCTTTCATTTGAAGATGCAATTGCTCAAGAAGAAAATAGAATTAATGGAGAATTTGAAAAAATGCTTAACAACGAAAATAATAATGGCGTAAATTATCCTCATAGAGCTTATGTTAAATGTGGCGAATATTTAGAACAAATTAAACGTTGGGCAAAATTTTATTCCAAGGAACAGATCCTAATAATTAAAAGTGAAGATTTTTTTGATAATCCAGAAAAAATAACAAATCAAGTTTTTAAATTTTTAGATCTACCTCCATTTAAATTGAAAGAATATCAAGTAATCCGGAAAGGCAATTATAATAATATGAGTCCAAATACCCAGAAAAAACTCCAAGAATATTTTAAACTGCATAATGAGAGACTTTACCAATTCTTAGGAAGAAATTTTAATTGGAGTTAATAGTTAATGAATTCAAAAGAAAAAACACTAATCAAGTTAAAATTGGAATAAAAGAGGAATTTTGCTATGAAAAAAACAGAATATGATAACATTGACATAATTGGTATAACACACGAAACATACAAAGATTCAGCTGAAAAACTAATCTTAGATTATTATCATAAGCAAGAAGTAGGAACAGTTTCATATTTATTAAAAAAAATGAATCTTCAGAATTTTGATCAAGTAGTCGATTTAGGGACCTCTGTTGGAGTTTGGTACAATGATTACAAAAATCTAAATTTCAAAAAAGTAATTGGAATTGATATATCTTCTAAAAGGGTAAATGAAGCAAAAAAAAGAGGGTATGACGAAGTTCATATATGTAATGCTTATGACTTACCATTTGAAAATGAATCTCAACACTGTATGATTTCTAACGATGTACTAGTTCATGTCCTCCAAGATTCTGATAAATTAAAAATTTTTCAAGAGGCCAGAAGGGTACTTAAAAAAGGAGGGATACTTGTTTTTAATTTTGCTAATGCTTATGGTTTTGGATATAAATCAGATACTTATAGTGGTGAAACACAGAGATTAAACATTCCTAAAACTATGATGCAATTGGTAAATGATGCTGGATTAAAGGTAGAATACATCGTCCCAAGCTATTATACTATACCTAGGATAGGTGCGAATCCTCATTTAGCATTAATTTCATCCAAACTTATTTTTCTTTTAATTGATTCTATTTTAAGAAGATCCAAAAACCTGAATCTTGCTAAGGTAATATATTTAGGTGTCAGGAAAGTAAATTAACATATTCATTCTTATGATTTTATTTGCTTTGAAAAACTTTAACTTAATATCTCTAAAACATACAGCATATTATACTAATATACATCATGAATTTTGAGATCCGTGTTGAGAAGGAATACCCTTCTGATTGGAATAAGAATTTAATTAATTCATCAATGGGAAATGTATACAATACTGTTGAATACAGTTATTATGCCAGAGATATTTTAAATTGGCAACCACTATTTCTCTCAATAATTAATAATTCGGGCAAGATAGTTTCTCAGGCTGTCATATTTGAAATGACCAGATCTATCGGAAATAAATTTCCAAATTCTTTTAAAAGAATTTTTTCTTTAACAATGAATAGAATCAAATGGAGATATGGTCCGGTAATATTTTCACAAGAACATAACTTAGTTCTCAATAATTTTCTAAAATATATTATAAATTTAAAAACTAAAATTGATGGTTCCCTTCATCCATTTTTTAAAGGTAACCTAGATAATTTTAATATAAAAAAAATTAAATGGAGTACATACATTATAGATCTTCAAAATAATAAAAACAATATTATACAAAATTTTGATAAAAAAAGTGTAAGAAATAATATTAAACGATCTCAAGAGCGAGGAGTAGAAATAAAAGAAATCGATAATGACTCGATTTATGAATACAGTAAACTATTAAATGAATATCGATTATCAATCAATACATCTACTTACTCTGAAACACAAGTCTTAGAACTCTGGAGAATATTAACTCCTGTCGGATTTAGAGGTTTTATTGCAAGAAAAGATGATACAAATATCGCCGCAATAACATTTTCCACTTTTAATGGTTACATCAATGAATGGGGGATTGCAAGATCTGAAAAAGATACAAAGGAAAAATTATATGCACAAGACCTACTAAAATGGAAAATCATTGAATGGGGCATAGAAAATAATCAAAAATATTATGATTTTTCTGGATTTAATCCAATTCCTGCTTCCGAAAAGGAAGAGGGAATTCTTCGTTACAAAAAAAAATGGGGTGGTACACAATACAACTTTTGGATTTTGAGGACGTAAAAAGTTGAAGATTCTTCATACTGGGAATATGGCAAATTTGGGATATTCTTCCGTCAAACAACTACGAAAGGATGGGTTGGATGTAGATCTATTAATACAAAAAAATCCTCCTAAGGGTTCAAACCCCCTTCTTTTTGATCCAACACTTAATAACAGATATCCTGAATGGATTCATCTCTTTGATAAATCAAAAAGATTTTGGCATCTTAATGTTATAAAAAAAATGAGAAAGAAAGAATACGACTTAATTCATTCATATGTTGAATTTCCAATATTTGCATATCTCTCTAGAAAGACATTCATTGCAAATACTCAAGGAAGTGATTTTAGAGAACTCGCGTTTACTAACTCTGTCAAAGGTATTCTTTTACGAAGATCATATAGAAAAGCTAAAGCTGTTCTTTTTTTCCAACCTGATCACTTGCCCTTATTTCAAAAATTGAAACTAAAAAATGGAATATTTTTTCCTCCTTCATGGGATACTGAATTTTTTAAACCCATTCAAATTTCTAGAAATGAATTTTGTGGTGACTTTACACTTTTTCATCCAGCAAATTTAGACTGGCGTCTTAAGGGAAATAATATTTTCATAACTGGTTTTGCAAATTTTGTTAAAGAAAAATCAAACTCAATCTTAATTATAGTTGATAGAGGTGTAGATTCAAAAAAAACACACGACCTTATAACAAAATTAGGTATAGAAAAAAATGTTAAATTTATACCAGGACCACTAAACTCAACAGATCTTGTTAGATATTATAATTCTGTGGATGTTGTGGTAGATCAGTTTGCTATAGGTGCTTTAGGTTCAATTGGATGGGAAACATTTTCTTGTGCAAAACCTCTTTTAGCATATATCAATGAGGAACAGTATACCCAAGTATATGGAGAATCACCCCCATTGGCTAATGCCTCTACTCCATCAATTGTGACACAACAATTACATAAATTACTTGATGAGAATTTTAGAAAAGAATTAGGAAGTAAAGCGCGTTCATGGATCACAAAATTTCATTCTCCAAAAACTTTTTCAAAAAAAATTACTAAATTATATCGAGGAATTCTCAATAATGAGCCCATTGATCAAATTCGTCAATCATTATCTATTGATAACTGAAACTTTTCTAGCATACAAAAAAATCATTTTAAGCAAAGTAGTTATATTGAATTAAGTATGCTATGTAAGAATTGCCCCCCTATCTGAATATTTTTCCTTTATTCATGATGTTGAATTTACGATATAATCCAACAGATCAAGGAATTCTCGGAGGTACACAGACACAATCAAATGTATCAAAACTTTCCTACACAGATTTTTTAGAAAAAAACCTTTCCTATGATTTTTGTGTAAATAAAACCAAAGAAATTCTTGAAAAAAACATTAATTCAATAAAAAATAAAAAAATTGTGATTGGATTGTCTGGAGGAACAGATTCATCCATAAACACTCTTCTACTTTCCCAAAGAGATGATATTTCATTAAAACTTTTTTCTATAGGATTTAATGATAAAAGTGATGAATTTGATGATGCTAGAATTGTTGCCAAGTTAACAAATTGTGAATATAAAGAGATTGTTTTGGAGGATATTATTACTGAAATGCCAGAGATGGTATGGAAATTTGGATCACCAAAAAGTAATCTATGGCCATATTATAATTTCAAGACAGTAAGGAAACTTGGTTCTACTTCCACATTAAGCGGTGAAGGTGGTGATGAATTATTTGGCGGCTATTTTTTTCGATATTTGAACTATCTAAAAATTATTCCAAAGACTCCTATTAAGAAAGCTGAAAGGTATCTTTACGCTAGATCAAGAGACTGGATTCCAAATCAGTCTAAACTTTTTGGAAAAAGATTTAAAAAAAATCATAAAAATTCTTACAGTTCAAAAGATTTAATCTCATTTTTTATTCCTACATTTGATAACAAACTTAACTACCTTAATCAAATTTTTCTTGCAGATTTTAATTATAAACTTAGATTAGATTTTAATTTAGTAGATACTATATTTGCTAATAAAGAAAAAATTCAAATTCATTCTCCTTTTCTTGATAAAAATTTAATTCGATTTGCTACGCATATTCCATATAAATACAAATTAAGCAAAACAACATCAAAAATGATTTTAAGAGATATTCTTAAAAAAATAGGTGCCCCAAAGAGAATCTATGAAAAACCTAAACAAGGTTGGGGTATGCAACCAACAACAATATGGAATAGAGGCTTATCTGATAAATGTGAAAAATTTCTAATCGATGGAACACTTGTTAGAGATGGATGGATTAATCGTCAATGGTTAAAAGAAACTTACCAATTTATAGAGAAAAAGAAACGATCTAATTTGGAAATTGTTTATCCTTTTATAAATAAAATATGGGACATACTTGGTTTCGAAATTTTCTATATACAAAGAATTTTACATGAATCAAAAAAAGGAAGAATCTCTGATTGGTAGTGATAATTAAAAAATCATTGATTAATAACTGCACAATTTATTTAATACCTAAAAAATAGATTCTTGATTTCAATGCAGAATATATTAATAACTGGGGGGGCAGGTTTTGTTGGCTCTCATCTAGTTGAATCATTAATGAAACATAACTTGAAAATTACAATTGTTGATGATTTTACTAATGGTTCAAAAGATAATCTAAGACCATATTTGGATAGAATTGAAACTATCGACTTTGATATATCTAAAACTGATTGGAATAAACTATCTCATTGTAATCCTGACACAATTTTTCATCTTGCAACCCATCCAAGATCATTTAGTTTACAGGATCCAAAGAGGAACCTAGAAGTTAATGTCCAAGGAACCCTTAATATTCTTGAATATGCAAAAAAGAAAAATTCAAAGGTAATTTACACAAGCAACAGTGGTATTTGTGGAGATCCAAAGTTTTTACCTGTTACAGAAGAACATCCTGAAGAGTGTAAAACACCATATGATGCTAATAAACTAGTTGGAGAACATTATGCCAAGATTTTTAATAAAATCTATGGGGTTTACACTGTAATTTTTCGATTAGCTGCAGTTTATGGTGAACGTCAAAAAGTAAATGAAAAATTAGGATGGAGACCACTAATTGCAACTCTGGTTGACAATATTGAAAGAGACAAAACACCCATTATAAATTGGGATGGTGAACAAACTAGGGATCTAATTTACGTACAAGATGTTGTAAATTGTTTGATATTAGGAGCTAATTCAACAGATTTTGGAGGAGAAATGTTTCTATTATCAACAAACACAGAAACATCCGTTAATCAGGTTTTTAAAACAATTTGCGAAATAACAGGAAAAAATGTAAAACCAGAATATACTGAAAAATTACCAGCAGATTTAAGACGTATGAAACTTTCCTACGACAAGGCGAAAAGAGCATTTAATTATTCACCTAAATTTTCTTTGAAAGAAGGAATTCAACGTTATGTAACTTGGTATAGGTCATGTTATACATGAGTCCGGTTATTGCAGTTTATGGTTTAGGTAATGTTGGGGGACCTCTTGCCGCAGCATGGTTAAAGAAAGGATACAAAGTAATAGGGGTTGATATTTCCAAAAAACTCCTTTCAGAAATTAAAAATGGTCAGTCTCACCAAAATGAACCATTCTTATCTACAATATTTTCTAACGCATTGAAAAAAGGAACTTTTGTTTTAACAACTGATGGTATTAATGCATCTAAAAAATCTAAAATTAAAATTATTGCTGTCCCAGTAGGTATAAAAAAAAACAAAATTGATTTACAATCATTATTATCAGTTTCAAAAAATATTGCTAAGGGTCTAAAAAAAGGAGATACAGTAATTATTTCTCCTTCATTACCTCCGGGAACTACGGAAAAAAAAGTCTTACCTATACTTGAAAGATTCAGTAAACTCAAAGGTGAACACAATTTTTATTTAATCTATAACCCTGAAAGAATTTTTGAAGGCCGTGCACTAGAAGATATTGAAAAAAACTATCCAGCAATTGTTGCAGGTCTTGGAAAAAAAAGCCAAAATTTTGGTGAAAAACTATTAAAAAAAATTTCTAAAAAGGGTGTAATTACACTCTCATCACTATCTACAGCAGAAGCAGAAAAATTATTCGAGGGTGTTTATAGAGATGTTAATATTGCATTAGCTAATGAGCTGGCTGGATTTTGTGAGGAAGTAGGAATTAATTATTGGGAGGCAAGGAAAAGTGCAAATTCCCAACCCTATTGTCATTTACACTATCCAGGTACAGGCGTAGGTGGTTTATGCATCCCAATTTATCCTCAATTTGTAATTAATGATGCAAAAAAAATTGGGAAACCTCTAAAAATTTTAGAAAGTGCAAGAAAAATGAATAATTCAATGCCTCAAAAATGTGTAAAAAAATCTATAAAATTACTATCTAAAAACCATATAACACTAAAAGGAAAGAAAATTGCTATTTTAGGTTTAGGCTTTAGAGGAGAGGTAGTCGATTCTCGATTATCTCCTACATATGAAGTTGTTAAGGAATTTCTAAAGACAGGATGTAGGGTATCTGTTCATGATCCATACATAAAAGAAGATACAAATCTACCATCAAATGTACTTCTTTCTGATAAACTAGAAAAAACAATCAAAAACGCATCCTTGATTTTTATATCGACAGATCATAAGATATATTCAAAATTAAATAAAAAATCCTTTTTAAAAGCAAATAAACCTTTACTAATTTTTGACGGTCGTAATATATTAAATAAAAATAATTTTCAAAATACTTCACTATTAACAATAGGAGCAGCATAATTTTTTAAATTTTGAATTCATTTCAACTAATTTTTATGTATCTATTCCTAGATGAAGTTAATTATGAAAAACAATATAATCGAGTTAATCATATGTCCAACATGTGGTAATAAATTACATATTAAATTAAAAAAAAAAATTAAAAATGAAATAATTGAAGGTCAATTAATTTGTTCAAAAAATCATAAATTTCAAATAAAAAAAGGAATTCCTAGATTTGTAACAGACAAAGAAAAAGATTTTGTTAAAACAGAATTTGCTTTTTCAACAAAATGGAAACTTTACCATAAATTATATCAAGATAAAAAATGGTATGATACTCAAAAAAAATGGTTTTTAGAAAGATTTGGTTGGAAAACCATATCAAAATTTAATAATTTTTTAAATACGCGCCACATTATTTTGGATGCAGGAACCGGAATTGGTAATAGTGCCAAATTTTTTTCTAAAAATCCTAAATCCCAAGTATTTGCCATAGATGCAAGCGAAAGTATTGACTTCGCTTATAAAAAATATGGTAAAACTTCCAACATTCATTTTTTACAAGCAGATATTAGAAATCTTCCTTTTAGAATTCAAACATTTGATTTTATTTGTTCTGATCAGGTATTACATCATACAAGCAATACTGAAACTTCTTTCAAATACCTTACAAAACTCCTTAAAAAAAATGGTATTATTTCAATATATGTTTACAAAAAGAAAGGACCAATCAGAGAATTTGTTGATGATTTCATCAGAGAACAGACAGTAAAAATGTCAGAAAGAGAATGTAAGGAGTTTTCAAAAGATATGGCAAATTTAGGAAAAAGTTTATCAAAACTCAATAAAAAAATTACAATACCGCGTGATATTCCAATTTTGGAAATCAAATCTGGAACATATGATATTCAACGATTCTTTTATTGGAATTTTTTAAAATGTTTTTGGGCTGAAGATGGGAATCTACAAAGGAGTATTGGGGTGAATTTTGATTGGTATTTCCCAAAATACGCTTACAGACATACAAAAAATGAGATTCAATCTTGGTGTAAATCAGCAAAAATAAAAATTATTCATTACGACGAAATTGAAAGTGGTATAAGCATAAACGGAAAAAAACTGTAGAAGACGTCATGATACAATTCAATATAAAAAAATATTTAAAAATTAAACTTTTTTAAAACTTACTTCTCGTAGGTATTTCTTTTATTTTATTACACCTTTTCTACTTGATGTTTATGATTATCCCACTCCCGTCTACTAATCCTTCCATTATTTCTTTCAACTCTTCGTTGTGCTCAGTCATTATATCGTATGTAGAAAATTGTTTATGCGTATTAATCCTTGTTTCAAGTTTTTTTGAATCGGTGTTTATTGACAATAAATTTCTAATTTCAGGATATCAAATAGGCTTTTCGCCTTAGATAATCTAAAATCTGTTTAACACTTTCATCAAGAGATTTATCCTGAGTTTCAATTATTAATTCTGGAGTAGCGGGAACATCATAGGGATCATCAATTCCAGTAAAACTTTTAATTTCGTTATTTCTTGCTTTTTTATACATTCCTTTTACATCACGTTCTTCACAAACATTTAGAGAACATTTTACATAGGTTTCAATAAAATTCTCCTTTCCAATTATTTCTCTCGCATATTTTCTATTCTCAAAATAAGGACTAATCAATGAAACAATCACTGGAACATTATGTTTTAGAAGAAGTTTTGCTAAATGAGCAACTTTTCTATTATGTTCATTTCTCCCTTCACGAGAGAAATCTTTTGGGGATAACCATTCTCTAAGCTCATCTCCATCTAGAATTGCCAAATTAGGAACAAATTCTTGTAATTTTCTAGCTATAGTAGTTTTTCCAGAGCATGGTAATCCTGTCATCCATAATACAAAAGCCATATTCTAACATTTAGTATTTTTCTTAATATTTATGACTCAAATAATATTCACAAAACTTTACTTTTACAATCTCTTTTTAATAAAATCAATTGATGAAATAGGAGTGGGATCAATTTTTGCTAAAATGGCATTTGAATTATATGCATTTTTAGCAATTTGCGGCCATCTATCATAAACAGCATACATTTTCTTAGTATCATATTTGTTTAATGTTTCAATATCAATCAATAATTTTATGAATTACTAATATCAATATAATACTTCATAAAAACTCTAGCAGGTTTATTTTAAATATAGTACAAATATGAAACTAGTATAGTTGACCAAAGAATCTACTACACTCTATTCATCTCTTAAAACTTTAGAATGGAAAGATAATAAACTTGTGATGATTGATCAAACAAAATTACCAAATGTTCTTAATTTTGTTGAATTTACTGATTACAACGAAGTAGCAAAAGCTATACAAACCTTGGTTGTTCGTGGAGCACCTGCCATTGGGGTAACAGCTGCATTTGGTATGGCACTTGCAGCATTACAAAGTAAGGCAACTACTAAACAAGAACTAATTATAGATTTAGAAAAAGCTAAAAAAATTCTTTTGAAGACAAGACCTACTGCTGTAAATTTGAAATGGGGATTGGAAATGATCATGAAAATTGCTATTGAAAAGATCAATGTAACTGAAATCAAAGATTCTATTATACAAACTGCAAAAAAAATGGCAGAAGAAGACGTACGGGCTAATATGGCAATGGGAAAACATGGTGCAACATTATTTAATGATAATGATATCATAATGACTCATTGTAATGCTGGGGCATTAGCAACCGTAGGTTATGGTACTGCATTGGGCGTAATACGAGCAACTAAAGAAAGTGGAAAAAATATTAAAGTAATTGCTACAGAAACAAGACCAGTTCAACAAGGATCACGATTAACAGCATTTGAGCTAAAACACGATAATATTGATGTCAGCTTAATCCCAGATACTGCAGTTGGATACTCAATGGCACAAGGATTGGTTAACAAAGTAATCGTTGGAGCCGATAGGATTTTAAGGACTGGTCATTTATACAACAAAATTGGAACTTACCAAGTTGCAACAATGGCAAAACAACATGCGATTCCTTTTTTTGTTGCAGCGCCCCTTTCAACATTTGACTTACATAGCAATCCGGAAGATGTAGTTATAGAGCAGAGAAACGGTGATGAAGTAACTGGAATTGGAGACAAAAAAACTGCCCCATATGGAATTAATGTGATAAATCCGGCTTTTGATATGACCCCTCCTGAATTAATTTCTGGCATAATTACTGAAAAAGGTATAGCCAAAGCTCCTTATGAGGAATCTATTAAAAAATTATTTGAAGCTAATTAATAGAAAGTTTTTATTGTTTTTTGAGGAGCTGATAAAGTATGAGTACAGTTACATCTCAAGCCGTTAGGGATTCATTAAAACAGTGTATGGACCCTGAAGTACCTCTTAATATTGTTGATATGGGATTAATTTACGGAATTGACGTACTAGAAAATAATGATGTAAATATAAAAATGACAATGACTACTCAAGGTTGTCCATTACATGAAACTCTAGTTCGGGATGTGACAAGATATGCCAAAAAAGTTCCTGGAGTAAATAATGTTAAAGTCGATATAGTTTGGAATCCACCTTGGTCAATGGATAAAATGTCGGATGAAGCCAAAGCAACTCTCAAAAATATGGGAGCAGGAATGTCCACTCCTGCACCAATTGATTATGAAACCGCATTACCGCAAGGAGTTGGAAAGTTAGTAAAACAAGATGATGGATCTTTGGTTTTAGCTAACGAACATGATCAAGGATTTATGGTCAATCAAGCTATTGTCGAATTTTGGAAATCCTGTAATGGAAAACGAAAGATTACAGAACTAGTTGAAATTTTTGCTCAACAAACTGGTTTACAAAGAAATCAAGTTGAAAAAGAAGTAATTCAGCTGGTAAAACAATTAAGCGATGGAGGCTTGATCTTTGTTCAAAATCAATCTGACAAACCTAATGTTGAATTTAGAAAATAATTCCAAAAGATATAACTGCCGAAGTTAGAAAAATTTCTGGAATACTTAATATCAAACAATCTAATATTCCTACACTGGATCTACCTTCGCCAATCAAAAAATTATATGAATAAATCTGCCTACCAATTTTATAATTTAAAAATACATTGCTAATAATATATGCTACAAATAATAATTCATTCTAATTTAATCAAGGCCTTGTTGGGGTCTTCCAACTTTTCTTTTTGTTTTTGGTCTTCCAACCTTTCGATCTTTTCTTAAAGGTCTTGTTCTTTCTCTAAAATCCATACCTTTTTCAAAGAGTTGCCAAATCAATAGTTTAACTACCTTCGTAATTCGTTGATCTAAATTTGCTTGATATTTAGAACTATTAAGAATCATTCCCAAATCTTTTCCGTTGATTGTAAATCCTTTTCCTTCGATAGAACTTGCAAGCAATTCTTTTGCTAGAGTTAATCCCACATAGAATTTTACTCCAGATCTTATAATCTCATTATAGCTTAAACCATATTGCTCCTTAATTCTTTCAATTTCATTAAACTCATCATCAGGAAATCTTGCTCTCAGAGTAATCCATTTTGCCATTATCTAGACGAAACTATCTTTACTAATAATCTCTTGGTTTTGAGAATGGCTAAAACACAAAATTTGAATTTCCACCATCAAAATTAATTACCACACCTGTTAGATATTTTATTTTATTTTCAATAACTGCTTTTATAAAATCACCTATCTCTTTGGGTTCACCAAGTCTTTTCATAGGAAGTGATTTTTGATAATCATCTATATCGTCAATTAACTCTTTTGTTCTATCTGTATTAATTGGTCCAGGTGCAATATTGATACAACTAATATTTTTTTCAGTAAATGATTTACTTAATATTTTAAATACACTTCCAAATGCGGATCTATATGCACTGGAAATTACTAATTTAGGGATTGGTTCCTTTATTACACTTGATGAAATGAGAAATACATATCCTCCTTGATTTATCTTTATTTTTTGTAATAGTATACAAAATCCCAAAAATAGTTGATTGTGATATTGTTGCCATTCTTCTTCGGTGACGGAAAAAAATTCTTTTGCTGGAGGTCCTCCAGTATTCAAAACTAAAACATCTGTTTCACTATGATTTTTTATAAAATCTTTAACACTACTGAGGTTAGATGTATCCAAATCCTTTTTTGAAGTCGCTATTACATCATACCCAATTAATTTCAAGGAACTGGCAATTGCCTTGCCAATTCCTCTAGAACCTCCAATAACGATGGCCTTGCTCATATGTAGAAATAGAAACCAAACTCTAATTAAATTTCTATAGGTAGAAAGTATACAAATTCGAACAATTATATCCTGTGAATCGAAAAAGGCAATCTCATGATCAAGGGATTAGTAGCATCAATGAGTCTTACAATGGTTTTGGTGTTTGGATTACTTTTTGCCCTACTTGCAGGATTGAGTTTCTACTTTGACCTTGGAATATATACAATGGTTGGCTTAGCGATTGCCTTAGGTTTATTCCAATGGGCAATAGGTCCTGCTATAGTAAAATGGAGTACAAATATGAGTCCATTAAATAAAGATGAATTTCCTTGGATAGAAGAAACCATTTATGAAATTTGTATTAAAAATAAAGTGAAGATTCCAAAAATAACCATTGCTAATACAAGTATGCCAAACGCCTTTGTGTTTGGAAGATCAAATAAATCTGCAACACTCACCTTAACACGTGGACTGCTTAACACTTTATCACATGATGAAGTAAAAGGAGTTATTGCACATGAAATAGGCCACATAAAACATAACGATATGGTTGTAATGACTATAATTTCAGTTATTCCCACTATTGCATATTTTATTGCATTATCCACAATGTTTAGTGGTAGATCAAGAAACCAAGGAGGCGGATCAGTTCTAATTGGTATAGGAGCCTTTGTGGTGTATTTCATTACTAATCTTCTCATTCTATATTTTTCACGTCTAAGAGAATATTATGCTGATAATTTTGCAGGAAGACAAGTAAGTCCATCTATTCTTGCTAATGCTTTAGCAAAGATAACCTATGGATTGAGTTTGCAAAAACAAGAAGTGAAAAGTTCTACATTAAGATCATTTTATGCTGTAGATCCTGTTGCCTCAAGTTATGAAGTTTCTAAATTTTCTTCATACTATAAGGATCAACATATTTCAATGGAGGAGGTAGAAAAGGCCATGGATTGGGAAAGAAAAAGTAGTTTTAATAAGTTTGGTGAGATTTTTAGAACTCATCCATTGACTTACAAAAGAATTGAAAAATTATACCAACAAGAAAAGGATTTTTCTTCAAAAAACCAAACTTAAATTTCTTTAATTTCTGTAATTGTAGCCTGAACCGAATCCATTTTAACAATAGCTTTTTTGTCATTCCATCCCAAAGCAATGTACCAATCTCCACGATTTTCATCGTATTTTGTTTCTAGAGTGCTAATTTGCTCTTGAGTAACTTTGTAGTTTTTTATAATACCTGAAATTGCTAGAGCAATAGCATCTTTTTCTTTTTCAAGTCTTCGTTTCATCAAGCCTATTCCTGGACTCATAAAAATTGAATAAACTCTTACTCTAATATAGTTAATTATAATACAAGCTAAAGGTAAAACGTTCTAGTTACTAATCTTGAAAATCTACAAATAAAGTAAATACAATGATAAGGAAAAAATCTAAATGAGTTTAATTCAAAAGCTATCTAATTCAATTCTCTTAAAAAGAATAATTCTTTTAGAAATAATTTCACTTCTTGCAGTGTTTGGGTCCCTAGTAGAAATAACTGGGGGTATTTGGGATGCAACTTCTCATATTTTACGTGAACCAGAATTATTCTGGACAATTCAGCATGTATCGGTATATACCGGCGTTGCTATGATCGCAACATCTGGAATACTTGGAACAATATTTTTACTTACAAAAAATGTTTCTAGAAATTTGAAAAAAGGTCTTCAAATGATAATAATTGGTTCATTACTTCAGGTCTCAGCCGGATATACTGATTCTATCTCTCATGACTTGTTTGGAATAGATGGCCTTGTTTCATGGTCCCATCAACCTCTGGAAATTGGTTTGTTATTAAGTTCACTTGGTGGATTTCTAATCATGGCAGATATGAAAAACCAGAATTTCAAAAAACTACTACCAATTTCAATAATTACTTTAATTTTTTCCACAAGTTGGCTTGGATTTAATTTAAGTTTAATTTTTGCTAGTCCAGTTTTATGTATTATAATTTACGAAATTTTTTCTTCTGGTTGTGCAGTTCTATAATTTTGTAACTTTTTAAAAGTAGAAATAATAATTAAGATTAATCCAATACCAAGAATAATTCCAGGGATTTTCATCTCAGAACTATTTGTATCCCCAAATTCAATTTCAATAATTTTTAAATTCTCTGAAAGATTTGTAGCTTTTAATTCATATTTTCCATCAAATTTATAATCAAAATAATTAATAGACATTTTCGTTTCAATTCTTTTATCAACTAAAATATTATCATTAGGATCAAGAATCTGTATAAACAAAATATCTCTTTCAAATTCAGGAATCAAAATTCTATAAAATCCAATACCATCATCTTTAAGCACTAAATCAAGAGTAATGGTTTGAGAGGGACTCAAAGTATAACTTTCAAGAACTTTTTCTGATTCAATAAAAACAATTCCTATCCAAATTGCTCCAACAATGGATAAAATCAGACCAATCTTAAACATCGATATTATCTTCAATTCAGATGATCTTACTTTTTTTCACTTTAAATATACATTAACTAAATTCATTTTGATAAAAGGGCTCGGAGGGCTTCGATCCCTCGACCTGGCGGTCCGAAGCCGCCCGCACTGTCCAGACTGTGCAACGAGTCCAAAAAAATAAGAATTTAACAGGCCTAAATATCTGTCTAGTTACTTTGAAAGTTTCAAAAAAAGTCGCAGGTGTTGAATATGCGATAAGAGATATTGTTTCTGCTGCAACAAAATTAGAAAAGCAAGGAAAAAAAATTCAATATCTAAACATTGGAGATCCTGTACTGTATGGTTTTCAACCTCCGGACTATGTAAAAGAGGCTTTGATAAAAGCAATTCAAAAAGGTGAAAACTATTATGCACCTTCAGAGGGATTGCCAGAATTACGTGATTTAATCTCTCAAAAAGAACACAAAAAAGGTCTTTCTGTTTCTAGTGATGATATACTTGTAACAAACGGAGTATCTGAAGGTCTTGACATGATAATGTCTTCAATTGTTGAAGAAGGAGATGAAGTTTTACTTCCAGGACCATATTATCCTCCATATGCATCTTACATCCGATTACATGGTGGAATACCAATAGAATTTGCAGTTGATCTAGCAAACTCAACACCTGACATTGAGGACATTCGTTCTAAATTATCTCCAAAAACTATTGCAATATGTCTTATCAGTCCAAATAACCCCACTGGAGTTGTATTTAATGAAAA
This sequence comes from Nitrosopumilaceae archaeon, assembly GCA_035620615.1. Lineage (GTDB taxonomy): Archaea > Thermoproteota > Nitrososphaeria > Nitrososphaerales > Nitrosopumilaceae > CSP1-1. Next base: position 124,751 of record DASPGM010000010.1, on the reverse strand, counting down.
GGCTCTCAAGGATTTAGTTGATATTGCAAATGAGAATAATCTGTACATCATTTGTGATGAAATTTATGATCAAATTATATTTGATGAAAAATTTGTAGGCATTGGCAAAGTAGCTGGTTCCTCACCTGTAATCCTACTTAATGGATTCTCAAAGGTACATCTGATGTCAGGTTGGCGAATTGGTTATATTGCATTTAACAACTCACCTGCTCTTGAACAATTACGAGAAAACTTACCAAAACTTGCTAGGGTTAGAATATCCACAAATTTACCAGTACAGCATGCTGCTATAGAATCCTTACGAGGATCGCAAGAATATATTTCAAAATTTGTTTCGGAGCTAAAAACTAGAAGAGATTTGGTAGTAAAGAGACTAAATTCCATGCCCGGACTTTCATGCACAAACCCAAGAGGTGCATTCTACGCATTTCCAAAAATTGAAAATAATAAGTTTGATTCAGATAAGAAATTTGTAATGGAACTTTTAAACTCTAAAGGAGTTTTAACTGTACACGGTTCTGGATTTGGAATAAAATATGGAAGTGGCCATTTTAGACTAGTTTTTCTTCCAAACTTGAATGTATTAGATTCAGCACTTGATAAAATAGAAGAATTTGTAAGCAAATAATTAATTAAAATCTATAATTTTTTTATTTATTAAGATTATTTTTTCTAAATCCCAAAACTATCATTAATACTCCAAATACAATCATTCCAACCGAAATTTTCTCATTTGTTACATCAGAATTTGTTAAAAAATCATAGACAAACTCAGGTCCCCATATCAAAAGATTTCTTACTATTACCACTAATGCCATTACAATAAATAAAATTCCCATCGCTGTAAACCAATTTTTTCCTCTAGGATGGTACTCGTGATTCATAATCTAAATTTGTAAATTAAACTTAAACTATCTTAATTCCAGGATTTTTTAATTTATTTTTAATCATGGCGTTAAGTAACAATGGGGTGGCAACTTCAGCAAAATACGAAAGTGATCCAGGTCCTAAGTAAATAGGACGTAATCCTTTGATCTCATTGATTAAACCATTTACAACATTTACTGAATTTTGATCGTCACCACACACAAAAATATCATAATCTAAACTTAAGGTAGGATTAATTAGTTTTTTTTCTGAAATTACATGAAATGCAGATACTAGTTTAGATTTATTTTTCATATGTTTTACTACTAACTGATAGGAAAAAGGTTTATTTTCTTTTATTGGAATGAATTCAAATCCTAATTCTGTCTTTGTCATTGGAACAATGGGTGAAATTACAACACAACTATCTTTTATCAGAGGTAAAATTTGCGAACAAGTAGAATCGATATTTTCATATGGTATTGATAAAACAATGACATCACATTCTTTAGCAATTGATACATTATCATTTCCTGAAATTGAACCGTTTATTTTTCCATAAGCTTCTTTTGCAGTATTAGTATATTCTTCAGCAGATTTTGAAGCTCTTTCTGCATCTCTTGACCCAATTAGAATATTATGATTGATACACCAACGAAGGGCAAAACCTTTTCCCATTCCTCCAGTTCCGCCAATTAGTCCTATTTTCACCAAATAAAGACTGGCAATGTTATTATTATCTTTATTTAAAAATTGAAAAAGTATTGCGATTTATTATTTTTCTGCGTCATGGACAAGCAGTAAATAACACAAAACGTCTCTTAGCTGGTAGATCTCCTGGAGTGAGTCTTACATCTAAAGGTATAGAACAAGCAGAAAGAATAGCAAAATTTCTAAAACCATTTAATATTTCTGCTATTTATTCTAGTCCCATCGAGAGAGCTGAAAAAACTGCAGAAATTGTTGCCAAACATAATTCATTGGAATACAAACTAGATGAACGACTAATTGAGCTTGATATGGGAAAATTTACTGGAATGGCATATGATACAATCTTTGAAAAACATGGAAATGTTTTTTTTAAATTTTATGACGGAGAGCTTGAAATTGCACATAACGGAGTTGAAACTTTTGTTCAAGTCAAAAATAGAGTATTATCAATTATTGATCATGTATTAAAAGAACACAATGATCAAAATGTTTTGTTGGTAACACATATGGATCCAATAAAGGCTATGATATCTACTGTTTTGAAATTGGATGCAAACTCTATGTTTGAATTAATAATTGAGAATGCATCACTCACAGTCTTTAAAGAATACGAGGGAAAAATCACTTTATCTGCAATTAATTTGATGGATTCAGAAAGATTCGATCTAAACCTCTAGTAATCTTCAAAACCCTTAAATAGAAAATTAAGGTCACGACAAAACAACTGGTCATGAGGAATTTAATTTGGCTATTTATGGTGTTATCGATTATAGTAGTTTTGCCATCTGCTCATTTAGTATTTGCTGCAGGTGATGAAGCGGGAGAATATCTTGACAGAAGAATAGAGATTTGGAATCTATTTTTTAGAATGATGACTGTTGCTTTTGTGATTGGGGCTGTAGTGTCTGGTACAATGATTTGGCTTATTTGGAGATTTAGAGAATCTCATCCAAAAGCGACACCTACAAAATATGAGGGAACTGGTGAATTAGATAGATGAGTGGACATTCTAACTGGGCCGAATGGATATACATTGGAGTAGTTGTGGCATTACTTGTTTGGGTTGGAGCTGAAGCTTGGAACATTGAAAGATTAATTGAACATGTTCCAGAAAATGCCAAAGTAATCAAAGTTACCGGACAACAATGGTATTGGACTTTTGAACATGAAGATGGACGAGTAGAACAAGGAGAACTCCATGTAAAAAAAGGAGTCCCTTACAAATTTGAGGTTTCATCAAAAGATGTTATTCATTCTTTTAATATTCCAGACTATGTTGTTTTAATGGACGCAGTACCTGGACGAATTAACACAGTTTGGTTTGTGCCAATTGACGCTGGAGAATTTCCTATTCAATGCAGGGAGTATTGCGGGTTAATTCATTATAACATGAGGGGAACTTTGTATGTGGAGGATGGAGCATGATTGCAAAAAAAATGATTATTTATTATGATTTAAAAATTAAAAAGGAGACTTTGAAATGGTATTAGAACTCCAAAAGCCTCGACCAATTTGGCAAATAATGTTTTCCACACATCACACAGATATTGGTTTACTATACATGATTTCTTCTCTTGCATTTCTTTTCATGGGTGGTGTTTTAGCTCTTCTTATTAGAGTCGAGATGTTTTCTCCTGGTGCAGATTTTATTGCAGATTCTATGACATATAATAGAATTTTTACGGTGCATGGAACCAATATGATTTTTCTTTTCATTCTTCCATTTGCATCAGGTGTTGGAAACTACTTTGTACCAATTATGGTTAGATACAAAGACATGGCATATCCAAAACTTAATGCTATTGCATTTTGGATGATTCCGCCAGCAGCTGCACTAATTTGGCTTGGATTTGCAGACTTTGGATGGTATGCACAGCCACCATACTCTGCAATTAGTGCCCCTGCTCCTGCTGCAGAAATGTGGATTTTTGGACTAAAAATTCTTGGCGTATCCTCAATTCTTGGTGCCATTAACTTTATAGTAACAATTCTAAAATGTAAACATCCAGATTTACCACTAAGCAAAGTTCCTTTACTTGCTTGGTCATTTCTTACTTCAAGTATTATTGTACTTGTTGCAATTCCCACTTTTGCAGCAGCTCTTCTAATGTTACTAACTGATAGATTAGGTGTTACAGGATTTTTCAATCCAAATATGGGCGGAGATCCTATTGCATACTCACATCTTTTCTGGTTTACTTTCCATCCTGAGGTCTATGTGTTAGTTATTCCTGCAATAGGAATGATGTATGAAATTATTCCAAGATTTTCAAGAAAACCAATTTTTAGTCATAGTTCTGGTATGTTTGCATTTATTTTGCTTTCAATAGTAAGTTTTGCTTCGTGGGCTCATCATATGTTTGCAACAGGAATGTCGTTTACTGAAAAAACTGTCTTTATGGTAGGCACTTTAGCTGCAGTACCAGCATCTGCGATGCATGTTTTTAACTTTTTAGCTACAATGTGGGGTGGCAGAGCTAAATACAGCACTCCATTAATGTGGGCCGTTGGTGGAATTGCATTATTCTTCTCAGCAGGTGCAGGAGGAGTTGTCAATACTGCCATGCCTTTAGACTTTATCACCCATGACTCTTATTGGGTTGTTGGTCACTTTCACTTGTTTGTGTTTGGAACTATAGCATTTGGCTCCTTTGGTTACTTGTATTACATGTTCCCATTCATTACAGGTAGAATGTATAACGAGTTATGGGGTAAGATTCACTTTATTCTTATATTAATTGGTGCAGTATTGGTATTCTTTACACAACATGTTTTGGGATTGTATGGTATGCCAAGAAGAATTTTCGATTATCCACCAATTCCTGAATGGATTGCAATGAACCAACTTCAAGCAGTTGGAGCAGTATTACTTGGTGTAGGAATGGCAATATTTTTGGTTAATATTATTTACAGTTCTGCAAAAGGCAAAGAAGCAAACATGGATGATCCATTTGAGCTTGGAGGAAAATACTATTACCCATATCAGGCAAAGAACCCGCATCATTAGGAGATAAAATGAGTCATTTAGAAAACGTTTCACCAATTTACAGAACATCTTCAAGAAGAACTGCAAATATGATGGCAATTATGTTGGGAATTTGTATTGTTGGGGGTGTAATCTTCTTCGGTATGTGGGATTATTGGATTTCAGGAACTATACCAGCTGCAGGTGGTGACTTAAAAGTTGAAGCACCAGCTGCTTTTACTGGAAAAGAAATTCCAGTTACTTTGAATTTTGTGGAATCATCTGATTTTAGAACACTAGCTTTTAATGCATTACCTGGGGAACCTGGGAACAATCCAACAATAACTGCAGAAGTTGGGGATAAAATCATCTTCGATGTTAAGAACACTGGAAAATCTTTTCATGCCTTTGGTGTAACAATTGAAACCGAAGGATTTGCTGGTATTATCCCAGGTTCTAATGTTGCAAGTGGAAGTAATCCATTAAAACCTGGAGAGAGTGGACAATCTAATTTTATTCCAAGTAAAGAAGGAATATATTATTACATCTGTACCGTTCCTGGTCATAGATTACAAGGAATGGTTGGACAAATTGTTGTAGGTAACGTAGCTGCAGAATCTGAGAATATGCAGATAGAGCCAACTGCACAACCGGCCATATCGCCACAAGAAACCGAACCAGTTCCAGAAATGATTGTTACAGAAGAAGCTAAACAACCAGATGAACCTATTACAATGGAGGCATTTACCGGAACAATTTCTGTTCTATCAGGATCTTCTGTTCCTGGATGCGATGAAACTAATCAATGTTATATTCCATACGAAGTTACAGTATCTGTTGGTCAAACTGTAACATGGAGTAATGATGACTCAGCTGCCCATACTGTTACAAGCGGCACACCAGATGGTGGACCAGATGGAACATTTGATAGCAGTCTGTTTATGGCAGGTACAACATTTTCTTATACCTTTGAAAATTCAGGTGAATACAACTATTATTGTATGGTTCACCCATGGATGACAGGAAAAATTAAAGTAAATTAGGTTTTAGAGAATCTTGGTTTTAAAATATCTGTCATTAACATCGCTAATAGTTTTGTATTCGTTAATGTTTATTGGAGGGTATGTATCTTCAGCAGGATTGGGGCTAACTTGCCCCGATTGGCCTTTATGCCCAAGTGGTTTGTTTCCCACTGAACAATATCTTATCGAATGGACCCATAGGACTATTGCAGCAACAGCTGGTGCATTAATTATTGCAACAGCAGTTATTTCCTGGTTTACAAAAAATTCTACTAAGCAAATTAAACTTACAGGATTATTAGCTGGAATTTTCGTAATAACCCAAATTACTCTGGGTGCACTAGTTATAGATCTTAAGTTACAAGCCCTCTTGGTGGCGATTCATTTAGGAATTGGAATTCTTCTATTTGCAATGGTTCTTTTAACTACACTGTTTGCATTTAGATTAGGAAAAGAAACAATACAAACTAAGCTTTAGTAAGGAATTTTAGAATTCTTGGCATGTAAATATAACAAAGAATTCCCACAAACCCTATTGAGCCTGCAGCAATTGAAAATATGAAAACATATCCAAATGGATTTTGAGTACTGATATTAAAGATATATGTTAAAACCCCACCGTCTTTTGCAACATCATACAAATCAACTCTAAAAATATGAATTCCTGATTTTTCTAGAACGTAATCCATCTCCCAATGTCCCCCTTCATGAGATTTAGGAGATATGGCATCGATCTGTAAATCATTGTAAAAAATTCTAACACCCATGGTAAACCTATCTACCTCATTATAGTCAAGGTCTGTAACTCTAAAAAGAATCTTCATCGGAGATCCGGTAATAGGAATTTCTGGGAGGGTAGCGATCTGAACTCTGTATTCTCCAATAGTTGATTCTGCAGAATTAAACATAGAATGTCCATGAACCTCATAAATTGTAGAAAAGGAAAATAAAACCAAAAAAACTAAAACAAAAATCTGTCCCCACTTTATCATTTTCATCCTAAAGACAATTTTAGCTAATATAATGTAAAAAGAATTTTTAGTGAAAACTTACAAAAGCTTTAAATTCAGACCGACAAAACAACCAAACGTTGACTGTCATTAGCAAATCTATTGATATCAAAGTTCCAGTTAATGCAGTATTTACCTATTTTGCAAGACCCGAACATGTTTCTGATCAAATGAGTGACAAGGGGGTTGGCATGACTGTAATTCCTATGGACATTAAGGCAGGAATGGGAGTTGGAACTACTTTTCGAGTTATTGCTGACTTTAGCGGTAAAAGATTAGAATGGGATTGTGAAACCACTGAATTTGAACGAGAAGAGAGAATCTCTGCAAAAATGATAAAGGGACCATTTAAGAAATGGCAAATTAAAACTGAATTCAAATCTCTATCAGATAACTTAACCAAAGTTACAATGACAGTAGATTATGTGATGCCTTTTGGACCTCTAGGTGCAATAATTAACAAAGCCAAGTTTGCAAAATCTGCTGAAAGAGGAATGGAAACTGCATTATTCAAGGTCAGAGGTTTATTGGAAGGAAATGGTTCTATCCCAGTTTACATTACGCTAGATGCATATCAGAAACTTCTAGCTGAAAAACAAAAGATGAACAACGTTCCAGTTTCAACTGTACTTAATGCAATTCTTGAAAAATATAACGAAATCGAGACAAAAATTCAAAATTAAATTATTTTATTTCATCTCAAGATTAATAACGACTCTAGCGTTTGCTAATTCGGGGTCTATGGCTCAGCCAGGTAGAGCACCGGACTCTTAATCCGGCTGTCGAGGGTTCGAATCCCTCTAGACCCGCTTTTATGAAATCTTGCGTACCAAAGTAAATCTTGGTTTCTGTGATTCAATATCTTCATGCATATCTACATCACTGATAATTTTTACTTTAAAATTTAACCATCTTTTATAGACATTTCTTTTCCATGAAGCTATGCCAGAATTATCTATTTTGCTTTCATATTCATCAAATAATTCACAATTAAGAATGTATTTTCTTGATACTCTGTACAATTCATTTATTGCCTTTTCCATTTCTGTTTCATTTATGTAATTTAGTACATTATGTGTAAAAACAAAATCCATTGACGAATCTTCATATGGAATTTCAGTTATGGTCCCATTTTTAAATTTGAATAATGGAAAGCTCTTTTTAGCAATATCTAAAGCATGTTCATTTAGGTCTAATCCGTTTACTTCAAAATTTTCTGTAAATCCTTGTAAATCATTTCCGATATTACATCCAACCTCCAAAATTTTGTTAACCCTAAGAGATGTAGCTAAATCATGAATGAATTTAGCAAATTCTAAACTGTTTTTTGATTTATTATTATCTGTGTACTTGTTCCAATAATCTGTGTCATATACCATCAAACTCCCTTGATTCTTCTCGTATTTGTTACTAATGTGTACATTTGCATGGAATTAATTTTGTATCAAAAGCACAGTCATGTGGACCTTCTGATTTTCCATCCACTGGCATGTGCACCATACATTCCTCATGTCTACCTTTCTTACAAAACCAACATATCTCAAGGGAGGAATCATCTGAAGAGCAAGATTTCATAACCACTAGTCTATGTGTTTTTTCAGTAAAAAACCTAATTCTAGATATATTTGAGCCAGTGTAGGAATCGGTCATCCTTTCCCATAGTTACATCTGTAAATGATTTTTGTAGTGCCTTGGTTACCTTTCCCGGCTTTCCATTACCTATGATTGCCTGATCTATTGTGGTCACAGATTTTACCTCTGCAGCAGTTCCTGTCATGAAAACCTCATCCGCAATGTATAGGTCTTCTCTGTCCAAATCTGCTTCAATTACTTCCATTCCACTTTCCTTAATGATCTGAATAACACTATCTCTTGTTATTCCTTCTAAAACCCCTGCAGTTAATGGAGGAGTAATAATTTGGTCATTTTTTAAAACAAAAATGTTTTCTGCACTTCCTTCAGCAATTTTTCCTTGATTGTTTAGCATTATAGCTTCATCATATCCTTCATTTAGTGCTTCTACACGTGCTAGGGCAGCATTAGCATAATTTGATGCAGCCTTTGCCTTCATTGGTTGTGCTGCAGAATCAATTCTTATCCAACTTGAAATTTTACATCTAGCTCCTGAGAATTTTCCTGCTTTTGATTCGCCCATTTTCCATGGCCAGCACGCTATTGCTACATCTACTTTATTCTGAGTAGGGGTGAGGCCCATTTCTCCATATCCGTAATATGCAATGGGTCGAATGTAACATTCAGTCAATGTACTATTTTTTACTGTTTTAATAATTGCATCCGAAATTTGTTTTTTATTATATTGCATTTTCATAGAATACATTTTTGCAGAATTGAAAAATCTATCTACATGTTCTTGTAAACGAAAAATTGCTGAACCTTTAGGAGTATTATAACATCTTATTCCCTCAAAAATTGCAGTTGAATAATGTAGTGCATGAGTTAAGACATGTACCTTAGCATTTTTGAATGGTACGAGTTTTCCATTCATCCAAATTTTACCTACTTCTTTCATATGAAATTCAATTTATTCTACTAATTTAAAGAATTGGCAGGTTTTTATTCATATATGTCATGTTTTTATTCTAACAGTTACTTCATTGATTTTATTGCTTTATGGATTTACTCATATAAATAAGAATACAAAAATAATTCAGTTTATTTAGAAATTAAGATTAATAAATTCTGTATATGTTTTTTGTAATGAATATTTTAAACAGCCCTAAATAGATGAATCATTTAATAATTTCATGGAAGAGTGGATTATACCAGTTCTTGCAATTGGATTAGTCATGATTGGATTAATTGGTCAAGCTTTTCAGATGAGAAAGATTCGCTCAACTACCAAAAATAATGAGGAACTTGGTTCTCCAAAAATATTTCTTGATAAAAGAAATTACAAATGGTATATTCTCATTGGTAGTGGATTGGTTTTTTGGTACTCTACTGAAGGCCTTCCTTAATAGACTATATAGATCAGCTCTAAATACTATGAATTATAACAGATAGTAAGCGTGTTTTGGGTAACGCCGGACTGATTCTAGATGACGGTCCAAGAACAAACCCATTTTGGCACTACTGGTGAAAACCCGTAGGGCCAAACTAGTTAATTTTTAAACAAACTGAATTTTTGCTCTTTCTTTGTGAACTGCTTTAATTGCTCTTTCTATATTGTCGCCAGAGTCTTCAATTACTATAATTATTCTTGAAGTTTCTTCTTGTGCATCCATATTCAAAATGTTCAAACCTGCCTCACCTATTCTTGCACTTGATTTTGAAGCAATTTGTTGTACTCTCCACATTTCATCTCCGATGAGAGTAATTACACCTCGATTATAGGTAATAGTAGCAAGTGGATCAAATCCTAAAATATATTTTTCATTTCGTTTTACATAATCTCCATCAAGAAATAATATTCTTGTAAATTCAATTCCATCTTTTATGAATGGAGATAATATAACAAATTCACTATAACGTTTCTCATTATTTAGTGATCCCAATAATTTATGAACATATTCGGTTTCAATTCTTAAAATCGCACAATTTTTTTTTCCTGTAACAATTTTTAATGGATGACCATTTTTATTATCTGGAGTTCGTTTTATAGTTGTAATTTTTGTTGGATTTTTCATATTAGTAATTATTATTGGCATATCAACTCCATGTTCAACAATTTCCTTAATTGCAATTGGATCCAAAATCTTCATTCCAAACATACCTGCTAGTCTGGCTTCATTGTATGAGAGTTGATTTATTTCAGTTAAATCCTCACTTACCATTTTAGGATCTGCAGAAACTACCGAATTATCTTTTTCAAAATCAATAATAATTTCATATTTTTTATGAAGAAGGATTCCTAAATCAGCGGCAGTTCTATCCGAACCACCTCTCTCAAATGTAGTAATTATCCCATCAGAAGTTTTTCCAATAAAGCCACCAATCGTAACTACATCATTTTCTTGCAGTAATTTTTCAAGTGAATCTAATTTTTCAATTGATTTTGATAAAAGAAAATTTGTTGATTCAATGTTATTATCAGTAATTATGGGCCATGAATCTATATCTACTACCGCAGATTTGATTCCTTGGCTTTTAAAAATAAAATCCATTACATTAGCCATAAGAAGTTCCCCTGAATTGGCAAGTGCTTTTGAACGAATTTCATCTGCAAAAACTCCTGTCTGTCTTGCATTTTCTAAGGAAATTCTTGATTTTTCTAAAAATGAATCAATTACTTTTTTACATTCTTCTTGATAATCTGAACTTACTAATTCAAGAATTTTTTCATAAGCATTTTTTATCTGATCAAGTCTTACTACTTGTCCTTGTTCTGACTTTCTTCCTAACTCTAGAACAATATCAGTCAGAGATCTTACTACTCCATTTTCTATTGTGAGTGGAGCAGAACAAACTACAATTATTTTTGAATTTTGTATTAAAGAATTAATTCTTTGTATAATAATTGGTATTGAAAGCCCATCTGCACCAATAGCACTTCCTCCAAACTTTGCTATAATTAGTTTAGTCAAATCATTATATTAAAAAATAATAATCCTGTATTAACTATTGGTTTCCGAATTATAATAATCCATTAATTTCATTTAGGAAAAGTGCTGCTAATAATGTCAGCCGCTTTTTTTGCACCATAATAATTTTTTGGATTCCGTTTTTCAACCAGTTTTTCGAAAATTAATTTTTCTAAATTATTTATATCATCATACGAAAAACCTTCCCTTAATGCATTATTTTCTTGCTCAAAGTGATTCTTAATTGGAATAAAAATCCCAGGAGTTCCATATGATTTTGATTCATCAATTGTAGTTCTTCCTCCAAGTGATATAATTAGATCAGCTGCAAAAATTATCTCATGCAAATTATTTACAAATCCAAAATTCCTAATATCTTCTCCATAGTTTTTATTCAATGACGGTCCTGTAACAATTATTAATTCCACATCTTCTTTTATTTTTGGATAAGACTCGACTGTTTTTTCAATTAAAAATTCTCCTGCATCTGTACCGCCAACGCTTACTACGATGGTTTTTTTATTAAAAGAAAACTTTTTTCTTAATTCTTCCCTCGTACTTTCTACATTTCTTACAATTGGACCTACTCGTATTATGTTATCCTCATCAACTCCTTCTTCAGGTAAAATAATAACATTACATTTTTTCATAATATCTTTCATAGAATGATTCATTTTTCGCTCGATTATAGAGCCAATTCCTTTTGTAAATCTGGTTTCTAGAATATCTGTAATTAGTATTGTAGGTAAATTTTGTTTTTGTGCAATTGTAAGTGATGCAAAATCTTCATCACTTACAACTATTTTTGGTTCTTCTTCTTTAATTATCCTTGAGGCAATTTCCTTACAATCTTTATAATATTTGTAATATTGCCAGAGCCAAATCAATGAATTTTGTAACAATCCATTTTTGATAACAAATTTTGGTGGGATGTAAACATCTTTAACATTAACTTCTAATTGATTAAGAAATCCTGCAGCCGAGTTACCTGTTACAAATTTAATTGGAATTTCTTTTAGATTTTGAGCAATTGCAAAATCTCTTGTGACATGTCCTAGACCTATTGGACTAGAAAAAAATGTAATATCGGTCATGATATATTTTGAAACTGTTCACATTTCTAATTTTTTATTTTATTGATTCTCAAAGTTTAAATGGTTTTTAACAAGGTACTTTGCTGGGCTCATGGTCCAGTTCGGTTATGACGTCGCCCTTACACGGCGAAGGTCCAGGGTTCAAATCCCTGTGGGCCCATTAAATTTCATCTATTAGCACAATATTGATAAGACCCAGTCAAATATTGAGATTCAAGAATTATTTAGAATGAAAGCATCGGATTTTTTTTGTAAAATGTCTCAAAGAGAAGGAATTAATTGATTTTTGGATTTTACATTTTGCCTCTTAAATTAATGATACTTACAGTTACTAGATCTTATGAAAGCTTATATGAAATTACGGATAAAGTTACTCAGACGTTTTGGCTCTAGAATTTGAGTTAGCTGCCCTTGCAGCATTAATTGGTCTATCTGGTTTTTTTAGTGGACTAGAAGTAGCTCTAGTAAGTACTACCAATGCTACTATCGCAAGATTAGTAAAAGAAAAGGTAAAGGGCGCTAAAACACTACAAAAATTAAAGTCTAATCCAGGATGGATGATGTCTAGTGTTAATCTTGGAAATAATTTAGTTAATGTTGGCTCAGCTTCTTTAGCAACAGTAGTATCAATCGAAATTTTTGGAGAAAATGGTCTTGGAATTGCAGTTGGAATAATGACATTTCTAATAATTATTTTTGGAGAAGTAACTCCAAAAACGTATTGTAATGCAAATGCTACTAAAATTTCTTTAAAATGGAGTAGAATTTTGTTGGTATTTAGTTATGTTTTTTATCCAGCAGTTTGGATTTTGGAAAGAATAACTCGAGGAATTATTCGAATTACTGGAAGTAGCTACCATCCTCCAGCTCTCACTGAAGCAGACATTATGGGAATTGTAGAACAAGGTCACAAAGATGAAGCAATAGAAAAACATGAAAGGGATTTAGTTACAGGTGCGCTAAAATTTGATGATACAGTGATTCGTTCTGTAATGACTCCAAGAACTAAATTATTTGCTCTACATGGAGATATGACACTTGATGATGCCGCTGACTCTATTTACAACAGTGGACATTCTCGAATACCAATTTATGGAAAAAATCGAGATGACATTTTAGGAATATTACATATTAGAGATATTTTTGCCCATCTAAAAGAACCAGAACTTTCAAAAAAGAAATTACGAGAGTTAGTGCGAGAGCCAATCTATGTATCCCAAGAAAAATTGATTAGTGTTCTTCTCAGAGAGATGCAGGCTAGATCTACTCATATGGCAATTGTTGTGGATGAATTTGGTGGAGTTGAAGGTGTGGTTACTTTAGAGGATCTTATTGAAGAAATTGTTGGTGAGATAGGTGATGAAACTGATGTAAAGAAAATCTTTTTTGAAAAAGTAGATGATAATACTATAATTGCAAATGGAGACATAGAAATAGATCAAATTAACGACATTTTCAAAACATCAATTCCTCCAGGTGATGATTATTCTACATTAAATGGCTTATTACATGCAAGATTACAAGATATTCCCAAAGTTGGAGATAAATTACAAATTGAATCTTTATTGATAGTAGTTGAGAAAGTTGCTAAAAATTTACCAACGGCAATACGTATTAAGAAAATCCTCCCACATACATCTGAGGGTATTTGAAACATCAATTAATTTTATCATTAATAGACTAGCATTTGTTTTATCCAAAAGAATATGTGAAGAAATAATTTGAGTGTACTCTAATGGCGTTTGAGGCAATATTATACCTTGCAATATTGATTGTTGCCGCAAAACTAGGTGGAGAATTGATGCATAGAATTAATCAACCTACCATCATAGGTAATGTATTAGCTGGCATAATAGTAGGCCCAGCTCTTTTTGCTCTTGTTCAGCCAATTGATGAAATAGAAATTTTTATCTCAATAGGAGTATTTTTCTTATTCTTTCTAATTGGTCTTCAAGAAATCGATTTGGCTGGATTGGTTCGTGTAATGAAGGGAAGAATGTTTGCAGGCTCTGCAGTAGCATTTCTGATTCCATTTTTTGTTGCTGGTTTTTTTGGATTATCATTAGATATGGATTTTGCAAAATCCTTTGCTATTGCAAGCGTAATTGCTGCCTCCAGTCTTGGAGTTACGGCCAAAATACTAAGTGATCTTGGAAAACTTAGATCAACAATTGGACTAGAAATTTTTACTGTAACTGCAATTGTAGAATTTATTGCAATAATTGTTACAAGTGTTCTGATTCAATTAAATTCAACAGACACCACAGAAGTATCCGAATTCTTATGGATATTTGCAAAAATGATAATATTTTTTGCAGTTACAGGTCTTCTTTCAATTTTTATTTTACCAAAATTTTTTAGTTATATACAAAAACATCTTCCAATTCAACATGTATATTTTGGAATAGTAATTGGAGCAATTTTACTAGTTGCATATTTTGCCGAGATAAGCGGAATTCATGGAGCCATAGGAGCATTACTATTGGGAATTGCTTTATCGAGAATGACTAGAGAGGAATATTCTGAAATTTCAACGAATATTAATGTAATAGGAAATGGAGTTTTTATTCCAATATTTTTTGCAGGTATAGGTTTGCACTTTAGTATTGGGTTCCTAAATTTAGAAGTGTGGATTATAGCTACCTTTCTTGGAATAATAATTGGTGTAAAGTTTGTCAGCTCTTACATCGCCGTTCTTATAGCAAAAATGCGACCAGCAACAACTGTAGCATATGGAGTAATGGCAAAAGGAGCAGTAGATCTAGCCTTGATGTTATCTTTGTTACAAGTATCTATTGTCGATAATAGTATATTTTCGCTTCTCGTACTTGGTACTCTTATGACTATGGTAATATCAAGTGTTGAACTCCAACGAAAATTGAAGAAGATAATCCAGATTAAAGTAGGTACAGCAGAATTTGGTCTGATTCCCATATTTTTTAGAAGAGTGGTTTCCGATATTCAAGCAATCGCAGTAATTGTTACAGATTTTCCAAAAACCTCTCCAGATTTGACCGTAAAAGAATTTCTTGAAAAAAATGATCCTAGTAAAAAACCGTTTCTAGTCATAAATGAACACAATAAACTTGTGGGAATTGTTTCAAAAAACGAAATTAAACGATTCTCCAAAAAAACCTATTATTTTCTCAAAATTGCTGATGTAATGTATCACAAATTTCATGTAGTTGATCCTCATGATTATCTATTTTCAGTAATTCAAAAGATGAATTCTCATCCATTTGATATGATACCAGTAGTAGATTCTAGTCAAGATGGAAAAGTAATTGGCATAGTGACAAATCAAAGTATCATGAATTTACTAGCTGAAAAAAAAGTATCATAAATTAATAATCATAAAAATTTTATGAACAAAAAATATGTTATGATATAAAATGATTCATTTTGCTCTAATCTTATGTGATTCCGGCTCCTCCTTTTTTATTTTTTGTAAATTCTAATTTTTTACGTAGGCATGCTTTTAATTCTCTTTCTGAGTGTCTACTCTTTAATCTTTTACACATGGGACAAATTAGATTACTTTCCACAGGTTTTGTTGAAATTTTCATCACATAATAATAAGTAAATATCATTTTTATATTTACTGGAAATTTTTTAATTCAATTTTTTTATCTTAAAAAATTCTCTAGCCTAGAAATAAGCTATAATGGTAAAATTTTTTCTAAAATTTGTGGATTTTCTACAGATGAAAGATCTCCTAAAGGTAAACCAAGAAGTTTTGCTTTTAATAATCTTCGCATTATTTTTCCAGTTCTAGTTTTTGGCAGATCTGGAACTGAGATCACTCTTTTTGGTCTTGCCAATTTTCCAATTTTTTCTGAAACATACATCGAGATTTCTTCGTTAATTCCACTATCATTGTCTGTTTTAACAGGAACTACAAAAAGAATTATTGCTTCTCCAGTGATTTCGTCTGGAACTGAAATAGCTGCTGCATCAGATATTTTCTTATGCGAAGTTACACTTTGTTCAATTTCTGCAGTACTTAATCTGTGGCCTGATATGTTAATTACATCATCTACTCTACCAAGCATATACCATAAACCATCATTGTCAACTATTACATAATCCCCATGAAACCAAACATTTTCAAAACGCGACCAATATGTTTCTAAATATCGTTCCCTGTCATTTAACAACTCATTGGTCATTCCTGGCCAAGGTGTTTTTACTACCAAGTAGCCTTTCTGGTTTCGCACAGAATTTCCATTTTCATCGAAAACATCAACATCAATTCCTGGGCAAGGCATTCCAACTGTAGATGGTTTTAATGCCATACCTGGAAAGACTGATAATAACGCACCACCGATTTCTGTTCCACCTGATAAATTCATTATAGGCACTCGTTTGTTACCTACTTTTTCAAATAACCACCACCAAGATTCTTCATCTATTGGTTCTCCTGTAGTGGGAATACTTCTAATTGATTCTAGATTGTATAATTTTCTTGGAATTATGTTATTTTTCTTAAACATTCTTACAGCAGTAGGAGAAATCCCAAAAATTGTTACCTTGTATTGATGTAAAATTTCCCAAATTCTATTATAATTGGGCCAATCAATGGCACCATCATAAATTACCGCAGTTGCTCCCATCTCTAATAACCCATAAACATTCCAGACTAGCCCAGTAATCCACCCTATATCAGCTGGCCAAAATAAAATATCGTTGTTGTGTGTATCTATCAAATATGCAGCTTGATGTCCAGCAAAAACCGAAAAACCCCCGTGTGAATGTACCACGCCTTTTGGATTACCTGTAGTACCAGAGGTGTAAAGAATAAACAATGGGTCATTAGAATCCATAATCTCAGTTTTACATTCTGAAGATTGATTTTTAATTACATCATCAAAATAAACTATTGATTCAGATTTATCAAAGGTATCCACATGCTTGTATTTAATGAGTATAATTTTTTTAATGTGAGTATTTTTTGTTGATTTTTCTATAATATTTTTTTGAGATATTTTTTTCCCCTTCCTGATAAATCCATCAGTAGCAAACAGAATTTTTGCTTTACAATCTTTTAGACGTAAATGTAATGATTCTTCACTATATCCTGAGAAAATTACTGTTTGTACAGCCCCAATTTTTGCACATGCAAGTATTGCTATTATAGATTCTTCAATCATTGGCATGTAAATAGCAACAACATCTCCTTTTTGCACACCTAATGTTTTTAATCCATTAGCAAGTTTGTTAATTTTTGTTTCTAGTTCATGGTAAGTAATTTGTTTCTTTATCCCATCTTCTGAAACAAAAAAATATGCTATTTTATCAGGATTTTGTCTTGAAAATTTCTCAACACTTGAAGAAAATATATTAGTTTTACCATTCACAAACCATTTGGGCCATGCATATCCCTTTGAAAAATCTGATACTGTAGTATAATTTTGAAACCAAAATATTCCTATATCTTCTTCTACTGCTTTCCAGTACCAATTTAGATCTTTTTTTGCTTTATTGGTTAATTCTGAAAAATCTTCTATCTTATGTTTTTTCATAAACTTATGTATATTTGATCTTGTTATTTGCTCAGGTGAAGGAATAAACGCAAAATCTGTCAATAATGTGTGTATGATGAAAACATATTAAACTATATTTGCGTAATTTCATTTAGAAATGTTATGGGAGAATTCATAATTGATCAACGAGCAGAAGACATTGAAATTCCAGAAAACCTTAAGCTAAATACATTCCTCAATGAGTTTCATTCTGATTGTCATAGTCCTGAATGTAATTTTGGATATTATGGTTTTGCTTTTGGACAATCTCCATTTCCAGTACCAACAATTGTTCAAGATGCATTTAGAAAAAACGTAGACAAAGGAACCTATGCAGGTGTCGCAGGCATTCCTGAACTACGAGATGCAATATCAAACTACAATAAGGATTATTTTGATTTTGATGTTGATCCCTCTCAAATTCACGTAGGTCCAGGAACTAAAGAATTAATCTTTAATCTTCTTGAGGTACTTCATGGCACAGTGATATTGCCAACTCCTGCTTGGCTTGGCTATCTGCCTCAAATTAGATTTAGAGAGAAAAATTTTCACATGTTACCTGTAAGTAAAAATAAAAAAATAACTGCTAACAAGTTAGAACATTTATCATTACGACTACATGACAGGCAAAAAATTCTAATCTTAAACAATCCCAATAATCCAACAGGCCTTGTTTATTCTAGATTGGAATTAGAAGAAATTGCAGATGTCTGCAGAACGCAAGGCATTATTGTAATATCAGATGAAATTTATGCTCAAACTACTTATGATTTTAAAAAGTTTGTTAGCATGGGTACCATTTATCCAGAAGGAACATTTGTTACAAACGGATTATCAAAATCGCACTCTGCAGGAGGATATAGATTGGGATATGTAGTTTTTCCATCAGAATCTCCTAAACTACAACAACATTTCATGAAAATTTCTGCCACCGAATATACATCCACATCTACTCCTACCCAGTATGCTGCAATAGCAGGATTTACAAAAAGTAAAGAACTAGATGAATATTTTCATGTTACCCGACAAATACACAGAATTATTGGTGAATATACTGCTACGGAATTAAATAAAATTGAAGGAGTCCGAACAACCAAACCCGAAGCCACCTTTTATCTATTAGCAGATTTTAATTTTTATGAATCTGATTTTGAGGGAAATAAAATTTTCACATCCCAAAAATTTTCTGAATCATTAATGCAACATCCTTATCATACTGCTATTGTAGGAGGCGATAGTCTAGTTTTAGAAAGAAATGATTTTAGTGCACGAATGGCATTTATTGATTATAATGGTGCAAAAGCGATAGAAAATTATCAAAATGCTTCACCAAAAAATCTATCAGAGCAAATAGAGTTTGTAAAGATTAATGCTCCTAAAGTCGTTAATGGAGTTAAAATGTTAGAAAAATATTTTGAAGATTTAAAAAATAGAACAGTAACGCAGTTAAAGCACAAAGAAAAAATAATCGGACTTCCTCATTAAGAATATTTATTAAATTTTTCTAAATATCGTTTCTATTAATCAAACTATATTAAAATTCGTTTATATCATCTAAACGAATATTATATTCATAGATAATGACAACAAATCCAAAACCTCAAGTCCAAATTAGATCTATGAAAAAAAAAGATATTTCAGGTATTATTGAGTTACAAAAAGAATCATTTCCAATTATGGCTGCAGAAGGAGTTGTTTGGAAACCTGAACACTTGGAAGCCCATATCAAATTATTTCCAGAGGGACAATTTTGTGCAGAATATAATGGGAAGATTGTGGGTTCATCCAGCAGTTTAATCATAAAACTTGAACCTGAATACAAAGTACATTCATGGCGAGAGGCATGTGGTGATAGTTTTTACAAAAATCATAATCCTAAGGGCGATTCTCTTTATGGTTCAGACGTTTCTACACATCCTAAATATAGAAGACTAGGAATTGCAACCAAATTATATGATGTAAGAAAGAAACTTGCGATTAAACTGAATTTAAGACGTATTATTGCGGGTGGACGAATTTTAAATTATTGTGAATATGCAAAAACAATGACACCGTTAGAGTATGTTCAGAAGGTCATAAAAAAAGAGATTAAAGAACCAGTTCTTTCCTTCCAACTTAGAAATGGTTTTAAATTTATCAAAATTCTTCCTAATTATCTTAAAGATCCCAGATCACTTAACTATGCAACTTTTATTGAATGGAAAAACCCTGAGTATCGAGAAAAATGATTATCGATTGCCATATTCACGTTAATCAATATGAACTTCTAAAGAATGTGTCATCTTTAGAGGAACGACTTCAGATTTTGCAAACTGAAATGGCTAGTAACAATGTTGATTATGCGATAATACTTTCCTCTTATCTTACCAATAAAGAAAGACCTTCAACTTGGCAGATAATTGAGGCCATAAAAAAATATGATAACTTGGGAGTTGTTGCTGGTTTTACTATTGATAACCATACAGATGAAGATCTAAAAAATTATCGAAAGTGGATTAAAGAGGGTTTGATTAAGGGTATGAAAATATACTCTGGTTATGAACATTATTATCCTTATGACAAAAGATACCAAAAGGTGTATGACACATGTATAGAATTTGACATACCGGCAATGTTTCATACAGGAGATACTTTTTCTGCAAAAGGAAAACTTCGTTATTCAAGGCCATTAAATCTAGATGATGTAGCTGTTGACAATCCTGAACTTAAGCTAGTGTTATGCCATCTTGGGAATCCTTGGTTTCAAGATGCAGAAGAAGTCCTTTACAAAAATAAAAATGTCTATGCTGATATTTCTGGTCTTGTAATTGGAGATTTTGACCATTATTTTGAAAAAATGATGAGAGATAAGGTAGCAGAGCTCATTAATTATGCAGGAGAGCCAAAATATCTAATATATGGAACCGATTGGCCAATTAGTACAATGGATTCATATCTGAATTTTGTTGCTAAATTAAAAATAAAAAGTGAATACAGGGATCTTATGATGTATAAAAACGCAAAGACTCTCTTCAAAATTTAGTTTAATGATTATTCACCTTCGTCTTTTACTATATCATCTACACCATATTCATCATAAACTTTTTTTCTCTCCTTATCAAGCGCAGCAATCTCATTTCCTTCTCTCTTTTCATCTCCCTGATATATGGTTCTGATTGGCCATGGGATTCTAATATCATATTTTTTAAATTCCTCATAAATTATCATACGAAGATCTGTCTTTGTTTTGAACTGTGCAGCATAGTCTCTTACGTAAACCCACAATCTAAAATCTAAAGATGAATCATTAAAGTTCTCAAAGCGTACTTTTGGTGCACCGAGATCTACTTGAATATCCTTATCACATCCACAGCTTGGTTTATTTTCTTCAAGATATGGGCATCGTTTTTGCAAAATTAGGTGTTTCCCTTTCTCATCTACCACTTCTTTCATTGCTCGTTTTCCTACTTTTACTAAAATAGAAGCCACTTGTTTTGGATTATTAAGATATGATACTCCAACATCAACAATTGCTGGAACCATCTTCAATTCTTTTGAATAATTAATTATTTGCGCGTTTACAAGTTGCCTCGTAGGAATTATTGCAAATGATTCATTTAGTGCATGTCTGATATAGGTAACGCGATTAGTAATTTTATGTACATACCCATTATATCCAGTTTCTAGCTCAATTCTGTCACCTTCGACAAAAATTTTGTCTTTTCTAATCATAATATATGCAAACCAATTTTGCAAGGTTTCTTGAAGAGCTAATCCAACACCAATTGCCAATCCTCCCGTAGCCGTTGCTAAAACAAACAAATCTACTCCCCACCAACTAACTACTCCAATTATTACTGCTACAAAAATTCCAATGGTTATTATTTGAGAAACAGATTTTGGTAGATCCTTTCTTTTACGTTCGGCATACCCAATAGGCTTGGCGCCTGGAATAATTGGTTCATAATCTTCAAATCGTTTTTCTTCTCTCCATGTATCAATACGATAAATTTCCTCAAGTTCTTGACCTGGGCGTAATTTTTTTCCAGATTCATTATTGCCACTTGTGCAGGCTTGATAATATTTTTCATATTTTATACGTTCAGATTTTTTCCATTCCTCAAAAGGATCTTTAACTAACTCTTGATAACTCCCAATTCTTGTTCCTTTGTTTGTATGAAAACTCTCAAGATATCTTCTACCATCTTCAGTTTCCATATATTTCTGATATTCTTCTTTTGTTAGATCCTCAGGTGGAGTCTTTGGAGGTATCCATTTATACATTTTATGAAAAAGATCACCATCATCATCTTGGAATCCTCTATGTTCTTTCCAAGCTTCAAAGTCTTCTCTCTCAGCAATTGATTTTTGTTTTTTAGTAATTATTACAGGAATTAAGTTTGCAATAGTATAACCAATTACTAGAATGTTAATTGTGTTTAGAATTTTTGCAAAAGTTTTAGCTGTAGACATTTCATTATCGGTTTGGGTACTTTCATCAAATAATTCAAAAGTTTGGATATAACCATTCATAGATGAGATTAATGCAATTGCAAAAATGGGTAGTATTGCTACCCGAATAAATTGAGCTAGATAGGGTCTTGAATAATGGAATTTTTTAGATTTTGTCCACTTTGAAAATTTTTTATATACAGTAGCAATCGCAATAATCCCAATAATTAAAACCATTAATGCAATCTGAAGTGATTCCGAAGAAGCTAAAAGATGCGATACATCTGCAAATTCTCCCACCTGCTTTCCAATTTCCTGAATTGATTCTTCTGCCATGATTAATTCTTAAATTACCCTGATTTAAAAATTACAAAATCTGACATTATTGATTATCACTTTATTTTTGGATCATTTTTTAATCTAGATTTTTTCTTAAATGCAATTCTCATTTCTATTATTATGGATTATTGGCAACATTTAACAGTGATAAAGTAACATGTGAAATATGACTCAACAAAAATCTGAAAGTATTTGGACTGATTCAAGTGCTCCATCATACAAAACATATACTTTAATGAATTATAATGAAATTCCACAAATTAAATATTTATCTGAAGATATGAAGTTTGATATACAAGTTGTAGGTAATGTCTTACCGTTTAAAGCAAATAATTATCTTGTAGAACAGCTTATTGACTGGAAAAATATTCCTAATGATCCAATTTTTGTTCTGACTTTTCCACAAAAAGATATGCTAAAACCACATCATTATTCTCTTATGGCAGAGACTTTGAAAAGCGATGCTGACAAAAGTGAAATTCAAAAAGTTGCTAATAACATAAGACTAGAGCTAAATCCACATCCAGCTGGACAGATGGAATACAATATTCCGCGACTAAAAGATGGTACAAAACTTTATGGCATGCAACACAAATACAAAGAGACTGTACTTTTCTTTCCAAGTCAAGGGCAAACCTGTCATGCATATTGTAGTTTCTGTTTTAGGTGGCCACAATTTGTTGGAATGGATGAATTAAAGTTTGCCATGAGGGAAACAGAACAGTTAGTACAATACCTTAAAGAACATCCAGAAATTAGTGACGTTCTATTTACTGGAGGTGATCCAATGATAATGAAAACAAAAATATTTTCTACATACATAGATTCACTCTTAGATGCAGAACTTCCAAACCTGAAAACAATAAGAATTGGTACTAAAGCTCTTGCATACTGGCCATACAAATTTCTTTCAGATGATGACTCAGAAGAAACATTGAAACTTTTTGAGAGAGTTACTCACAAAGGACTGCATCTAGCTTTTATGGCTCACTTCAATCATCCTATAGAACTTTCAACTGATGCGGTAAAGAAGGCAATTTACGGAATACGCAAGACCGGTGCTCAGATAAGAACTCAGTCTCCTGTTTTGGCTCACATTAATGATGATTCCAAACTTTGGACAGAAATGTGGACTAAACAAGTTCAACTTGGCTGTGTTCCATACTATATGTTTGTAGTAAGGGATACAGGAGCTCAGCATTATTTTGGTGTCCCTCTAATTCGTGCGCAACAAATTTTCCGGGAAGCATATCAAAATGTAAGTGGACTAAGCAGGACTGTAAGGGGGCCAAGTATGTCTGCCACCGCAGGAAAGATCCAAATTCTTGGGGTAGCAGAGATAGGTGATGAAAAAGCAATTGTAATGAGATTTTTACAGGGAAGGAATTCAGATTGGGTTCAAAAACCATTTTTGGCAAAATATGATGAAAATGCAATTTGGATAGATGATCTTAAACCATTCAAAGGCGAAAAATTCTTCTTTGAAGATGAATTAAATGAATTATTCCAAAAAGACAAGGCAGAAGCTAACGCTGAAATAAGTATTCCAAGTGGCGGTCCTCCATAGAAGCAAAGAAAGATTCAATTCCTGATAAAACGTCAGGCAAAAATATTATTAAAAAAATTCATGAATTCAAAATTAACTATGTTGATTTTTGGTTTGTTGATATTTTTGGTGAATTACATAGCGTAAGTATTCCATCTTACGCATTAAGCGAGGAAGATTTTCAACGAGGCCTAGAAAAGCTTGATGCAAGCTCTATTCGTGGATTTAAATCTGTCAATAATTCAGACATGACTCTTATTCCTGATGTATCTACATTCAGCATACTTCCTCCAGTATACGACGAAGGTCAAAGATTGAATGCAAGAATGTTTGTTAATCTATACGAGGAGAGTTCTTCTGTTCGTAGACGATATGACAAGGATTCTCGGGGAATTACAAGTCATGCACTTAATGAGCTTTCAAAATTTGGTTTTACACATGCTAGATGGGGACCTGAAATAGAGTTTTTCATATTTGATAGGATAAACATCTATCCTTCATCTATTGGAGCCATACAATCCTACGGTGGTTCAGGATATTCAATAGAATCAAAAGAGGCACCATGGACACGAGGAAATTTGAGTACACGAATTGATCTTAAAGAAGGATACTATCCTGCACAACCCCGTGATACACTTGATGGGATAAGAAAAGATATCTGTGATGATCTTCACAAATATTTTAACATTCAAGTTGAGGCCCAACATCATGAAGTGGCAACTTCTGGTCAATGTGAAATTAACTTAGTAAACGATGAAACATTACGAATGGCTGATACTATTGTTACGCTCAAAAACTTGGTCAAAGTTAAATCCAAAAGTAGAGGAAAAGTTGCAACTTTCATGCCAAAACCGTTCTATGGAGATAATTCATCAGCAATGCATGTTCATCAAAGCCTTTGGTCTGGAGAAAAAAATGCAATGTATGATCCAAATGATAAGGAAGGTGAGCTTAGTCAGACCGGTAGATATTACGTAGGAGGATTATTGGAACATGCATCATCTATGTGTGCAATAACAAATCCTACTACAAACTCATACAAAAGACTAATTCCTAATTTTGAAGCTCCAGTGAATGTTTGCTGGGGAATTGGCAATAGATCTTCTGCCATTCGAATACCAATGTATTCTAAAGGAAATGAAAAAGCTAAACGAGTAGAATACCGAGTTCCTGATCCAACTGCAAACATCTATCTTCTTGAATCAGTTCTTCTTCTAGCTGGGTTAGATGGGATTAGAAAAAAAATTGATTGTGGAGCATCTGTAGAAGAAAATGTTTACAAAATGACTGCTGACCAAAAGAGGGCCTTAAACATAAGATCTCTCCCAACTAACTTGAAAGATGCATTGGATGCATTCAAATCAGATTCTACGTTTCTTGAAAGCGTTTTTTCAAAAGATTTTCTTGAAACCTATTACTCTATGAAGTATGCAGAGTATTCTGAATTCGCCCAAAACCCAACACCTTGGGAAGTATCAATGTATGTTGACATTTAAGAAATTTTATAAAGAATTTAATAGTTTTACAATTTTTTTTAATCAATCTAAAAATACTCATTAATTTATTTTAATTCTTTTTTTCTGGTATTTCCTGTTTGGGATTATTAGGATCTAAAGATTTTGATCTTGCTAAAGCAATTGTAGTAATAATTACCGAAGTCAATATTATAACAAATACAATTTGTGGATAAACTTCTGCATTTGCTAGACCAATTGTAAGTGGAATTGTGGCAACTACAGCAGCTGCAAGACCACGGGGTATCATCGCCGTTGTCACTTTTTTCTCAAATAAACTAAATCTCTTTCCAAGTGATATCTTTACCACTCCGATCCTAGTTACATAAATTAAAACTGCAGCTACTATTCCAAATATGATAAACTCAATTCTTCCTAAAGTTGCAAGTAATCCTATGAAAACAAAAAAGAATGATCTTACAAGAAATGTAAGCTGATTATGAGTCGGATTGTCAGTAGTTATTTCTGGAATCTTAAATTTTAGGTAACGTGATAGAAGTTGTTTATTTCCAAGCATTAGTCCAAATATCAATGGAGCAAGAGCACCTGTGCCATCAAGTGATTTTTCTGCAAAAAATATTACAAATAAGATTCCTATTGTAAGCATATACGAATGTTGTGCATTTTGAAGCTTAGTTGTAAGAAATGTCCAAGGAATTCCTATTCCAATTCCAAGTATCAATCCCACTGCAACTGATCTACCAAATGATTCAATGATTAGACCTTGATCAAAATGTCCAGAAATCATTATGTCAAATAAAACAAATGCAATGATAGTTACTAAAATGTCTGTTATTGCAGATTCTAAACTTAGCATTGATTTTGTGTCATCAGAAATAGGTAGTTGTCTAACTAATCCAAAAACAATAATTGAGCTGCTACCGCCTACAATTGTTCCAAGTAGCATACTTTCTAATAGATTCCAGTCAAGACCAAAAAATGCAATTAAAGTTACACAAATTACCGATACAACAAAACCAAGAATTGACAGCAATACTGCATAATGTGCTGTCCGTATTACATTTCTGATGTTGAGATTTAATCCACCATCAAACATGATTATAATCAAAGCAATAGCTGCAAAGTAAGGAACAACCTTCCCTACATCATCAATAGATATTATTCCAAGAATAGGTCCTATAATTACCCCTAATATCATTAAAAATGCAATATCAGGAATTCCAGTTTTTTTGAAAAATGATTCTCCAATTACTCCTAAGAATATTGTTACAGCTGCTGCTAGTAACAAAACCGGTGCTGAGAGAATTTCTCCTGTAGGTGGAATTAATTGAAGAAAAAAGTCTTGAAACTTTGAAAATGCCTCAAAAATAATATCAATATTTGCAGCACCCATCGAACTTCCTCCTTTTGACTAGTTTATAATAGAAATTGGTAATGTTTTTTGCACTGATTCGCTAACTAATCTATTGTGGATTAGTGATCAAAAACCAGTTAATTGGTTTTTGAAAAAATTGATCTTTTGACTAATATCTGATTTTTACAGACTATCGTGGATTGAATCCAATCATGTTAAACAAAATACTCCATTCTTCCATTGCCTGTTTTGATTGCGATTTTGACATTCCATTAATACTTTTTCTTAGCTCAATCATTTTTTGAATTGCTTCATGTTTTTCAATTAAATCCCCTCCAAGAGTTTTACTATCCTTTGCTTTCATCACTGCACCATACACTTTACATTCACCTTTGGGGATATTCTTGTTTACTCCAAGAACTTGTTTATCAATATCTGATTTTAGGATAACCCCAGCTATTCCCATGGTGTAATCATTAGCACAAACCTTTACTGAATAATACCACCAATCTTTTTTTCCTTTTAGTTGTTTGATATCATGTTTTGACATGTTTTTGTCAACCGAGCCATCATGATTATAGTATAGTTGAGCATCTCCAGGTTGATAAAATGCAAAGAGAAGACTTGCTGCTACAATCGATATAATTGAGGCTTTAAGTTTTATTTTCATATAGTATCCTCTTTTTTCATTTTATCATTTTTTTTGGATCGTTCCTTTCCAAGAAATGCAAGATATTCACATGATTGATGGGAGCCAAAAGATACTTGAGCTCCGCATCTTGTACACTTTCTATATGAGATTCTCCTGCAGACAAGACAGCTTGCTAAAGGTGTTATTGGACCATCACAATTTTTGCATATTAGAAGTATAGTTTTTGCAAGGGCATTCCCATCAAAATGAAATTTTTGCTCTATAATTTCTGACATTCTTTGCTCGACAAAAAACGCAGGAGTAATCTTTGATTCTTTGTCAAACAAACTTTCGTTGATGGGATAGGACCCTTGTTCGTTATTCACGAAAAAGAAGTTGAAAAAATGATATTAGTTAATATCTTTCAAATTGTGGCCTGCCATTATTTTTAAAGCATGCCACAGATGGGTAGGTATTTCCAAATAATATTTTTGATTTAATGGTTGCATGAGCCAATTAACTTTCGAAACAAGGCAACCTAAGCCTACAAAAAATCTGGTTGAAAGTAATCCAGTAAAAGAAGGACAAAAACTTCATAGTATTACAGAGTGTATTATCTGTTCTAGTCCAAAATCGCCCTGTATTTTGGATGAGAATAAAGAACCACTTGTATTACGATGCATAAAATGTGGGCACAAGTCTTGGTATAGTCAATCTAGTTGTGCATAAAAAAATTGAAAAATATTGCACAATTATCTTGCATTCCCACGTAGAAAGAAGAATACCAAAAACTATGGTATGCAATAAGTTAAGGCATGCCACAAGTAAATAATCATTTACAAATATCCATCAGGATGACATTAATTATGAATAAGATCTACTATCGAAATGTAGATGAGTCGTTTATATTTTGTTAAGTTACGGTTATGGGGTTTATCTAAATGAGAATTTCATTAATTATGGTCTTTGCCATGTTTGGAATCTTTCTAACATTTGCAGTTTATGGTGTTATTACCTTTGACCTAAGCATTCAGGAAATGAAAAAACTTCTTGGGACTAGAAATGAAGTGTTTGCCTTTAACATGATGCAGGATCTTGATAAGAATATTGATAAAAGATTCACTGACTTTAAAGAATTAACAAAGGAACCTGTTGTACAAAAAGCTGTCAAAGAATCTAATCTTGAATCCAGAAAATTAGCACAGATTGAAATGTTTTTTGATACAAATGGTACAACAAGTGAAAATGCTGAAAAATTAGAGCCATTTATTCAAGGAGTTACAGACAAAGAACTTACTGAAGATCTTATCAATATAATTGAATTTTACAATAATGAATATGGATATGACGTTGTAGAAGAATTGTACATTACAAATGAATTTGGAGCAAACGTTGGTTTAGGTTCTGGAACATCAGAGTTCAGACAGGATAATGAACAGTGGTGGCAGACTGTAAAACATGATGGACAATTTATGGGTGATCTAACATATAGAGGGGAATTTGGAAACTATGCTACCGAACTAGGTTTTAGAATCGATGATGAGGATGGAAATTTTATTGGAGTCTTAAAAGTTATTCTTACACTTGATGACATGATTCATGAATTTATTAATGATGCCGAAATTATCAGTCTTCCAAATAGAAGTGGAATGCTACTTGATAATCAGGGTAGAATAATTTACTTTCAAGGTATTCAAAATCTAACAGGTTCACACCCTGTTCCATATTTTGATAATCTAAAAGACGAAAAAGAAGTCGGAACTATTCAACTTACAAATGAAAATGATGAAATAAAAATAATTTCTTTTGCAAAATCTACTGGCTACAAATCATTTCCAGGATTTGATTGGATTGCTGTGGTGGATCAATCAAGCTCATCGTTTATTGAAGAGTTTGTGGACCTTAGAAATTCAATACTAGTAACATCATTAATTGGAATGCTTAGCTCAATTGTAATTGGAATTATAGTGGCATTCTTTATTACAACTCCTCTAAAAGAGCTTTCAAGACTTGCAGAATCGATTTCAAAAGGAAATTTCAGTGTAAAAGCACATAAAAGCAAGATTAATGAAATTAAAGTAATAGAAGAGTCTTTTAATGAAATGTCAGATTCTCTTCAAAAACTAATCGAGACTGAAAAAAAACTTGCAGAGTCTCAGGCCAGAGTAAAAAATGAGAGATTAGCAGGTATTGGAGAAATTGCTGCAAGCATGGCACACAACATAAAAAACCCACTCGGCACGATTCGAAGCTCAGCTGAAATAATAAAAAGAAATTCTAAAGGAGATAGCAAGGAGATTGATGAGGTAATAACTAGGATGAATAGAGCAATTGATAGGATGTCCCTTCAGATTGAGGATGTTTTGAATTTTGTTAGGATAACCCCACTCATTGAAAATTTAGTCTCAACGAAAACTCTACTGAATTCAGCTGTGGAATCAATAGATATTCCAAAAAAAATTAAAGTTGAGCTTCCAGATACAGAATTGTATCTAAAATGTGATCCAAAAAAAATTGAGATCGTATTAATCAATATTATCCTAAATGCAATACAATCTATAGGAGACAAAGAGGGCACTATTAAAATTAAAACCAGGGAAGAAAATGGGCATGTAATTATAGAGATAGAAGATTCAGGACCAGGAATCCCAGAGCAGATTTTTCCTAAAATCTTTGGTCCATTAGTTACAACAAAAGAGAAAGGAACCGGCCTTGGGCTTTCTACGTGTAAAAATATTATTGAACAACATGGAGGAACAATCTCCGTAAAAAACTACCCCACAACATTTATCATAAAAATTCCATTAAAATAATTGATTCGAAAGTCTTATCATACTGAACACTACCATTAGAAGAAAATGGCAACAAAGACAGTCCTATTGGTGGATGATGATGTGGATTTACTTGAGAACACGGCTTTTATGATAAAAAGCACTGGTTGTGAGGTAATTACAGCAGTAAATGGTCTTGAGGCAGTGGAAAAATACAAGGAAATGAAAACATCTCTAGTAATAATGGATATAAAAATGCCTAAAATGGATGGCTATGATGCATTTTTTAAAATTAAACAATTTGATCCTGATGCAAAGGTAATCCTAATTACTGCATATAACCTTGATGAAAAAAAACATCTAAAAGCAAAAAGCATGAATTTACTTACCACAATTAGTAAACCATATACATTTGAACAAATCGAAGAACTTGTTAGCAAATATTCTTAGATGTTTTGTAGTTTTTTTATCTTTTGAAATCTTGAATTATAGAATTTGATTGCATCGTCAACAAACTGGTAATACCATTTTTTTAGCTCTGTATTTCCATTGATTACTTTCTTCCATTGTTTTATTTCAATAGCAGATTGTTTTCCTGAGGAGCTTAATCTTGATTGCACAAGTAAATTTGTATAAAACCAAAATGAAATCTGGTCAGCAAGATCTTCTTCGTTTATTTGTTCAAAATTATTTTGATACTTTATGTTCAGATACGTCATAAGCTCATATACAGGAAATGTTGTAATTTTTGCAATCTGAATATTATCCATAAATAATCCTGCAGCAAGACTACGTAATCTATAAACTTCGTTCCCGATATTTGATTTAAGATAATCCCACTGTCCAAATACCCACGGAAGAACTTTTGAATATTTAGATGCCATTGTGTCAATTTCTTTATCTGTTAATCCTAGAACATCAAGACAGTAAAGAATTCCATGTAGTGATAGTCTGTATTGATCAGCTGGTGCCTTGATAAAGTTTTTTCCATCCTTTACAACCAAACCTACCTCTAAAAGACCCATTGTATGTTTTCCTCTTGCCATCCTTCCACCTAGTAGTCTTCTGTAATCTTTTTCTTTTGTCCTAATACTTGCAGTATTATCAAGATGGGTTTTTGCCATACCCCAAGTAGTTAGAGTTCCATGAAGTGCAAGAATCTCTAACATCTTCTGAACATTTTCATGATGTTTTGGTCCAGATTTTTTTCTAAAAGAGTATTTGCCAAAAAGTCGTTGTGTAGTAGGTCTTGTATACATTTTATAAGAAAGTAAATTTCCATAAATTGCACCTTGTTCTTCTGGAGAAGG
Organism: Nitrosopumilaceae archaeon; assembly: GCA_035620615.1. Lineage (GTDB taxonomy): Archaea > Thermoproteota > Nitrososphaeria > Nitrososphaerales > Nitrosopumilaceae > CSP1-1. The sequence continues at coordinate 93,162 of DASPGM010000010.1, read as the reverse complement.
CATGTCAATTATTCTCTAGTATAATTATAAGAATTTGCATGGTAATTACTTCGTAATAAGAGGGATCGATGTTAGTATTTCTTGATTTTGAACAAAACAAAAATTATCATGAAATCGTTCTAATGTCTTTTTACCACAAATTCTGCAAACAAACTGGATTGGTTCCCTACAGTTTGCACAAATTAGATACTCTAATAACATTCCACCGCAGCCTCGGCATGATTCATCTGGCAACTTAATCACCTACAATCTCTTTACTTTTAGATTAGAGTAATCCGATGGATTTGATACATGTTCAATAGATATGCTCATTGGATTTGGCGTCTGGAAAAATGTTGAAAATGTTCTACAAGTATTTGCAGAAATCATTTTAGATGATGTTCCAATATATTGTTCTTTATCAGAGATCATAAGAAATGTTGGAAGAGAACTTTTTGTAGCACATGCTGAAAAACTAGTAAGAAATCTTTCATTTCCCACTTTGAGTTTTTTGGTAATACTAATTTTCAGATTAGAAGTTGTTAATTGAGAATTTTTTACCTCTTCAATCTTGCTAAAATATTGATCGACTTTATCCTTTCCATTAAATGTCCATTTGAGATCTTTGTATAACTTTATACATTCACTGATAAACGGCTTAAAATCATACCTTTTTTTAAATTCAGATTCGCCAAATTTTTTGTAATTAAAATAAAGGTGTTCACATTGTATTAATTGATTTTTTGTAAGCTTTTGAGCATATGTCTCTATGGAAGTACTATTTGTTCCAGCATAGACCAGAATTGACACTACAAATATTGTAACTACTTTTAATCGCAAGGAAATCATCTAAAAAACCTTAGTCGTTTGATATAATATCATTATTTTTGAAATGTGGCGTGCCTTTTTTTCATTGAAGGCATGCCACAAAATTGGAGGTATCCACTAATAATAATTAATTCCATCCTTAACCATGATGAAAATATCACTCATTGAACACTCTTTAGTACCCACGAAAGAGAATGAATCTTTAGATTATGAAAATTTGTGCAAATTTACATCATGCGAAATTGCAATAATGAAAAATGATATTGCTAAGATTTGTGATCAGCTTGAGATAATTACTTTATTTGAAATTTTTATAATTTCACAAATGTTAGATAAAATTTCATTTTACATCCCTACCGGACAATTTAACATCTCAACATATTCTGATAACTTACTAGAGTCTATAAAATAGAGCAAATATTTATGAAACAAAAAAATTCAAACAAAGAACAATTAGCAAGATATCAGTTTCAATTTTATCTAAAAAACTAGCATGAACAATATGAAATACCAATATTTTCTTTTTATTGCATTAACAGTATTAATGATCAATTTACTAGTTACAACTCAATATAATAATTCTGTATATGCCGCATCTACTCCAGATGCTATAACGGATCTTGTTGCTACATCTGGAAATGGGTTTGCAGAGCTAACCTGGACTGCTCCAATTGATAATGGTTCTCCAATTACTAGCTACAGGTTAATTCTCTGGGAAACAGGTCGTGATATTTTTACCACCTATCCAAATCTTGCAGTTACTACAACTTCCACAATTGTATCAGGTCTACAAAATGATGTATCTTATAGTTTTAAGGTAATCGCAATTAACAAAGATGGGATTGGTCCAGATTCTAATATAGTTTCAATAATTCCTTCTCCAAAACCAATTAAATCTGTACCAGAGGCAATTACTGATCTTACAGCTATAAGAGAGGACGCAAAAGTAAAGCTAACCTGGACTGCTCCAATTGATAATGGTTCTCCAATTACTAGTTACAAAATAAATTATTGGGAAGTTGGTAAAAGTCAAGTTAAAACAAAAACTGTTACTTCATCAAATGCTCAGATCACAGGACTAGTAAATGGAATATCTTACGAGTTTAAAGTTGTGGCATTTAATTCAATTGGGCATAGTGCAGACTCTGATATAGTAACTGCAACTCCTTCTGCATCAGTATCTGCATCTGTCCCGGGCCAGGTTAGAGGAGTAGTAGCGACTCCAAGTAATGGTGAGGTATTTTTATCATGGATTCAACCATCTCAAAATGGTTCTCCAATTACAAGCTATAAGATAATTGTATCTGAAGTGGGCTCTAATGTTTTTACAACTTTTCCAAACCTAAGTACCGAAACAAAAACGACAGTTACTAATCTAAAAAATGGCGTAAATTATAGCTTTAAGGTTGTAGCAGTAAATGCTATTGGAGCAGGTAAAGAATCATCTCCAGTTGCAGCTACTCCTAGTAACAAAGTTCCGATTGCAATAACGAATCTTAGAGCATCATCTGGAGATAGTCAAGTCATACTTACCTGGTCAATATCGCCATCTGCATTAGAAAAAATTTCTGGCTATAGAATTAGGGAATATCAATATGGTTCTGATTCATTCATTACTCATCCTATTGCAGGAAAGGCAACATCTGCAACAATTACTGGCCTAAAAAATGGAGTCCCATATGGTTTTAGTATTATAGCTGTAAGCCAAGATGGAATTGGTCCCACATCCAATATTGTTTATTCAACTCCACTTGCTATCAAAACTATCAAAGGAGCTCCCAACGTAATAACCTCTCTTACAGCAACAGCAGGTGATAATCAAGTGAGTCTTTCCTGGACTGCACCTGAAAATAATGGCTCACCTATAACAGGATACAACATAATGCAATATTCTGCTGGTTCAAGTTCATTTACTACCTTTCCTAAATCAAGTACATCTACATCAGCTGTAATGACTGGATTAACTAATGGAGAGACTTATAGCTTCAAAGTAGTAGCTGTAAATTCATTTGGTGAGGGTCCAGAATCTAATACAGTTGTGGCAACTCCTACAAAATCTGGACAAAATTTGATTCTTCCATTATGGATAAAAACTACGGCAAAGTGGTGGGCAGAAGGTAAAATTTCTGATTTTGAATATGCACAGGCAATACAATATTTGATAAATGAAGGAATAATAAAAATAAAATGAATCTATTAAAATCAAAAACTATAATTGAAAAATCTACACATCCTTTTTATATCATAGTTTTCAAGGAATAATATGAAAAAATCAAAATTTTTACTATTTACAATAATTGTATTTGTATTTACAAGTATGTTTGTTACATCTACTAGCTTTGCTGATGTAATTTCTCCAAAAAAACAAATGAATTTAAAAATTTCAATTGCTGATGTTGTTTGTGATGAACGATTTGTCAAAGTCATAAAAGTATCTACTGGTAATCCCTCCTGTGTAACACCTACAACTGCAGAAAAATTAATCAAAAATGGATGGGCTAAGGAAGTTGATCAAAAATTAATAGATGATGCAAAGATGGAAAAACCTTCTATAGGAACTGTTACAAAACTTGCTACGGTACAGGTGAAAGGTACAGCAGGTACACAAACACCTAAGATTCCTATAATTGGATATGATTTTGTTTTTGAAGTATGTGCACTAGGAAAAACAATTTACGCACCTGAAATACTTGTAAAGTCTGACAGTGCTGCACAACGAGTTGAATTAGCAACCAACATTGATGCAAATACATGCCAAACTTCATCTATCATTGTAAAGGCTTCAAATCCTGATTCCATAACTGGCACACTTGTCAATACAGGTGGAATTTCAGCAAACATTGTGATGCTTGAAACAAAAATCTCAGATCTAAGTCAAAAGTTAGAATCTGAGAAAAAAATTCTAAATGACCTAGTAAAAGTGGATACAAAATCTGCTGATTCCAAAGCAAAAATAGCAGAGTCAAATCAAAAAATTATTCAATTACGACAAGAGCTAAATGATGCAAGAGCTGATTATAGTAGATTTTTATTTGTAATTTTCACCAATCCATCAAAGAGTAGTGCTACTACAAAGTTTTCCTTCTCAGGTACTCCAATCGAAGGGGCCCAAGCAACAAAGCTATCCGTAATTCCTCAAGTTAGTGGAGAAGGCTACAATGTGGTCTTTGAAGCATGTGCAGGAACGACTGCTGTAAGGGCGCCCTTGATTACTGTAAAATCTGATATTGAATCAAAAGATGTTGTACTTGCAAACAGAATTTCTCCAAATTCATGTCAACTTGGTACTGGTCAGCTAAAGGCTAGTAATGAAGACTCGATACAAGTCATATTTGGAAATACAGAAGATTTTTCAAAAAAAGTTACTGACTTGGAAAATCAGATAACTACATGGCAAGCGGATCTAGCTACTGCAAAAAGATCTCTCGCTGAGTTGGTAAAAACTGCCCAAAAACCAGCTAATTATGAAGAGCAAGTAAACACTCTAACACAAACAATTGTTGATTTAAGAAACTCTATCAATAATGCCAAAGCAGCTCTTCAAGGTGCAATGTTAGATTATTATGAATAATCAGTATTGACTTGAATCTTTTGATTCTATTTACTTATAAGATATTTTATAATTATTAATCGAATTTATTATAGTACATTGAAAATGTATTAAAAATGACTACACTCTCAACAAATGAAAAAATGATCATTATCCAATATGCCATAAAAAAATATGAAAAAGAAGAAATTTTAATTGAAAAATTAAGGAGTGTTCTTTCAGAAAAAGACATTCAAAGAGGAATTGATACTCTTATTGGAACTCAAAAAGTAAGAAGAATTGGACCTGAAGTTTTAGAAAACAATGAAAGTCATACTGAACTGCCTGAACTACCAGAAAATCTAAAGCCACTTTTAGCTCAAATATGAAAAATATTTTTTTTAAAATCCACGAAGACCTTCGGGTCTAACAGCTTCTGGATGTTGTTTCATCCATGAAATTTTTTCTAACATTGATTGTTTGTCTTGTGGGAATGTCCCTTTGATAGAGTATGCATTTGAACCGTGATTTGCTCTAAAAATAATTTCATCCTTTGTCTCAATCTGACTAACCAATCTTTCAAGCTCATCTAGTGCTTCAGAATCTGAAATTGGAATAAAGGGCTCACCAAATTTTAACATAAATTCATCTTTTACACCTGGTTCAATGATTAAGGTAAGTGCAGCAGAATATTGAGGAGATACTGCACTAATCACTTCAGCAGTTCCTCTTATGTGCTCTTTTGTGTAAGTCTTACCACCCAATCCAAGTATAACCATGCATGATATAGTGAAACCTGCATCTATTGCCTTACGACATGCTCTGATGATTGTTTGTGATGTTGCTCCCTTTGTTACTTTTTTTAATACAATATCTGAACCGCTTTCAATTCCAATATACATCATTGTAAGCCCAGATTCGTACATTTTTTTTAATTCTTCGGGAGTTTTTTTGAGAATGTTCATTGGCATTGCATAACATGCCACTCGCTCTAAGTTAGGGAATTTTTGGTAAAGGTAGTTTACAATTTTAATCATGTAGTCGGTTTGAAGATTTAATGCGTCACCATCTGCAAGAAAAATTCTCGGTGTGTCAGGCATCTGTTTTGCCATAATATCGATTTCTGCTTTAATTTCCTCCCAAGGTCTTTCAGAATATTCTTTTGAGCGATACATATCACAAAAAGAACACTGGTTAAATGAACATCCCAAAGTTACTTGGAATATTAGAGATTTTGCCTCAGAAGGCGGTCTATACAAGGGATAGTCATAATTTAGCATCATAGATAACTGTTCTATTGAATCTAATTTATCATTTTAGTATAGATTTTGTTCATTAAATTCATTCTGAAATACCTTTTAGGAGTTAATCCACAAAAAAGATATTCAAATGGCAAATGATCCTCATTCTAAACGACTTTTCTGGTTTTTATTTGCAGGTTCACGCGGTGGACTAAATAGACTAAAACTTGTCAATGCGATAAAGAATAATCCCCTTAATGCTAATCAACTTGCAAAGGAATTAGGTCTAGACTATAAAGCAATCCAGCACCATCTCAAAGTGCTTGAGAAAAATAACATAGTAACAAAGGTAGGAGAAAAATACGGTGTTACTTATTTTATTTCAACATTTCTTGAAGTAAATATGGAGACATTTGATGAACTTGTACAAAAATTGGGAAAAAGTAAATAAGCATAGGGAAGGAGCTCTCATCTAATTGGAACCAACTAGTGCTATTTTATCAGGTGTATCAATTGCAAACATGATTGTTTTGGGAATATTGATGTGGTGTTTTGGAAAAATGTATTCTAACACTAAAGCACAACTTCCATTAGGGATGATTATTTTTGCAGGAATGTTATTTTTACATAATATCATTGGCTCATTTGCGTATTTCTCAATGGACCAGATATTTTCACATGAAGTGTTTCCTTACATGTTAGGTGTTACTATAGCAGAGCTTGCAGGTGTATTGATACTATTGAAAATTACCTTAGAATAATCTAGTTTATTTGTTAGAATATTTTTCAACTACTAATGAAACAAAAATATAAAGAATATTTTAAACTTAACAAAAATATTCTTGCAGGTTTTGCTGCCTCTTTTATAATTTCAGCAATTGTAGCCCAATTACTTGTAGGTCAGGAAGATTATCTAAACACCAGCTATACTCTTCTAGTTGATTATGTAGTTTATTTTTCGGTATTTGGAGGTCTGTACTATCTTGATAATAGAAAAAAATATCGCTTAGAATCAGGTCAAACAGATAAAATTGCATTAAGAAGAGATCTTATAAAAATAATTACTTCACTTGGAATCGCTGAAGTGGTATATACAATTGCAAGATGGGTAACACATTATTATCTTCTTACATTACACTATGATCCATATATTGCATCAATGATATCACAAGGTATATCCACCATAGTGTACATGATAGTTGTAAATCTGAGTGTAATTATGACGAGGTTGTATAAAGATGCCAATTAATGTATATGTTGATGGTTCTGGAGGTCCAGACCCAGGTTACGGATTTTTTGTAAAAGAAACTGGAGAATCATTTTATGAAAAAAAGTCAAATATTACGAATAATCAAGCAGAATACTTGGCAATAATTGCCGCATTAAAAAAATTTGTAAATTCAAAAGAAGAAATTACAATATTTAGTGATTCAAAAAATACTGTTTCACAACTAAATCATGAATATGCTATAAACAGCGAACCATTAAAAGAATTAGCAAGAGAAGCGTGGCCAATTATTTCGAAATTTTCTAATCTCAAAATTAAATGGATTCCAAGAAATGAAAATTTAGCTGGCAAAATGCTTGGTAGCTAGTTTCAGATCGCTCTAATCATGGTTAACTTTATTATGTAAAATATTCTGATCCAAGTTCGTATTAAATGACAGAATCAATTTTTCTTTCACCAAAATCAATTGCAATAATTGGTGCATCTGATAAAAGTGGCAGTGTAGGAAGAACCATTACATCAAACATAATGAATGGTTTTAAAGGAACAGTTTTTCCTATTAGCCCAAATAGACCGACAGTTTTCAACAAAAAAGCCTACAAATCAGTTCTAGATGTACCTAATCCAATTGATTTAGCAGTAGTTGTTACAAAAAATACCATTGTTCCACTTGTCCTTGAAGAATGTGGAAAGAAAAAAATCAAGGGCGTTATAATAATCACTGCAGGATTTAAAGAAGTAGACGAAGACGGAGCAAAATTAGAAGAAAATCTCAAAGAAATTGCAAAAAAATACCAAATCCAAGTAATTGGACCTAATTGCCTTGGAGTGATGAATCTTGATCCAAAAACAATGATGAATTCTACATTTCTAAAAATTACTCCAAAGTCTGGTGAAATAGCTCTTGTATCACAAAGTGGGGCTATCTGTGCTGCACTATGTGAAGATGCTAGTGCACAGGGTATTGGATTTTCAGCGGTGGTAAGTATGGGAAATAAGGCTGTAATGAGTGAAATTGATGTTCTCAACATGTTAGCTGAGCATAAACAGACCAAAGTAATTGTCATGTATCTTGAAGATATGGGGGATGGACAAGAATTTCTTAAAGTTTGTAAAAATCTTACAAGGAAATTAAAAAAACCAGTCCTAGTTTTAAAATCTGGTCGAAGTCCTGAAGGCGCAAAAGCTGCAATGTCTCATACAGGAGCTCTTATGGGTTCTGATGAAATCTATGATGCTCTGCTAAAACAATCTGGAGCTATTAGGGTTGATACTATGGAAGAATTATTTGATTATGCAGTTGCATTTTCAAAACAACCACTTCCTACAAAAGGTGATCTTGTAATTGTATCTAATGCAGGAGGCCCTGCTATAATTTCAACAGACGCATGTTCCAAAAATGGAATTAAAATGGCAAAAATTGAAAACATTAGATCAAAAATTGATGCAGTAATTCCCCCATGGGGGAGCTCAAGAAACCCCGTTGATATAGTTGGAGATGCAGATTTTAATCGATTTAATAATGTTTTAGACTATGTTTTAGCTCATCCAAATGTTGGTTCAGTAATCTCTATGTGTACCCCTTCTGGAACACTTGATTATGATAAACTTGCAGAAGTTATAGTTGCAATGTCAAAAAAATACAAAAAAACCATGCTTGCAAGTTTAATGGGTCTAGATGAGGGAATTACAAATAGAAAAATTCTTGCAGAAGGGGGAATTCCATATTATACGTATGCCGAAGGTGCTATAAGAGCGCTAACTGCAATGTTAAGATTTTCAAAATGGATCTCCATTCCACCTGGAAAAATTACAAAATATAATGTTGACAAAGTGGCAGTAAAGAAACTTTTTGACAAAGTCAAAAAAGAAGGAAGACCTAATCTTCTCGAAGAAGAAGGCCAGGAGGTATTGCGTGCTTATGGATTCCCATTGCCAAAAAGTTCACTAGCTAAAACAGAAAATGATGCAGTAAAAATAGCAAAGCAAATTGGATATCCAGTAGTAATGAAGATTGCATCTCCACAAATAATTCATAAATCAGATGCTGGTGGAGTTAAAGTTAATCTCACAAATGAAAATGAAATAAAATCTGCATTTAAAGAAATACTCTCAAATGCAAAAAAATATAATAAAAAAGCAGAGATTAAGGGAGTTTTAATTGTTGAAATGATAAAAGGTGGAAAAGAAATGATCATTGGATCAAAACTTGAACCCGGGATGGGACCAGTGATAATGCTTGGAATGGGTGGAATTTATGTTGAGGTTCTAAAAGATGTGACATTCAAATTAGCACCTGTCACAGATAAAGAATCTGAAGATATGATTACTTCAATTAAAATGAAAAAAATTCTAGAAGGTGTTAGAGGAGAAAAGCCATCAGATAAAGCTAAATTATCTGAATGTATACAAAGACTCTCTCAACTTGTTACAGATTTTAAAGAAATCAAGGAGCTTGACATGAATCCAGTATTAGTAATGGAGCAGGGTAAGGGATGTAAGATTTTAGATGTTAGAATAGGACTCTAGAAATCTATTACCAAAAATCATTTTTATTATGATCTGAATTTTTATACAACTTCGAGGGACCTTTTTTATGGCAATTAGAACTGGCAAAGAATACATTGATAGTTTACGTGGGAGAAAACTAAAAATTTTCCTATTTGGTGAGGAGATAAAAGATCCAGTTGAACATCCTATAATTCGACCATCGATAAATGCAGTAGCTGAGACATATGATTTGGCTGTAAGAGAAGAAGAACTTGCTTCAGCTAAATCTTCTATTAGCGGCAAGAGAGTAAATCGTTTCCTACACATTGCTGAAAGTGCTCAAGATTTGGTTTTTCAAAATAAAATGCAACGAAAGTTAGGACAAAATACTGGAACATGTTTTCAGAGATGTGTAGGAATGGATGCAATTAACTCGCTTCATTCAACAACATATGAAATTGATGAAAAACATGGAACAGATTATCATAAAAGATTACTTGATTTTATAAAAATGATGCAAGAGGAGAACTTTGTTATTGGCGGGGCAATGACTGATCCCAAAGGGGATAGAAGTAAAGGACCTGCAGAACAAATTGATCCAGATATGTTTGTTCATGTTGTAAAAAGAGATGAAAAAGGAATTTACGTTACTGGAGCTAAAGCTCATCAAACAGGCTGCATCAATTCTCATTGGATAATAATAATGCCTACTTTAAGATTAACAGAAAATGACAAGGACTATGCTATAGTAGGAGCTTTTCCTGCAGACGCACCTGGTATAACCTACATTTATGGTCGACAGTCCTGTGATACACGAAGTATGGAGGGAGGAGAACTTGATTCTGGAAATGCTCAATATGCAGGACAAGAGGCAATGATAATTCTTGATAATGTGTTTATTCCATGGGATAAAGTATTCATGGACGGCGAATACGAATTTGCTTCAATGTTAATTGAAAGATTTACTTGTTATCATAGAAGAAGCTATGTCTGTAAAACAGGACTAGGTGATGTATTAATTGGTGCTGCCTCAACAATATCTGATTACAACGGTATTCCAAACGTTTCACATATCAAAGATAAATTAGTTGAAATGACTCATCTTAATGAATCAATTTTTGCAGCTGGTATAGCATCTTCATATCAAGCATACAAAATGAAGTCAGGAGTATATCTTAATGATGATATGTTAGCTCAAGTTTGTAAGCATAATGTAACTCGATTTCCATATGAAATAGGCAGATTAGCACAAGATATTGCAGGAGGATTGGTAGTCACTATGCCTTCTGAAAAGGACTTTAGACATCCAGAAGCTGGCCCTCTTTTGAAAAAGTATCTAGCAGGAAGGAAAGGAGTTGATGTTGAAAACAGAATGAGAATTTTACGATTAATTGAAAACATGACAATGGGAAGAAATGCCGTAGGATATCTTACAGAATCTATGCATGGAGCTGGTTCCCCACAGGCACAAAGAATTCAAATTGCTCGACAAATGCAATTAGGTTACAAGCGTCAATTAGCAAAAAACTTAGCTGGTGTCAAAGACGACAATGAAGAAATTAAAGAACCTTCTGAATATTTTAAACGAGTATTTAGATTAAATTCTGAAGATTAATCAAAAATTAAATTCTAGTTTAGTTCTTAAAAAAAATAAAAAATGATAGATTAGGAAACTTTAACGCTTCCTGTCATCCATGGGTGAACCATACAAAAGTAGTTGTAATCTCCTGCCTTATCAAAAGTGTGAGAGAAAGTTTTTCCTGCCATGAACAAACTACTATCAAACACACCACTTGGACCATCTGTAGGACTTCCACTTGTAACAGTATGTGCAGCAGAGTCATCATTGGACCAAGTTACAGTATCACCTTTCTTGATAGATACGGATGCTGGATCATAGCATTTGTTAACTTCTTCACATCCAGGAACCGATGTTCCAGCTGGAACTGATACCTTAACTGTTTTTGGTCCTGCACTCTCCTCTTTCATAGGTGGAGAAGTTGTCTTTTCCATCGTTGGTGCTGCAGATTCTTTATAATCAAGTTTGTAATCTGCAATGAATTTTGTAGTCTTCATTGTATGTAATGCAAGAGCATTTCCTTCAAACTTCCATGTTCCCTTAGCACTTTTTTGATCAACTAACGTTAATGCAAAATTTGTTTTACCATCAGGAGTCCAAATTGGTTGCTGGGTGGTTTCTCCTGCACCCAATGGCCCTTTCAAGGAAACAAGTTGTACAGGTTCTGATGCATCATATGTGATAGTTCCTGAATACATTTTGTCACTTGGAGGTAAAATCACTGCCAGTTGATGAAATTCGTGTCCTAGTCCAGGATCTTTAACAGATTCTATTCTGTCCCAACCTGGCATAGTAGCTTTACTTAATGTTGGTTGCGTAGTTGCAGCAGATTCTTTTTCCATTACTGGTTGTGATGGAGTATTAATTGGAGTTTCAGGTGATTGAAATTGACCACCTATAGATGCTATACTTACTCCTATCACAACAATGGCAATAGTCCAAGCAATTGCTGCTTTATCGACTGCGGTCATAAAAAGCGATAAAATTAATCTAATTATAAATGATCTTATTAAAGATCAATTAGTTAGGATATGAACTGAACTTGAAATTTTAAATTTTGTTATTTTTCATCTTTTTCAGTCTTTGATTGAATTTTAAAATCATCTTTTGAGTTAGAATTTTTTTCATTGTCTGTACTTGAAATATTCTTTTCTGATTCATTCTCTATATGTGATGTTTTTTTAACTTCTTTTGAATATTCTTTATCATATGGAATTTTAAAATCATCCGTATCTTTAGATTCTTGATTGTTATTATTTATTGAATCAAATTCAAATGAATCTGATAATCCATGTTCTTTTTTGGTTTTCTTTAATTGTTTGAAAATCATAACACCAATTATGATGGCAATTATTATATAATTAATTGGAGGAGTGAGAACTCTTGTTACATATCCAACTTGTGGTATTACATATGCCACTTTTCCGATGTATTCTTTTTCAGTAATTGGAAAGTCGGTTCCGGGAATTGAGGTTGGATTTGCATCTCCTTTGGTTCTAATAGTATAAGGATCTTCATTGAGTATTGCCGCAACTCTATGAACAATTACCCTATCTTGTCCTTCAGGCCTATCAAATACAATTACATCGCCAATTTTTACAGATTCAAATGGATCATTTCCCTGTACAACTAACACATCAAATACTTGAAGTTCAGGAATCATGCTTCCACTTGAAACAACATAAAATGGATTTTCAGTACCAAAGACTACTCTAAGACCCATCCATATTATTAAAACTCCTATTGCAACAATTATAACATCTTTGAGAATTCCCTTTGGAATTATTCCACCTTTCATTCTACATTCCTTCCATTGAATTCATGAGAAAACCTATCAGTTCCTGTTAAACTTGAGATCCACAACTTTGACAGAATTTGGAGCCAGGCTTATTTTCAAAACCACAGCTAGAACATTTTGAAGTTGATTGGACTGTGGGAATATTTTCAACTTGACCTTCTCCAAGTAGAATTATTTCTCCAATTTTTTTTATTTGATTCCATTTTACACTAATATCGCTTCCATCATTTTTTGTTATTATTAATACAACATTTTGAGTTGCATCAACTCCCACTTGTTTTACCGTTCCCATTCTTTTTGCTTTTTCATCATAAACGGTCATTCCTGCAATTGCATTAAAAGATGAATTACTTTGTTGAGTTTGACGTACTGTATAATCTTCTAAATTTGAACTTCGAAGTACTTGAGAATCAAAATCAGGAATTGTAACAGCTGGACTTGGTGGAGTAAATGATTGCTGTATAGTCTTTGTAGGTGGAGGCATCATTGTATCAGCTCCTGAAGGCAATGGCCGCGCATTACCAGTATCTCCGGCCTCATTTGGTTTTTTGAATTCTCTATACTCGGCAAGAGTGGAACCACAAGTAGTACAAATGTATTGTCCCTTTTCTACAAGAATTAGATTTTCTGCTACTTCCTCATTGGGATTTTCAAATTGGATTCTAGGAGCTCCCTCATAGTCTTTTTCACAGGTATTACAATAAAATTTTGAAATTTTCTCAGCTTCAATTCTTCCAACTGGTGCTAAAAATAAATCAGGCCCTCCCAAGTTTCCTTTTCTTTGAAGTTCATCATTTATTGAGGCCATAATATAACCGCCAGAACCCCTTAATTTCTTAGTCCTTGATTCTAAGCTCATATCTGAGATTTCTCAAAAGGTCATTTAAGTATATATTCATAAAATTTGAAAACACCCTAAATATTTTAGAATAAATTGCATTTTACATCGGTCTCAAATTAGTGTGAACATATTTAGGGATGTTTGAATGAATTATGACTACAATGGCAGTTAAACAAGTGTCAGATACTAAGAGTTGGGAAACTGATGTAATAAGTTCGTCTATGCCAGTTTTTGTAGACTTTTGGGCAGAGTGGTGTGGTCCTTGTAGAATGGTTAGTCCAGTTGTAGAGGAATTATCAGAAGAATATGATGGAAAAGTAGATTTTGTCAAAGTAAATGTAGATCATGCAAATGAACTTGCCTCGAAATATAACGTATTTAGTATTCCAACTTTAGCAATTTTCAATAAAGGTCAGATTATTGCCCAACAAGTGGGTGCTGCTTCAAAAGAATCTTACAAAAATATGATTGATAGAGCTCTAGAAAAAGTCTAGCTTGGTCATAATTTTCCTGTTTTAATCTAAAGTAATTAATATTCGAAATGTACATATTAAAATAATATGTCGCTTGGTGAAGTAGATACATTAAATCTTCTGACAGATAAATTAAATGCATTGTTTGATCAATCTCAAGGTTACTATGAATCATTTCTTGATGCAAATAATCTATACAAGAATGGTAAACTCTCTGATAAGCAATTTTTTCAAAAACTAGGAGATTATGTAGTTGCTTATTCTGCACTAGAATTTCTTTCTATCAAAGTTATTTTTGAACTAAAAAAAGCTCTTGATAAAATTTCTGGTGGTACCACTCTTGGGGGTACCCATTCTCCTGGTTTAATGCCTGGTATGGGGTCTCCGGGAATGACTGGTGGAATGGGAATGCAATCATCTGTTGCACGTGTGGGTACTAATCAAAATCCAGTTGGTGCACCCCCTTCAGTAATTTCAGCTCAACAAGGTTTTAGTCAACCTGGTACACTTCCAACTCCAGATCCTTCTTTAATTTCACGCTTTTCAGAACATGTAATGCATTGTACGGATTGTGGTGCAGAACTTAGACCTCACGCAAAGTTTTGTACAAAATGTGGAAATAAAGTTTAGAATATTTATAAATAAAAATTATACTTGAGTTGCACCACATTCATTACAAAATTTTGCTGTTGATGCAATTTTATTTCCACAATCAGAACAAAATTTTGTCTCAGTGCTAGTTTGTGGAGAAGTCTTACCATACATTCCAGAACTCCTTACCGCCCCTGTCGGTTCATATTTTTCATCATCAATGATTTGAACCGGCTCAAAATCTTTTTCTTCAACAAATGTAAGTAACCTAGGAATACTACTTTCTTTTTTAGATGGATCTGGAACCATATCTCCTAACCAAAATGAAAATCTCATGAGGGTCAACTCTGGTGTTGAAAATGCAAGTGTGTGGCTAGACATATAGTCTTCGGCAGCTTGTTTTCCATTGAAAACCTTCATGTAAATGAATATTCTTGGTTTATGTATAATAGTTTCTAGAGAGTGGACCGGGAGGGAATTGAACCCTCGACATCCGCGTTGCGAACGCGGCGTTATACCACTAAACCACCGGCCCTCACTTACCACAAAAGAATCTGTTTTTATTCATTTACTCAACGATTAAAACCCCTAACATATGTTTAGTAAAAATAGATGACATTTGATACTGTAATTGTAGATTCACATGTTATCCTTCCTCATGGAGTATTTAACAAAAATATCGTCATTGATGAAGGAAAAATAGTTGATTTTACTACAGATGTTCCATCGTGTGACAATAAAATAAATGGAAATGGATTGATTTCCATTCCAGGAATTATTGATACACATGTACATTATGGAGTTTATTCACCCATAGAAAAAGCGGCACAAACAGAATCACACGCTGCAGCAATTGGAGGAATCACAACAATGATGAGGATGCTCAGATTACCAGGATCATATAAAAAATCATTGATACCACAATTAATTGCCAGCTCTCAAAGTCATTATATCGATTATTCAATTCATGCTTCCATTTTTAATATGGAACAAATAGATGAAATGAAATTCTGTCGAGAAAAATGGATTACTTCTTTCAAATTATACATGAATCTAGGTGGAGAAGTTGGGCATGTTTTTATGGATATGGAACCTGGAACAATTTCTTTAAATGATGCAGCGGTAGAGGTGACCTCTGAAATAATTCAAAAAGTAGTTCAAAATGCTGCCTCACTTGGATGTCCAGTTTTAGTTCATGCAGAAGATTATGAGATGTGTGGATGTGGAATTAAAACAGCCAAAGAAAAAAACGAGGATGGGTTAGCAGCATGGTCTAAGAGTAGATCTACTCAGTCCGAAATTAAATCTATAAAAACAATTTCTAAATTTGCTAGAGAATGCAATTGTACATTATATTTTGTTCATATTGGTTCAAATGATGCATTACTGCAAATTAAAGAAGAGAAAAAAAATGGAACAAAAATCTTTGTAGAAACATGTCCCCATTATCTTACTTTATCATATGAAAAACAACAAGGTTATCTTGCAAAGGTCATGCCGCCAATTAGGTCATCAAGTGATATTGAAAGTGTATGGAATGCAATTCATGATGGGCAGATTAATACTATAGGGACTGATCATGTTGCAAACCAACTGAAACTAAAACTTGGAGGTAAAGACGTTTGGGATGCACTGGCAGGATTTCCTGGGATAGGAACTCTTTTGCCCATAATGTTGAGTGAAGGCGTAAATAAAAATAGGATTACACTTGAAAAATTAATACAAATTACTAGTACAAACGCAGCAAAAATTTTTGGAATGTATCCTGTTAAAGGTTCATTAGAAAAAAATTCAGATGCCGATATTACAATGATTGATTTAAAACAAGAAAAAAAAGTTACAAGTGAACTATTTGGAGGATTTTCTGACTATGTTATTTATTCTGGATGGAATCTCAAAGGTTGGCCAGTCAAGACAATAGTGCGAGGAACAATTGTTGCAGAGAATTTTCAAGTTATAGGAAAACCAGGATATGGAAAAATGGTTGTAAGAAGACCAACTTCTTTGGAAACTTTGTAATTTTCTTAAGAAATAATTTCAAATTTTCCATTTGTTTTTGCCTGATAGATTACATCAGGCTTTCTAGTGAAAATTCCTACTTCCATAACTCCTGCAATGAGTTTTACTTTTTGTGCAAGTGATTTGGGATTTTTTATAATTCCAAAATCACAGTCTAAAATTACATTTCCATTTTCTGTAATGAAGGGATATCCTCGTTCATTTGTACGAATTTTTGGTTTTCCACCAAGCGTATGAATTGAATTAACAACCGTATTTCTTGCAAGTGGATGAACTTCCACAGGAACTAAAATGTTAAAATGTTTTACAAATTTTGATTTGTCTGCCATGATGATTACTTTTTTAGCTGCATTTATGAGAATATTTTCTCTTAGCAAAGCTCCTCCTCCTCCCTTAATTAGATTTTTTTTCTCATCAATTTGATCAGCCCCATCAAAAACAACATCAATCTTCTTTACCTGATCTACTTCGATAAGATGAATTCCACCTTCTTCTGCAATGATTTTAATTTGTAATGAAGTAGGAACACCTCGAACTTTGATATTTTGTTCTTTCAATAATTTTGCAAGTGATTTGACAAAAGCAGTTGCGGCTCTGCCACTCCCCAAACCAATGACATATCCGTCTTTAACAAATTTCAATGCATCTGTTGACAATGCCGTAATGGCATCATCAAATGACAATTACTCTACCTCAGCCTGCTCAAGTTTCGAGAGTGTTTTCATTATCTCAACTTTAATTTTGTCAAGATCTTCTTCATCGTCGTCATCAATATTTTCTTCATCTGGAAGCTTAATAGTTGGTTTTGGTTTGTTTTCAGGTACAACAGAAACATTTTCTATTTTATGAGATTCAGTTTTTATTTCAGATCTTTCTGAATCATCTGAAGTTAAACTTGTAGGAAGTAACTCATTTTTTGCAGGTATTATTGATTGATGTTTTTCAATACGTTCTTGTATAATTTCCATTTGGATCTCCCTAGGTTTTTGTTCAATAAAGGGAAATTCTAATTCATCTGATGGTAATTCTGTAAGAGTTGTAATTTCTAGTGCTCTTGGTTTCGGTTTTATTGAATGTTGAGGAATTTCTTTAACTACTCTTTGTATTTGTGTATCTTCAATATTTCTAATTTCTTCTTTAGGTTTTTTTATTGGTTCTTCAACTTTCGGTTTGGTATCTTGAACCTGTATATTTGCAATGTTAATTTTGGATGTAAGCTCGTATAATCTCTTGTCAAGTTGTGATAATTTTTGATCCATTAATGTAATTAATCCATCTCCAAGAGGTCCCAAGTCAGGATGTTTGCTAGCTGCTTCTAATCTTTCGATTTTTGCCAAAACTATGCCCAATTGATGTTGATATCTTATTAGTAATCTATCGCGCTGAATTTTTGATAAATCAATATCTTGTTGATAAAGTCTTGAAATAGTTTTTGTTAAAATATCTCTTTCAATATTTAATGAATTTAACTGACTTTTAATATGAGTATTAGCTCCTATTGATACCAATTTGGGCTTTGAAAAAAGTAAATTCATGTATTTAGGTGTACCATTTAATCCAAGAATATTTTCTTAGTTTCGAGTCTGGAAATCCACAACTAGCACATTGGTGATGACGCTTGTGGAATGCATTTTTTCCACATCTTCTACATCGGATATGCACCTTCTTTCGAGTAAAATTACCCATTGAAGTTGTGCCTCTTACCATATCAAGTTCCTCCTAAGCAGGTGGGGGTGAAATCATTACCACATTGTCCCCTCGTACAACTATGGTTCCAAGACTCTTTGAATCGCCCTCAGAAGGGATCTCTTCTGATTGGTCGAGTAGCAGATTCATGTGCTGGTCAAAACCTAGTAAATTCCCTCTAATCGTCTTTCCACCTTTTAGCTTTATCAATACGATTTTGTTGATACTCTCATCCAGTACTTTTACTGCCATGTCAACTGACATTTAATTCACTTATTAGATCTGGTATTGGGGGATTATATTAAAATTTCAATGGTGTAACTTTGGACTTTCATCTGTAAGGCATGTTTGACTCTTTTTGGATAAATTACGTACAATTTCGTCTAGAAATATTTTCCCTTGTTTTGCAGTAGATTTGCTAGGATTCCCCCATACCCCATTTCTAGTTGCAGCGGGAAATGATTTTGAAGCCAGTTTTGATATTCTTTGTTTTTCCTTCTTTGATAACTTCTTTGTAACTAATCCTATCTGGGCTTTAGTCATTTTGACTTTTTTAGATATGGCAAGCATAAGTGACGTTTCAACAAATCCGGCATGATCAAATTCATGTTTCATAAAATGCCAATAGGAAAAAACATTAATTCTAAGTTTATTCTTTAATTTTTTTCTTATTATTCTATTTACATTTTCTAGAGTTTTTTGGTTTCCATAATGTCCATTAATAATGAATATTGAACCAATGCCATTTTTTGAAAGAGAAATACAAATATCAATTAATAGCTGTTCGAGAGTTTTTTGTTTTATACTTAGATTGAAAAAAGGTGAATGTTCAAATGAAACTCCATATGATATAGTAGGTATTAACAAAAAATTACATTTTTCTGATACTTGCCTTGCTACTTCGTATACAATATCTGAATCTGTTGATATTGGAAGGTGTGGACCATGTTGTTCAATAGATCCAACAGGAATAATCGCTATCTTCTTTTTTTTAATAATTTTTCTTAACTCTGGATCAAGTTGCTCACTTACAATTACCATTTAATTCACTTTGTGTGAACCTTTCTCCATCGTACCTCTAATTTATTTGAAAGATGCATCTTTACAGCTCTTAGAAGTGTATTAGCTTCCAATTTTTGTCCTTTTTTTCTAATAGATTCAAGGCTATCTTCAGGTCTTACATTAAAGGAATCTTGGAAAATTATTGGACCCTGATCCAAGTTTTCTGTAACATAATGTGCCGTTACTCCGACAATCTTGGCTCCTCTCTCATAAGCCTGAGCATACGCAAGGGCTCCTGGAAAAGCAGGAAGTAATGAAGGATGAATGTTAATAATTCTGTTTGGATATCGCCAAACAAAGTTTGGAGTTAAGATTCGCATATAGCGAGCCAAAACAATTAGATCAACATCATATTTTTTACAAATATCAATTAGTTTTGATTCAGCCTTGGATTGTTCCTTCTCTTTAACCAAAACAAATGGAATCTTTGCTTTTTTTGCCATTGATTCTAAAATTCTCTCTGTTCCAACAATAACAGAAATTTTTCCTGCAATAGTATTTTTTGAATCAAGTAATACTTTGAGACAATGTGATTCCTTGGTTACAAATACAGCAATATTTTTTTTTGAATCAAACTCATGATGTATACTTACATCCATTTTATGTTTTTTAGCAATTTTTTGAAGCTCATCTTCAATTTTTATAATATCTATTTTTTTGATAAATGATACTTCTAGATACATTCCAAATAATCCCTTGATTACGTTTTGATTTACCTTCTCAACATTTCCTTTCTTTTGAAATACAAAATTAGTAAATGCAGCAACAATTCCTTCTCTATCTTTTCCAACAACTGTAATTCCAACTATTGTCTTTTTCATGAACGTTGTTGAATTGTGGTACTTATAATTTTTAGAATATATGCGGGAGGTGGGATTCGAACCCACGAACCCCTAAGAGACAGGGTCCTAAGCCCTGCGCCTTTGACCAGGCTTGGCAACTCCCGCATCCACCTAGCCTTTAAACACAAATTTATCTATTATTGAGAGATAATAGCATGGAAAAATTATTTGGAACAAATGGAATTCGTGGAATCTTTGGAAAAGATTTCACTTTAGAATTCATTCATGATATTACATTATGTATTGCCGAATATTTCAGAGAAAGCCCAGTACTGGTTGCTTATGATGGAAGAGTTTCTAGTCCATTAATATCAAAAATAATTTGTTCTTCATTAAACTATGCAGGACTTGATTGTAAGAATGCAGGTTTAGTCCCTACCCCATGTCTAGAATATGCTACAAAAAAACTAGATTATGTTGGTGGAATCATGATTACAGCATCGCATAATCCTCCATTTTACAATGGAATTAAACTGGTTGCAAGTGATGGAGTTGAGATATCACGAGATGATGAGAAAATTATCGAAGATATTTACTTTAATAAACAATGGAAAAAGAATTCATCAAAATTCGGTTCTACAGTCAATGAGGATTCTGCAGTCAATGTATATCTAAACGGAATAAAGTCTCAAGTGGATTCAGCTAAAATAATTTCAAAAAAGTTCAAGGTAGTATTAGACATTGGAAATGGAGCCCAGGCAATTACCGCACCAAAACTTTGTGAGGAATTAGGATGTAAAGTTTTTTTAATATATGAGAAAATTGATGGTAAATTTCCTGGTCGTGGTTCAGAACCTATACCTGAAAATCTAATTGAACTATCTAATAATGTGAAAAAAACTGGCTCTGATTTTGGAATAGCTTTTGATGGTGACGGTGATCGAAGTATTTTTTGCGACAATACAGGAAAAATCTTAACTGGTGATAAGTCAGCACTTTTACTTTCTAAATATATTTTAGAAAAAAATCCCAACTCTACAGTTGTAACTTGTCTTAACTCCGGTTCAAGCATAGAAAACATTGCAAAAAATTCAAACACAACTGTAGTTAGAACAAAGGTAGGTAGTGTCGAAGTATCAAGACAAATGATTCCCCTAAAAGCCATAATTGGTTTTGAAGAAAATGGGGGATTTATGTACGGAAAACATAACCAAGTTCGAGATGGTGGAATGACTTTGGCATTGGCACTGGATTTACTTGCCAGTACTAATGACTCGATATCAAAAATGATTAGTTATTTGCCACCTTCTTTTACTGGAAAAACTAAGCTTTCTTGTTCTAAAGAAGATGCATTAAAGCTAATTAGTAAACTAAGAGAGGAAAATCCTAATTCTGACACTACGGATGGTATTAAAACCACTTTTGATACACAAACTTGGATTATGGTTCGCCCAAGTGGAACAGAACCAATCATTAGAGTCTATGCAGAGGCTAACAGCAAGGATAAACTTGATAATCTAATTACCGAGTATGTCCAGAAGATAAAATCCATGTTGACAGATAACACTTTTAAAACGAATCGGCAGGTTGATGAGAATGGCTAAAGGTTATTACGTAAAATTTGAGACGCCGCCGGACTTAGTAAATCCTATCTTGGAGGCACTTAGAGTGGCTTCTCAAAGTGGTAAAGTAAGAAAAGGAACTAACGAAGCTACAAAGGCCATAGAGCGTGGTATTAGTAAACTAATTGTAATTGCTGAAGACGTTGAGCCTCCAGAAGTAGTAGCACATCTTCCAATAATTTGCGATGAACAAGGTGCAGCTTATGCTTTTGTTCCTAGTAAACAAGATCTTGGTAAAGCACTTGGTATTGATGTCACATCAGCTGCTGCAGCAATCTTAGATTCTGGTGACGCCCAACACATAGTTGATCAAGTAATTGAATCAATTGCTAAAGTAAAGGGTGGCAAGTCAGATAAATGAGCGTTCCACAAGAAGTACTAACACCTGCAGAAATTATTCAAATTGTTGGTAGAACAGGAATTGCTGGCGAAGTTATTCAAGTTAGAGTTAAAATTTTGGAAGGAAAAGATCAAGGTAGAGTTCTAACAAGAAACGTAAAAGGTTCAGTAAGAATGTCAGATATTTTAATTCTCAGAGAAACAGAACGTGAAGCCAAGAAAATTAGGTGATTTAAAAATTGAGTCTTTTAGTAAAACCCTGCAGTTTTTGTGATCGACCAGTAGCTAAAGGTTCTGGTACAATGCTTGCAAAAAATGATGGAACTGTATTGTGGTTTTGTTCTGCAAAATGTAAAAAGAACATGCTTGAGTTAAAGCGTGATCCAAGAAAATTAAAGTGGACTAAAAAATACGTCAAAGGCGGAATTAAAGTCAAGAAGTAAATTGACTGAACAATCACTTTTCATAATAAAACCTGATGCAGTAAAAAGGGGATTAATTGGAGATATTATTTCTCGTTTTGAGAAAAAAGGATTTAAAATTATTAAATTAAAAATGTACACATTTACAAAAGAGAAGGCAGAAAAATTTTATTCTGATCACAAATCAAAACCATTCTTTAATGAACTTGTTTCATTTATCACATCAGGACAAGTAGTGATTGTTATCATAGAGGGAAATAATGCTATTTCTACAACACGAATTATGATTGGTTCAACAAAGTCTTTTGAGGCCGCACCAGGATCCATTCGTGGTGATTTTGGACTTGGACTAACTGACAACATCATCCATGCATCTGATTCAAAAGAAAGCTTTGAAAAGGAAGTGACAGTAGTATTCGAGTGAGCTGGGTTGCGGATAAGACAACCGATTGTAGCAGTATTAGGTCATGTAGACTCTGGTAAGACATCTATTCTAGATAAGATTCGTGGAACTGGAGTTCAAGGAAGAGAAGCAGGAGGAATAACTCAACATATTGGAGCAAGTTTTCTTCCGACTGAAACAATTAAAAAATTAACAGGACCACTGTATGAAAAGCTCAGTAAAGGAGAACATACTATACCAGGACTACTAGTAATCGATACTCCGGGTCACGAAATTTTTACTAATCTAAGAGCACGTGGTGGTTCTGCAGCAGACATTGCCATACTTGTTGTAGATGCCAATCGTGGATTTCAACCACAAACAACAGAAAGCTTAAAAATTTTAGAGAGTCGTAAAGTTCCTTTTGTAGTGGCCCTAAACAAAACAGACATGGTTTCTGGCTGGAAAAAAAGCGATACTCCATTCATATCAAAGGCGATAAAAGAACAAAATCAGTTTGTTCAAACATCAATTGATGAGAAAATCTATGATGTAGTCGCAGCCCTTTCTGTACTAGGTTATCAATCTGAAGCCTTTTATCGCGTTCAGGATTTTAAAAAAGAAATTTCAATAGTACCAGTAAGTGCCAGAACTGGGGTTGGAATTCCAGAATTATTGGCAGTTCTTGTAGGACTAGCTCAGCAATTTCTACAGAAAAGACTATCTCAGGAAGAAAAATCAACCCGAGGAATTGTACTTGAGGTTAATGATGAGATAGGATTAGGCCCAACTGCAAATATTATTCTAATTGATGGACATCTAAAAAAAGAAGATAATGTAATAATTGCAAAAAGAGATTCTGTTGTTGTTACTAAACCAAAAGCCATGTTATTGCCAAAACCGTTGGATGAAATGCGAGATCCACGTGATAAATTCAAACCTATTAATGAAGTATTTGCTGCTGCAGGAGTAAAAATAGCCTCACCTGATTTAGAGGGTGTGTTGCCTGGAAGTACCGTTTATGCCACAAGTAATGACGAAGAAGCAATGAATTTAAAAAAATTAATTGAATCTGAAATGAAATCAGTTTTCATTAAGACTGAAACCAAAGGAATTATTCTAAAATGTGACACTATAGGCTCATTAGAGGCCCTAACCGAAATGTTGAGAAGAAAAAATATCCCAATTTCCCTTGCCGACATTGGCCCTGTAACTCGTCGCGATATAATGGAAGCAAAAGCTGTAAAGGAAAATAATAGACACCTGGGAGTTATTCTTGCATTTAACGTTAAGATTACTCCAGAGGCGCAAATAGAATCAGATAACTATCATGTAAAAATTTTCGATGACAAAATAATCTATAGCTTAATTGATACATATACTCAATGGGTTGATGATGATAGTGCTGATCTAGAAAACTCTATGTTTTCTGAGCTTACACCCATCTGTAAATTTACTTTTCTTAAAGGATATATTTTTAGAAATAGTAATCCCGCAGTATTTGGAATTAAAATTGATGTAGGAACATTGCGTCAAAAAATTTCTTTTATGAATAAATCAGGTAAGAAAATTGGTATTATCCATCAACTTCAACATGAAAATAAAACTGTAGAAACTGCAAAAACAGGCCAAGAAGTTGCATGTTCTGTCCAAAATATTACTATTGGAAGACAAATACACGAAGAAGAAGTTTACTATTCACTTCCTCCTCCAGATGATGCAAAACAATATCTTAACAAATTTAAAAATAAATTAAGCTCAGACGAACTTCAGACCCTAAACGAAATAATTGAAATCATTCGTGTAACAAATCCTGTTTACGGGTACTAGAATAATTTAAAATAAAAAAATGGGGCTAATTTAAGTAAACAAATAGTGCTCTTAAATTATAAAATATCTTTTAGCTAATCTGCTTTTTTAACGTTAGTAGCATTAGGTCCTTTTTGTCC
The DNA here is from genome assembly GCA_035620615.1 of Nitrosopumilaceae archaeon. GTDB lineage: Archaea > Thermoproteota > Nitrososphaeria > Nitrososphaerales > Nitrosopumilaceae > CSP1-1. The sequence continues at coordinate 68,322 of DASPGM010000010.1, read as the reverse complement.
TTGACCTACTTCAAACTGAACTTTGTCTCCTTCGTTAAGAGTACCATCTGCAATTTCTGATTTGTGAACAAACAAATCGTCACCAGATTCTCTTTCGATAAAACCAAAGCCCTTAGTTCGATTGAACCACTTTACGGTACCTGTTTCCATCTAACTACTATCGATAATTATCTGTATATTAAGATATCAAGAATATTTTTGGGCAATGAGGTTAATTCCTGGTTCTCCAACTGCACCAATAACCTTGTCTACTGGATTTCCATTTTTAAACATGATGAAAATTGGAATAGATTGAATCCCAAACCTAGTTGCAATCTCTTGATTTTGGTCAATGTTTACTCTTGCAAATCTTATTTTTTTGAATTTTTTTGCCATCCTTGTAAAAACAGGAAGCATAGATCTGCACGGTGCACACCACTCTGCCCAAAAATCAACAAGCGTTGGAGTCTCAGTTGATATAATTTTTTCAAAATTTGATGAATCTAGATCCATTATCAGAACTTCATTCTGTTCATTAAATTCTTGTTGTTTTTTTATCATCTCAAATAATTTTTTTTGTTTAAGCCTTTCTAGTTCATTATCAACCATATACTCGACTGTAATTCTAGGATTATTTAATAGGTTATTAATTAAGAATAATTATCATCTCATGCATCCATTATTTCAATTAAGCACTAGAAAATACAAAGAGGAAATTGGGCTAATAAAAAAAGCAATGATGGAGTTAGAAGGTATCTGTAATATAAAAAATGGATGCATTATCAGCGAACCATTTACTAGGGCTGGGTGGACTTTTTTTAATATACAACTAACCCCTGAACTGTCTTCTAGAATTGAAACGTCAGGAATGATGGAAGGTGCAGGGGGATATAGGATCGCCGAACAGTTAAAAAATTTTTTGGGTCATTTTTTAGAAGCGAGGGGAATTCAAGCTAAAATTGAGAAAATTGATTATTAATTTCGATTCATTCCTATCAATTATTTTTCTATTTTCAAATTCCTAAACTGTTGTAAAAATTCACACACAATCTGTTATTTAGATTAATTTGTGAATTTTTAGGGGAATGGTAGAATGGATATCAGGGTAAAAGCATTTCAAATTATTTATGATATTATTGGGATTGTATTGAGATGGGATAAACACCAACTTTCAGATAAAGAAGCTATGGAAGAAATTGTAGATATATTATCATCCCAAGTAGAAAATGGTGAATTCTATCCATCAACAAAAAAGAAAAAATATAATTTATTTCCTAAAAAATTTATTTCTCCCATTGTTATTGGTTCCGTATTTGCTGTTATTTTATTAGCTGTATTTCCATTGGGAGTTTTTTCAAATTTAGAACCTCAATTACCTGCTGAAAAAAGCAATGTTGGATTTAAACAACTTGAAGAAAGTCATTATAACGTTACTGAAATTATTCCAAATAATTCAACAATAGAGAATTTTGGTAATATTACAAACTTTGGAGGTTAAGTCATTAGTATAGAATTTAGTAATATCTGAAAACAAATTCAAATTCTTTTTTTGTCTAGCGAGCTCAAATAAACTAAACCGCCCTTAATACCACAGGTTTCACATATTCCATTTTTTCTTACTTCATCTTCTGAAACCATCTTAATAATCTCAAAAACGTTAATTCGGTGACAATGCTTACAAATTACTTTGACATTATATTGTCTCATTGTTAACATTGTAATAAGAAAAAGATACCGCTAATAGGTAATTGGTGTTTGATCTGAACATACTATAATATCATGAATAAAGAATTAGAAACTTCTTCTAACTAAAACCAGCACCAAATTGGTCTCCTTTTTTTATAGGATCTGCATCATGACTTTTTTTTAATTTTAAATATAAAAATGCCTCATTTACAAATTCTTTTGCAAATTCTCCTTCCATTTTGAAGTTCGTTATTACATATTGATAATATTTTTTTAATTTTTTGGGATCTTGTTCATCAAGTGATGTTTGGTCTTTAACAATAAGATTTGCTACTTTTTCGATTCTTGTATTATATTCATTTTCTTTTTCATTGTTTTTATTCATAACCTTAATGAATTGATTTAGTATACAAACTTTCAAAATTTGATTTAATCTAATTTTGATGTGTTAATTTGTAAGGGAAGATTGGCAATTGCCATTTGAACGGGAGTTTATCGTTCTTAATTTTAGCACATTGCCCCTTACGAAACCAATTACAAATATGCCCCATATATTCAATACGGAAATATCCAATTATTTAAAAAAAATTACTATTTCTTTTTCTTTTTATCTATTCCCTTTGAATGAACTTCAAGATGATCATATAATTTTTCTTTGGAATCAAAAATTTGTTCACAATAATAACATTGATGACTCATTCAATATCAACTCCATTCATTATAATAGGAAGAACTGCAAAATAAGATTTTGTAAATATAGCCAATAAAGTGTTTATTAAGATAATATTTTATGTTGATTTTATGCCTAAGAAAAAAATTGGTATATTGATTGGTATTACTTTAGTTTCAATTATAGTAATTTATGCTGTGAGTCCATTATTTTTTGATGTTATAGTAAATGAAGAAATGCCTCCTGCAAGTGTTTCAATCCCAATGGGAAATTTTATTGGAATAGGAGACGGGATACATGATGCTGTTGGTGACGTGTTTGTTGTTGAATCTGACGATGGTTCAAAATTTCTAAGATTTGAAAATTTCAAAGCTTCAAATGGTCCTGATCTCTATGTCTATCTTGCCACAGATGAAACTGCTTCAGACTATATTAGTCTGGGTCGATTGAAGGGAAATATTGGAAATCAAAATTATTTAATTCCATCAGCTGCTGATCTTTCCAGGCAAGATACTGTACTAATATGGTGTAAACAATTTTCAGTATTATTTGGTAGTGCTAAATTGAATTAATCAAAATGAAAAGTTTATTTTTTAATTATGGCCAAATCAAATTCTCTATCAATCATTTCTTTTATTTTAAAACGTTGTTTTCGCACAATTTCAATTAATTTAGCTTCTTCTTGAGCATCTGGCTCTCTATCAAAAGTTTGAAGAAAATATGTATGACTTGCTCCTTGTAAAAACCCCACAAACCATCCATGAGAAAAATTTTTTTGATCAGACCATCCCCATGTAGAACTCTGTTGACTTTGAGCATTTTTCTTTGATGCCTTGTCCATAAATCCATCAAGGAAATCGTCCAAACCAGAAAAAAATTCTTCATTAATTTGCATTATTTTACAATATCACATTCAGGATAAAACTGAATGTTTGTTTAAGATGTGCATTTTGTGTATATCATAATTAGGACTTCAGATATCTATTGAGCCCGGTTTGTATATTTTGAGCAAACGTGTATCTATCAAGGAAAATTATTAAATTTTAATGGGTGGGAATGTCATTTTAACACTACCAAACGGGCGTGCAGATGATGTTCTCACCCTCTAAAAGTGTTATAGCATAATAGTAATTGTGAAATACATGGTCTAGATTAGATCGTTCTATCCACAAGTCAAATTCTCTATAGAAAAAATAAATTTGAAAAGATTTTTTGTTTTAGAACTTTGGTATATTAAAAAACGTTTCAAATAATTATAAATCAAGAAGAAATCGCATTAATACTTTTTTTCCTTCTACAATTTCCATTAAATGAAACGTAGGAGCCTTAATTTCTACTTTAAAATGATGTTTTTGAAGATTAATTGGTTCACCATATAAAGTGGAAATTATCTCATACTCTATTCCTTTTTTTAATTCAATTTTAAATCTGTGAATGGCAAATCCTTCAGTTATTAGCTGAAAAATGACTTCCTCAAGCCAGTTAAATAAAAGATATTTTAGATCTTTTCCTTTAACCGATATTATTCGTTCTTCCTTTTCTTCAATTGTTTCTCTTTCTAAGGTAGTTTCTACTACTGAATATCCAGCCTGAATAAATGCCTCTTTTAGATCAGAGGCAGTTATTTCGACAAAAGCATCCGTAGCATGTTCTAATAATTTATAGCTCAAGTAGATTCTTGAGTAAGTTTCTTGTATTAATAGATGAACCAATGTGTTGACATCGTAAAGCCTAAATCACAAGATCGTAATTACACAATGAAATGGATCTTCCACGTGGAATGAAAGACTTTGATGGTGATGAGATGTTCAAAATCAAATATGTGAGGGAAAACTTTGTCCAAATAGCAAACATTTTTGGATTTCGTTTCATGAACCCTTCGCCGATTGAGCTACTTACAACTTTAGAGACTAAAAGTGGTCCGTCTATCAAAGATGATATCTATTATTTCAAAGACAAACATGATAGAGAAGTTGGATTAAGATTTGATTTTACAATGGGATTGACAAGATATGTAACTTCACAACAATCATTAAAGTTACCAGCAAAACTAGCAAGTTTTGGTGGAGTATATCGATATGATGAACCACAAAAAGGCCGATACAGATTTTTCCATCAATGGAATATCGAAATTTTTGGAAAACCAAGTTTGGCAGCTGATGCAGAATTAATTGAATTTACTTCAAGATTTTTTGAAAAACTAAGGCTCAAAAACATAATAATTGACATATCTAATAGAAAACTCGTCGAATCATACATAATTAATTTATTTGAAATAGATGACCCAAAAATAACTTCAGAAGTATTTCGAGCAATGGACAAAATTCAAAAGAAAAAACCCGATGAAATACTATCAGAATATCATAAAAAAGGAATAGATAAAGAAAAACTTAAAAAAATTCTTGAATTTTCTTCAATCAAAGGAACTCCAGAAGAAATCCAAAAACTCTTTGATGTTTCATCTCTCGAAGGATGGGATGAACTAAAGCAGTTATATCTTTCATTAACTGATAGAGACGTAAAAAATATTCGTATTAATTTTGGTATTGTTAGGGGATTGGATTACTATTCTGGTATGGTCTTTGAAGCATTTGATACTAGTGCAAATCTTGGAGCATTAGTTGGTGGAGGTAGATACGATACTCTACCTAAAGCATTTGGACGTGATGATCTTGGTGCAACTGGTGTAGCGGGAGGGGTTGAAAGAATTATTCTTTCATTAGAATCACAAGGAATTGCACCACAAAAGGAAATTGTAATGACATCTGTATTATATGCCAATGACGAAATGCATGCAGAGGCTTTAGCTATTGCATCAAAACTTAGACAAAATGGAGTACCAATTAACATTGATTATTATCCTGGAAAGGCTCTAAAAAAACAAATGGAGTCATCCTCAGAATCAAAATTTACTATTATCGTAGGACCTAAAGAATTTGAAGAAAACAAAGTTGTAGTAAGAAATATGCAAGATCGTTCTGAAAAAATAATTTTAATTGATGATCTCATTAATAATGCTGATTCTATCCTGAAAAAGCCCTAGTTAACATCATTATTTCTGGACCTGTAGTGTGCATACCAACTACTATATTGTGATTGTTAGCTAATATTCCTGAATGTACATAAGGAACACCACCATTAATTGTTGCAGGCTCTATGTTTACTCCTAACACATCTACGATATTTTTTATTTCTTCATCATCAGCTTCTGGATGAATAACACCTCCATGCATTGTTGCTACAATCATTACCCCAACTTGATGATATCCAGCAATTTTTTTTTGAATAACCTCGACACCCAAAGTATCTTCAATTAGTTTTATCTTATCTTTTGGAATCATTGGAGAAACCACTGCGCCTTTATCATTTGCACAAATTAAATTTCCAAGAGCATTGTGTTTAGAATCTAAAACATTAATATTCAAACCTGTTGATTTTTTAATATGTTCATATTCACTAGGTATGGCATTATGTGGAATTAAAACTCCATTATTGTTTACAACCATCATTGCACCAATTAATCTTGTATTTGCCATTGAAATAAAGACTGGTTCTACATTTAGAAAATCAGCTAATTTTTTTGCCTTTGATTTAGCATAGCCATTTGGAACAAAAACCTGTTTATCATTAACAGCAGTATACAAACCAATATTTGGACCACTATACACATCATATTTTATAACATCCATTAAACTCCGATCTAGGGAAAACGATATGAACGTAGGGAAAAATCACAAAAACAGTGTTATAATCTAAAAAACTCTTAAAAGAAAAATTTTAGTTTCCACTAATTTTGTCTAGATTTAAATAATATACAAAAGATGATGATTCTATATGCCAATTAAAGAAGACTTTTGTCATAACAAAAAACCAATTGGTAAAATCATGCATTCAGACGGTGAACACTTCCATTGGGTTTGGCCATCACAAGGACTTGCAGAGGCTTCAAAGAACGCTGATGTTCTTGCTGCCTACAAGAAAAATGGCGAAAAAATGGAAAAGATCGGCGTCAGTGGAACTATGGTCGCAGTAGATTGGGATTCTTGCGTCGCAGATGGTGCCTGTATAGAGGCCTGTCCAGTCCAAGTTTTCCAATGGTACAGAACAGAAAAAGATATTCCAGCTGTAAAGGCAATTCACGAAACCTTTGAAGGAACAGGAAGTTCTGTTAAAGAAGAGCGACATGACTATTCAGACAATGCAGATCCAATCAGAGAACATGATTGTATATGGTGTATGGCCTGTGTTTCAGTATGTCCTCCACAAGCTGTTCTAGTAGATCAAGGAAACCAAGAATGGCATGAAAAGGCACTAGGAACTTACCAAAAACTAGGTTCTGGTCAAGCAAATCCTCACGCTCACGACTAGACCATTTTTCTTTATTTTTCAATAGATATAGGAGATTTTGATAATCAAATTTGATGCATTAAAACAAATTTTAATCAGCTAAGCCAACGAATCCCGCAGAGGTCGCCTAGCCTGGTAGGGCGCGGGCCTTGAGAGCCTGTGTGGTTCGCCATTCGGGGGTTCGAATCCCTCTCTCTGCGCCTTTATTTTCCAAACTTGGATAATTCTGCTAAAAGTGCAGATAATTGAATTTCCGAATTGGACCCACTCAGAATTCTAAAATCATATTTTGCTATCGTCTGAACAATTTCGCTTAGATTTTTGTTCTTTGTTTTGTACACTGCCGCATTAATATATTTTAGAAAATCAGATTCTGACATTCCATAAACTTTGATTAATTCAATCATTTTATTTCGTGCATCGGAAATTTTTCCATCTAGTGCTAGTTTTAAAACAATATCTACATCGTTGATTTTTGTTAGTCCAGCAGATTTTTTTACATTTATTTCAGTTATATCTCCCAAACTAGCTGTTGCTTGAAGTAAATTGATAGCATGTCTTAGGTCCCCTTCTGAGTATTCATAAATTGCAGCCAGTCCTTTTTCATCAGATTTTATTTTTTCTTTTTTTGATATTTCTTTTAGATGAGAAATTACATCTTTTTCTGGAATCGTTGAAAATTTAAAAACCGCACATCTACTTTGGATTGGATCTATGATTTTTGAAATATTATTAGCGATCAGAATAAATCTACAAATTTTTGCAGTATCTTCAATAATTCTTCGTAGAGCTGTCTGAGCATCCGAAGTCATCTCATCGGCTTCATCTAAAATTATGATTTTAAATGGAATCTTAGAATCTAGTCCCGCGTATCTGGAAAACATTTTGACTCTATCCCTTACCATATTGATTCCTCTTTCATCGGATGCATTTAGCTCCAAAGTATTGTCCTTCCAATGTTCTCCTAGTATCTCTTGGGAAAGGCAAAGAGCCAGAGTGGTTTTTCCAACTCCTGCAGAACCTGAGAACAGAAGATGAGGCATTTCAGGCGGGTTTTTTAAAAGTGCTTTAATACTACCAACAATTTCTTTCTGATCGACTAGTTCTACTATCTTATGTGGACGATATTTTTCAACCCACATTAAATTAGAAACTGACATTCCAATCTACCCAATGCTCAACCTACACTAAATAGTTGACTTTTAAGAGGATCAATTGATCTCACCTTTTTGTGAACAGAATTGATCGATCCGATTCATCACGATCTTATAGGGGATCACTGATCTTACATGCTCAATAGTACAGATCTCTCAAAGGTCCATAATACAGGATATGAACTAGAGGATGTTAAGGTAACCTTTCTCCATGATATAAAAATAAACGTCTCAAATGTAGATGTAGAAGGAAAACAAGGAGAAATTCTCAATATTCCAAGATGGATTGCTAATGTTCTAGAAAATGAAAAACATGTAACTATTGAGGAACCTGATATGGTAGTTGAGCTCAAGCAAGCTACTGTAAAGGAAAATGTCCAAGGTGAATTTGAGCTTGCAACACTCGAACCACATTTTTACGTACGACTGCTTTCATATATGAAAAAATTACCAAAAGATGATTTTGATAAAGTCCAAAGCATGCTAAACTCACTTGTGCGTAAAAGACAAGGTAAAATTATTCATCTAGCTGACTCTTCGAAATTAACTGCAGATTTGAGTCAAAAGTTGACCTTAGAGGAAAGATCGTTCTATGAAAAAATTTACAACACATCAATTGACTTTAAAAAACAAATTCTAGGAGATAAAAAATGACTGCATTAGAAACCAAATTTAGTAAATCAGCTCTATCTGACGAAGTAAAAGAATTCCTTAAACGCCATAAGGATAAGCAAGGAACTTTCACTTATGTTGAACAAATTGACCAGATGATGCCAAAAAGTGCAAAATTTATCGTTGTAGACTATAATGACTTGGTTTCACATCCTCAAATAGAATCAAAATTTAATCAAAATCCAGATGAAATTCTAGCAGCCTTTTCTAGAGCTATTAAAGAAATCTTACAAGAAAGATTCCCACAATACGCTACCAAAATTAAAGAGGAAATCAGAGCAAGAATTGTAAACTATCCTGTTCAGAGAAGCCTTCGCCAAATTAATGCTGAAATAATTAATAAGATGACTAGTGTTTCCGGAATGGTCGTAAGATCATCTGAAGTTAAACCATTAGCAAAAGAAATTACTTACAAATGTAGCAATGATCATGAATTTCATATCACTTTAGAAAAAGGAATGACTGTACCTCCTCTATATCGTTGTGGAGTTGACCCAAAATGTACAAGTAAAGAATTTACGATTCAACCTGACAAAAGCAGATTTATCGATTTTCAAATTGCTAGATTACAAGAATTACCTGAGGATTTGCCTCCAGGTCAATTACCTCACTATGTGGACGTCACAATAAAACAAGATCTAGTTGACAATGCAAGACCCGGAGACAGAATAATTCTTACAGGTATCGTTAGAATTGAACAAGAATATTTTGTTGGTGCAAGATCTACCAGTGGGTTATACAGATTACGAATCGATGGAAATAATGTAGAGTTTCTTGGGGGAAGGGGTTCAAAAACATCAAGGAAGACTGAACGAGAGGAAGTATCTCCAGAAGAAGAAAAAATAATTAGATCACTTTCTGGAAATCCAGATATTTATAATAGATTAGTTGATTCATTTGCTCCACATATTCAAGGTCATACTCTAATTAAAGAAGCAATTTTGTTGCTAATTGCAGGCTCTACACAAAGATTACTTCAAGATGGAACTAAGATAAGAGGAGACATTAACATCTTTTTGGTAGGAGATCCTGGTACTGCAAAAAGTGAAATGTTAAAGTTTTGTGCACGAATCGCTCCTAGAGGATTATACACATCTGGAAGAGGATCTACTGCTGCTGGTCTTACTGCAGCAGTTGTTCGCGATAAATCTGGAATCATGATGCTAGAAGCTGGAGCCGTAGTTCTTGGTGACCAAGGTCTAGTTTGCATAGATGAATTTGATAAAATGAAACCAGAAGATAGAAGTGCACTACATGAAGTTATGGAACAACAATCAGCTAGCATTGCAAAGGGAGGAATTGTAGCTACCCTTAATGCAAGAACATCTATTCTTGCTGCTGCCAATCCAATGTATGGAAAATATGATCCATTCAAAAATATTACAGAAAATGTAAATCTTCCAATTCCTCTCTTAACAAGATTTGATTTAATTTTTGTTGTAAGAGATATTCCTTCAAAAGAAAAAGATTCTAGAATTGCAAAACACATCATTAATTTGTATACTCCCGGTGGAAATGATACACGCTCTCTAATTGATTCAGATATTCTTACAAAATATTTATCATATTCTAAAAGAATCAATCCTGTTCTTACAAAAGAAGCTGAAGATAAGATTCTGGATTACTATATGAAAATGAGAAATGTAGAGTCAGAAGAAATGATTACTGTTACACCAAGACAATTGGAAGGTTTAATCAGACTTGCTACTGCACGAGCACGTTTGTTGATGAAAGACCAAGTAGAAGCAGAAGATGCAGAACGTGCAATATTCTTAATCGAAAGTATGCTTCGAGATGCTGGTGTTGATGTAAATACTGGCAAAGTGGATCTTGGTGTGCTTCAAGGAAGGGCTCATAGTGAAGTCTCAAAAATGCAACTCTTCATGGATGTTCTAAAATCGCTAGAGGGTGACAACAAGATGGCTGTGGAAGAGAAATTATTCATAAAAGAACTAGTAAAATCTGGCAAATTTACGGAAGAAGAGGCTAGAAACTATCTCAGAAGAATGCTTCGTGAGGCATCTATTTATGAATCCAAACCCGGTCATTATAACCGAGTATGAAGATATCTGAACTAAAACTCTCTAAAACAGCAATTGATTTTCTAAAAAAGGAGGGATATGAAGAGCTTTATCCACCTCAAGAAGAAAGCATTACTGCAGGATTATTAGATGGTGAAAACATTCTAGTTTCTGCACCTACAGCAAGTGGAAAAACACTAATTGCAATTCTAGCTATGATAAACTATCTTTCAACAAATAACGGTAAAGTAATTTATCTTAGTCCTCTACGGGCATTAGCCTCCGAAAAATTTTCAGAGTTTAAAAAATTTGAATCATTAGATTTAGGAAAAAAGATCAACGTCCAAATTTCTACTGGAGATTTTGAATCTTTAGATAAAGGATTGGAAAATAGCGATGTTCTAATTTTAACAAATGAAAAAATGGATTCAATAATTCGTCATGGTCCAGAATGGATTGAGGATGTTGGGCTAGTTATTGCTGATGAAATTCATCTTATAGGAGATGAAGATAGAGGTCAAACTCTAGAAGTTGTATTGACAAAATTAAAACTATTAGAAAGTAAACCGCAGATTTTAGCACTTAGTGCTACTATTACAAATGTAGATGAATTATCAGAGTGGTTAGATTGTAAAACAGTTTCAAGTGAATGGAGACCCGTTCCACTTTATGAAGGAGTTTATGATGGAAGTTCAGTAATAATGAATGATGGTAGAGAATTTGAAGTTGAAGCAAGTGTTAGAGGAAAACCTGTTGATTTAGGAATTGAATCAGTAAAGGAAGGAGGCCAGTCTTTACTTTTTGCCGAAACTAGAACTAGATCATCTTCCTTGGCAATAAAAGCCTCAGATGCAATCTTAAATTCTCTTAAAAAAAAAGAATTAGACGAACTAGAAAAAATTTCACAAAAAATCCTAGAGCATAATGAACACACTGAATTAGTAAAAACACTTGCTGGATTAGTAAAAAAAGGAGTAGCCTTTCATCATGCGGGGCTTAATCCAAATTGCAGGCAAACAATAGAAACAGAATTTAGAAACGGAAGAATTAAACTTCTTGCAGCAACACCCACATTAGCAGCTGGTGTTAATCTTCCAGCCAGAAGAGTTGTTATTTCAAGTATTAGTAGATATAACTCACGTGCAGGTGGAAATAGACCAATTAGCATATTAGAATACAAACAACTTTGTGGAAGAGCTGGTAGACCTCAATACGATGATTACGGTGAAGCGATAATTGTTGGAAATTACAATAGCTCAGAATTAATTGATTATTATGTAAATGGTGAACCTGAACCAATTGAATCAAAGATTACCGATGATAAATCACTTAGAATCCATGTATTGAGTTTAATAGTTACAAATCCTGGAATAAAAAAAGATGAAATTTTAGATTTCTTTTTAAAAACATTAGGTGGTTTACAATCTAGTAAATCAACAATAAAATTTGGAATTGACATTGCAACAAAATTTCTTTTAACAGAGAAATTCATCATAAAAAAAGGAGAAAGATTTGTAGCAACAGAATTTGGGAAAAAAGTTTCCAAGATCTATATTGATCCAATTACTGCAACCCACTTTAGAGATGCATTGGAAATTGTTACAAAAGGAAGAAAACATACTTTTGGATTCTTACATCTGATAACTAACTGTGAAGAGTTTTTTCCAAAATTTTCTTTGCGAATCAAAGATCATGAAAACCTAGGTGTAATGCTAGAAAATTATTCTTCTGAACTAATTCAACCAATTTCAGAATACGATTGTTCACGTAGTTTAATGGCATTACAATCATGGATTACTGAATCATCTGAAATCTCCCTTTCTGATAATCTAAAAATTGAATCTGGAGATATGCACCGAATGACGCAAACTGCTGAATGGTTGATTTATTGTCTTCGTGAATTAGCTAAACAAGCAGATTGTGAAGATCTACTTGAAGAACTAGATATTCTAAGAAAAAGGATCATCTATGGAATCCGAGAGGAATTAATTGATCTTGTAAAAATCAAGGGAATAGGAAGAATTCGTGCCCGTAAATTGTATAATAATGGAATTAAAACCCTTGAAGAACTATCTAAAATTCCGGTTAAAAAATTAGCAGAAATTGATAAAATTGGTTCGACACTTGCAGATAACATTAAGTCTCAATTACAAAAAGGTACATAATTGGAACACCAAATAATAGCAGCCATAATTGTTTCAGCTTTGGCATTTTTGACTGTATTTGTAATTACTCCTTTTTTGATTAAAGCCCTGGAAAAAAGAAATAGTGTTGTTAAGGATTATCACAGGAAAGGTGGTGCGATGGTTGCTAGACCTGGTGGATTATCCATTTTGCCAGGGATATTGATTTCTGGAATTGTTCTTTATGCATTTTTCCCCATGATGGAAATCATAGCAATTCTGCTTACTACTATTTTGGCATTTTTTGTAGGACTAATCGATGACCGAAAAGTCATGGGTGGCTGGTTTAAACCATTAGCACTTGCTGCAACAGCAATTCCGATAATTTTGCTTGGTGCTTATGATTCTGATCTTTCATTTCCTTTATTTGGCGATGTTAAGATTCCTCTTCTTTATCTTGGAGTTATTGTCATAATGATTTCAATTACTGGTAATACTATCAATTCAATAGATGTTTTAAATGGTGTTGCCAGTGGTTTTATGGTAATTGCTGGAACCACTCTTACAATTTCCCTAATTATTTTACAGAATTATGAAATTGCTCTTATCAGTCTAATCTTAGTTTTTACATCTTTGGCATTTTACAAATATCATAAATTTCCAAGTAAAATTTTTCCTGGAGATTCAGGTGCCCTAACACTAGGTGCAATGTATGGGGCAATAGCTATCGTAGGACAAGTCGAGGTTATTGCAGCAATAGCTCTTGGTCCTGCAATTATCAACTCTTTCTTATTCCTTTCTAGTATGAAACGAATTGTTGAACATAGAGAAATTAAAGCAAAACCAGTTTCATTAACAGAAGATTTCAAGCTTAAAGCAACCTCAGATAAAGACGCAAGTGTAACTTTGGTAAGATTAATTCTTTCTGGAAGTGGACCACTAACCGAAAAAGAGATTGGATATGTTATTTTCAAACTCACTATTTTTTCAGGTATTTTAGCCGTAATTACTGCATTTATGATGGAGATTTCAATTTGAGTGGTTTAACAATTTTTGTATTTATTTTTGCAATGTGGATCTTAATTATTATTGGAGGAGGCATATCTGTGCTCATTCTTGCACCAGTAGAAATATCTGGATATGGTGAATTCGATTTGATAATTTCATCTTTATTGAAAGGTATTGTCTCAATTGGTTTGGTTATATCTTGGATTTTTATTTTATCAAAAGTAAAGAATTGGATATTTCGCTCTCAGCTAAAGGTTAGCTAGAACTCCATTTTTTTTGTTTTTTATCATATTCTTCTCTTGAGTATCTTTCTTTTGCTGGAACCCCTACAACAACTGTGTTAGGCCGAACATTTTTTGTAACTACAGAACCCATTGCTACTACGCTATTTTTGCCTATGGTGACTCCAGCTTTAATTACCGCACGTGAACCAATTATTGCCCCATCTTCAATTATCACACCAATCATCTTCCCACTAGGGGGATATGGGTCATTGGTAAGAACAGCAGCAGGACCAATGAAAACATTTTTGCCTATACGTGATAGTGGTGGAATGTATACTGCTCCTTCTATCAAAGAATTATCTCCTATCTTTACGTTGTAATCAATATGAACCAATGAACCAATTTTTACATTATTTCCAATTTCTGTATTATCTCCAACATAGGTAAAATGCCAAATCTTAACATTTTTTCCAATTTTTGCTTTAGTAGATATAAAATTAGTAACCAAAATATCTCATAAATGCCATGGAGAAGCTTCTTTAATTATTTTCTTAGGTAATTTTTCTTGATTGTTATTCAGAAAATCCATATCTTGTTTTTTATCTCGTAATTCGTCAGGAAGCATTATTGGAATTTCTTCAATAATTGGATAGAACCTAGAACAATCGGTACAATACAAAGCTCCCTCAATTATCACATCATCTTTAATTTTAGATTCAAAAATTTCTAGTGGAAAATGTTTATCGATAGGACAAGCAAGGATATTCATCATTTTTTTATTCATTGTAACTCAAGATAAATTGGTGTGCCCTTTTGGCTAGATAAAAGTGACGCTTCAGCAATTTTTGTAACATTTACTGCTTCATTAGGTTTTACTCTTAATTCATTTTTCCCTTCAATTGCTCCTAGAAAATTCTGGATTTCTAATAATAAAGGCTCCTGTTTTTCATTCCTTGGAATTTCAGTATCCTTATCAGTTTCAATTTTTATTCCTTGTGAAATAAAATCTGCTGAAATTATTCCTTCGGTACAAACTGCATTAAAGTTTCTTACTCTAGCTGGAGTAATCCAGTTAGAAGAAATTATTGCAACTTTGTTATCCTTAAAACCTAGCATTATGGTTGCAAAATCTTCGTATTTATGTTTAATACTTCCAGCTCTTGCAAAAACTACTTGTGGTGTATCATCAAAGAGCCACATTGCAGTGTCTATGTCATGAACTGATGTATCATAAATTATTCCAACATCTTTAATGTGAAGTGGCATTCTATTTTCACGATGAAATTCAAGCATTACAAGTTCACCATATTTTTTTGATTTCACATAATCTTTTACAAAACCCACCGCAGGATTAAATCGTTCAATATATCCACAGGTCATTACAACATTATTTTTTTTAGCTAGCTGAAGTAAATCTTCCCCTTGTTCAGAATTATATGTTAAAGGTTTTTCAATAAACACATTTTTCTTTTTTTGTATTAGTTGACTAGCGATCTCGGCATGTGTTGAAGTTGGAGTACAGATAAAAGCTGCATCAAATTTTTCTGAATCAATTAATGTTTCAACTGAATCATAACTATTCACTGAGTACTTTTCCCCGTATTCTTTACTCCTTTCTTTATTTACATCACAAACAGCTGTTAGTACTCCCAACTGTGATAGAATTCTTGAGTGATTTTTCCCCCATCCGCCTGTTCCAATTTGAGCAACCTTCATTTTAGTACACCGGGGTCAGCCATTCTGAATATTTTTTGTTTCTGTTCATAACTACTTCCGTATAATCTGATATTAAATCACTAGTAATGGTTCCAATCTTTCCATTACCTACTATAGTACTATCAATTTTTACTATTGGAATTATTTCTGAAGCAGTTCCTGAAAGAAAAATTTCATCTGCTATGTATAATTCACTTCTTGAAACTTCTCTGATATCTACTTTAAACCCTCTATCGTTAGCTAATTCTAATATTGAATCCCTGGTAATTCCAGCTAATGCCGAAGAGCTAAGCGGAGGAGTTATTATCTTATCATTTAACACTAGAAAAATATTTTCTCCTGGTGCTTCGCTAACATTTCCAAGTCTATCTAGTAGGATGGCTTCATCAAATCCATCTCTTTTTGCCTCTTGAGTAGCCAAAATTGAATTTAGATAATTACCTCCCATTTTTGCTTGTGGGGGAGTTGATGAAACGCTAAATTTTCTCCATGAAGACACTCCTGCAGATATGCCTTTTTTATTAAACAAATCTCCAAAGGGAAACATAAAGATAGCAACAATTGTTGGAGCTTTTTCTGTCACATGAAGATTAATCCCGTAATCTCCTACAAAATAAAAAGGTCGAATATAACAATTTTTTTTCATTTTATTTTTTTTGCATAAATTTATTATGGCATTTTCAATCTGCTTGTTAGTAAAATTTAAAGAAATGGAATAGAATTTTCCAGAATTTCTAAAACGCCTGATGTGATCTTCGAGCCTGAATATGAAAAGATTTTTTGTATTCCAGTATGCTCGAATCCCCTCAAAAACCGACGTACCATAATGAATTGCATGGGTAGTAATGGGAACTTTTGCTTTCTCAACAGGAATATATTTTCCATCAAGCCATACAAATTTCGAGAGAGGAAATTTCACAAAAAAGATGATTATTCATCTATAATTAAGATTATAGTTAAATCTGAATAAAAAAAGGGATTATTTACTTCTGATGATAAATACTACATTTGCTGTAGCACTGACATCTTGTTCAGAAGTAAATATTGGTGCCTGGGCTTTAATCGCAAAAGATTCTTCATACATTGCTGAATGTGCCGAAAAAACTGTTGGTGGATAAGGCACTGAAAACTCCGATAATGATACAGATTTTACTCCGATAATCGTGTTCTCAAGTGGAACTAATGCCTTTTCTGCCTTTGATTTTGCATTCTTTATTGCATCTGCTAAAAGACTATCTTTTACTTTTAGATGCGACTCTGGCGAAAGTGTGAAGTAAACACTATCAACTCTATTTACTCCAGCACCAACAGCATTATCAATTATTGCTGCTGCACTATCAAGTTTTTTTGTTTCTACATTTAGAATGTTTGAAACTCGATATCCTACAAGCTCTTGAGTATATTTTTTTGTGAGTGGGTCTTCATACTGGTCATATATGGGATATATGTTCAGAGAGGATGTACTTATGTCCGAGTTCTCGATTCCTGCTTTCTTGATGGATTCAACTACAGCATTCATTAGCTGTGAATTTGTCTCAAAAGCTTCTTTTGCTGTCTTTTCTTGTGTTTCTACTCCAAATTGGATATGAAGCAGATCAGGCTTGACATTTGTTGATGCTGTACCAGTAACTGAGATTGTATTTTCAGATAAAACTGAATTTGGCACTTGTGCTTCTGCCTCTGAAAACACTGATACTGCAGTTACTGAAATTGCAATTACTGCAAGTACAGCAAATATGAATAGTTTTGAACTGTTCATACATCCAGTATAATGGATTTTGAAAATAAGGTTTGATTAAATTATAATTTAACCAGTAATCTTAATAATACATTATCCATTCAATCCTATCCCATGGTAGAAAAAGATGATGAAACTCTAGCAATATCTGATAAAGTAGAGATTCTTTCCACAGAAGATGAAAAAATAAAAGCTGTAGGAGAAATACTAAGTTCTGATTCTGGTAGAAAAATTCTTAAATTATTATTTAATCAATCACTTACCGCAAATCAAATATCACAAAAAATAGAAGTATCTCTTCCCCTAGTAATTTATCATTTAAAAAAAATGCAGGAATCGGGAGTGATAAAAATTACTAATGTTGGAAAAAATACCAAGTCTCATGATATGAAATTTTATACTGTTGATAAATTTGCTATTGTGATTTTACCTTCCGAAATGTCACAATCCGCTAAAACCAGCAAATCACTATTTAACTCATTTTCAAGAATTCATAGATTAGCAACCTTAGGAGCAGTTTGTGTAGCTGCATGGTTTTCTTCTCAATTCATTCAAAAAAATTCGCAGATTCCCATTGTGGTTGAAGATGAATTAGCCAAGCGAGGTTCAGAAGAAACAACTATGATGCAGGAAGCACCTCCAGCCGCTGAATCTTTTGAAGCTGCAAGTTCAGCTTCTCTTACTACTGGTGAGCCATCATTAGATTTAGTATGGTCTTTTGTTATTGTTTTACTTGTTATTGTTGCTGGTTTGACAATAGAATTAGTAATAAAAAATAAAAAAGAGAAATTAAAAAATTTGGCAAATTAAATTTTCTCTTAACTTCCAAAAATACTAACTAAAATTTTATTTTGACCAATAACCATCTTTTGGAAATTTCATACCAGCAATTCTAGTTGTTTCATCGTCGATACGTGCATATTTTTCAACTAGGTTCCAATTTTGCTCAATTATTTCAACAACTTTAGGAGGTATATCATCCTTCCAAGATATCTCTTTTCCTCTAACATAATTATATAATTTATTTTTCACCGATGAAGCAGATATTTTTTTTCGTATTCCAATTTTTGGATTTAGACGATAAATTTTTAGCATAATTCCTTCTGCTTTGTCTCCAGTATATGTAAAATAGTCTTTTGGAACGCCTTTGAGAATTTGTTTTCTAAGTTCCCAAGATGCTGGTGATAACAAGGGAGGGAGATATCTCCTAAAAGGAGCTCGGAATGTATAATTTTTAGATATTTTAATTGAATTTCCAAAGACAGACTCAAGCATTTTTTTTCTAATCTCAAAATTAAATGGGAAGCTACTACTATTAACTTCAATCTCATTCTTAAGAAATATTACTGGCATAACAATAACTTCGGATTCTTTTTTTAGATCTTCAATAATTTCTACATGAGCATTTGTTACTGGATTAAGATGTGCAAGATAGATAGAAACTGTCAATTGAAATACTCAAATGTTTGTCCTATTTCAATTAACTCAAATAAAACGTGGGGACGATGGGATTTGAACCCATGACATCCAGCACCCGAGGCTGGCAGTCCACCAAGCTAACCTACGTCCCCAATGTAGGACACAAGTGTTTGGTATTATTTTTTTAGAATAACGGAACCTGTATACTAGCCAGTGTCAAAATCTGTAATAACCAAAAAAGTGTCAGAAAAGCGCCCCCTGAAAAATTTTATCGAACCTTTGCCGCGGAGGTGTTTGTAATCTCCTTTAAGCCCAGGATCCGACTCTATGGAAAAAGAGCATCCCAAGATCAGATAACTTTTGAGATCCATTCCCTCTTACATGGCACTGGCAACAGGCCTTACCCACTTTCAGCTGGAGAGATTGCAAAGACACTTGGTACATGCAGAAAAAGCAGAATTAGTCTGAAAAGCAATTATGCCAATTATCAATAAGGACAAAAAATATCTCATGTATACTATTCGAAATTAAATCTGCTCATAAATTCTTCTATGATTTTATTCTTGTAAATCCTGTATAGGTTATACAATAAATTTATGCGGATGTCGATTTCGTTAAATTTTCTCGTGTAGATTAACTACTATTTTTGTCAACGAGTTCTGTAATTCATCAGGTACCATAATTAACAACCCTCCATTCTTCTCAACGTTGTCACACGACCCGCTAAAACTGTGTAAGTTGTGCCCAAAGCATCCGTCTTTTTGGTAATAATTATATTTTGTATTCTGCTGGAAATTATTCAACTCTTCAATAGACGGAACAAAATAAACATCAAACCCGACCTTTTCATCTTTAATCATCACGCTATAATCATAAGAGGTAACATCTTTTGAAGTACATATTGGAATAAAATATGAAAATCCTGATTCAAGTTTAGTTTTTTGTTCAGATAAACTGTACTCATTGTTAGGGATTTTTGGGTAAACCACAACATAAGGATCAGAATTTAGCTGCATCCCAATGATATTTTCATATTGGCTCCTAATGCTATCTATTAATCGTCTATAGAGGATTGGTTTCCATTCGTTTTTACAGTCACTAAATGTATGTTTTAATTCCACATACGGTTTTTTTTCAATGTATTTTACTTCGTTGAAGTTATACTCTGTTTCTAGTTGAAAAACAATCTCAGGATCATAATAAGGATCATTTGTATTAGTTTCTGGATTAGTCCATGAAGTTGTAACATCAAATATGATATTTGTAGGATAGCTTTGCCATTCTGGTAGTAAATGTATGTAGATGGAATATTTGTTAAGATCTTGCTTAGCTCCAAAATCAAATAATAAATGTCCAAATAATAAATTTATTAAAATAAGCGAAAACGCTGCTACTGGAAATATAACATATAGTATTTTTTTCAATATAGTTAGTATTTTTCATGTATAATTAATGAATATCCGAAATAATCCTGTATAGATTATCCAGAAAAAACTACGACGAGATACCTGTATTTTTCAAATAAATTATTCATAGAATTAAAATATCATCAAATGTGAAAAATAAAATCTGTGACTAGGAAAAAACCAAGAAAACTTGACAAAATTAGAGCCGGTTTTGAGGCAGTAGACAAAGTAGCAGTTGACAGAGGAGACCCACATGATCAAAGCAAAATCCAAGAACTTGACAACCAAATGGGTAATGAATTATTTGAGGGTGGAAAAAATCTAGGAACAAGTCACCAGAGAAATCTAAATAAAAATATGAAAAAATCCCACAAAGGATTAAGATAATTCTACATTTTCATTCTGGATAATCCTCTAATGATTATGAATTGGAATAGATTTGGATAAATTATTAAATGTTATTTGAAGTTTCAACCTTCAATGAAAAGTTTCAACAAACTCATGTTTCTTGCAATTTCAGTCGCTGTGTTGATTACAGCACCATATCTGAATGCAAATGCAATGGAAATGAAAGATTCCAAGATGCAAAAGCTGACAAACACAAATGTGCCTGTAACTATTCCTTTAACAAAGGGATACGTAAAAGGTTCAGAAGTATTCTATATTTCAACTGAAGCCTCAGATAAGGATCTTGCAGACCAACTAACCAAACTGACAGGTTTTAGAGTTGCATATACTCCTGCCCTTCAAAAGACTCCTGCGGATGCACTAGCACAAATCTATGCATTCAAAAACGGAATAAAGGGGGTAGGTCCTCTTGGGTTCCAGCCAAATGTGGCCGACTCACAACCAGGCGATGCAAACTATAGTCCATTATGGGCAATCAATATCGTAGAATGGAAGGAAGGAGTTGTACCACGAGAATTAAAATCACAAATTGAAGTTCTGGCAGCACAAAAAAATAATGAGCTTACCGTAACGGCATCTGGGCTGATAGTGAACTGTCCATTTGTCCAATGGGATGGAGGAAATTTGAAAATACGAGATGAAAAAACTCTTACCGATTCAACACCATATGGTGGTGGGCAAGTTCTTGATATAGACACAGAAAACATGCAAGTTACCTTTGTTGCACATCGAGGATTTGGACCAGATGGTTCTACCATATACTATATTGCAACTGATGCTTCAAAACAAGACGTAGCAGACATGTTAGGAGTTGTGTTTGCTGAAAGGACTGGCACTACACTTCTTTCAGGTGCTGCATCTGATCTTTATGTCTTTACAAACGGAATAGTAGGTTCGGGTCCAATGGGATTCCAGGCAAGCATTGGCTCTACAAATGTAGGAGATGAATTTTACAGCCCGTTGTGGAGAATACAAGGAGCAACCTGGAAGGATCCACTATCTGCAGATTTTCTAATCACAACCAAAGAAATAACATCTGCAGGATCCAAAGGTTACATAGCTACTGAAGTAGCTGGTGTAATAGTGAACTGCCCATTTGTTGAAGTGGATGAAAAATTCATCATGGAAGATACAATGATAGAAGATAAGATGATGAAAGATAACGACATTATGATGGAAAAAGATGACAGCATGATGAAAATGGAACATATGGATTCACCACTCAAGCAGATGAAATCTGGCGTGGTTGCTTCTGATGTAACATGCAAAAAAGGATTGGAACTCATCTTCAAGGTAGCTGATGGTTCAGCAAAATGTGTTAGCTTAAAGACAGCATCAAAGCTTATCGCTCAGGGTTGGGCAACTCAATAAACACATCCTTTTTTTATTTTTTTATTTAAGATCTGTTTTGGGTAATCCTAGTAAGATTATCCAAGAACAAAACCATATAAGAAATGTATCTGGTTTTACATTTGTAAAGCTACTTTGATATATACAAGGAACATGAATTTTACAATTGTAAAGTTTATTGTTTTAGTATCATGACTCTAATCATAATTTGATCAAAATTGAGTCAAACCACACAAATTGAAAAAACAAACATCCTCCATGATATAACATTCTGGGGAATCAAAGCGGCAGTTGGTGTAATCTTTATCGTTTATGGATTACAAAAATTCGATCCTATATGGAAAGACCATCTCATTGGCTTTGGTTTACCACCAGAACTACAGATTCCAATTGCCCTCGCAGAAACCATTGGCGGAATTTTCCTAATAGTTGGCATGATGACTAGAATAACTGGAACGATTTTTGGTATAATTCTTGTGGATGCCATATTCCACATAAGATGGGAGAATGGATTCTTCATATCACAAGGAGGATGGGATTATGACTTGGCATTACTTGCTATGGTGCTGTTCATTATAGTTTGTGGTCCAGGCAAAATTTCAATTGTCTCAAAATTGAAGAGGATTCCAAACCTTCTTCAATAATTTTTTTATTTTTTTGTATAAGAAAACAATATTTTGTTAATCAATCACCTACTAAAAACATACTTGATAATACTAGTAAGATTATCCGCTATAGAATCAGAATGTTGTTTTATGGATAGTTTCCCATCATAGGGCCGCGCATCATTCCGCCCCACGTTGAGTTGTTTTGCATCATCCATGGGCCCATCCACTGGTTTTGGAAATTCTGGTTTCCCATCATTCCTTGCATGAATTGATTATTTTGCATCATTTGAGAGTACATCTGTTCTCTTAGTTGAGGATCGTTCATCATATTGTTCATCCAGGGACTCATCATTTGTGGATTTTGCATCATGGTGTTCATCCAGCTGTTAAATGCATCTGGATTATTCATCATTGTTTGGTGCCACTGATTCATCATCTGTGGATTGTTCATCATTTGTTGCATCTGTTGTGGTGTCATCATTGCAAAATTAGGTTGGTTGTAAGATTGAAAAATAGCATAACCCACTCCAAGGCCAGCAAAAAATACACCCACTACAATTCCAATTACGATGGGCTGACTTACCATGCCAATTATTGCGTGAATTTACATATAATCTCATATACAATTTTCAACATTGATTATCTGATGTGAAATTTACCTGTCCATTACACAAAGATGTGGAATTAATACACACTAAACTTCCAAATGGGAGTACTAGCGATTATTGCCCTAAATGCGAGGAATTGTTTGGGGAAAAAATTTGATCCTTGGGTAATCCTGTGTAGATTATCCACGTACTAACAATTTTTTCCAACCTTGCATTTCTTTATCAAAGTTCTTAAGCTGGCCTTCAAATTGTTCAAAAGTCATTGGTTCTGGCCTGATAAATGTAAATGAGACAGTAGAACCGCGTTCATTTGGCATAACTCTACAATATACAGTCCATTGGGCATCGCCAGTTTTAAAATCATGATCAAAAATTCCCAATTCCATGTTAGAATGAAATTTAATTTTCGCAGGGCCTAAAGGAGTTTCTACATTCCATGATCCATTATCACTTTTTTGTACGTTTTTGATTGAACCTCCACTCTCCCAATTTTTGGGATTTATAAAAAATTCAAACACAGTTGATGGATTGCAGTCAACTACCATGGTTTTTACAATTACCTCTCTGGGTTCTTTGTTCATAAAAGTTGCAAAAATATAACATAATTAAACTTGTGGTTATAGTGAAGTCTTTCATTTGTATAATCATAGTAAGATTATCAAGACAGAATTCTGTAGCTCTAGCTGCTACAATGTAGCTACAAACCATTAGAGCTACATGTTATTACAAATAAAAAAACGAGCTACACCTCTATTTTGTCACGCCTAATTAGCTACAAAGCTCACTTGTAACAAATTGTTACACGTCACACATGGTTTTTGTGCAACATTTTTGTAGCTCTGCATTATTTTTTTGTAGCTCAATTTAGCTCTAATGGTTACGAATAGCTGTAGCAAGGTATCATTTTGAAAATGCGCTATTACACTAATAGACAGCCTGATAGACACCTTTTGTATATTGGCAGGAACAAAAAAGGTCAAGGGAAACATTTTAGAAGAAAAAAATGGACCGGGAGGGATTTGAACCCTCGATCTCACCCATGCCAAGGGCGTATCCTACCAGTCTAGACGACCGGCCCAATTTTCAGAACTAAATTCTGATCGTTTATGACTTTTACAAATGGCTATTAACGTTTAGCGGACAATTGAAAATATTCATTAAACATTTAACAGAAGATATTTAACCACTACTGGCTCCATTTACCGAGTGGTCGTAGATAACAAAGCTACCATTACTTATATTCAATTACTAAAAGAAGATTTGGTAATAATGAGACTAGTCCCAAATGATGGACTTGTCCCAGATTATCAAGCAGGTCAATTCATAACAATTGGGTTACCAAATCCTACTGAAGATAACAAGATAGTTAGAAGAGCTTATTCTATTGCATCTCATCCTGAAAACAGAAAGTATATTGAACTTGTAATTCGATGGGTCCGTAAACCCATTCCTGGTCGTTTAACTACACAATTGTTTAATGCTAAGGTAGGTGATGAAGTTAATTGGATTAAACCCACTGGTTCAGCTCTCTCAATAAATGAAAAATTACCAGATGGAAGTAAAGATGAAAGAAGAATTGTTTGTATTGGTGGAGGTACTGGTCTTGCACCATTTGTTAGCTTTGCCCAGCACCTACATGCTGTTGGAGATAAAAGAGAAATTGTAATTCTTCATGGGGCAAGTTATGTTGATGAACTCAGCTACAAAGAACTTCTTACTGATTTAGAATACGATAGTCTTGATAGAGGCAAAGATAAATGGAATTTTAAATACCGTGCTTCAATAAGTCGTCCTCAAGAATGGTTTAACAGATCTTGGGGAGGTCAAACAGGAAGAGTCGAAACATTTTTGAGACCTAAAGATGGTGGTATGTCACCATTAGAAGAGCTGATAGGTGATAAAATTACTAAAGATAATACTATCTTTTACGTTTGTGGCTGGCAAGGCACCATTGATGGAGTAATGGACTTTATGAAACCCCGAGGTTTTGTCACACAACATGATAAACGTGAAGATGGAAGCTTTGAAGTAAAATACGAATCGTATGGTTAAATATTATTAATTCAATCTTAATTTTTGTAACATTTTTTTAATTTCGATATCTTTTTCTTCAGACAATAGTTTGATTTCACTATTAGATAATTTATCCCCAATGTCAATTAATGCCTTCAAAGCACATTTTTTTACTTCTAAATTTGAATCTACAAAACATTCATGAATCTCTTTTGATGATTGTTTAGCTTTAAGATATCCTAAAGCCCCTAATGCACATGCCCTTACCATTCCACTCTGATCTTTAGTCAGGGGAGTAATTGAAGAAATGGCACTAGAGTTTTTCCGATTTGCGAGAACAAGGGCTGTGTAAGCCCTTATGTTTTTACTTTCGGAATTTAGATTTTTAATTAATGGATCTGTGATGTTATTTTCATTAAGTACAAGGGAGCTAAACGCCTCACCTCTAACCTCAATATCATCATCATCCAGTTTAGAAATTATTTTATTCACAATTTGCGGATCATTTGAATTCACATTAGATTCTAAGGCTTTAATTTTTTCTTGTTTTGTACCTGATTCCAAAATCTTTCCAATTTTTTCATTTGACATATTTAATCAATAATGAGTCATTAAAGTAAAAATTTTCAATAAATCCACTTTTTGAGCCAATTTATAGGATCTTAGATTTAAATTATCGTAAATCTGTCAATCACCATGAGCACACAAAACAAACAGTCTCCTGTTAGCAGGGACACAGTATTCATTGGTAAGAAACCACTAATGGCGTATGTAACTTCTACGCTAATTCAGTTGGCAAACTCACCAGCCGTCCGAATTAAGGCACGGGGAATGAGCATTGGCCGAGCAGTAGATGTTTCGCAAATCATTTCTAGAAAAACAGAAAATGCTGGTTATGCAATCGGAGAAATCAAAATTGGCTCTGAATCATTAGAGTCACAAGACGGAAAAACAAGAAACGTATCCACGATTGAAATCGAAGTAAAGAGGAAATAAACTCTTTACCTGGATTTTTTCTTTTTATCTACCGACCCATATCTATTTTCTAATTTTCTAAATTTAGATAATTCCACTATTTCATTAAATTCATCAAAATTGACTAGATTTTTGCTTAGTTTGGTAGTTGTACCTGATTTTTTAAGCTCTTTTAAAATTTGAAGTGATGCATATGTATTTGCAAAAAGAACCGATAAAGGATATAATATTATTTTAAATCCCATTTTTTGTAAGGCTAAAGCAGAACTAATTGGTGTAGCTCCACCTTCAATCATATTTGCAACAAGGGGTGCCTTGATTGATTTACCAATCTTTTTCATTTCCGAAATAGATTGTGGGGCTTCTACAAAAATAACATCTGCGCCAATTTTTTTGTAATATAATCCTCTTTCAATGGCTTTGTCTAAACCTTCCGTGGCTCTAGCATCTGTTCTTGACACTATTATGAAATCCTTGCTTTTCCTTGCGTCAAGGGCAGCATGAAGTTTTTCTGCATATTCTTCTTTTCTTATTACTTCTTTTCCTTTCATATGACCGCATCTTTTTGGCCATCTCTGATCCTCAAGAAACATTCCAGAAGCTCCAGCTGCCTCTAACTCTCTAACTAATTTCCAAACTGAAAGAGCATTCCCATATCCAGTATCTGCATCAACTATTACTGGAACATTTACTGATCGACAAATTCTACGAGCATTTTCTACAGTTTCAGTAGAACCAATGAACCCATAATCTGGCATTCCAAAAAGAGTTGCTGATGTTCCGTATCCTGTTTGAAACATTGCCTCAAATCCTACCTTTTGTGCGATTTTAGCACCAATCGCATCAAATACTCCTGGAATAACTAGTGGTTTTTTTCCTTTCAATAACTGGCTAAGAGTTTTCAATATATGACTTATTTAATGTGAATTATTTAGATTTAATCTATTTTAATCTCTTTTTCCTTTTTCTTATCTACCTGCTTTTCCATTTTTCGAAGCTCAGATTCTAAGAATTTTTTGTACTTAGTAGTTTCTTCCTTTGTCATATTTGATATATTTGAGCTCAATAAAGCCCCCATCGAAAAAATTCTTTCTAAAACATCCATTGCTACAAATCGTCCAACATTACCTATTCTAAAGAGAACATCAAGTTGCTTTTTTACAATATCGTTTACCGAGTCAAGATCCTCCGCAGTGGATCTGCCTTTCCGAGTAATCTGATATTTTCCTGATTTTGTTTCCTCAATCAAACCCTCATCCAATAATCTGCCAAGTAATGGATAGATCAATCCAGGAGAAGGCTTCCACATTCCTTGACTTTGTTTCAAACCTGCATCAATTATCTCCTTCCCAGAATGAGGTGTTTTTTTTAATAATTCCAAAATAAAATATCTAGAAAAACCTCTTGGAATTGAGCTCCCGACTCTTTGAAACCATTCTGAGATCATCGCTAGTGATATCACTAGCGATATATATTAATGATTCTAAATTTATTATTCTCAGTCGATCTTCTAGAATACATATTTATCCGAACTTTAGTGAGCTTAGTTGACTGGGAATGGTTGATTCTTTTGAATACGACTTACTAATTGTTGGTTCTGGCCTGGCAGGTTTAAGAGCTGCAATTGCTGCTGCAAAAAAAAGCTCAAAGATTAAGATCGGAGTAATTTCCAAAGTTCAAGTCATGCGTTCACATTCTGTTTCAGCAGAAGGTGGAACTGCGGCAGTTCTTTTTGAGGAAGAAGGTGATTCAATCGAATCACATATTTATGACACCATAAAAGGTAGTGATTTTTTAGCTGATCAAGATGTTGCAGAAAGACTTTGTCGTGTAATACCTCATGAAATTTATCAATTGGAACATTGGGGGATGCCTTGGTCAAGACGGGAGGATGGAAGATTAGGACAAAGAAATTTTGGCGGGTATAGCTATCCCAGAGCAACATATGCTTCAGATAAAGTTGGATTTTTTGAAATGCAAACACTCTATGACACATGTCTGAAATTTGATAATATTGAATTTCTAAATGAATGGTTTGCTACTTCAATAATCCATGACGGACAACGTTTTTTGGGAATTACTGCAATTGAACTTTCAAGTGGAACATTTTATTCTATAAAAGCAAAGGCTTTGATAATAGCTACTGGGGGAGCTGGAAGAATTTACAGCTATTCAACATATGCTTTTTCATCAACTCCTGACGGAATTGATATGGCATATCGAGCAGGAATGGCACTTAAGGATATGGAGTTTGTTCAATTTCATCCAACTGGAATCTTACCATCTGGAATCTTAATTACTGAAGGGGCCCGCGGTGAGGGAGGTTATCTCTTAAACAACACTGGTGAAAGATTTATGAAAAAATATGCAGCGGGAAAAATGGAGCTTGCACCTCGTGATATTGTTTCTAGAGCAATGATGACAGAAATTAATGAAGGACGTGGTTTTGATAATGAAACTGGTGTAAAGTGTATGAAATTAGATCTGAGACATCTGGGTGATTCTCTAATCAAAGAAAAATTAGGTGCCATTAGAGAAATTTCAATCAAGTTTTCAGGCATTGATCCTGCCCAAGAACCACTAGATGTCAGACCAGTGACCCATTACATGATGGGTGGGATTCATACAAATATTGATGGTGCGACTGAACTTGAGGGAGTTTGGGCTGCTGGTGAAGCTGCCTGTAATAGCGTACATGGTGCAAATAGACTTGGAGCCAATTCTACTTCTGAATGCATTGTATGGGGGAAAATTACCGGTGAGCTGGCAGTAGATTATATCTTAAACAAGCAACATCTGACTCCATTTCCACACTATATGGTTGAAGCTGAAGAAAAAAGAATCTACGACGGAATATTTCGTGGAAATGGTGATGTAAATCCTTACGAAGTTAGACAACAATTGACAGATACATTAAACGATAAAGCATATGTCTATAGAAATGAGTCTG
This sequence comes from Nitrosopumilaceae archaeon, assembly GCA_035620615.1. Taxonomy (GTDB): domain Archaea; phylum Thermoproteota; class Nitrososphaeria; order Nitrososphaerales; family Nitrosopumilaceae; genus CSP1-1. The sequence goes on along the minus strand of DASPGM010000010.1, from coordinate 39,247 downwards.
ATATGGTGGCGGGATTAAAGAGGGTACGAGAATTAAAAAACAAAACTTGGAAACATGTTGATGATCGTGCTAAGGAATACAATACTAACTTTTCAAACGTTATGGAACTAGATTCTATGTTTCGTGTCGCAGAAATTGTTCTGCTTGGGGCCATTAATAGAAAAGAATCTAGAGGTAGTCATGCAAGAACAGATTATCCTAAAAGAGACGATACAAATTTCTTACATCATACACTTGCATATTATGATCCAAAAGAACCCATCATGAAAAAACATCCAGTAACAATTACAAATTACAAACCAGTGGAGAGAAAATACTAGATGACTAACATAGATGAAAATAAAGAGGGAATTAAAGGAATGGCAAATCCCACTAGATATGGAATTGAAAGATTTGCTTATTTGCTAATGAGATTAACCGGTCTCGGACTGCTAGCATATTTTATTGCACATATTTATGAAACCAGTAACATTTTACGAGGTAAAGTAGGATGGCAAGAATTTTTAGCAATCACACAAACTCCAGAAGGCCACGTTATTTTAGCAATTGTCATTGGAATGAGTGTTTTTCATACAGTTAATGGAATTCGCGTAATGCTTGGCCATGGAGGCATTGGAGTTGGAAAACCAACAAGGCCAGATTATCCTTATACTCCACAATCTCAAAATACCAGACACAAAATTGCAATTTACTCTTCCATAGTTCTTGCAGCAATAGCAATGATGTATGGTCTAGCTGTAATGTTTGGTGAATAAAATGAGAGAAAGTGTTATTATGAAAATTCATTATGGAACTGCCCTAGCTTCTATTGCATTAGTAGCAGTACATATTTTGTTTAGACTAACTCAAGGATTTGCAGAATCTCTCCAATATGAAAATGTAATTGCAAACTATGAATTCTTGCCATATGCAGGAATGCTTGAAATAATCTTGATTTTGCTTTCAATTCATGGCTTTAATGGTCTAAGAGTAATACTGTTGGAATTAAAACAAGGGCCAACATTTGAAAAATCTGTTACCTATGGTTGTATTGCTGCAATGGCATTGACAATTCTTTATGGTTCAAGAACTATATTTATGACTAGTATGGGAATGGTTTAGGATGACATCTGAAAGTTTACAAATATCTAAAGAAGAATCTGGTGTAAGTGTTTCGCCAACAAAAACTATTACACTCAGAATATCTCGTTCTAACCCAAAAACAAATCAAGAAACAAAATTTGATGAATTCAAAATCCCTTATCAAAAATGGACTACGGTTTTAGATGCAATATTGGAAGTGAAAAAACATTTAGACCATTCTATTGCTGTGCGTTATTCATGTAGACAAGCCTCATGTGGTTCTTGTGGAATGAAAATTAATGGTAGACCTGCTTTGGCATGCTTTACAAAAATTAGTGATCTAAATTCTAATGTGATTACAATTGAACCAATGAGTAATTTTCCAATAATTCGGGATTTAGCTGTAAGTTTTGATCGAATGTTTTCAACCCACAAGAAAATAAAACCATATCTTATCAACGAAGAATCCGAAATAAATCCTGGAACAAAGGAATTCCTTCAATCTCCAGAAGATGTAGAAAAATATATCCAGTTTTCAAGCTGCATAAAGTGCGGCTTGTGTAATTCAGCATGTCCTACTATGGCAACTGACTCTTCATTTGTTGGTCCACAAGCTTTAGCCCAGGCCTACAGATATGTAGCAGATAATAGAGACCAAGGTAAGGATCAACGTCTTAAAATTATTGATGATTCACACGGAATTTTTCGATGCCATTTTGCTGGTTCTTGTAGTCAAGTGTGCCCTAAAGGAGTTGATCCAGCTATGGGAATTCAATTACTCAGGGGATATTTGTTAGGTTTTCGAGATTAGCTGCTTGGTTTTTTTGGGTTTTGACTATTATTTACCTGATTGTTAATTTGCTCCGCCATAAAGTGGTTTGAGACATTTACTTTTACATCATCAATTCCATCTATTTTCAAAAGATTATCATGAATGTCTTGACAAATCTTAAAACCAAATACCGCAGGACAGAAAGGACTCGTGAGATGCAAATCAACTCTTACTTTTGAATCATTGATATCTACTTCATCAACTAATTCAAGATCAGTAATTGTTGTGTTAATTTCTGGATCTACGATTTTTGATAACTCATCAAAAATTTTTACCCGCAGTAGTTTAACGTCTTGTGCCATGACCATAAAAAAACGTCTATTCTATATATAACCATTCTAAATCCTATGATGATGTATCGTTCACGAATGGGGAAAAACTTGGATGATATCACCCTAAGTTATGTTTCATCAATTTCTGATGATGAGGAAATTATTTTCTATGATATAGTAGGAAGTCAGGCTCATTGCATAATGCTTTACGAAAATAAAATAATATCAAAATCAGAGGTAGTTAAAATTCTCAAAGCACTTGAAAAATTAAAAAAAGTAAAATTTGAAAAAAAATCTGACTATGAAGATATTCACGAGCTTATTGAATCTCTTGTGATTAAAGACGCAGGTCTTACAAGTGGAGGAAAAATGCATACTGCTCGTTCACGAAATGATCAAATATCACTTGATATTCGTATGAAAATTCGAGATGATATCAATATTTTGTGTCAATGTTTACTTGATACCATTGAGGCCCTAGTTTCATTGGCGCAAGCACATCACAAAACAGTAATGCCTCTCTATACTCATTTACAACAGGCCCAAATCGGTGTATTTTCTCACTATCTTTTAGCTTACGCAGATGCTCTATTTAGGGACATAGACCGACTTTACGTAACTTATGGCAGGGTAAATGAAAATCCACTTGGGGCAGGGCCAATTGGAGGTACTAGCATTCCAATAGATCGACAAAGTACTACTAAGATGCTTGGATTTCACGGGATAGTAGAAAACTCTATTGATGCAACTAGTACAAGGGATTTTGTTGCAGAATATGTTTCAGCAGTATCAATTCTTATGACAAACTTAAGTAGAATCTCTGAAGATTTTACTATTTGGTCTACATCAGAATTTTCTTTTATTGAGCTATCAGATGAGTTTACATCACCTTCAAGTGTAATGCCACAAAAGAAAAATCCTGATATTCTAGAGCTTACCAGGGGTAAAACAGCTCAAGTGATTGGACATCTTATAGCTATTCTATCAACAATAAAGGGACTCCCATCAGGATATAATCGTGATTTGCAACAGATCAAATCATCAATATGGTCAACCTCAAAAATTTCCATTAATGCTCTGCTAATCATAAAACTAATGCTAATGACAATTACAATCAAAAAAGACAAGATGAAAAAATCTACAGAAAGTGGATATCTCATTGCTCTTGATTTGGCAGAAAAGCTAGTCCAAAAAGGAATTCCATTTAGAACCGCTCATAAAGTTATTGGAAAACTAGTTCAAAGTGCAAGTCAATCACAAAAACCTTTATCAAAAATTTCCCCATCAGAGATTAAGATTCTAGTCAAAGGTACCAATATTGATTCTAAATTTCTTTCAAAATTAATCAATTTGACTACTATTGATTCGTCTTTAAGGGATAGAACTTCTCAGGGTTCTTCAGGAATTTCAGAACAAAAAAGAATGATTGCCGATCGTATGAAAAAAATAAAAATGTACAGGGAAGGTACAGACAAACGAGAAAATCAAATAAAAAATACCTATGAGAATCTTTCAAAAAAAATTAAACTGTTAACAAAATAATTTAAGCCGGTTTTAGTCTATTCCTAAATTATATTAGGAAACTCTTTTCCACAATGAGGACACTTTTTTGGATGATCCCTTTTTCTAATCTTCAAACTAAGTAGTAATCATCATCTAGCGATCATCTCAGATATGTCTATTTTTGTCAAATGAAGAGGCGGGTCTGGTGGGATTCGGACCCACGACAACCGGATTAAAAGTCCGGTGCGCTACCTGGCTGCGCCACAGACCCCCCTTTGCCAACTTGTTGACGTGTATAATTTAGTCTTTTACAGCACATTTTGTTTGAAGGAAAGTTTTAAACTGGCAGAATTATTTTGATTAAATGCGCCCTTGTAGTATAGCCCGGTCTAGAATTCGGCCCTGTCACGGCTGAGACGCGTGTTCAAATCCCGCCAAGGGCGCCATCATTTTTTATTTCTTACAAAAACATCATTTAGAATTTTTTTATTAGATGCTGCAATAAAAGATAATCTTGTTTTATAGCTGAGATCTGCATCTAATGGTTTTAATTTTTCATTCAAAACTAAACCTCCTGCTTCTCTAATTAACAAATAACCAGCTGCAATATCTTGAACTCTAATTTTTTCTCTAATATCAATAAAAACATCCATTAGTCCTTTGGCAAATAAAGCCATTTCAAGTGCATTTGCTCCGAAATGTCTTGTATGATTATGACTTTTCAAAACATGGTGAATTTTTTTTAATTGTCTTGGAGTTGCTCCTGAGAGATTTATTCCAATAATTCTATAAATTGGTTCCTTTTCCTGTACATGGATTTTTTTATTATTTAAAAACGAGCCTTTTCCCTTTGATGCCCAATACATATCTCCAGAAGAAAGATCGGTTACGACTCCATCTGTAATCGAACTTATTTTATCCTTAGTGGCAAATGCTAAAGAACAACAAAAAAATGGAATTCCCCTAACAGCATTTGCTGAACCATCTATAGCATCCATAATTACAAATCCTTTTGGTTTAGTGGAAAGCTCAACCCTTCCACATTCTTCACCTAAAACAATGCATTCAAAAGATATTTCCTTTAGATAATCTAAAACAGTTTTTTCTGCAACTATATCTATATTTCTTGAAATATCGCCACCAGCACCTCTTCCATAATCCCCTGCCGCTGCTCTAGTACCTGCTAAATCCTTCACATTTTCAAATACTCGTTTAGAGGCTTCTTTGAGGATTTCAATTACTTCCATAATTCATTTCAATTTTTTCGTAATTTAAGTGAAGGAATAAAAAATTACTTTAAAGCATAAATAACTAGACTGGAGTTGAGCGTGTGTGAGCGGAAAAGATCAATCTGTTATTAGCAAAGAAGCGTTAATGTCAACTAAACCTGGAAAACAGATCCTTAAACAAGCATTGTTTAAATCTCAAGGGTACAAACTTTTTAATAAATATAAAGAGGAAACGGAAAAAGAATTTCCCAATTTTGTAGAACGATTTACTGATGATTTATTGCATGAAATTAAATCGGATAATTCTCCAAATAATACGCAGCAACAATTTGCCAAAGAAGTAGGTTCTACCGAAATCATATTGCAGGAATTTCAAATCGATGGAATTAAGTCTAAACTTGAACAGCGTGAAATACTAAAGGATCGAGTTTTACGAATACTAAATTCTAATTTTGTTAAGATGACTTTTCCAGTTTTTAATGCATTATACGATGCAGCAGAAGAATTTTCAGGAAAAAAAGACCATCAAATGCGCCAAAATATTGTTGATGGTCATATTATTGCAATTGATCTTAGTGAGCCAATGGATCGAATTGTAGACAAAGATGAAGATTTAGACTTTCTTGATGACTACAAATTGATGAATCCCTACATTTTGAAGCTTGCCAGAGATAAAATTTCAAAAGGAGGGGAAGAAGTTCTAAAAGAATTTGAAGATGGTTTTAAGGACGCAAGATTGGGGCAGTATATGGACACTAAACTAAAAACAAAGCCTCTAAAAATCACAGAAGAAGAAATGAATCAATGTTATAAAAAATACCGTGCAGTGATGGGCACCGCAGGCAGAAATATGGCACTTGCTAAAAGACCCCTTGGAGAAATTTTTTATCTAGGCATGGCTAGGGCAGCTGAATGTGTAGGTTGTGGTAATGAAATAGAGGACACTATCAAAAATAAATTTATCAAAATTCCTTCTTGGCCGCTTTATTATTCTCTTCTTGTGAATGATGTAAAAAAAGGATTTGAATTAACAATGGAAAAAAGTAATTTGTACCTAAGTGATGCGCGTCTAGCCCTTGATCTCCTACCAGATAAATTTTCACATAAAGAATTTTTAGAATTTCTTTTTCTAACAGTTGAGCACTACAATCAATATTGGTATAATCGTTTACAGAAAGCAAACATTTGGTCTACTCTTTCAGAGAATCTCCCAAAGTGATGTGTCATGATGTGGTCAGAAAAATATAGACCTCAGAACATTATTGATTTAATAGGAAATGAGGATGCCCGTGCCTCATTTGTGGAATGGTTTGGTAAATGGAAAAAAGGAACTAAACCATTACTGCTTGTCGGGCCACCAGGAACTGGAAAAACCACGCTTGCAAATCTTGCAGCAAAACAATTTGGCTATGATATGATAAGTCTTAATGCAAGTGATGTTAGAAATAAAAATCGAATTGAGGAAATTCTCAGTCCGATTTTAGGAAATACCAGCATACTTGGCAGTCCAATGATTTTTGTCGATGAGGTAGATGGAATTTATGGAAGATCAGATTATGGGGGAGCAGAGGCCCTAATTAAAATTCTTAAAGAACCTACAGTTCCAATAATTCTAGCTGCAAATTCAGAACTTTCATCAAAAATGAAAAGTATTAAAAAAGTTGTTAAAACAATTCATCTTCGCCCTCTGCCTCCTAGACTGGTACAATTATTTCTAAAAAAAATTCTAAAAAAAGAAAACGCAAATTTAAGTCCAGGCGCTATAATTAAAATCGTTAGTGAATCTAGAGGCGATTTACGATCCCTAATAAATTCAGCACAAGCTTTTGTAACAGGATTTGAACCTGCAACTGAAAAGTCATTTGAAAATCTAGATATTGAATCTGGAGTCAATGCATTTTTTAAAGCAAATTCATTTGACGAAGCCAGAAGTGTACTTTATTCGCTTCGTATCGATCCTCGTGAAAAAATTAATGCATTTTATTCCAGTGTACTTAGTAGTAATATTCCACAAAATAATTTAGATAAAATGTTGCAAGTCCTTTCGAAAGCTGATCTTTTGTATGGTAGAATAATGAAAACACAAGAATGGAGATTATTACGGTATCTTGATGAAATTTTAATTGGATTGTATCATAAAGATTCCACGATAAGATATTCTCAATATAATTTATCCTGGCAACTTCTAAATCGTCTCCGTTGGGATGGAAAAAGTATCAAGGAGTTAGCTACAATTCTTGGGAAAAAAATGCATATATCAAGGAGTACATTTGGCACTCTATATTTTCCGTACATGTTATTTTGTATTAAGAACAATAAATTGAATTTAGATTTAGAAGAAAATTTTAACGATATTATTGTAAAGGAGATTGAAAAACTATCATGAGCTGGCGTAAAATTTCAATGAAATTTCCAGGAACATGTATTGTATGTAACCAGAAAATTGAAGCAAATGAGCTCGGACTTTGGGCTCAAGGATTAGGAGTTAAACATGAAAAATGTGCTGAAATAAAAGAACTTCAATGTATCATTTGTGGTGGTTCAGCTGGGTGTTCAAAATGTGAATACCTTGAAGATTGTAATCTTGAGAAAGTTTCCCAATTATGTATTTGTAAAAAATGTAATGATCTTGAGGATTCTTTTATTTCTTACCAGTCATCTGTAAGAAAGAAATTTCCTCTATTAAATTTAAAAATTGAAACTTAAGGCCAAAAACGGTAGTCTTTGACGACAGTTCCAATTAGATATTATTTTTTATTTTTAGTATTTAGATCATACTGATCATTTCTACGTGAACGTTATATGCAAATTTTGTATATTGAGTATATGAGTGCATTAGGATGGAAATGTTACAGATGTGATTTAACATTTAAACAAGAATCCCATGCTCTCATACACAAAGATATTACAAATCATTCAGCTCGAGAAATTGAAAGAGTAGCATGATATTTTCAGAAATTAACTAAATTTAGATCGCAAATATTCCTAAAAAATATGCTAAAACCTTAAAATTTAACATAATTTAGGATATGGTAATGTCCGATGGTAGTCCAGCAGAGGAACCAAAAAAGAAACGTGGAAGACCAAAGGGAACTAAGAGTAAACAAAAGAAAAGTACGATAGAATCTCCTACTAACTCATTAAAATCTCAAGATTCAAAAAGTAATTTGTCTGCAGCAGAAGTTGCTGCGATTGCAGAAGCTCAAGCCAAGGAGGCAGCAGCTAAATTGGAAGCTGCAAAAGCAGCTGCAGAAGCTGAAGCTGAAAAAGAATATGCCGAATTAGCTGCACAAGTGGTCGCTACAGATTCAACAAGCTCATTTACCCACAACCGAGGAGTAGAACAAATTTTTAGAAGAGAACTTGGAGAACCAGAATTTTGGCTTGATAAACTTGGTTTAGCTCCAAAAAGAACTATTCTTTCCCAAGATGAAGAGCAAGAAATTTCAAGATTAGTTGAGATTCCAAAAGATTTCATTCCGCCATACAAACCTGAGCATATTCTCAGTCCAGAATTTGGTGGAACATCTAATTATGAGATTGGAATTAAAACTCAGAAAGAAGAAACTCAATTAAGACTTACTCGCTTAAAGAGTGATCCAAATTCAAATCCTCAAGAAATCCATCAAGCAGAAGAGGATTTAAAAACTCTTGATTATCTTTATGAAAATTACAATATAGGAATGAATGTTTTTCGTACAGCTAAAGGTGGAAGATCCAAACTACGAGAATAAATAGTGATAAATAATGGCTGAAAATAATTTTGATATTATAAACGCAAGAGTTACATTCAAAAATATTCCTATACATAAAATTGCAAGCTTTTCATTTAAAGATCTAACAGTTGCGTGTGAAACTTTTAAAAAAATTTCAGATGTTTCAGAGTGTATAATTATTCAAAATGCATTTAGAGTTGAAGTTATTATGGTGGTAAATCTTGAAAGAGGTGATATACCTGATGCTAGACGCAGTGAAGGAAAAAATTTGACTATAAATCAAATTAAAAAAACTTGGTCATCCCTTACAGAATTAGATTCTTATGACTTAGATCACTTTGACCAAACCCTTGAAGTGTATAGGAACTCTGATGTCTATCTTCATCTATTAAGACTTGCGACTGGTTTAGAATCCTTAGTTGTAGGAAGAACAGAGGTTCTTGATGAAATAAAGGCAGCTATAGAATTAGCTAAAAAGGCTCAAACAGCTGGAAAAGTATTAGATAAATTATTTGATAGTTCAATCAGAATCGCTACCCGTATTAGAGATTCTACTGGTATTAGTAAAGGAACAATTTCCATTGGTGATATAGCTGTAAAAACTGTTGAAGAAAAAACCGGACTTTCTGGAAAACACGTCTTGCTTATAGGAACAGGTGAAACTGCAGCAATGACTGCTATATCTCTACATAAAAAAAATATCCAATTTGATGTTACAAGCTTAACTATTGACCGAGCTAATGGTTTTTCAAAAATATTGGGAGGAAAACCAATAGAATTTGCAGATGTTTTGGCGGGATTTGACAAGTTTGATATTATTTTTGTTGCAACTACCGCCGATTATTTCTTAATTAATTATGATAAATTAAAACTGGTTATGCAAAATAAAAAGAAAGGAACTATAATATTAGACATATCTGATCCTAGAGCAGTAGATGAGAAAATTTCATCATTTTCAGGGATGAAATTAATGTTTAGAGATCAAGTTTCTGAAATGTATGAAGAAGATGTCCAAGCAAGAAAAGGTAAAGTTCCTGCTGTAGAACAATTGATTAGTAAAGAAGTTCCTATTCTAGATGCAACAATGAAACGACTTACTGTCGAAACTTTAGTAAAATAATTATTTTTATTTTTATAATTAATGGCTACCCGTATGATTCATACTTTACTTCAAAACTCCCATCTTCACGTTTATCATGTTCCGTGACAAATCCTTTTGGTTTCACATAATCCATTACTCCATCAATGGTTCCTTGATATCCACAAATATAGATAATAGTATTGTCTTTTGTTAGCTCTTCTCCTACTAATTCTTCAATGGGCGATAATCCACCAGGTTTTGGTTTAAAGAACGCTTCAACTCTTCCAGTTTGCCCTTTCCAAGATCTGTTAAACCATTCTTTTGGTCTACTTATAGCAGCTCTGTATTTGAAATTCCACTTGTCTTTTCCTCTATCAATACTTTCATCATCAAGTTTTGTAAAAAGTCCTTTGTAACTTAGTTCATCTACATAACTTGCACCATGAAGAACTACTATCTCTCTTTTATCGCCAATTGCATGTAGATGTTGAGCATATGCAACAAACGGAGCAATACCTGTACCACCTCCAACACAAATTATTCTTCTTTTATCTGGTTGACCATTAGGTAATGTATTACTAATTGCTAATGCATTTCCTGTTGGATTTCCCCAAAATATTTTATCACCTTCACTTGCATAGAATAATTGGGTGGTAACACGACCAGGTAAGGGCTTTCGTACCCATCTAATAACAAATTCAAAATATTTTCTATTTTCAGGATGAGATGCTATTGAATAAGCACGACGAACCATTTTAAAATTTTCAGTAGGGATGGGTACACCTAGTGTAAGAAATTGACCTGTCCTGTATTCTGGCATTATGCCATTCTCGGGAACAAATCGGAGGATAACAAGATCTTCCCTTAAAAATTGAGTGTAAGTGATTATTCCTTTGTTATCTAGAACCATCAAAGTATTTTTTTGCAACTTTGGATAAATGTATTTCTCTTTAGTTCCAATCTAAAACTAGAACTGTAAAAGAGAAAAATTCTAACTTCAATTCTATTTTCTAAACTTAATATATGTAATAACATGTTTTAGATCGCTGGGCATGCATTCTGAAAAAATTGAAGAATTTCTAAAAAAAAATAAGATTGCAGAACAAGGCGGAGGCCAAGATAGAATACTTGCTCAACATGAAAAAGGAAAACTGACTGGACGAGAACGAATAGATCTCTTATTAGATGAAGGAAGCTTTGTTGAACTAGATAAGCTCACCACACATCATTATCATGAATATGAGATGCAAAAAAAGAAATTTTTTGGTGATGCGATTATTACAGGATATGGAAAAATAAATGGTAGACAAGTCTTTGTTTTTGCATACGACTTTACCGTTCTTGGTGGAACACTTAGTCAAATGGGAGCAAAAAAAATTACTAAGCTGATGGATCATGCTTTACGCGTTGGCTGTCCTATAATTGGAATAGCAGATTCTGGTGGTGCACGGATTCAAGAGGGAATCTTAAGCTTGGATGGCTTTGCAGACATTTTTTATCATAATGAATTAGCTTCAGGAGTTGTCCCACAGATAACTGCAAGTATTGGACCATCTGCAGGCGGTGCTGTATATTCACCAGCTATGACTGATTTTGTAATTATGGTTGATAAAGCAGCTTCAATGTTTGTAACTGGACCTGATGTTGTAAAAACCGTTCTTGCAGAGGAAGTTTCTACTGATGAATTAGGTGGTGCAATGACTCATGCCTCAAAGAGTGGTGTTTCGCATTTTGTTGCAAAAAACGAATATGATTGTATGGACTATATACGAAATCTTCTATCATATATTCCGCAAAACAACACAGAAGAACCTCCAATAGTTCAAACCGATGATGATCCAAATAGATTAGATCATAATTTGATTAATGTAATGCCCGAAAACTCATTGCAACCATATGATATGAAAGAAATTATTCATTCGATTTTAGATAATAACAAATTCTTTGAAATTCATGAGTTATTTGCATCTAATATTGTAGTTGGATATGGAAGATTAAACGGTAGAACTGTTGGAATTGTTGCAAATCAACCAATTTCATTAGCTGGTGCTCTTGACATCGATTCTTCAAATAAAGCTGCTAGATTCATTAGATTTTGTGATTGTTATCATATCCCAATAATTACTCTAGTTGATACCCCTGGTTACATGCCAGGTACAAATCAAGAACACCAAGGTATCATTCGACATGGAAGCAAACTATTGTATGCATATTGTGAAGCTACAGTACCAAAAATTACTTTAGTAATTGGTAAAGCATATGGAGGAGCCTATATTGCCATGGGAAGTAAAAATCTAAGAACCGATCTTAATTATGCATGGCCTACAGCACAAATTGCTGTTATGGGGTCAGAAGCAGCAATCAAAATTATGAATAGAAAAGATCTTGTAAACTCAAAAGACCCTGAAACATTAAAGAAACAATTAGTCGATGAATTTACTACAAAATTTTCAAATCCCTACGTGGCAGCATCTCATGGTACAGTTGACGCTGTAATAGATCCTGCAGAAACCAGACCCATGTTAATTAAAGGATTAGAAATGCTTTTGAATAAAAGAGAAAAACAACTTCCTCGTAAACATGGAAATATCAATCTCTAGGTAAAATCATGATCGAAAAAGTTCTCATTGCAAATAGGGGAGAAATTGCATTACGAGTTATCAAAACTTGTAAGGCATTAGGAATTAAGACAGTTGCAGTATATTCTGATGAAGATTACACATCTCTCCATGTAAAACATGCTACCGAATCTTATCATATTGGTGAAGCAGCCCCAGCAAAAAGTTACCTTAATCAAGAAAAGATACTTGATGTAATCTTATCCTCTGGCTCTGATGCAGTTCATCCTGGTTATGGGTTTCTTTCAGAAAACGATGATTTTGCAAGATTGTGTGAAAAAAATAAAATAATTTTCATAGGTCCTTCCTCAGCTTCGATGGATCTTTGTGGAGATAAAATGAAATGTAAAGCTGCAATGTTAAAGGCAAACGTTCCAACTGTTCCAGGAAGCCCAGGACTAGTAAAAGATGTCGAGGATGCAGAAAAGATTGCAAATAAAATTGGATACCCTGTAATGCTAAAATCTGTTTATGGTGGAGGAGGCCGTGGAATTAGAATCGTAAATAATGATAAAGAATTACGTGATGGCTACGAATCTGTTACGGGAGAATCAATTGCAGCAGTAGGAAAATCTGCTATTCTTGTAGAAAAATTTCTTGAAAAAACTAGACATATTGAGTATCAAATGGCAAGAGATACTCATGGAAACTCTATTCATATTTTTGAAAGAGAATGTTCAATTCAAAGACGTAATCAAAAATTAATTGAACAAACGCCTTCTCCTGTAGTAGATGAAGAAACTAGATCACGTGTAGGAGATTTGGTTTGCAAGGCCGCTGATGCAGTTGACTATACTAATTTGGGAACTGCTGAATTTCTTAGAGCAGATAATGGAGAATTTTACTTTATTGAAATTAATGCTAGATTACAAGTAGAACATCCCATTACAGAATTTGTATCAGGATTGGATTTGGTCAAATTACAAATTGATATTGCAAATGGAGAACCAATTCCATTTAAACAAAAAGATCTCAAAATGAATGGGTATGCTATTGAATGTAGAATTAATGCAGAAGATACATTTTTAGATTTTGCACCATCTACCGGACCAATACCCGACGTAACAATACCATCAGGCCCTGGCGTACGTTGTGATACATATCTATATCCCGGTTGTTCTGTTTCTCCATTTTATGATTCTTTGATGGCAAAACTTTGTACTTGGGGAAAAACTTTTGAAGAGTCAAGATTAAGAATGCTTGAAGCTCTTAATGATTTTTACATTCAAGGTGTAGAAACATCAATTCCATTGTACAAAACTATTCTAAACACAGATGAATACAAGAGGGGTGAACTATCAACAGATTTTTTGAAACGATATGGGATTATTGACAAATTAAAAGCTGATATTAAAAAAGATATAGAAACCAACAAAGAAACTGCAATTGCTGCAGCGATAATTCATTCTGAATATTACAAAAGTCGAGTCAAGGATTCTCCTGAAACCAACATGCACTGGAAAAATCAACTGGGTAAGGCTTAATGGAATATAGAATAGAAGACATTGAAAATACTTTTAATGGTAAAATTATACAAAAATTAGGAAATTTAGAATATTTAATTAAAATAAATGATAATGAAAGAAATTTAAAAATTCTTACTATGACGTCTAAGGGCATAGAATTTGTCTTGGATCAAAAATATCATAACGTGAAATATCTAGATAATACAACATCACAAATGAAAATTGTAGTAGACGGATTACCTATTACAATTACTAAGAATCAAAATCTTAATGAAATTGTTTTCAAAAACTCGGGCGATTCTGGCGGTGGTGAATCCCAACTTAATCTTCACAGTCCAATTCCTGGTAAAGTAATTAAAATTTCGGTATCTGAAGGTGATCAAGTAAAAAATGGTGATGTAATTTGTGTTTTAGAATCAATGAAAATGCAAGTTTCAATTAAATCTCATAAAGATGGCATAGTATCAAAAATAAAAATTAAAAATGGTGCTACAGTTGCAAAAAATGATATTATTGCAGAAATAGAATAATTTTTTAAATTATTTTCTTTTACTAAGAAAGTCTTTAATCTCTTGATAATTTGGTTCAACTAATGGGTTATCCGATACCCACTTGTAAGAAATTTTTCCATTTTCATCGACTATGAAAATTGAACGTTTCGCAGCATCATAATCTTTTACATGTAAAAGATGTGGCATTAATACATCATAATCTCGAATTGTTTTACTCTTGTAATCACCAAGAATAGGAAATTTTAAATTATTTTTTTCTGCAAATGCCTTATTTGCAAACGGTCCATCATTACTAATAGCTATTACTTGTGCACCAAGTTTGGATAGTTCATCCCATGAATCTCGAAATGTACACATCTCTGTTTCGCAGACAGGAGAGCTTGCTGCAACAAAGAATGATAAAATAATTTTTTTTCCTTTAAATTCATCTAGTGTCCTCATTTTTAATTCAGTGTCAACTAATTCAAAATTTGGTGCTTGATCCCCTACATTCAAAGTCATAATATTTGTTAGAAATCTAGCCATATTAAGAATTTTTGAAAATTTTGTTAAGAAATACCTTGATCGAAAAAAAAATGAGGATAGCTTTTTATATCTTCGGAAGAGTTTCAAAGCTACTTTGGTAGGCGAAGCAATTGCGGATTTTAGTCATGTATTGATGATGTTTGGCTTTGCAATAGTAGCAACCGCTCCTGCACTAATTATTTCGAGAATGATTTCACCCAGAAGAAGAAGCAATCCAGTAAAATTCCTTCCAATGGAATGTGGTCAAGTCCCATCTGGAGCAGGACGAACTCATTTTATGATGCAATATTATGCGTTCATTTTGATGTTTGTTGTTTTTGATGTAATGGCAATTTTCTTGTATGCATGGGGAAGTACTCTCCTAAATTTGGAAAAATCTGCCACTCTTCCAATAATTGCATTTTTAGGAATTATGTTTGGAGCTATGGCATATGCACTTTATCAATCAAAGAGGCGTGATATTTGGTAATTCTAATTAAACAAGTTGAAGACAATATGGGGATGAGGAAATAAAATGCTAAAAGATTTAGTTACTCCACAAAACGCTAATGCCTTTGTTGGTAAGTTAGGGGATATTTTAGTTAAAGCAATTGACCAGCCATTAGGTTATGCCATTAATTGGGGTAGAATATGGTCTCTCTGGCCAGTACACATTGAAACAGCATGTTGTAGTGTTGAATTTGGTGCTGCATCTAGTCCTAGGTATGATGTTGAAAGATTTGGTATTATAGAGGCTTTTGGTTCATTAAGACAATGTGATCTAGTTGTTGTTCAGGGAACTATTACTAGAAAAATGGCTCCTCGACTTAGATTAGTATATGATCAAATGCCTGAACCAAAGTACGTAATTGCCATGGGAGCTTGTGCCATCACCGGAGGATTATATTTTGATTCTTACAATGTTCTTCCAGGAATTGATGGAGTACTTCCAGTAGATGTGTATGTACCAGGTTGTCCCCCTAGACCTGAAACTCTTATCCAAGGATGTATGCTCCTTCAGGAAAAAATTAAGAGGATGAAGGCTAGGTAGAAAAAATGAGTGACTCTGAAAATAATATACAAGAGACTGAAACAAAACCAGTTGTAGAAAAACAACAAGAGCTTCCAAAATTTGAAAAAGAAATTTCAGATAAAATCATGGCAAAGTTTGGAACCAAATCTGAAATTGCTTTTGTAAAACCTGACCGAATTAGAGTTAATGTAAAAAAAGAAGATATTCTTGAGATAGCATCCTTTATTCGCGACGAGCTTAATTATGATCATGCAGAGTCAGTTACTGGAGTAGATTTTCCAGCAGAAAAAGAAATTGAAGTTGTATATCACTTGGGTTCATACACCGACCCACAGTTATCTAGACAAGTTTTATCCTTAGCAACTCGAGCTCCACGTGAAGATAATCCTAATCCTGGAAATGATTCTACAAAACTCCCTAGTCTTAGAGATATTTTCTATAGTGTTGAATTTCATGAAAGAGAATGTTTTGAAATGTTGGGAGTTTTCTTTGAGGGTCATCCAGATAACAGGAGATTACTTTTACCAGAGGATTGGGCTGATCTTCCACCACTTCGAAAAGACTTTGCAATAAAGGGTAGATGATAATGACTGCACGATTACCCCCAGGGTTACAATTAGAAAAAGTCGATGATAGAATTATGACCTTAAACGTTGGACCCCAACATCCAGGCTCGGGTCATATGAGACTCATTATCAAAGTAGATGGAGATCGTATTGTTTCATGTGATCCTGATCCAGGCTATGTACATAGGGGCGAAGAAAAAATGGCAGAATATAGAAATTATATCACAAATATTCCTCATCTAGAAAGACCGGTAATTCATGACTCCTGTAATATACTATATCCATACTGTTTAGGGGTTGAAGAATTATTAGGTCTTGAAGTCTCCGAACGAGCAAAATATGTTAGGGTAATTGCATCTGAATTAAACCGTTTTACATATACTCTTTATTGGTTAGCTATCTACGGAATATTTTTGGGTCACTCTACCATGTTTATGTGGCCGGCAGGAGATAGAGAGCTTGCAATTGATCTTTTAGAAAAATTAACTGGAGCACGTGTTACACATGCATACTTTGTTCCAGGAGGAGTACGAAACGATCTTCCAGCAAACTTTGAGGATGTATGTCTACGCCAAATAAATTATTTAGAAAAACGACTCAAATCATATGCTGATATTTTCTATGATAATCCAATTTTAATTTCAAGAACTGAAAACACTGGTGTGTTATCTAAAGAAGACGCAATTAGACTTGGTACAACCGGTACTGTTTTGCGTGCAAGTGGTGTAGATTTTGATGTGAGAACTAAAGAACCATACGATGTATATGATGAACTTGATGTTCACACGAATGTTTTAAAGAATGGTGACTCTTACGATCGTTCTAAAACTCCATGGCTTGATATGCTAGAAAGCTGTAACATTATTAGACAAGCTCTAGAAAAAATGCCAAAATCTGGTTCTGTTAGAGTCAAATTGAAACCTAATCCAAAAGGTGGCAACGATGAAGTATACAAACGAGTAGAATCAGGACGTGGAGCACTTGGTGCATACATTGTCTCTCGAAGTAAACCGGAACCGTATCGTGTAAAAATGAGTGTTGGATCATTTAGAAATTTAATTTGTATGCCATATCTGTTAAAAGGAGAAAAATTAGGTAACATGCCGGCAGTTTATTGGAGTTTAAACTATTGGCCTGTGGAGGCAGATAGATAAATGTCAGTCATTGCCCCAAAATTTCGTCTAGGATATTTTCTAAAATCCTTAACAGATAATATTTTTTGGATTATTGTTCTACTAACTCTTATAGGAATTCCTGCAATTCAAATTGCATTATTTTTCGTAGATTTGCCTGTACTTGATGGAGAGTTACTTACTCCATTTCTTGCTTTTACAATGTTGTTTCATCCTGAACTTGCAGTTCCGCTTGTGAAATCTCTCTTGTACTCTGATTTCTTTAGAATAGCAGCATTTCCTGGATTTGGGTTTGCAGCTTTGTTAGCTGCAGGTACAATTTTTGTTGAAAGAAAAATGTTAGCAAAACTGCAACTTAGAGTTGGACCTTTTTACTGTGGTAAAGTTGAAGGCATCTTACAGTTAATGTCAGATGGTCTAAAGCTAATCTCAAAAGAAATTATAATTCCAGCAAAGGCTGACAAACCAATTTTTTGGGCCGCTCCAGTTTTGTTTGTTGCAACTGCTGCAGCATTCGTTTCTTTAATTCCAGTAGCCCCTGGATGGGTTGTTGCAGATTTAGATGTTGGATTGCTTGCAGTATTTGCTATTATAGGATTTTTTCCAATAATTACCATTCTATCTGCTTGGTCTGCAAACAGTAAATTTCCATTTATTGGTGGTATAAGAGCACTGCACCAAATGGTTTCATTTGAAATCCCACTAATATTGTCACTTTTGGGGGCTGTAATTTTAACTGGCACACTAAATTTATCTGAAATAGTTGAAAGTCAATCGAGTTACTGGTTTATAGCTTTTCTACCAATTGGTGCAATTGTTTTTTTCATTTCAATGTTAGCTGAATTAGAAAGAATTCCATTTGATTTACCAGAAGCTGAAAGTGAAATTGTTGCAGGATGGTTAACTGAATTCTCTGGTATGATGTATGGACTTGTTCAACTTGGTTCTTACCTTAAACTTTATGCGTTTGCAGCATTATTTGTAGTACTATTTCTTGGTGGCTGGCAAGGACCAATGATTGTACCGCCTTTCCCAGCAGAAATTATTACAGAAGGAATAGAAGCTGGTCCAATTGTTGTACATGTTCCGGGACTTCCAATAACAACACAAGAAATGTTAAATGGTACTCTATGGTTCACATTAAAAACTGTTGGAGTAATATTTTTCATTTTACTTCCAAGGGGTGTATTCCCAAGAATTAGAATTGATATGCTTTTGAGTATTGGTTGGAACAAGCTAATAGCTCTGGCTTTTATTAACATCTTTATAGCACTCGGCTTGCTTTATGCTGGGGTATTAGGACCAGGAGGTTTATTGTGATGGGTACAGCCACAGGAATTATTCGAGCCTTAAACTCTGGAATTAAACACCTTGCTGTTAAACGATTTACCCTAAGATATCCGGAACAAAAACTAAAGTTTGTAGGAGATGGATATCAATTTGATCCTACAACTGGAGTTGGTATTGCTGGCTACAAAGGACGTCACATGCTTTTTCATGACAAATGTACCGGATGTCAGTTATGCTCTATTGCTTGTGAAGGAGTAGCTGAAGCAATAGCAATGGTTAAGGTACCAGAAGAATGGAAGCACAATAAAAAATCTATTATGCCACAAATAGATTATGGAAAATGTGTTTTTTGTGGATTATGTGTTGATGCATGTCCGTTTTATGCTTTATACATGACAAATGATTATGAATTATCATCATTTACCAAAGAAGCGTTAATCTATACGCCATCTCAGTTACAAGTCAAGCCTGAAGTAAAACAAGATGTAGATATAGTAATTGACGACAGAGGTGCATCACATGGTTGATGCAGCATTTCTGGCATTATCTGTAATAACAATTGGTTCAGCGATAGCTGCACTTGAACTTCGTTCTTTGATTTATGGCTCCATGGCACTGATGGGGACTCTAGGAGGCATCGCTGGTTTCTTTTTACTTCTTGATTCTCCATTTGTTGCCATGTTTCAAATTGCAGTATATGTAGGTTCAATTGCGGTTTTAATCTTGTTTGCTGTTATGCTTGTAAAAAGAGAATTAATTTTCAAAAAAATTGAAGACCCTCGACGTAAGTTTGCAGGAATTGGACTAATGCTTATCTTAATGGTGGGGTTGGGTTCAATTATTATTGAATCTGGAATTAGGACAATTCAAACTGATGAACCCGCAATTGACTTTAGAGATATTGGTGTTGACTTTTTAACATATTATTGGCCTGCATTAATTCTGATGGCACTAATCTTAGCAGGAGCTGTTACTGGGGCACTTGTATTAGCAAGAAGGGAGGATGTAGAAGATGAGCAACGAATTAATTGATTTTGTAATTGTATCGATTGCACTTTTAGGTATTGGAATATACGGTCTTTCAGTTAAACGAAATGCAATAAGAATGCTATTTGCAGTTGAAATTATTATCAACGCCGCAAATCTAAATTTGGTTGCTTTTGCAAGATTTATCCCTCACAGCGGTGGACAAACACTAGCATTATTTTCAATAGCTATCGCCGCAGCTGAAGTTGCAGTAGGTCTTTCATTAATTATTGTTGCCTATAGAATGTACCAAAATATCGACATTGCTGATTTTAGGAGTCTAAAGGGATAATGGAATATGCATTATTGCAGGCAGTTTTCTTGCCTCTCTTACTTTCACCAGTTGCCTATGTGATAGGTAGAAAATCAGGTGTAAATGCTGCTACCTGGTTTACATTTGGAGTTCTACTCTATTGTACAATTCTTGTAATATGGGCAGCTCTTGGGGGAACATATGAAGAGCATTATCAATGGACAGAATTATTTGGTGAATTTGGATTTTTATTAGATGGACTGGCTAGTCCGTTTGCAATTATAATTTATGTCTTATCTACTATTCTTGTTTTGTATTCTAAACCCTATATGGTTCACAAATTCCAAGAAAATTATACAGAATTGAATAATAAACAACACCAAGAAAATGTTGGGCATACTACTACAATCGTTGAATCCTCCAGTCTTACCAACTATGTGAATAAACAATCTAGTGTTTACTTTGCAATGTTTCTTGTTTTTGCAATGGGAATGCTTGGAACTGTTCTTGCAACAAATCTAATCGAGTTTTACATTTTCTTTGAGGTAATGCTCATACCAGCATTTTTTATGATTGCATTCTGGGGTGACGGAAACAAACGAAGAATTGCATTAATGTTTTTTTTCTGGACACATGTAGGAGCAGTAATTTTACTTTTAGGATTTTTAACAATTGGTCTTAGTGTTGGAAGTTTTGACTTTGCTGATATTCAAGAATCAGAAATTCCATCCGATGTAGTTCAGTTAGCTGCTATTGCAATTATTATAGGTCTTGGCGTTAAACTTGCTGCATTTGCATTTCATATTTGGCTACCCTATGCACATGGTGCTGCCCCGACTCCAATTAGCGCTCTTTTATCCCCTGCAATGATCGGAATTGGTGCATACGGAATCTTTAGATTAATAATTGAATTTTTACCAATGCAATATTCGGACCTTGCAATTTGGTTGCATATCTGGGGTCTTGTAACTATGTTTTATGGAGGCGCAATGGCACTAATGCAAGATGACATCAAGCGTCTATTTGCATATTCAAGTATTAGTCAAATGGGTTATCTTTTGTTTGGTCTAGGTTCGCTTTCAAGCTTGGGTCTTGCAGGTGCCGAGATGATGTATGTAACTCACGGATTAGGAAAAGGGATTCTCTTCATGACTGCAGGAATCTTAATTGTTAAGGTAGGTACCAGAAGTATTTCTCAACTCGGTGGTCTAGCGGGTAAAATGCCAATAACTGCTGTTTGTGCTGTAATTGGTGCTTTGACCATTATGGGTGTACCACCAACAAGTGGATTTATGGGTGAATGGACTCTATTTTATGGAGCACTTGAAACTGCATTAGAAGAAGGTTCTACTTTACGTGCTGTTACATTTGGTCTTGGTTTAGTTGCTACTGTTCTTACAATGTCTTACATTCTTTGGATGTTAAAGCGAGTGTTCTTTGGAAAACTTCCAGAAAATCTATCAAATGTAAAAGACGCCAGTTGGTATATGTTAGCACCAATGATGGTTCTTGCTGGATTTACTATAGTTTTAGGAATTTATCCAGACATATTCTTTGATAAAATTATTCCATACATGAACGGAGTGATTGGAGTCTAGGATATGGCAACTGAGGCAATAGGATTAGACTTTGGTGGATTGAATGCATGGTTAATTTGGATTGTGCCATTCATCGCAGCTCTAATAATTCCTGCAGTTGGAAAAGGTTCCAAAAAAGCAACTGGATATGTTGCAGTTGGATTATCTCTTGTTAGTGCACTTTTTGCAGCATCACTTTTACCTGGTGCACTAGAAGCTCATGAAGTTCATGACCAAATATCTTGGATTTCTTCAATAGGTCTTGAAGCAGGTGTTTTAGCTGATCCACTTGCAGTAATTATGGCAAATGTGGTAGGATGGATTTCATTTTTGATCATGGTTTACAGTACAGGATACATGAAAGGAGACAAAGATATTGTAAGATTCTGGTTCTGGATGATGTTCTTTATTGGTTCGATGCAGCTTATCGTACTTTCGGATAATCTTCTTCAGTTATTCTTTGGATGGGAAGGAGTAGGTCTTGCATCTTATGCTTTGATTAGTTTTTGGTATCGTGACAAAGCGCAACATCATGTTGGAAGAGAAGGATATACCGCACTTGGATTGATGGAATATTATTCCCCCACACATGCTGGAATGAAGGCTTTCATCATGACAAAGGTGGGAGATATAATGATGTTAGCTGGAATGTTTTTGATTTTTGCTTTTGCTGGAACATTTGGATTCAAGGAACTAATTGGTGAAACTAGCTGGGCGACTACTATGGCAGCACAGGGATTGTTGATACCTGCAGCAGTGTTACTTTTTGGAGGAGCTGTTGGAAAATCTGCCCAATTTCCATTAAATGAATGGTTACTAGAGGCCATGACCGGTCCTACCGCCGTTTCAGCACTCATTCATGCAGCAACGATGGTAAAAGCAGGAGTATTTCTTGTTGCAAGATTAGGACCTCTTTTCTTTGCATTAGGAGCTGCAGGAATTTTAGCAGATCAATTCTTTGAAATCATTGCATGGGTCGGTGCAATTACAGCAATATTACTAGCAACTCAAGGTATGGTTAATCCTGAAATTAAGAAAGTGCTTGCATATTCTACCGGCTCACAAATTGGCTACATGATGATGGCACTTGGTATAGCAGGACTTTCTGAACAATTTGTTGATGGTTATACTGCAGGATTTTTCCATTTAATTTCACATGCTATGTTTAAGGCATCATTGTTTATGGCAGCAGGTTCGTTGCTGCATGTAGTTGGTTCTAGATTTATGACAGATATGGGAGGATTACGTAAACAAATGCGAAAAACATATGCCTTCATGTGGGCAGCAGGACTCGCTTTAATGGGTGCCCCATTTATTACAACAGGTTTTTGGAGTAAAGATGCAATTTTTGCAGCTGTTTATGAATCTGGTAATACTTGGGCTTTGCCAATTTTCATTATTGCAGTATTGACTGCCGTAATCACTGCATTTTATACAACTAGAATGATTGGAATGGTTTTCTTTGGCAAAAATAGCAAACATATTGAAAAAATGGAGAGTGAAGGTCACCATATTCATGAAGCTCCAATGTCTATGTGGATTCCTTATGGAATTCTCGCAGCACTTACAATTGGTATAGGAATTATTGGTTTATCTGCAGAAGAAGGAATTCATGAATTATTTACAGAATATCTGTCTGAATCATTTGGAATTCATTCAGTACACCACGAAGTAGGAGAATCAATTTTACCGGGATTCCTTTCTGGATTAAATCCTATAGCGCTTGGTTCATCGTTAATTGCATTTTCAGTTGGGTTTGGACTAGGATACATATTCTACATAGGACGATGGATAGATCCTGTCAAATTCATTAATTCAAATTTGTTCTTCTATTCACTTCACAAAGTAATTCTCAACCGATGGTATCTTAATGCCATGATTTATTGGGTATTTGTAGTAGCCCCACTATGGTTTGCTAGAGGAATTTGGCGTTACTTTGAAAGAACTGCAATTGATATGGGAATGAATGTCGGTTTGGAAAGAGCTGTAGCTTGGAGTGCCAAAGTAGTTCAAGGAACACAAACTGGTGTTGCACAATCTTATCTTTACGTATTTGGAGCAGGACTTCTATTTGTTGTCCTGATCTTACTGATATAGGTGCTTTGTAAATGATAGAGATCTCATCAACACCTTTGATAATTCTGGCAATACTTGGCACTGTTGGAGTTGCAATTCCTCTAATTAGCATTTCAAGAAAAGACGGTGGCTCATCATCATTTTATGGTGCGATAGCTCTTGCTGCACTTTTTGCATCTATGGGATATGTAATTTACCAATTTGTAACTGATAATATTGCAAAAGCTGCAATTTTCTCAGAAGATGTTTTAGTTGATGATACATTTGGTGGCTTTTTTGCAATAGCTATGTTAATTGTTGCTATTATGACTACCGTTGCTTCATTTAATTTTATGAAGAATCACAAACATCCTGCAGTTTACTTTTCCTTAATTTTATTATCTGCTATTGGTATGGTATTTGTTGCATATTCAACAGATTTGGTAATGCTGTTTGTAGCATGGGAACTAATGAGTATTCCTACTTACATTCTTGCAGGTTATATGAAAAAAGATCCTTCATCAAATGAAGGTGCTCTCAAATACTTTTTGTTTGGTGCACTATCTTCTGCTATCATAATTTATGGTATCTCAATAGCTTACGGTATTACTGGTTCAACTAACATTGGTGAAGTAATTCAAGGATTTTCAACACTTGATTCTTCAATGATTCCGCTTGCTTTGTTAGCAGTTGGAATGTTTATTGCAGGATTTGGATTTAAGATGGGACTTGTTCCTTTCCACATGTGGTTACCAGATACCTATGAGGGATCTCCTCCAACAATTACAGCACTTTTAGCAGCTGGTACTAAGAAAGCAGGTTTTGCTGCTGCACTTAGAGTAATTGTAATGGGTGCTGTTGCACTTAGTCTTGACTGGACATTTGCTCTAGGTATCATCGCAGTGATGACTATGACAGTGGGTAATATTGCAGCAGTAATGCAGAAGAACTTGGCAAGAATGCTTGCTTATTCTAGCATAGGACATGCTGGTTACATCCTAATCGGATTATCAATTGCACCGTTTTCATCAATTGGGATTCAAGGTTCATTATTTCACATACTTAATCATGCAGTAATGAAGGGTGCAGCTTTCATTGCAGTTGCAGGCATTGTCACTACCCTTGCAATAACTAACATTGATAAAATAAAAGGACTCGCAAGAAAAATGCCCATAACGTCTTTAGGTCTTGTAATTTCACTTCTTGCACTTGCTGGAGTTCCTCCATTGAGTGGATTTTGGAGTAAACTTGTTTTATTTGGTGCAGCAATAGATGCAGGACCAATTGCATCTTGGGCTCCTTGGCTTGCAATAGCTGCAGTTCTTAACAGCGCTCTATCTCTAGCATACTATGGTTGGATAATTCGAAAGATGTACTTTGAAGGAGAAAATGAAAAGAGAGTCAAGGAACCAAAATCAATAATTGCTGTTATGATTTTCTCAATTATTTTCATTGTTGCAATAGGTGTTTATCCAGATCCAATAATTCAATTTACTGAAACAGCTGTTCCTAACTTGGTGGCATTTTCGCCTTAAACATTGTAAATTTTATCAAGTTTTCTAAATGTGATTTTGCGTCACTTTGTGGAATCTTTCTTAAACCAATCCTTGCCTTCTCAGAATAACTTTTTAACAAATCCTCCATTTTATTAAAGACGTCCCGAGGATCAGAACTTTTCTTAATTAAGAGATTAAATAATTTGTCCTCGTTTTTCCAATCATTAAGATCGTCTTGAATTTGATAAGCAATGCCAATATTTTTTCCATACTCTGATAATGCTTCAATTTCTTCCTCAGAACCTCCTCCTAAAATTGCACCTAGTCTGGCAGCTGTTTCAAACGCAGTGGCAGTTTTGTATTCAATTACTTTGAGATAATCATCAAAGGTTGCATCTTCACTTTCTTCTAAACGACCTTCAATAATTTCCCCTTCGCTCATAAGCATAGCAGTTGTGGCTAAATCCTTTGTAATTCTTGGATTATCTAGTCTTGAGGAAATATTGAGAATTAATCCTAAAACAAAATCCCCTGTTAGAATACTTGCATTATATCCATATTTTATATGGAAAGGATCTTTTTGTCTTCGCATGGTTTCATTATCGATAATGTCGTCATGGATGACAGATTCTGTATGTAAAAATTCTACGGCACAGGATGCAACATATGCATTATCATCTGCTTTTCCTACACTTTCAGCGGAAAGAATTAAAATTAATGGTCTTATCCTTTTTCCGCTATCCATTGCATATTTCAAAGGCTCAATAAATTCTGATTCAGAGTATAATTCTAACTCAGAATCTAGTATAGAATCAATTTTTTTAATATAATTACCGTAGATTCTTACAAGAGGATTGACTTCGATGTTTTTTCTACTCAAAAACAGCCCTTGGCAGACATTCTTTTAATAGTATATTAAAAGTTGGTGCTCCCGCCGGGACTTTCATCGTTTTTTGATTTTGAACCCGGGATCACCGCCTTGAAAGGGCGGTATGCTTGACCGGTCTACACCACAGGAGCCCGTTTGCATCCGGTTATTTTATCCATAAAATCTTTTGGACACCAAAGATTTTTTATCAGCCTTATACGATAAAACTTCATGAATTCTCTTATTCAAAACATCGATGAATTGATCGAAGAAAGAAGTTTACTTAAACATCCATTTTACCAAATGTGGTCGGATGGAAAACTATCATTAGAGTCTCTTAAAGGATATGCAAAAGAATATTTCCAAATTGTAAAATCAGTGCCATCATTTATGACTCCAATTATTAATCAGGCGCCTGCCTCTCTTAGAGATGAGCTCAAATCTAACCAAGAAGAAGAAATTGAACACATAAAACCCTGGATGCGATTTGCAACTGCCTTAGGTGTTGATTCTGAGCAATTGGAAAATTACCATGGCCTTCCTAAAACAAGAAAAGCAATATCACACCTTTCATCTCTGATGAATTCTTTTGAATATGGTTCATGTGCAATGTATGCTTTTGAAAAAGAAATTCCAAAAATAAGTCAAATAAAACTTGAAGGCTTAGCAAAATTCTATGGTATTTCTGATAAACAAGCCACAGAGTACTTTAAGTTACATACAGAAGCAGATATCAGACATACTGCATCTTGGAAAAAGGCTCTAGAACAATATTCATCTAAAAATGAAGATTTATTACAAATTGCTGAAAAATCAATTTCTGCACAGAATATGTTACTTGATAGTTGTTACGAATCTTATTGCTAACTCTATAACATTTTATACTGAGTATAGGACCTTTTTTCGTGGGGCCCGTAACTCAGCTTGGTAGAGTAACCGGCTCATAACCGGTGAGCCAAGGGATCGAAGCCCTTCGGGCCCATATCTTCAAAATAGATTCTCGAAGTAAATTTACCTTAGTTTTAAAATAACTCGATGATCTATGTAATATGGCCGCAATGAAGAATCAGAGTTATTTCTGAAAAATGATGTGAAGGCATTTGTCTGAGCTGCCAAGTTTTTAATTTTGGTTTACTTGTTGCTTGATTTTCTCTAAAACTTCCTTACTAACTAATTTTTCTTCAAGTAAACACTCTGTTATCTCAATTATATCGGTTAATTGATGCATCTTAACTCCTTCTAATTCTAAGCCCTTTTTTGCTCCCTCTAATCTATTCAAAATTACATATGCATCTTTTACTATAATTCCCTCTTTTTTTAGTAACTTTATACCATTTATCATTGACCCGCCAGTTGTTGCAACATCATCTATCATTATTACCTTCATTCCTTGTTGAATATGACCTTCAATTAATTTAGATGTACCATGTTCTTTTGGTTTTATCCTGACATAAATTAATGGTTTTACAGTTTCTATAGCTAAAGCCGAAGCTATGACCAATCCTCCTGTAGGAACTGATGCTAATGAATTAAAATTATCAAATCCAATTTCTTCTGAAATTAAATCTTGGAGATTTTTAACCATTTTACGAAATTGATGTGGATAACTTGGAACTAATCTTAAATCAATATAATATGGACTACTTTTTCCACTAGATAACGTAAAATTCCCAAATTTTATTATTCCATTTTGATGCAAAAAGGTTGCAAACTCTTTTACAAATTCCATACTAAAATTAACTAAACTGGATTTATTTTGGTTTATGTTTTTGTTAATTTATGCCTGAAATTTGGTTAAATTATGGTAAAACTGACATAGTCTTAGATATTCGAGCAGAGAATCTCGACCAACAACTGGATTCTCAAGGTAAAGCACTAAATGATTCGGAATTTAAAGAAAAACTGGATTCACTTGATATCTCAAAGCAAATAGAACTTGTTGTCCTAAATAGCTCAGAGTCTATTCAAAAAACCATTTCTGCAATTTTTGAAAAATGTGAACAAAAATCAGCCCCAATCCCTCGAATATTAGCTGATAAAACAATTCTGAATTATGTAAAGTCTTACCTCCCTGAAGGTAGCTCAATATCCGAATTTGGTAACGAAGAACTCTCTAATTCTAATCTTGTTTTTATTGGAGAGATGGAATTTGATGGCTTATTTGGATTTGAAACAATATCAACACGATTAATTAAAAAATTTGGAAATGAAAATATGCTTTCTGCATATGAACAAAGAAAAGCAGATACTCCTGCACCTGGCGAAGTTGTAGATAATATTCAGATAGCTAAAAAATTTACAGATTCATTTGAGATCATTGGTATTGAGATTGCAGCTAATCAGAATGGAATAGTTGATTTATCCATTGGGCATCCTTCCTCTACAATGTCTATCTCAAAATCCTTTGTAGAATCAGCAACTAAACAGGTAGAAAAGCATCGAACTATGATGATTAGTACGGGTAAAGATACAAGTAACAATAATCTTAGTAAATCTTTAGCTTCTCTATGGAATTGTAGTTCTGCGATTAAGGAAAATGGGTTGGCAGTACTTCTTTCAGAATGTAAAAATGGTATTGGATCTGAAGCAATTCAACAATTTATTGAGGGTAGAATGAGTTTAGACCGCCTCAAAAAACCAAGTAAATATGTCAACGGCATGGAAGATCTGTTATTTCTTACAGAGATTCAAAAAAGATTTCAGATAGGCTTAGTTTCAGTTCTACCTGAATATTATTTAAAAAAATTAGATATAATTTCTTTTGAAGGAATTAAGCGAGCTATGGATCATATTTTAAAAATACAAGGAATTAAACAAAAAGTTGCAGTCGTTTCTGACGGTGCGCGAATTCTACTACGGTAGTATACCTGGTGGAATGGGAGCACATAATATTGCAAGAACCACTACAATTACGTATAGGATTTTTCGATTTTTAGGAACTGGTGACACATCATCAAGTGGCATAGCACTTGCATTTCGTGAACTTAAAAGCAGGATAAACATTGCCATGATGAAATATCCTAATATAACTAGAATCCCAATACTTGCATAAGTTCCGATCCTGTGTATTTTTGGACCAAAAAGTGCACGAGCCATGTGTCCTCCATCTAGCTGCCATGCAGGTAGTAAATTCAAAAATGTTATTAAAAATCCAAGCCATGCAGCAAACAAAACAGGAGTCATAATTACCTCTTCACCATTCCCACCTTTTCCAAAAATTGCAAGCGAAGCTTTCATTAATAATGGCTCATTCATTTCAATTAATTCTGATCTTGAAAACAAATCATCTGCAAGGTTATCTGTAATAACTGGTGCAGTATATGCACCATACATTGAAACAATAATTGCAATTACCAAACCTGCAATAGGGCCTGCAATTGCTACATCATAAAGAATATGTCGGTTAACAGTTAATCCTCTTGATGTTATTACAGCACCAAATGTTGGAATACCATAGATTGGAATTCCTGGAATGAAATATGGCCATGATGTTTTTAGTCTATGCAATCTAGCTGCGATTAAATGGCCTGTTTCATGGATTCCTAAAATTCCTAATAATGAAATTGTGTAAATTACAGCAATATCGAAAGGATCTCCTATGTTAACTACACTATTTGCACCAATTGTTCTGTAATACCCATCAATCATAACCAACCCCACAACTATTGCAAAAAGAATTCTTGGCGTCCATGAACTTGATAACCATTTTCTGGGTTTTCGTGGAGGAAATCTATTTACTAAAATATACATTCCACCAGAGGATTTTTCCATCCTGCAAACTAGATCCCTTGCCTCTAATTTTTGGGCTAACTCTACAAATTTTGATTTAAATTCTTTATCTTCTACTTTGAATTTCAAAGTATCCAAAGTAAGATCAACATTTGTAACCTCAAATTGTGAAGAAACTATTGAAATAACTTCTTCCTGGGTTGGCTCACTCATTCTTTTCCTCCAGACATAGACCATTAATGCTTTTGCGATTAAAATTACCCATCCCAACAATCCTCAAAAATAAATATTTGAATCTATTACCTCTAGTGTGCAAGTTATCCTTAAGCAAATAGGAGATTGTTCCATTAGAAGATGTGAGCCTTCTGATCTTATTCCAGTTATGGAAATCAATATGAAAACCCTCCCGGAACATTATTCGGATTATTTCTATGAAAGTCTTCTAGCTGAATTACCTGAAGCATTCCTTGTTGCTGAAATTGAGGGAAGAGCAATTGGTTATATAATGTGTAAAACAGAGTATGGATTCTCCAATTTCAAGAAATTAGGTTTTGTAAAAAAAGGACATGTTGTATCTGTTGCAGTACTTGATGAGCATCGTAAAAAAGGGATTGGTAAAGCTCTTGTAGAAGAGGCTATCAATGGAGTTAAAATAAAAAAATGTGATGAGCTTTACTTAGAAGTTCGTTGCAGTAATACTGAAGGAGTCAGATTATATGAAAAACTAGGATTTATCATTAAACAAAGATTAAAGACATACTATAGAGATGGCGAAGATGCCTTTTTAATGGCAATAGAATTTGAGTACTAGATTCAAATAAATAAGTCGGACAAAGCTTGAAGCGCAATGTCAAAACGTACCTCCACTGGTATCACTATCTTTGTTTTATGTATAGTTGGATTTTTGGTATATGCTTATCTTCTCATGCTATCTGAGTGGAGTCCAATTGTTCTTCAATTATCTATGCTTATGGTAGTGGGAGGAGTTTTAGGAGTTATTTCATGGATTGGTTATACTATGGCAACTACGAAATCCACTCCTTCATCAATTACATCTGAAGATGAATAACCAAATCTATTTTGTTATTCTTACATCTACTACTGTTTGATAATATCTAGGCCCAACGGCTCTGACAATTTTTGAATTAAGAATCTTTGATTTTATTTGGGTTGTTTCAAGATAGTGTTTTTCAGAAAGTTTTGCAGCTTTTGATTTTTCATCTGCATGAATGTGAGAATAATAATGAATTACTCCATTGTTTTTTGTTGCTAAAATAGCTGACTTAAGAAATTCATCTGATCTTTCTGGTAATAACATCAAAACTCTATCTCCAAGGTCTTGAAATTGTTCTTCAATTATCTTTGCTGCATCACCATGAATCGATACAACCTTTCCCGCAAGTTTGTTTAATTTTATATTTTTCTCACAGAGTTTTGCAGCAATTGGATTGATGTCTATATTATACACGGTACATTTTTTCCTTTTAGCTGCTATAATTGAAAACATTCCAACACCGCCAAACATGTTGATTACCATTTCACTATCTTGAATAATCTGTGCTATACGATCTCGTTCAGTTGAAAGTCTAGGAGAAAAAAAAACTTTTTCTACATCAACAATAAACCTACAGCCAAATTCCTTATATTCAGTCTCGGTTTTATCCACTCCAGCAAGTATTTCCAAATCCCTTATTCTATAATCCCCTTCTACTGATGATGATTGATAATAAACCGATTTTGCATTTTTGACTTGCTCAAGTAATGTTTCCCCAATTATTTTCTTTTTTGACAATAAAGAATCTGGAATTCTAACAATAATGATCTCTCCTATTTGGTCAAATGCTGAAAATAGATCTTCGCTTTCTTTTTCTGAAAGGACATTTCCAAGTGCTTTTTTTAGCATTCGAGTCAATTCTTGTAATAAAAATTTCCAGAATCTTTCTGGTTTTTATCTAATCTACTATCTGTTTTGTTTACTCTTGGTCTAAGTGATTTTTCATCACGACGGAATGTTATATCCAATGATCTAAGGAATCTATTCATTGCATCGGTTTTTGAAAGTGAGGAGGTAGCATGTCCCTCGATTCCAGATATTCCCTCAAAAATTACCATAGAATCTGAAATAAGATCCATTAATTGTAAATCATGATCAATTATTATTGCTGATTTGCCATAGGAACGAACAAATTTCTGAATAAACTTTGCAATTGTAATTCTATCTTCTACATCTAAAAAGGCAGAGGGTTCATCAAGAGCAAAGACATCTACTTTTTGTAATAAACAAGAGGCTACTGCAACTTTTTGCAGTTCTCCCCCTGATAAATTTTTTACAGATTTGTTGTATAGTTTTTTTATTTTTAGGGGATCAATAATTTGTTCTTCTTCGGTACTTCCTTGAATTGGCCCTCCATTTGCGTTGGTTAACAAATCTATCACATCAACATCAATATCATTTGTTAAATACTGTGGTTTGTAGGCAATCTTAATTTTTTTATTTATTTCTCCAGAATCAGGTTTTTCAACACCTGCAATCATTTTCATAAAAGTAGTTTTTCCAAGTGCATTAGCTCCCATAATTCCTAAAACTTCTCCTCTGCTTACTTTACCTGGCTCAATTGTCACTGAAAAAGCTGGAAATTTTTTCTGCAATAAAGGATAAGAGATTATTTCACTACCAATCTGAAAATTCTCTGTTGTTGTAGCAGATGAATCAAAAGTAAATTTTTTGTCTCTAAATCTAACGTTTTCATTTGGTAAATATCCATCAAGAAATACATTGATACCAACTTTGGTTGATAACACGTTGGATACTATTCCATAGGCAGCTGGCTCCCCATATAACACATCAATAAAATCACTAAGATAATCCAGTAAGGTAAGATCATGCTCAACTACCATTACACTTTTTCCAATTTTTGCTAACCCATGAATTACTCTTGCTACACTAGTCCTTTGAAATACATCATTATAGGACGACGGTTCGTCAAAAAAATAAAAATCAGCCTCTTTTGATGTTGCAACTGCTACTGCTAATCTTTGAAGTTCACCACCACTTAGCTCTTTAATTTCATTTTCTAAAGAATTTGCTAATCCTAGTTCTTTTACAAGTTCTCCCGAAACCCCTCTCTCATCAAATTTATCAAGCAAGTCTTTTGTTGTTCCTTCAAAAACTTTTGTTATATTGTAAACTTGTTGGGGTTTAATTGAGGCTTTGATATCTCCACTTTTAATTTTTTCAAAATGTGATTTAAGCTCTGTCCCACTATAATATTTTAAAATTTCATCCCAACTTGGCGGTTCATTAAATTTTCCTAAATTTGGTTTTAAGTTTCCAGATAATATGTTGATAACTGTACTTTTTCCCATCCCATTTCTTCCAAGTAATCCAACAACTTGTCCTTTGGTTGGAGTTGGAAGTTTGTATAATCTAAAAGAATTAATTCCATATTGGTGGACTTTGTCTGTTGCAAGTTCCGTTGCTAAATTAACTATTGTAATTGCCTCAAATGGACAAACCTTTACACAAATTCCGCACCCATTACAAATATCTTCATCAATTTGAGCTTTTTTTATTTCTTCATTTAATATTATACAATCTGCACCGGATTTATTTACTGGACAGTATTTGATACATTCCAAACCACACTTTTTTGGTTGGCATAATTCTTTATCAAGAACTGCAACTCGATGAGTCATTGGATTTACCACCTATTCTTTAATTTATATCTCTTCGAGAAAATCTAGTTAATTTTTTAATAATTTGACTATATCCTTAATTTTCCATCGTTACCTTAATAGATAACATAGAAAAAATAACAACAAGCCGGCCATAGCGTTGGGGCGCGACCCAGTCCCTTTCCGAACCTGGAAGTCAAACCCAATGTCGCTGCTGTGTTACTAAGATGCGAGAGCTCTTGGGAAGCAGTAGTGCTGGCATCTTCATTTTGAAAAAACTATAAGATAGAATAAACTTGTTTCCTTATGCCTAATTGTTCTGTTTGTGGTCAACTATTTGATGATGACATTCGCTTTTTGAATCATATGATGGAAAAACATGGTTTTAGAAATTCCAACATTGACAAACCAGATAGAAATAGTAGAGGCTACTAAATCTTATCAAATCTAAGAAAATCTAGAATTAGTCTTACGCCGTATCCTGTAGCTCCTTTTGGATTATAGGATTTCTTTTTTGATGCATCTTGAGTCCACGCAGTTCCAGCAATGTCAATGTGAGCCCAAGGTGTATTATCTACTGCATTTGCCAAAAATGCAGCAGCTGTTATGGTACCGGCTGCTCTTCCAATACCAACATTTTTCATATCAGCTACATTTGATTTTATCATATCCATATAATCATCATTTAATGGAAGCTGCCAAAGCTCTTCGGAAGTTTTTTGGGATGAACTTTTTATTTTTTCTGCTAATTTCTGATCGTTGCTTACAAGTCCAGCTACATTGTTTCCTAAAGCAACAATGCATGCACCAGTAAGAGTTGCAAAATCAATAATTACTTTAGGTGAATAATTTTTTATTCCATATGATAATGCATCAGCAAGAATTAGCCTCCCTTCTGCATCTGTGTTTGAAATCTCAGCGGTTTTCCCACTGTAGAGTCGTATAATGTCTCCAGGTCTAAATGATTCACCGCTTGGCATATTTTCTACAGATGGAATTATTCCTACGACATTGATTTGAAGTTTTAATTCTGAAACAGCTTTCATAATACCTAAAACTGCACATCCACCACATTTATCAAACTTCATTTCATCCATTTTATCACCAGGTTTTAATGAAATTCCACCAGTATCAAAAGTTACAGCCTTTCCAACAATTATAATTGGTTTTTCATTACGTTTGCCTTTATTGTATTCTAAAATTATGAGTTTTGGTTCATTTTTACTTCCCTGTCCAACTGCTGAAATTCCACCAAACTTTTTTTGTTTGAGTTCATTTTTTGAAAAAATTTTACATTTTAGTTTATTCTTAACCGATAAAGATTTTGAGATACTTGCAAGAGTTTCTGGTGAACATTCGTTTGGAGGTAGATTTGCAGTATCTCTTGTAAATAATGTTCCTTCAGCGATAATTTGTGACTCTGAAATAAGTTTTTGAACATTTTTGGGATTTGAAACTAAAATTGAAAGATCTGGAGATTTTTCCTTTTTTTCATTTTTGAATTTATCAAATGAATAGAGTGAAAGTATAGTTCCCTCAACAATTGCTGAAATAGAAGAATCAAAATCAATCTGAAAATCATTAGGAAAAACTATTGAAAATTCTGGTAAACCTAAACTTCGAACTTTTTGTGCAATTTTTCCTGAAATATTTCTCACTACATCAGTTGTTAATTTATTTTTAGAACCAAGACCAGCAATTAGTATCTTTTTAGCTGGAATTATTCCTAGCGTTGAAATAATAGATACTTCTCCTACTTTTCCTTTGGTTTCTTTGATTGATTCTTTTACTACCGATTTAATTTTTGCATTAATTTTCCCTAATCCTAAAGGTTCATTAGATTTTTCTAAAACAAAAACACAAAGAATCGAAGTTTTTTTTATGGAAGGAATTGTTGATTCTGCTTTAATCTTCATAATGTTTGGCTCTTGCCTTTAGTGGTATTATAGATTACTTTATCTTTATTTTTTTACTATTTGTTAATAGACTGGCTGAACGAAAAAATACCGCCTTGGTGGTCTTACAATCCAAATCACATGATTCTTGCATGCTCAAATCCATTGATTTCTTTCCATTTGAGCGAATAATCGCTGTCATCAAAGGAATCAATGCCGCTCTTCCACCATAAGCTGTTTTTCTATTTACAAACCAAAACATCTCAAGTGCGCTTGAATCTAGAATTTCTTCTCGCAATTTTTTTCCAAGATCTGTATAATGGCCTACAATTCGTAATTTTCCTCTTGCCAAGAAATTAACAGTTTTTGCAAATTTTACACAAAGATAACATTGGTTATCATATAGGACAAGTGGTACTAACGAATCAAACTCCATAATCTGATTATGTTTAGATCGGATTAAAATTTTTGGAAGTAGCTTAATATTTCATTTACAGAGGAACAACAAGAATGGGCTTAAATTACTATAAAATTAAAAAAAACGTTCTCAAGGCACGTAAACTTGTAATCACTGGTACCGTCGCAGCATCTTCAGGTCATCCTGGAGGCTCTTTTTCAATGGCAGAAATTATGGGATGCCTTTTTAACAAATTTCTCCGTTTTGATCCAAAGAATCCTCAATGGGAAGAGAGAGATAGATTAATTCTCTCAAAAGGGCATGCATCTCCAGGTCTTTTTTCTAATCTTGCAGTTGCGGGATATTTTGAAACTACGGAGGTTGAGACTTTGAGAAAGTTTGGAAGCCGACTTCAAGGACATCCTGATTTTAAATGCCCTGGAGTGGAATTTTGTGGAGGTTCTTTGGGACTAGGATTATCATATTCAATTGGAAACGCACTTGCAGCAAAAATTGATCACAAAACCCATCGAATCTATACTATTATCGGCGATGGTGAAACTGACGAAGGACAGGTTTGGGAAGCCGCTATGTCGGCAGCGAAATTTAAAGTTGACAATATGACAGTTTTTCTAGATAGAAACTTCATTCAACAAGATTCCTACACGGAAAAGATTATGCCGCTTGATGAATTTCTGGAGGGAGAAGATCTTTCAGAAATGTGGAGAGATGCAAGTAGATGGAAACTTAGTGACAAATGGCGTGCTTTTGGTTGGAATGTAATTGACATTGATGGTCACCGAATTGAGCAAATTGATTATGCAATTAAAAAGGCAAACCAAACACAAGGTGTTCCTTCAATAATTATTGCTAGAACCATCAAAGGAAAGGGAGTAGAACACATGGAAGATAATCCGCAATGGCATGGAAAAGCACCAAAGCCTGAAATGGCCCCTATAATTAACGCAGAACTTGAATCTCAATTTATGATCGCACCATCTATAATTGCTGGAGATATATCAAATTTAGAAAATGAGATCAAGCGCTGTGTTGAAGGGAGGGCCGATTATATTCATCTTGATGTAATGGATGGGGTATTTGTTCCAAATACTACATTTGATCATTTAAAAATTAAACAACTAAGACCTCTTACAATAATTCCATTTGATGCACATTTGATGATAAATGAACCTGTTAAACATGTTAGAGATTATGTTGATGCAGGATGCGATATTGTAACAGTTCATGCAGAAGTTTGTGATGAATCAAGCTTCGGTGAAATTAAAGACATTTTACAACAAAACCAAATTGGAGTTGGTCTTGCTATTAATCCAGATACATCTCTACCACAATGGTCACACAAATTCATTTCAGAATTAGATCAATTAATTGTAATGTCGGTGGTTCCAGGTAAATCAGGTCAAAAATTTATCGAATCTACACACGAAAAAACTCAAAATCTTGTTAAAATTCTAAAGGATAATAAATTTGAAGGAATTATTGAGGCAGATGGTGGAGTAACTCTGGAAAATGTTGGACAATGTTTTTCTGATGGTTCTAGAGCATTCGTAGGAGGCAGTGCAATTATCGGCCAAAAAGATGTAAGAGGAATTATTCGTGAATTTAGAAATGCTATTTTAAAATCAAGACGAAAACTATTACTACAAAAAGCAAATGAACTTGGTGGAACAGAACTTGTTAAAGATTGGATAAACCTTCATGTAATCGGAGAGAAAAAAAATAAACTTATTCAGATAGCAAAGGAGCTTGGATTTAATTGACAATGACAAACC
Source organism: Nitrosopumilaceae archaeon (assembly GCA_035620615.1). Lineage (GTDB taxonomy): Archaea > Thermoproteota > Nitrososphaeria > Nitrososphaerales > Nitrosopumilaceae > CSP1-1. The sequence goes on along the minus strand of DASPGM010000010.1, from coordinate 1,666 downwards.
CGATGGCCGATATGCGTACTGAGTATGGAAAATCTCTTATTGAAATTGGAAAAGAAAATCCTGATATTGTTGTTTTAGGTGCAGATACAACTGACTCACTAAAAACTTCTGGTTTTGGAAAACAATTTCCTGAAAGATTTTTTAATGTTGGAATAGCTGAAGCAAATCTTGTGACCATAGCAGCCGGTCTTGCCTATGCTGGAAAAATTGCTTTTGCAAGTACATATGCTATTTTCTTACCGGGTAGATGTGTAGATCAAATTAGAAATCAAATTGGATATCCTTCAAGAAATGACAATAAGGGACTAAATGTAAAGCTGGTTACTTCACATGGTGGTTTAACAGTAGGTGCTGATGGAGGGTCCCACCAACAATTAGAAGACATCGCAATCATGCGTTCAATTCCAAATATGCGTGTATTAATTCCTGCAGATGCTATATCAGTATCAAAACTTACTTGGATCATTTCTCAGCAATATGGTCCATTCTACATGAGAATGGCTCGTTCTGAAACTCCAGTAATACATTCAGAGACACAAGATTTTGAAATTGGAAAGGGAATTACATTACTAGACGGTTCTGATTGCACTATTGCAGCATGTGGTGTTACTGTAAAAATGGCACTTGATGCAGCTCATTCTCTAAAAAACGAGGGTATCTCCTGTAGAGTGCTTGATATGTTTTCTATTAAACCAATTGACAAGGAACTTTTAGAAAAGGCAGCAAGGGAAACAGGTGGGATTGTTACCTGTGAAGAACATAACATTATGGCAGGATTTGGTTCTGCAGTAGCTGAGATAATTTCTGAAACCTATCCTGTTCCAATAAGAAGGATTGGTGTTCAAGATAAGTTTGGTGAATCTGCACGAGATAATGAAATTCCACTTCTACTTGAAAAACATGGAATTACATCTATTAATATAGCAAAAAAAGTAAAGGAAATTACGAGTAAATCATGAAAATATTTCTTGATACTGCTAATCTTGAATCTATAAGGAAGTATAATGACATGGGGTTGCTTGATGGAATTACAACTAACCCTTCTCTATTATCCAAGGAAGGGGGTGATCCTCAAAAAACCATGGAAGAAATCACGAGAATTATCAAAGGTGATGTTTCCCTTGAAGTTGTTGCGACAGATTATGAAGGTATGATGGAAGAGGGTCGAAGACTTCGTAAATATGGTAATAACGTTGTAGTAAAATGTCCAATGACTTCTGAAGGTCTTAAAGCATGTAAAGCACTTACTGCTGAAGGAATCCCTGTTAATGTAACTTTGGTATTTTCTCCCAACCAAGCATTACTTGCCGCAAAATCTGGTGCAAAATACATCAGTCCATTTATTGGACGGTTAGATGATGTTGGAAAGGATGGTATGAGTCTAATCCGAGAGATTAAACAAATTTTTTCTAATTATAACTTTAAAACACAAATACTTGTAGCAAGCGTAAGACATCCAATGCATGTTGTAGATGCAGCTAAAATTGGTGCTGATATTGTTACCTTGCCGCCTGCAGTTCTTGGGCAAATGTTAAAGCATCAACTAACAGATATTGGATTGAAAAATTTTCTAGCAGATTGGGAAAAACTCAAATCAGAAAATCCAGATATTAGCATATGATAGAACTATAGCATCTAGTTATTCAAAATATTTTTTTTGGTTAAT